>NZ_JBWLUZ010000004.1:0-597535 GCF_057784325.1 Mesorhizobium sp. CNPSo 4689
TCCGGAAACCCCGCCCGACGAGCCGCCGGGCGTGCCTCCCCCCTTCGCCTAATCCCGTTCCCGAGCCGGGAAGAGGACCTCCGGAGATCCCACCGATCACGCCGCCGGAAATTCCTGCAGAGCCAACGTTCCCGGGCCTACGGCCGCAGAGCACAGTAGTTGCAAACGAGGGGGGGTTAGTCGCCAGAGTGCTCGATCATGCCGATTACCTCCTGAATGTCGCGCGGCTTGATTCCGACTTCCCTCAAACCTGGCAGGTCGATCGCCGCCACGTTGTCGACGCGCATGAGATCGACCTGGTTGCGCTGGATCGGGCGCCCGGAACGAACTCAGCCATGGCTGCGATGGAATTCCACACCGCAAATGGCATCGGCACCAGCATCGGGCGCGTGCCCAGTCTTCGGCCGATTTCCCAGACCAGTTCCTTGTAACTCAGGACGCGGGGCTGCCGAACTCGAAGGTCGATGGCTCTTCGTTGCTTCTCTCGATCAGCCGGCTTATCGCTTCGGCGACGTCCCCGACATAGACGGGCTGAAGCCGTGTCGCGCCATCGCCGAACAGCGGATAGATCGGTAGGAGCCGGACCAGCCGCATCAGCGTCGTCAGGAAGACATCGTCGGGCCCGACCATGACGGCCGACCGGACGACGAGCGCCCCGGGAAAAGCATTCCTTACCGCCCCTTCCCCTTGCCCCCGTGCCCTTATGTATGTCGAGTCCGACCGCAGATCGGAGCCGATCCCTGAAATCTGGACGAACTTTTCGACTTCAGCTGCGCGCGCCGCACCGGCGAGGTCTGCGGCTGCCTTAACGTGGACGCGTTCGAACGTCACATCTCCATGTTCGACATAGAGGCTGGTCGCATTCACGACGGCATATGATCCGGTGACGGCCGATCCGATGGAAGAAGCGTCCAATATATCGGCTTCGATCGGTTCGGGCATGTTGGGCGCGGTCGCGGCCGCCTTAGGTTTCGCGCGATGTGGATGGCGGGATACCGCGCGCACCCGAAACGCCTTCTCCAGGAGACTTTGCACGAGCCTGCGGCCGAGAAATCCTGTTCCGCCGAAAACGGTGACGATCCGTTCGGCCCCGCCGTCGTTTCGATCCATGAGCCCAATTCCTTCCGGGCGCCCCGCGGGGATGCGCCGGCCTAGTCTGTCGCCGGGACCACCCGCCAAATCTTGTTCCCCACATCATCGGCGATCAGCAACGCGCCAGTTCGGTCGAGGGCGACGCCGACCGGACGGCCGAGGGCCTTGTCGTCCTTGCTCAGAAACCCGGTGAGCACGTCTTGTGGCGGCCCCGACGGCTTGCCATCCGCAAACGGCACGAAGATCACCTTGTAGCCGCTTCGCGGCGCGCGTCGCGTGGACGAGAAGGGCGACGACCGCCAGCCAGATAAAACCGCCGACAGTAGCCATGAGCCAGAACAGTTGAGCGATCTGGTGCGCTTCCTCACCGGCCGGATCGAGCGCCGACTGGACGCCTGCGCAACTGGAACACACTTCCAAGGATGAGCACGCCGCGAGCCAACGCACCTCGGTGCGTTTCGCGATGTCAGCGCTTGTCCCTGGAACCGTTGGCGAACCCCTCCCTCCAATCGATGCAGCCATTGTGCACAAACGCGCCCGCCACCGAGTGGTTGCGCCAAGACTTTAACTAGGAGAATCTTGGGGCAGACTTCAAGCCAGCCTGCCGTCATCCACGGGCGCGAGGCTTGCGAAAGCGGGGCCACCATTGGTGCGCTGCCAAGGTGCGGCCAACGGGTGGGCAGAGTCCTACCTGGCAGCTGCATTTTCGGGCTTATTCCAACACCGGGAACTGCCCGACGGCCGCGTGGCCTCTGTTGCAGGCGTTGCCGCTATTCGGCTTTCGGCGGCACTTCTTCCTTAATATCTGTATTATCTGTCGAACTCGACGTGTCGGCCTTTTCGACGCTCGCGGTCGTCTGTGTGTCGACCGACGCCTACACCTTCGAATGCCCGGGGCACTCTGCGGAAGCGGCGGATATGGTGAGACCCAGTGCGGCGGCTATTGAGAGGAACGTTTTCATTCGTCATCTCCTCTTCGTTGACCACACAGCGTAACGCGTCTTCCCTCCCGCCGCAGAATCACATTTGGGAGGAACTGTCTCGCCCTCCTCTCACGGGCGGATCAAGATGTTATGGGCCGGCCAGGGTGGATGCCGAAATGAGACCTAAGTCCGCAATTGGATGCGACTGAGGGCCAGCCACGGAACCCTTGAAGCTACTCCACGTTCGGCACCCGAAGGTCTTGGGCTGAAAAGGAGAAATGCTACGGCTGACGGCCCAATTGCTGTAAATGCCACGACGACGCACGAGGCTTGTCGTCATCCTAATGTTGGCGCCGGAAAGGGATCGTCAGATCTGGCCCACTGCCGATGAGCACGCGAGGCGCTGACTTTCTGCACAAATGGATTTCCGAACATATGCCGGAGGGGTCAATCGACGACCTTGGCCGGCTCGTGACCGATTTGGCAGACCAGGCAATGCGGGCTGCCGACGCCGAGGGCATCCCGATTCAGGAGATCGATGAAGAGATTGGCAGCGTCTATGAAGCGATCATCCACGCAGTCGAACATCGTGAAGGCGGTCTCGTGGGGTGAAACCGCCAACCGATGGATGCCTCGGGCACCAAATCGTCGACCACTTGAACGTGCGAGCAACGCAGCCTCTCCGACACCGACGAGCCGCATACACAAAATTTCTCTAATTTAGGAATGACTTATGGAACTTTGGGGCGCCCGTTTCATTTCACCCGCATGCGAAATTCTGTGGTCCAAAGCATCAGGACGGGGGTGAATGCGCCGTCGATGCCGCGCTACTCGCTGGTCCTGCCGATATACAATGAAGAACAGGTGCTGCCTCGGCTGGTCGAGCGGATCAGGTCGCTGATCTACCGGTTAGACGGAGAGACCGAGGCGATTTTCGTCGATGACGGAAGCCGCGATGGCAGCGTTAGCTACCTTCGGCGTGTGGTCGCCGACGAGCCTCGTTTCCGGCTGATCGAGCTTTCCCGCAATTTCGGGCACCAGATCGCGATCACAGCCGGCATGGACGCCGCCGAGGGGGATGCCGTTATCGTCATGGATGCCGACCTTCAAGACCCACCCGAGGTGGTTCTCGATTTGGTGGCGAAGTGGAAGGAAGGTTTCGAGATTGTCTATGCCCGCCGCGTCAAGCGCGAGGGCGAAACCTGGTTCAAGCGATTTACGGCAAGTCTCTTCTACCGCTTGCTCGAGAAGATGACGTCAGTCGACATCCCGCGCGACGTCGGGGATTTCCGCCTGGTCGGACGCAAAGCGCTGGAAACTTTTAGACAGATGCCCGAACAAGATCGCTTCGTGAGGGGTATGTTCGGTTGGATGGGCTTCAAGCAAACGGCGGTGCCTTTCGAACGCCCAGCGCGGACCCTGGGGCAGACCAAATACCCATTCTGGAAGATGGTGCACCTTGCCGTGCACGGCATAGTCAGCTTCTCAGAGCAACCGCTGCGCCTGGCGCTCTGGGGCGGCTTGTCCATTTCGACGCTTGCCATAGTCTTTGGCGCCTACGCCATTTTCGCCTGGATCTTTGAAACCGGCATTATTGCCGGCTGGACCTCCACCGTGGTGATCGTGTCGCTCCTGTGCGGTATCAATCTTTTCATGACCGGCGTGGTCGGACTTTATGTCGGCAGCATTCACGCCGAGGTCAAACGCCGCCCGCTTTACGTGATTGATCGCCTCACCGGCTTTGACGAGGCGATGCGTGCCTCCCCTGGTGAGAGCCGCCGATCGTTTCGCAAACCCCGGAATGGAGTCTCGGCCAATGTCCGAACTCTTCGACAGCTATAGATTGAATTATGGCGAGGCGGTCCAAGGATCGATCCAGTTTTCCGGCCTTAAGCACGACTTCTTTCTAGTGGCGAAGGCCGACGTGCTGCGACGCATTGTTGTCGAGCGAGAGCTTCGTCACGGCGGCTCGCGTGTGCGGGCGCTAGACGTCGGCTGCGGCATCGGTTCGCTCCATCCCTATCTCGAAGGCGCTTTCGACTGCCTGGATGGCTGCGATATCTCGCAAGAATCGATCCTGCGCGCCAGCCAGGACAATCCACACGTCTCCTACAGGGCCTGCAACACGCCGAACTTGCCATATGACCATGGCGCGTTCGATATGGCTTTCGCCAGTTGCGTCGTCCATCATGTTCCACCCGCCTCATGGCTCGAATTCCTTCGGGAGATGCGGCGCGTCGTGCGCCCGGGCGGCGTCGCCTGCATCATTGAGCACAATCCCTATAATCCGCTGACGCGTCTCGCGGTGTTCCGGTGTCCATTCGACCAGGACGCGGTCCTGCTCAGCGCAGCCCAAACAGCATCCCTCTTTCAAGAAGCAGGCTTCAGGAACATCCGATCCGAGCACTTCCTGCTGTTGCCGTCAGCCAAGCCGTTCGCCCGAAGAGTCGAGCGCGCGCTGGCGCGCCTGCCGCTGGGAGCACAATATGCGTGTAGTGCGCTTGTCTGAGCATCGGCCTGTTCGTGGCGGCGCCCTGAGGCTTTTGGCGCGCTTCGGCTTGGTCGGCATCGCCGCCACAATCCTGTATGCTGCATTGGTTGCCATTTTCACCAAATCGGAACGGATCGGCTTCACGCCCATCCAGGCCTCGCTTGCTGCATACGCCGCAGCCACTCTGTTCTCGTATCTGGCTCACAAATCCGTAACGTTCGTGTCGGGCGGACCGCATCAATCTGAAGCTCCGCGTTTTCTCCTGCTGGCGGCAACAGGCCTGGCAATCGCCTACGGGGCGCCGGCGCTGCTGACGGTCAAGCTGGGCCTGCCGCTCATCATTCCCGTGCTGGTTACTTGCTTACTTGTCCCCGCGATCAATTTCTTCGTGCTTGACCGATGGGTTTTTGCCGAGCGGAGTCCAGATCAGCCAAATCGCTCCGCATGATCCGCTCGAGAAAATAATGTTCTAACCGGCGTCAAGCCTGAACGACACCAACTTGATGGAGCGTTTGTAGATATTGCTTGCGGCCGGGCTGGGCGGAATCCCATCGAGATAGTCGAAGGCCATTTCGACTGTCTCCGCGTTCCCAAAGGCCGTGTGCGGAATGACGAACGAGACCGTCGTCGGTTCTTTGCCCGACAGTATGACCTTATGCACCGGAACGCCGTACACCGAGATCATCACCCGTTGCGTGATCTGTGGCGGACGAATGACGGCGGCCATTTGTAGCGTTGCCGTAAGACCGTTGTGCAGTGGCGGTATCCGCAGACGAAGTCGCGAGGTCTCGCCCAGCGAGTGCGTGCCGTCGGCTACCGGCCCCGACCAGCCACAAACTATCATGCCGGCTGCTTGTTTGGCGCCGTCGGACCGGAAGGAAACCGTCTGGCCAAGGGTGTAATTGCCAATGGCATCGCGGTTGAGGCATGTCGTCGTGCGATCGATGTAATAGGCACGATAGTCAGCGTTGACCTTTGGATTGAGAGCCAGCGCGAGGACGGCGATCTCGGACACGGCCAGAACCGTCGCAGCCGCATAGCCGCCAAACGAGACCGCACGTCCATAGGGGGCCAGGGCGTCAGACCAAGGCAAGGTAGCCTCCAATCCATGCCGCCGTCATGAAATAGCAGGCATGCAAGAAGAGAACCAAAGCGGCGAGCCAAGTCAGTTTCGACGCCGACAACAGGACAGCCACCAACATTATCAGAGGCGCAAGCCCAATGACGTATCTGACCATGGAGGCCAGATTCGTGATCAATGGCAGGATGATGCAGATCGCGCAGAAGAGCCCCGCACCATATTGCCTGCGAGCCACCAGCACAGCCGACAGCGCCAGCCCGGCGATCGCCGCTAGCGCGCTCCATTGCGGCGCCGTGGGCAGCCATCCGGTCGTCGGAACCGCCGAGAGCCCGTCCCATAGAAAGAGGAGCGGATTTCCAGCCACCCGTCCAAACGCGCGTTGGACGTGTAGGAACGCAAAGCCGTCGCCGACAGTGACATACAAAAACAGGATGTAAGCGAACAAGCCGGCAGGCGAGATAAAGATCGCAACGAGGAGATCCGGTCGACCGAGCACCCAGCGTGGAAAGGAGAATGTCGAGCCGCCTCGTTCACGATGCTGCCGGAACATTTGAACGACGGTCGCAAATACAACAAAGACGCCGACAAGCCTGGTTGCCGACAGGAGCGCGGATGAAACGCCCGCGACGAGATAGCTGGAGCGCTTGAGTGCCAGAAAAACGCACGAGGTCAGGAGCACGAAAAGCGGTTCGGAAAGGAACGTGGTGAAGTGGAAGGAGAACGGGCCGCTGAGCAGAAAAGCGCAGTACAGCACATAGGCCCGCATGTTCTTCTCCAGCAGCGGCCATGCAACCAGACATGCGGCGTAGCTGCATGCAAGCGAGGCAATCGACGCGACCAGTATCGTTGGAAAAGGGAAAACCGACCGGATCGCCGCTACCAGCGTCGGATAGAGTGGAAAGAACCCCCATCGTCCGACATTGCTTTGGTTCGGTATGGGAAAGCGCTCGTAGCCACGTTCGGAAATATCGACATACCAGTGGCAATCCCAACGGCAGAGCGCACGAGCATAAGGTTCGAAGCCTGGTTCTACCAACGTTGAAGCCACCGCTGCATAGCGAATGGCAAGTCCAACGATACCGAACAGGAGCGGCACGGCTACCACCGCCGCCGCTATCCGGTGGCGCTCGTAGATCCACCGCCAGTAGTCACGGAAGATCTCGAAATGCTTGGGGTCCTTTACCCACGGCGCATGGCCGGTGTTCTTGACAGCCGTGACGGGATTGTTGGTCCTACCTTTGCTCATCGCTAAGCAGCGGCCGGACGCGCTTCCATTTCGTCAGGGAATCCTGATCGACCGCGAGCACGCCGCCGACCTTCCCGATCACCTTGCCATCTTCGTCATCGACCCGCGTGACGTGTCTGGTGAGATCCAACTCGTGCGACGGCTTGGCCTTCTTCGGCGCGTCGATCAAGAAGGGGAAGTGGTCGGTCGGAACGTTCCCGCTGGCCCGGCCGTTGTCGAGCAGTTCCAGAATGGTGACGCCTATCGTCACCTCGTGGCCAATGTCGATGCCCCTATGTTCCCGCGTCATACAGAGATTCTGGAGCACGGTCGGCGATCGTCAAGAGGTTGCTAATATTCGGTTGGTGAACTGCAACAAACTCTTTTCAGCCCGGTTTCACATACCGAGGGGGTCCGGTTCGGAAGCGCCGGATGAACGGTCGGACAATCACGATCGAGACAGGAACAATGTTTGACGCAAAGCCGTTCCAGCATTGGCCAACTGCGGCCTCTGACTTCAACTCGGCGACGGCATGCGATCTGTTCTGAAAAACAATGGCCTCGTGCTCACAATGCTGGCTATTTTCCTGGCCTGCCTCATTGGCCAGGCGCTGACTGGCTGGGCTGCGGACAATCAGGAACGCGCCCTCCATGGCGAAGCGCAGCGCAGTATTTCAATGTTTCTTAGTTCAGGCTCCTTCCTTTCGGCGCTCTTTGAAAATTGGGAAAGTGAATTTCTGGAAAAATGGGCCTTCGTCATGCTGACCGCGTTTTTGATCCAGCGCGGATCTGCCGAATCGAAGGATCCGGACAAGTCCTCCCGGCAAGACCGCGATCCGGCTCTGGACGAGAACCGCACCGATGCGCCTTGGCCGGTGCGTGCCGGCGGCTGGGCCAGGGCAGTGTATTCGCATTCGCTGGGCCTGGCGCTATTGGCGCTTTTCATCGCTACTTTCGTGCTGCATGTGTGGAACAGCACGCGCCGCGCCGCCGAAGAAGCGCTCCAGCATGGCGCACAACCCGAGACCATATGACAGCACGCTATCTCCGGTGCGTTCTGGTTTGAGAGTTTTCAGAACTGGCAAAGCGAGTTTCTGTCGACCGCCATCCTCATCCTGATGGCAGTCTTTCTTCGTGAGCGCGGCTCGCCGGAGAGCAAGGCTGTATCCGACCCACATAGCAAGACAGGCCGTTGATCGCGTTAAACTTCCACCGGGGCATTGCGTGGGTCAGGAGGTTTCTATGCCCAAGTTCCGCTTTGAGACCACTGACGGCAAAACCACGATTTTCGAGGAAGAGCTAGCCAGCGCAGACCTTGCCAGCCCGAGAGCAATCGAAATCGCCCCGCGCAGCTATCGTGGACCCTCCGACCGGCGCCGATCAATCAGGCTCGACAATCAGGGTTTATGATGAAGCAGGCTATTTGGTTTCTATCGTTAATTTCTCCGACGTAATGCGCGACAGTTCCGAGTTGCAACGGCCGAGCGGCGATCCACCTGCCGAGGAGCCGGGTGTTATGCGGTCTGGCTGATCAAGCTTCAACAAAGCTGGAAATGTCAGCGCGGGATCGGGAGATCGCGACTTCGCCTTCTGCGCTCAATGCTTCGCGCATTTCGACGAGCAGGTCAGAGTTCACAAGCGTGGGTTGCCACCAGCCACCTGCAGTGTTCGCTGTGTCCGGGCGACCGTCGAGCGGGCCACGTTCTGACGAGTTCGGGCGGCGTCGCCGAGCGCCATCTGCCCCAAACGTAGTCAACGTTTGTGCGCAGTGCATAGGGATAGAAGGTGGTCAATTCTAACGGCTCAACGAAGCTCCCTGGCCGCAGGCAGTTAGGAGGAAAAGGCTTTCGGCACCTGAGCCTCATTCGATCCAGACAAATTCACCTGGAAATTGCAGACCAGCCCTGATTTTTCGAATGTCAGCACAATTCGACCAGCGGAATCGGAGGCGAATACACGCTCCAGCAGCTGGGTGCCAAATCCCTTGCGCTCGACAGGCCCGACGGTCGGGCCGTTCTTTTCACGCCAATCGAGTTCCAGTCGGCGATGGCGTTTTTGACTGGCGAGCTTCCAGGATATCGAAACACTGCCCTTCGCATTCGACAGCGCTCCATATTTGATCGCATTTGTCGTGAGTTCATGAATTGCCAACGCCAATGAAAGCGCGACGTTGGGCGGAAGCCAAACCTTCTCTCCGCTGATTTGAAAGCGCTCCATCCGCGCGTGCGGGTTGATTGACGCCGTGATCAGATCATTGAGATCGGCGCCGCTCCAGTTCTTCTGCGTGAGGAGGTTGTGCGCCTTTGCCAGGGAGACAAGCCGGCTGGACAGGGTCCGACCTGCCTCGGGCAAGCTGGTGGCGTTGCGGATCGTTTGGCTTGCGATGGATTGGACCACTGCAAGCGTGTTCTTGACGCGGTGGTTCAGTTCGTTGGCCAGCAATTTGCGGTGCTCTTCGCCGCGCTTGCGATCGGTTATGTCAAGGCTGATCTGGACGGCGCCTATGATGCTACCGCCCGGATCGCGGATTGGCCGCGCGCTCGAAAGCAGGAAGCGCTCTATCCCGGACGGAAGGATGTAGGCGAATTCTTCGTTGTCGGTCAGCTCTCCGCGCATTGCCCGGCTCAACGGTCGGTCTTCACGGCTCACGGTGTGACCGTCCTTGACTGCCACGGTGTTGATCACGAGGTCGGGCGCGCCAAACGACTTACGGCCGTCCGTCGGCAAACCCATGAGTTCCGCTGCGAAGCGATTGCGGATGACTTGGAGAGCCTTCGGGTCGTAGGTAAACCAAACCGCAGCCGGCACCGTCTCCAACACCGTTTCCAACTCATACCGGCGCTCAGCGATGGCACGCTCTGCGTCAACCAACGCCTGCGCGACAGCAGCGAACTCGGCAACCGAGGTTGACAAGGGTTCAACTGTGCGGCCATGCCCCAGAGCCTCAGCGCGAGCAGCAAGCTCGGCGGTCGCTACAGTGAAGCGCTTTCCAACGACGTACCCGAGGGCCATTGACACAAGAAGCGCGAGCAGGCCGATCCCGCAAATCGCCGCGAGCGAACGCCAAAGCGGCGCTTGCACCACCGAAAGCGGCACGTTGGCGGTATAGAACCAATCGGAATACGAGGATCTGTAGTAGCCTGCCAGCAGCGTCGTGCCCTCGAAGTTGCGGGATGTGAAACTGCCGGAGCGACCGACGATTTTTTCCAGATATTCGGGCAATCCGGGTTTACCGGTCATCTCCTCATGCGACTTGGAACGCGCCACGTAAGTTCCATCGCGATCTCCAATGCCTACAGTCCAGCCCTCAGGCACTGCTGGCATCATCACATCACGAATGCGGGCGGTTGGGACAGAGATCGAAAGAAGCAGGTCTTCGCCCGTCAGAACCGGCACCCGTATGGCAACGGAGATGCGATAGTCTTGAGGGTCCTTGCCGGCAAAGACATTACTGACGAAAATTCCGGAAGCCTTGAGCTTCTCGCGATCCCTCGCCGACATCGGCTCGACCAGCGGCAGCTTCGCACCGTAACCGATCTCTGTATTCAACAGTTGATTGCGACCAAGATCGCGCAGGACAATGATCCGATCCGTGCCCTGGACAACGCGGAGCGCCTCGCCACGAAAGCCTGCCAGGTCGCCATTCGCGAGAGCGGCCGATTTCGACAGGCCGTCGAGAATCGTTTGCAGATTGGCGATTTCACCCTCGACAACAAGCGAGACCTGGCGGGCCGTTTGCAGAGCATCCTGCTCGAAGCGGGATCGATCATGCAGGGCATATTGGCCAAGCAGATAGGCTGCGAAGAGCCAGACGGGTATCACCGCGGCTGCGATCAGACCGAGCAGGTGCGATCGAGCTGGTCGACGAGGCAAATCCGTTTCCCCTGCCGCCTCAGAAACTCGCCAACCATAATCGCAAGCCGGGGAACGGCAAGCGTTAGTTCATGCATTCAACCAAACTTGGTTGGGTCGGGCGGAGAAGGCCCACGACCGGCAGCGAAATTGGTCCCGGCAGTCTTGCGCGCGGCCCCGGGGAACCAGATAAGGCCTTGCTGCGTCATAGAGGAAAGGGGAGACCTGGGACCGACTGATGGCGACCTCCGCCAGCCCTGCCCTGGTAACTTATGAGCTGACACGCAAGGATGTGAGTGGCCCGTTCACCAAGCGTATCCCGCCGCGGATGGAGAGGATGGCGCGTCTGTCGAGGCTGGGCTATCGCAACGCGGTCGAGAAGCTCGCTGAGCGCTTCCATGTCAGCGAGCAATTGCTGAGAAGGCTCAATCCTGGCGCCAACTTCCGCAAGGCCGGCACGGCCCTGGTCGTACCCGACGTTGGGCGGAGTGATCTTCCCGACGCGGTTGCCAGCCTTGAGGTCGACAAGAGTGCCCGCCAGGTGCGCGCACTCGCTCCTTCCGGCAAAGTGATTGCAGTCTACCCCGCCTCAATCGGCAGCGGGGAGAAGCCGGCGCCGAGCGGTATGGCGGAGGTCAAACGCGTGGTGCACAACCCAACCTATCACTACGATCCGAAGTTCGCTTTCAAGGGAGTGAAGGCCAAACGACCGTTCACCATCGCCGCCGGGCCTAACAATCCCGTTGGATCAACCTGGATTGACCTCTCGATCGAAAGCTACGGCATCCACGGCACGCCCGAACCCGGAAAGATCGGCAGGACCTTTTCGCATGGCTGCATTCGTCTTACCAATTGGGACGCCGAAGACTTGGCATCAATGGTAGACAAGGGCACGAAAGTCAGCTTCGAAGGCGAGACTGCGAACACTAACGATCTTCAGTCACAGTAGCGCTCGAATCACGGCAATTTTCCCTATGAAGAAAACCGTTCGGGGTGCTCGTTGCCACAGACTCGGAGAATCTGGTTCCCCAGCGAGGTTCTGCGGAACCCTCTGTCAGAACCGCTCGGGCCGCTCCCCGCCGGCCCGTTCGAAGGCGGACAGAGGTGCAGATTTGTTCGGCGGCCTAGCGGCCCCGGCGATCTTTTCGGGACAACCGGTCGAGCAGTGCTCGAAGCCGATCGGATAAAAGGGGTTCAACTCGAAAGAAGGGCCAGGTGCGCAAATGGCGCCTTACCGCCTCATTCGAAAACTGGCGTCGCAGGAACTCGGCAAGGACCTCGGAGTGGCGTTTATCGTGAGCCATCGTGTCTATCCACTAACAATCCCGAAACAGCCTCAATCTGGAATGTTCCTGCGGACAACCTTGCAGACGCCAACGCGGCGAAGGCTCAACTCCAGGCAGAGGCAAGAGTGAGAGACGCCTCGAAGATCTGTTGCCGGTTTTCATCCCGAACTTTGACAGTGATCACTATCAGATCGCCATCCGGCATCTCGTCGTGGGCAACATCATGCAATATCCGGAGCGCTTCGATCCTCGCGCGATCGCGCGTCGGGAAAAACTGCCCCTCACGATCCATCTCGGGGCCCTCCGAGTTGTACAAGTCGAAATAGAAGCGTTCCATTGGCTCAAGCATCCGGGACTGCGTTAGATCCACAATTCCCGCCCGGGATCATTGTTCCAAAGCGTTAGCCTTCAAAGGTAGCGATCGACGCCCTTTGCCGGACATGCCGGGGAATGCGGACCGCACAGCTGCCTGCAACCACCCCCGATCTCCGACGTTTGACCTAGGCGGTCGAACACAGCAGGGAATTTGAATGCTAGAGTCCCTTTATCTAAATCTTGGCCAGCACGACGCCCTCTCGGAACATGAAAAGGCTCTACTCGCTGGTGCGATGTCAGTCGAAAAGGACTTTGCCACGGGGCAGGATATTGTTTCGGAGGGCTCGCGGCCGACCTACAGCACCCTGATCCTCGACGGTCTGGCTGCGCGATACAAAGTCCTAGAGGATGGCGGGCGGCAATTCACGTCCTTGCAGGTGCCTGGGGATTTTGTGGATCTGCACGCCTTTCTGCTGAAGACCATGGACCACGGCATCATCGCCCTGTCACCCTGCCGGGTGATCGTTGCCGAGCATAGTCGGCTACGTGCCATCACCGAGGAAGCGCCACATCTGACCCGCCTTTTGTGGTTGGATACGCTTGTTGACGGGGCCATTCACCGGGAATGGATCGTGGCCATGGGAAGGCGGTCAAAAACGTCTCACTTGGCACATCTTGTGTGCGAGCTCTTTATTCGACTTCAGGGCGTCAAACGAACGATCGGCATGAGTTTCCGGCTTCCTTTGTCTCAATTGGAATTGGCCGACGTGCTTGGACTGTCGGTCGTCCATATGAACCGAGTTATCGCCACGCTACGCAACATCGGCGTCATTGGCTGGGCGAACCATACAGTAACGATTCTGGACTGGGAGCGGCTTGTGCAAATAGCCGAATTCGATCCCACCTATCTCAGCATGAACCGCGAGCCTAGATGATACCAAGGTTCCACCGCAGGAAGGGCACCGCTTTCTTATTCAACGCGAACTGTTGCGTGATGGCTTCCACGCTAAGACCGACATGATGTCGACGGTGACCAGGCCGCCGGCCTTTATTGTCACCCGGCCATTGTCAAGGTCGACGCCAGTGACGTGGCCCGTGACTGCAACTCGGTCTCCCGGTTTGGCGTTTGCTGGAGGCTCAATAGCGAAGGGAAAATCATGGCTGGGAATTTCGACGCTCGCTCGACCACTCTGAAGCAATTTCAGGATGGTGGCGCTCAGCGTTACCTCGTCGCCGATATCAAGATTCAAAGCCATTCCGGATGACCCGCTCAGCCTCCGCCCCGGGACCACAATTCGTCCAGCATCACAAGCGCAGAGCTTCGGGTTTCCGGTTTCAGCAGCCCTTGTTCCTTGGCTGCTTCCTTGAAAGTGGCGAAAGCAACCGCCGGGCGGCAAATCCCGCTCAATGCGTCGTCCACCAACCGGACGGCTGCCCCATAGGCTATCGCTTCCTTGTTTTTCCACCGTCCGCCAAGGGCTTTTTTAGCATCGGTGATCGATGAAACCACCATCGTGCCGCCGTCCACAAATTTGATCGTGACAGGAAGGAATCTGGTCATAGATTTACCAGCCAAACCACTCTCTTGTTCGCCACAGCAATCCAACGAATGGCGCCAACAAAAATAGAGCGGCGCCCAAAACCAGGAAGGGGTTCTGTAGCGGTTTCAATTTTTGCATCGAAGAAGATTTGGCCGTGGACATGTTTGTTCAATTCCCTTGTTGAATGCTTGCGTGATCGCTCCAAAGGAGATTGCAGCGGATCGAGCTACATATTGCTGGCCGGTCGGCTTGGGGGCCGTGGTTTGTGTGGTGGCAATTGGCGCGGCCTTAGCGGGACGTTGGCGAGCGAGTTGCGGATAGGCCTTTCGGACGGCGCCGGTGACGTGGCAGCACGGCGGCGCAGCAGCGCGACCGACAACCTGCCAAGAAAGTCTCGAATTTCCATGGGCGCGTCTCCTGCATGAGCGCCCCCGCCGAGCGTTGGTTAACACCTGGCGCCTATCGCCCGCATTTAACTTTGATATATCCCCGCTCGAATCTTTCCATCGCGGCTACGGCGGCTCGTGGGGTTGGCTTGGCACCTTCCGCAACCTTGCCCCGCACTCGCGGCGTGCGCCGTGCCGCCGTCAGGCGGATGCCGTTGCCGGTGGTGTGGCCGCGGATCCTCAGCTAGTGTTGGAAGCACATGTTCTGTCGCATCCATCATGTCGCGATCATCTGCAGCGATTACCTTGTGTCAAAGCGATTTTACGTCGAGCAACTCGGTTTCGGCGTGGTCGATGAGAATTGGCGTGCCGACCGGCAATCCTGGAAGTGCGATCTTGAGTGCGGTGAAGTGCGCCTTGAGCTTTTCAGTTTTCCTACCTCTCCACCGCGCCCAAGTCGACCGGAGGCACGCGGCCTGAGGCACCTTGCGTTCGCGGTCGAGTCGGTTGCACACGCAGTCGAGCACCTGCAGAGCCAGGGCATTTCGATAGAACCTGTCCGCATCGACCCCTACACTGGTGCGCTATTCACCTTCTTTGCCGATCCGGACGGGCTCCCCATCGAGATTTACCAAGTCGAACCGTCGGAAGCGCATAACTGCTAAGTTTGGATCCACTTCGACTCCGTTTCAGTCTTCGTCCCAGACCGGCAGCAATCTGTTGCGTTATCGGCGATGGATTTTGCCGATTCGGTGTAAGCGCTGATGCGAAGGCCATCGGCGAACCGGCTCCAGCTGTTTCGATATCCGCGACATGACGTCGTGGCGCATCCAAATCGAACACGCCTGCGCGAACCTGATCCGCGCGCTTGAGAGCATCGGCATAAGTTCGGATCCTGGCGACAGTCCGGAGACGGTGATGGCCGTCGCGGAACTCTTCCTCGACAGGCAAGCCAAGGTGGATGCCGAGCGTGCAGAGGCGGTCAGAACAGTCAGCGCGAAGGAAACCCTGATCCCGGCTTGGTGCAGGCGAGTCATCTGCGACGCCAGGAACCGCGCCGTTTTCATCGAGGTCTGATCGCCACCGTAAAGATCGCCGGCGATGACCAGCATCGACCCGCTCTGCAAGGCAGAGATCCACGATGGAGACGAATGCCTGCGACTGGCGTCGCCGATGAGTTCGGGTTCCGAGCTGCACCTGCGCTCGGCGTGACGCGTTGCCCATCGGGCTGCCGGACTTCGCTGGGGCGAGAGGTCAACCTACATCCGCACAATGCAGAATTTACGTCTTTAGGCTGAGTCGGAAGCCAACACCGGAAATGCTAAGGTAATAGGCTGTTGTAGGAGCCGCTGGTCAGTTCCGAGTAGAAGCGACACCTGTCTAAAGGAAGCCCGGTTGCAACACGCTCCGGGCTTTCTTTCTTCTATTTGGCCTCTGCGGGCCTCACGAGAGGGCGTCTGGACTGGTCCCCAGTGCGGGAAGGCGTGGCGATCGTTTCTTTGCGGAGAAGCACGGGCCTAACCCCTCAGGGCAGCGAAGTTGGTGGCCGTCTCCGTCCCCCAATAGGGCGAACGGACCTATCGCGCGGTCCCGTGGACACCGTGGTTCTGGGCGAGCCCTCCATCCTTGTCGTAACAACCCATCTGGTCGCGGAAGATGACGAGAACTCGCTCACGGGACGTCCACGTTTGATCGTATCAGGCCAGCGGCCAGACGATCATCATGGCCGGGACCGCGACGATGATGACAATGACGGAAAGAGGCAGGCCGAGCCGCGAATAGTCTAGAAGCGATATCCGCCGGGGCCTATGACCAGAGCATTGCATTGATGGCCGACAGGCGTCAGGAAATCGCAGCCGGCGCCGATTGCTATTGCCATCAAAAACGCTTGAGGCCTGTAATGCAGGCTGGTCGCAAACCCAGCGGCGATCGGAGCCATGACCAGCACACAGTCGCGGCGTTGTTGAGGAAAGGCGTAACCGTCATCGCGGCGATGAGGATGAGGGACAGCGCTCCGTAGCCCGGCAGGGCGGCGCCTACGTCAGCCAAAGTTGAGACATCTGCTGCACCTGGGCGGCGCGGCGCTCCGCCAGTGGCAACAGCCCGAACTCGCGCAGAAGTAATGACGATGTCATCGCTGAATCCGGTGAAGCTTCGTCGAGCGGAACCACGCCGACCGCCAGGGCGAGCAGTAGAGCCAACGCAGCGATAAGGTCATATCGAAAACGGCCCCACACGAAGGCTCCTATCATCAACGCGTGACCACAAAGGAGAGGGTCTGAGACAAAGTAAGCATGGTCGGCTTTCGCTCTTGGCGTTCAGCAGGGCGTTAGCAACATTCCGTTGCTGCAGCATCCGGGTTCAGAGCAGAAACGTATTTCGCCCGTGGTCAACCGATGCGTATAGTTCGTCCCTTCCTCCCCGCCGCCGCTCGACCGCAGCGCCGCTCCAATTACATTATGTTGTCGGGGGCGTCGAAATGGAGGCGGAGCGGACCCTAGGAAGCAGGTCGCCTGATCAAAGACCGCAGCCCAAGTGCCGCAAGCACAATCGCGACCATCACAAGGGGCAGCCAGGCCTGCCGATCATCCATGGTCCAAAGCGTGACGCCGCTGAGCAGGCACCAAAGCGAAGGAATGGGAAGGAGCAATGGAAGCAATTTGCCGCGTGCCGCAAGCAACAATCCCAGCGTCACGATCACTGTTGGATCTGGCGCGATGCCCAAGACTTCCGCGTTTGTCCACGGTCGTCCAACGAGGGGCGGGAAAAGCGGATAAAGGACGAAGCCGGCGGCTGCGAACAGCAGCCCGGTCCAGCCGGCGATGTCCCGCCGATCGAAGGCCAGTCCGCCGGGCATGATGGCGGCGATCAGCAGCCCGACCGCCTGGAAGGCGAAGAGCGGGGCGACATAGAAGATCGTCCAGTTGATGGCCGCATAGCGATCCCACAGGAAGGTCCAGCCGACGAAGATCCAGAGTGCAGCGAGGAGAAGCCCAATCCATCCACCATCACGGTTCGGTTGCCGGAGCAGGAACATAAAAATCGCCAGGCCCACGGCGACCGTGACAAGGTGCAATGGCCACAGCGCCTCATTCTGCAGTTCGAACATGCGCCAGTACACGCGCGCGGAGAATAGCAGGAAATCGTCAGGCCGGTATGTCCACCACTCCGACATCAGAGATCGCGAACGTAGGCAGCCATCTGTTCACGCATGGCGGCGTCGGGAAAAGCACCGCGCGCGGCGGCCACGTTCTCGCGGACATGATTGACCCGGGTGGTAGCTGGGATGGCGACGGTAATGGCGGGATGCGAGAGAATGAACTTCAGGATGAATTGAGCCCAGGTTGCGGTGCCGATCTCTTTGGCCCATCCGGGCAGTTGCTCGCCGTCAAGCCGTCGTGTGAGCGCGCCCTGACGGAAAGGCCGATTGACGATCACGGCAATGCCGCGTTCGGCTGCCAGCGGCAGGAGCCGCTCCTCCGCCTCGCGATCCACGATGTTGTAGGTGAGCTGCACAAAATCGAGAGGATGAGAGCCCATGATCTCCTCGAACAGATCGTGGCGGCGCCCTTCCGATGTCGTGATCCCGACATAGCGGATTTGTCCGGCCGCTTTCATCTCGAATAGCGTCTGCAGATGCGCTTCCCAGGCGACGAGATTGTGGACCTGGACAAGGTCAAAGCGCTGAACACCCCAGAAGCTGCGCGATCGTTCCAGCTGCGCGGCCCCGCCCGCGGAGGACGATGTCCAGACCTTCTCAGCCGAGAACAAGGTCTCCGGCCGGCCGAGCCGGTCGAGGCCGTAGCCGATGACAGGCTGGGACGAGCCGTACATGGGCGAGGAGTCGATCATACGCCCACCCGCCTCAAAAAAATGCGCCCATCACGTCGGCGCATTCATCCCTGAGCGCCGGATCGTCACCGACATTGAAGGTGATCCAGGTGCCGAGCCCGATCGCGGGGATTTGTTCTCCTGAGGACGGAATAGGACGCATCATGGGTGCGGTGGCCTGGCCGATCGCGGGTGCCGGCAAGGTCGCCGCGGCCGCGGCGGCTGCAGCTTGAACGAATGTTCTCATCGTCATATGCATCTCCGTTGGGCGCTGTCACGTTGTTGTGGCAAGACGCCCTGAAACGCCGAAAGCAGATATCAGGCGAGCATTCCGGTCATGGCTCTCCATTGCTGCCGCTGGAAAAGACGTCTCCTCCAGAGTAGCAGAAAAGGCCGTTCAAGCCCGTTCCGAACGGCTATCTAGAACGGCCGCCTATGGCGCCGGCCCGACCACCGCCGCCAACGACGCCATGGCCGCGGTGGAGCGCGACATGGTGCAGAGCGTGCCGAACGTGACCTACATCGAACAAGGCCGATTTGATTAAGCATCCGATGGCACCGACGCAGGGAATTATCCGCAACAGGGAATTTTTTCGCGTCCTTTGGCGTTAGTGAATTAGTTCGCGTTGAAAGTGCTTGGAACCAAAACCATGGCCGGGGCCGGCCGTGCAGGCGAGGAAAGGCACTAAAATGAAAAAAGCTCATGATGACGGTCAGAAGTCGAGAATTCGTGACCATCTGACCCAGATACCGGTCTGACCAAAAACCGCACCTCAGCGATCACGCTGAGGTCGTTTGCGTGCAGGAGGTTGAGTTGATTTCGTTTCGGCTGAATGGAAAGGACGTAAGCGTCGATGCGCCTGAAGAGGCCGACCTGCTCTATGTTCTATTGAACGACCTCAGGGTGAATGGCTCAAAGCTCGGATGCGGTCGCGCGCAATGCGGATCCTGTACCGTGCTGCTCGATGGAGAGGCTATCCGATCCTGCGTTACCCCGACGAAGGCGGCGGAAGGCCTGGAGGTGACGACCCTTGAGGGGCTCACAACCGATGGCCGCCCGAGCCGGTTGCAACAGGCTTTCATCGACGAACAGGCCGCTCAATGCGGCTACTGCACGGCCGGCATTATCATGGAAGCTCACGCTCTCCTTGAGCGCAATCCCCACCCGACCGACGCCGATGTCCGATCTGCCCTCCAAGGCAATCTTTGCCGGTGCGGAACTCATAACCGGGTCGTTCGGGCCGTTTTGCGTGCCGCCAACGAGGCATGACGCGATGGCACAACAATTCAGACTCAATAGGCGAGACTTATTTCGCGCAGCGGGCTTCTTGACGCTTTCCTTCGGGATCGCCGGCAATCGCAGCCACGCTGCCGCGGCCGAAGCGGTGAAGCTTCCTGGCGATCTGGAGGATACGCCCCTCCTGAGTGCCTGGATCAGGATCGATGCCGAAGAAACTGTTGTGTTGATGATCGGCAAGGTCGAACTCGGCCAAGGGGCCGTCACGGCCGTTGCGCAGGTGTGCGCCGATGAGCTCGACATCGACTTGAAGCGTTTGCGAACAATCTCGGGGGATACCGCACTGGTGCCGAACGAAGGTGTTACCGCCGGTTCACAATCGATGCCCAACTGCGCGTCTGCCGTAAAGCAGGCGGCGGCGGAGGTACGGCACATTTTGCTGCACCTGGCCGCTGAGAAACTGAAAGCCCCGATTGCAAGCCTCACAGTAGAGGACGGGACGATCAGCAGCGAAGACGGAGCCAAGATTACCTATTGGGAGCTCGTCACCGGGCGAGAATTGGAGCGCAGGGCTACCGGCAAGGTCAAACCAAAGGACGTCGCCGACTATAAATACGTCGGCACATCTGTTCCGCGCCTCGACATCCCGGCCATCATGACGGGGCAAGCACTGTATATCCAGGAGCGAAGACCGGACGGAATGGTTCACGGCGCCGTTGTCCGTCCCCCGACCTACAAGGCGAAGCTCAAGAAGGTCGATACCTCGAAAGTCGAGAAGATGCCTGGCGTGCTCAAGGTCGTGCGCAACGGCAGTTTCCTCGCGATCATCGCCAGCCGACAGGACCAGGCCTATGACGCCTCATCGGCACTGGCCAAGGGGGCTGAATGGGACGTCGAGAACGACCTACCGGGCGATGAGGGAATTTTTGACTGGCTCCTAAGCGCGCCGACTCGTGACGAAGAAATCATGAACGAGACGGCGGGCGCCCCGCGCACGCCGTCAAGAGTTTTCGAGGCGGCTTACGAACGGCCATACCAAATGCATGGCTCGATCGGTCCATCAGCGGCTATCGCCACGCTGTCCGATGATGGGATGCTAACAATCCAGACCCATAGCCAAAGCGTTTTCGAAACTGCAAAGGCGATTGCGCGAATGCTCGGTCTCGATCCTGCGAAAGTCCGCTGCCAGCACATCCCCGGATCCGGCTGCTACGGTCACAACCTGGCAGATGATGCCGCCGCGGACGCAGCACTTCTGGCAATAGAGATGCCTGGCAAACCTGTCCGCCTGCAATACACCAGGCCGCAGGAACACAAATGGGAACCTTACGGCTCCGCCATGGTCGTCAAGACGAGGGTGGGAGTGGATGATCGTGGCGATGTGCTCACCTGGAATCTGGAACTCTGGTCAACTCCGCATGGCACGCGGCCGGATGGTGAGCCTGGCAATCTGCTTTCGGCCCGCTATCTCGCAAAGCCGTTTGCGATGCCAATGCCGGAGAACGGCGGTCCGCCCAACTACGCTGCCGATCGAAACGCCACAGCGCTCTATGATTTCCCGGCCCAACGCGTGGTCACGCATTTCATCAGCGAGATGCCGCTTCGCGTGTCTTCCACCCGTAGTCTCGGGGCCTACGCCAATGTGTTTGCCATCGAATCGACTATGGATGAGCTTGCCCACGCGGCGGGCGCCGATCCGGTAGAATACCGACTGCGCTTCCTCAAGGATGAACGTGCGCGAGACGTCTTGAAATCGGCAGCGCAAAAATTCGGCTGGGATCAGTGGCGCAAATCGGAAGGCCGAGGCCGGGGAATCGGCTTTGCGCGATACAAGAATCTTGCCGCCATGACAGCGGTGGCGATTGAAGTCGAGGTCAATCGGAAGAATGGTCGTATACGCCTCATCCGCGTTGTCGCCGCCAACGACAGCGGCCAGACCATCAGTCCCGACGGCATCACGAATCAGATCGAAGGCGGCGTCATTCAATCGTTGAGTTGGACGCTGAAGGAGGAGGTCAGGTTCGACAAGACGAGTGTGCTGTCGGAGGATTGGAAGAGCTACAGTTATCCAATCATCACCTTCGAAGAGGTGCCGCCGATCGATGTTATCTTGATCAATCGGCCCGGCGAACCGTTTCTCGGCACGGGTGAGGCGGCGCAGGGACCAACCGCAGCCGCTCTTGGGAATGCCGTATTCGACGCCACCGGGGTGAGGTTCCGCCGCATCCCGTTCACACCGAAGCGGATTCTCGCGGGCTTGAAAGCATGACCCGATCAATCAGTTCTGCGACGCAAGAACCTGCAGCGTCTTCATCAACGACAAGCTGACCTCCGTTCCTACGGGTTGAATCGCTGATCGATTCCAGATCTTACCGGGACGCCTCGCCGCAGCCATCTCTCTGCTGAAACGTGGCGGCTTCCTGAACGCTCGGCAGAAGGGTACTGTGTAGGGCAGTGAGCCCGCGTCCCGTCTCTTTGTTCGACGGGAACGCGGGCGGTGGCTGCCACCCCCACCTTTGGAAGTCACAAGCGTAAAAAATGCCATCCTGCGGACGCCTGTCAATTGCAAATATTAGGGTGCGCTAATCCTCCTCCCGAAAATCCTGCAGCGAGGCATGCGTCCGGTCAGCATCGACGACGAGGCGGGACGATCGCTCTGAGGTCCACTGGTGGCGGTCAGTATCGGCGTGGTCAGGCTGGTCGAGAAGTACCGGCCGCCTTCGCAGGACGCCGCTAAGGGACAAAGTGGACTAACGCCGCTGACGGCAGTGCTCAAGCGCGAAACGGCCCGCTGCCTGGCTAGCAGCGAGCCGTACAGGTAGGGCCGGAACAAGGGGGGGCCTTAAGAGGCTCCGGCCATGGCATCAAACGACAAGCTGGAAATTTCGTTCCACAGCGCTCGAATTGGTTAATTTCGTACACAATGTGAAGGTGTCACCGCCCGTTTGGCCTTCGGCCGGGTGTCGGTCGCGTAGATCAGCCCGACGCGCTTGCCGCCGCACTTGGCACATTTCAGCTTTGGAATTATATCGTCTGACATAGCCGGCGCATCCGGGGGCACGCGAGCGCCTGGGCAGGCGAAAAGATCGATGCGGCCTACCACACCAAGTAGCAGCCCACGGCGCATGGCGCGCTTCTAAACAGCCTATGTGGGATGCCTAGCTTAGCTGGCGGTCGAACTACCGCAATGGCGCTTTCGTAGCAGCCACGGCACGGTTGTTGCGGGCCGGGAACAAGCGGTCAGCCCGACCTTTCGGCCCGAAGGCGGGAAGCTTGCCGGAAAGGCTATCCCAAGCATATTAGCGACCACTTGTGAATTCACTCACATACAAAATACCTCCTTGGCGTAAAAGAAAAGCGAGAACAGCAATCTAGCCTCTCTTAAGGGTAGATCTGGCGGCGACAACAAAGATCATCGTCAGAAAGAGGATATTGGCGTTTGAAAGCAACCCGATATCGTTCTCATCACAAACTTTGTGATGATATCAAAAATAGCACCAAAGGAGCTAAATATGTACAAGATCGCTGTAGCCGCGTCTGCATTTTTCATCCTCACGGCACCTTCGTTGGCGGCTGAGTCAAATTTTGTCCGCAGCCTTCGTGCGGATAACGGCTTTGAGCCTCCAGCCGCGTTGAAGGGTCACCATTCGTTCGAATCAAAAGAGATGGTGGGGCCCTTGCAGACAGGGTCCATCGGGAACGCCGGCGACGTTCCGTCATCCAAGTGCGTCGGGGTGAGCCCAAGAAGAGCACGACCCTCTCAGCCCCGACTGCCGGAACTGAGATCCAAATAGGAGCGGTGGCTTAGCGCCACCGCTCTGCTTCCTCTGAGATCACAAACGCTCCTCCTCCTTGGCCGGCGTCTCTACTAGTCTGCGACCCCGGCGTGGCTCCGCGGCACGCCTGAACCCTCCGTTCTCGACCACCTTGCAACTCACCCAGCCGAAGGCCTCCTCGGCGATCGAACCCGGATGGCGGCCGGCCCATGGCGCGCGGCGTTGCGGATGAGTTCGGCGGCAATTAGCCCGACGCGCCAGGATCGGCCGGAACCCCGGCCAGATCTCCTCGGCGTCGCACACCGAAGCGATACGGTGAGAAGGCGCATTTGTCCGGTGTGGCGACTTACGACGCCGACGAAAGGGCTCTACCGAGGGATGCGAGAACGACCGGCGCCACTTCGGTTTATTGCCTCCCCTGCCATAAAGATGCCCGAGCACGTGGGATATGCATCATCGAACGATCAAAGGCGATCTCGCCAAGAGCAACAGACTCTAACGCGGCCCGATTGAGGATCGTCAGCGAGCCGTGGTCGTATTGGGTCAGATGCCGCCGTTCCCATTCTCTCAGGCAACGATTCACTTTCGCTCGAGAGGCCGGGACCATTGCCGCAAGGTCAGTCTGCGAAATGTGGATGCTCCCAGCTCTATCCACGGTAGCCATGCTGTTCGGCCTCTCTGTCAACCGCAAGAGCGTGCTCGCCAATCGAGTGGACAGAGCACTGGCCGCACTGTGGATCACTCGCTCTTGCGCGTCGTGCGTTGCTTCGCACAAATACGGGATCACCTTTAGTGCGAGATCGGGGTGTTTGTCGAAGACCCTAGCCATGAAAGCTACTTCGATTTGCATCAAGTCGCTGTCCACAACTGAAGCAGCGTTCATGCTACTGCGTCGCGTGATGAACAATCTAGTCAGGTCGAAAGTGTCACCCGGACCGAGATCGGAAAAGATGAATTCTCGACCGTCCGAAAGTGGAGCACTAAGCCGAATTTTCCCTTGAATTATGTAGTAAATATAACTTGGTATATCACCAAGGTGAGTGACAATTTTATTCTTAGGAATCCTTCGTAGGACGGCCACTTTCGCCAGTTCATTAAGAATATCTTGCCCAAATAGCCGAAATAATCGTATTTTATCGAGCTGTTTGACCCGAACCTCAGCGCTATTCAATGCCATGGCTCCCGCCCCCTTGATAAGGGTAAAGCGCCCCGGTCCCTAAAGCATTGCCTTGACTACCCTAGAACGGTCCGACTCCGCCGGGCCGTTCTCGCGCAAACGCGCTAAGCCAGAAATATTAGCACATTAGCATATTAGCATACCACCAAAATAACGGCCCCTCTGTGCCCGGGGTAACAGCGGCATGTTTCTGGGAGAGATTAAATCAAATTTGACCGACTGGAAGCCGTTGAGAGACACAACAGGATCCGGGGGCTTGTCTCCATGCGGCATGCACCAACCCAAGCGTCGAGTGCGTTCTTAAAGCGGAGCATCGAACCGCTACGGCTTCCTGTGGGAGCAGTTTGCATATTTCTTGCAACTGCTGATTTCCTGCTTGCAGAGACGATACTCCTTGCCTCAAATGAGGTCTATCATAGGCACCTCGGCGTGAGCCCGTCAGATATTTGGGAGACGATTTATCTAAGCGTTACCGCCGGCCTAGTGCTCGTCGCATTCATGGCTGCCAGAGGGGCCTATACGGTCAGTGGCATCCTGGACGATCACCGTGTGATCAAAACACTGTTCACCGGGTGGTTGTTCGCTTTCTTTGCAATTCTCTGGCTCGCCTTTCTCACGAAGACCACGTCGACGTTCTCGCGCGGCTCTTTGACTCTGGCGTTTGCTGTCGGATTCCCAATCCTGCTGCCTGGCCACGTGGCTCTCGCGCGCGTGCTGAAACGGCTTCTGGCCGCTGAGAAGCTCGTCTTGCGCACAGCCTATCTGTTTTACGCTGGCGTTCCTGGAATGGAACAGGGGATAATCAGCAAGCTCAGGCAACAAGGCATCGCGGTTTGCGGTGTTTCGAACATCGAGAACCGCGATGGCACGATCGCAGCACAATCGGTGCATGCCGGCGTCGCAGCTGCGCAGGCTGCTTTCCGCTTTGGTCCATATGAGGCAGTTTATCTGTTTTGCCCGTGGGACCAGCGTAAGTTGATCGAACGAATTCTGGAGGAAATGTCCCGCCTCCCGCTGCCGATCTATCTTTTCGCTGATGCCTACACAGATAAGATTCTGGCCGGATGTCCACTGCACACCGGCTGGCAGCGAGCCTTCGAAGTCCAGCGCGCGCCTTTGAGACCTGCCGAACGCTTGCTGAAGAGGTTGTTCGACGTTGTTCTTGCATCCCTGCTACTGCTGTTCCTGTTTCCGTTGATGGCGGTAGTCGCATGTGCCATAGCGATCGAGAACGGTCGCCCAGTGCTGTTCCAGCAGACGCGGCGAGGTTTTTGTGGTAACCCATTCAATATTTACAAGTTCCGATCGATGACCGTGCAGGAGAACGGTAAGGAAATTCGCCAAGCTCAGCGCAATGATAGGCGAGTTACCCGACTTGGCCGTATATTGCGCCGGTCAAACATCGACGAGTTGCCGCAGTTATTCAATGTGCTTCGGGGAGAAATGTCCCTGGTGGGCCCGCGACCCCACGCCGTCGCTCATGACGACACCTATAGCAAGGTTATTGAGAGCTATGCTTATCGCCATCGTGTAAAACCCGGTTTGACAGGCTGGGCTCAGATCAACGGCTTCCGAGGGGAGACGAAGGAGCTGTGGCGGATGGAAAAACGCGTTGAGCATGATCTCTGGTACATAAAGTCCTGGAGCGTGCTGCTCGATCTTAAGATAATTTGGACGACCGCTTTGCTGTTGCTTTCGGATCGTGATGTCTATTGATGTATAGCATCTTCTCAGGGCTCTCCATGGTTCGATGCGATTGGCCGCCGCTCGCCTGGCCTATCTGCGCCCACACCAGAGCCAGCCCATTGCGAGCCGTCCGCATGGCCCTCTCTTTCGTGTATGTTTTATAGTTTTGTGCGGCAACGGAGAGCTGATGGTGTCCGACGTCGAGCATATAGCCGGGGTTCAGAATCCTGCTGCGCAGGCGCCGACTTTATGGAAACGCGTCCGCAGACGTCTCTATCGCTTCACGTTCACCAAGAGGAAATTGTCGACCAAGAATCTGGACCGACTGTGTCGCGAATTTGCGACCGCTGAGCGGACGCTGGTGATCCATTCCGAAGACGTCGACTACAAGCCCCATTTCCCCAACGCATTCACCGTCACGAAGCGGCCCGACAAACCGGCGGACATGCATGTCGATTTGTACTACCGGGATTTGAGCAAGATCGCTTCGGAAAGCTATCCCGTCATCGTCTGCACAGGCCTTCTCGAGCACATACCCGATCCCGAACGCATCGTCGCGGATATGAGGCGCATTCTTGAGCCTGGCGGTCGTCTTGTCATTTCCGCGAGCGCGGTGTTTTCATTCCATGAATGCCCGGACAACTTTTTCCATTTCACCCCCTATGGCTTCAAGCTGCTGTTCAAGGATTGGACGCGGTTCGATATGCTCCGCGGCTCGAGCCAACCCTTTGAAACGATCGGAATTCTGATCCAGCGCATTCACTTGCAATGTGACATTTTCCCGCTCGCCCGGCCTTTTATCGAGCTCTTGTTTCATACCATCAGGGTCTTGGACGTCTTTGTGGTGAGACAGTACGAGACGCGTCAATTCCTGGATGAGCGAAGCCGAATCGACTCCATGTTGCCGTCAAACCTGCAGGCGGTGGTGGTGAAGTGACTTCCTTGGGCAATTCACTCGTGCGCACTATGTCCAATCTCTTGCGCGCATTTGCAATCCAGTGGTATTCGCGCTGCCACCATACCCAGGGCGATTAGGATCTTCTCCGCACGCTGTTTCCAAGTATAGCCCGATAGCAGGAGCTCGCGCGCGGAGCGCCCCAAGCGTCGTCGTTCTGCGGGATCCTGAGCAAGGCGCTCGAGCGCTGCCGCCCAGGATCTGACATCATCAGGATCGCAGAGCAATGCGGTAACGCCGTCGGTCAGGATTTCGCGCAAGACAGGCAAATCTGAAGCGATGATGGCTTTCTCCGAAGCCATGTACTCGAATATTTTCAGCGGAGACATCCATGGCGCCACATCCATGCGGCCGTTGGACACAATTACGGAACGCTTGTACGGCGCCAAGACGACATCGAAACCAGCAAGCTTGGCAGGAACAGCAGCGTGAGGCAGGGGTCCATGCAAAGTCAGATTGGGGAGTGTCGCTGTCCGCTCCTTCCAATACTGAACATCTTCCCGGCGCCCACCCACAATGTCGAAATGGGCCCACGGACATAGAGGTGCCAAATCGGCGATAATCTCCATGCCCTTGCCGGGGTAAAGGTGTCCGACATATCCGACCAAGAGCTTTGAACGCGACGGCGCCTCGATCGGTTGGGGAGGAGATATCGTTGCGTCGGCGCCGTCAGCAGCCACGATGATCTTGGATGCGAGAGAGGGAAAATCCTTGAGTACCGTGTCGGCAATTGCTTGAGAAATGGCGACCAAACCCCTTAGGCGTGGATATTGCGTCAGCGCCGCAAATGCGGCCTTGGACTTCGGCCCAAATGAAAGATGGTCGTGATGCAATTCCAGCGCGGCGGGAAATCCGGCACGCACAAGCCACAGCGCGAAGCGCGGCTCTCTCGTATACACGAGGTCAATGCGAAGGATACGCGCCAGCAGAACTCCAAACATGATAACCCAACGGGAGTTGGGCTGCCGAAGCCCTATGGTCCACACCCTGAAGCCGTGCTCCAGCCCGTAGTGTTCTGCCAATTTGCCTTGCAGGCGCCGACGGAGTCGACCTGAGATAATGAGGGTCACATCCGCACCTGAAGCGGAGAACGCGCTGCACATCTTAGCGATATTGACGGTATGCGCCTGCGGTCCCGGCATAGGCGTCGCGGTTAAGTACATTATCCGCACGGATCTCACTCTCAGCCCAGCACACGGCTCAAATGATCGCTCAATCGAAGGGATAGAGCGGCGATCGTCAGGAACGGATTGGCATTCCCGTATCGCGGAAAGACGGAAGGTCCGGCGACAAACAAATTGTGCAACCGGTGGACACGGCAGTTCTGGTCGACGACTCCTTGGCGGGGATCGTTGCTCATTCTCGTAGTACCCAGGAAGTGCGAGTGAACAGCTGTGAGGGGCCAGGAATCCGAATCGCGAAGGGAAGAGTAATCGAGGTGGCCAACATCATGTGCACGAAGGAAGCGATTCAACATTTCGAGAAAGGTCATAGCCGACCTGCGATCCGCTAGATCATATCGCCATCTCAGGTTGAGCAGCTGGCGCCCTTCCCGATCGCAGTCCTCGGAAAGGGTCAGCCTGTTCTCGGCGTTCGAATGCTGATCCAAGTTCAATCGGACCACGAAGGCATGTGTTTTGGCCTGCAATCGTGCAGCCTGTCCTAGGCGGTCAAACGCCATTTTGCCCGAGGCGATCAGAAGACGTCGTAACCTGGCGCTTCGATTCACGATCGGCGCGCCTCGGAATGCGGCGCTCTTAATAGACTCGAAGACCTTTTCGGCCTTGTATTCGGCAATGGGGTAGAGACGCGCGCAATGGTTCAATGTGCCGATGGAGATTTGCGTAGCCGTGGAGAGCCCGATACCCGCTCGTACCTGCACCCCGTTGCTCGTAGCTTCTCGAAACAACGGATGCTCCGCACTGACCGGTTGTTTAGCCCGTAGGACGGCCAAGTCCGCCTTGGGATGCGTCGAGAAATATCGACCGATTGCCCCCTCTTCATCCCTCCAGTGACGGCGCGCATAGCCCAGCAAGAGCCGAGTGGTTTCGATCCCACCGGCGGCGAGAACAAACACCTGAGCTTTGATTCTTTTGTGGTTTTGCCGACGACCGACGGTGACGCTTTCGATAGTCCGCCGATCTCCATTAGGTGTGACGTCGAACACGGGAGCGTCAGTCAGAACCCGTAGATTGGCGAGATTTCCGTCGGATTTTGTCACGAGCTCGGCGACTTTGAAGGCCGGTCGCGACCACATGAGATATTTTATGTCAACCCGATCGCTCGCCGCGAACGTCTTCCAGCTACGAGGCATGCGTGGCAATTCGTTGTAGTGTTCGGAACTAGGCATACACAAGATGTCCAACGCACGCTCGTAGTATGGAGAAAGTTCGGACAGCGGAAATGGCCAAGCCGGTGCGCCAATGTCCGGCCTTTCCACGAAATCTGCCTCGTCCATTCTCGCCACGCGACCGGCCCAAAGATTTGAAGATCCACCGAGCTGCAAAGCTTGGGCGTAAGACAGATCAACCGCACCATCGACATCGAGTTGCGCTAGGGGCGCAGATGAAAGTGGTGTCGGATCCAGGTTTCCCGCCTCTACCAGGATCACATCCACCCCCCGTTCGGCGAGGGGGAGGGCAACGAGCGCTCCGGCGGGTCCGGAACCAATGACGCAGGCTTGGCACGTCAACTCGGTTGTCGTCACATCCAGAAGCGAATTCATATGCGAGGCACATCCCGTTGCCTTGACTGCCTCTTCGAACGAGTCCGGTCCGACTTCACACAAGCGCGGCAAAGGAGAAAAGTATTCGCGCATAACTATACGACGAATAGGCTCCCGGCTGTGCCCGCGGTAACAGCGACACGTCTCTGCGACGTCTAAAACATGAATCAAATCTGACCAACTGAAAGCCGTTTGGAACCTGTCCTTATGGATAGGAGAGGTGCGCCCCCAAGAGAGACGGGGTGCGCCAGGAGTCAGGGTTTGTCTCCGTACGGCATGCACTTACTGAGGACGTGACATGTCACTCCAACGCAGTAGCACCGCTAGCTGGAGGTCAGGAAACAAAAGGGGCGCCCGGGGGGGCAGCGCCACCATCGGGTGGATTGAGCCCGGTAGCGGCGATTTGAAATCACGGAATGCGGAAGGCAAAATTGACGCGGCGCATCGACTGCGTATCGCTCATGTCATTACTCGTCTCATCAATGGCGGCGCTGATGAGAATACCGTCTGTTCCTGCAATTGGGCCGCGCAACGAGGACATGATGTTTTCCTGCTCCACGGCGAGGCGGTTCACCCAGAAATTTTAGCTAAAGTGGACCCGCGGGTGGAACTCATTGACGTCCCCGACTTGACCCGGTCCATTTCGCCTGCCTCCGACGTGAGGGCATTGTTGGCGCTTACCCGGAGATTCCGCGCCTTGAATGCCGACATCGTACATACGCATACTAGCAAGGCAGGCATTCTCGGCCGTTTCGCAGCATGGGCGGCGAGGGTTCCAGTGATCATTCATGGCGTGCATATCGTGCCTTTTGTCAACGTCGGCGTCGCCGAGCGGCTCACCTATCTCGCCTTGGAAAAACTGGCGGCGCCAGTCACCAGTGCATTCATCAGTGTGAGCGAGGGCATCCGTGACTTATGCATGAGCGCGGGAGTGGGACATGCTGACAAGCATCATGTCGTCTATTCCGGATTCGATCTCGATCGCTTTCGCAACGCCAGTCCGCCTGCCGATTGGCGTGAGTTGTTGCGCTTGACACCGGACGCGCCGCGCCCGCCTGTGCTCTTGATGATTGCGGCATTCGAGCAACGCAAGCGACACGCGGAATTTCTAGAGGTTTTCAAGAAAATCGCCGCCCGCTTACCCGACACGGTACTTGTGCTCGCAGGCGATGGGCCGCTTCGTTCGATCGCCGAATTGCAAGTCAACCGGCTGGGGATCCAACGCCGAGTGGTCTTTGCCGGTTATCGCGACGACCCCGAGCGGCTGATCGCACTCGCGGATCTCTGCCTGCTCTGTTCCATACGGGAGGGATTGCCCCGCGTGCTCATGCAATATCTCGCCGGCGGCAAGCCTTGCGTCGCTTGCGATCTGCCAGGTCTTCGCGAAGTGCTCCGTCCTGGCACCAATAGCGTGATCACACCCCCGGACGACTTGGACGCCATGGCCGACGCCACGGCCGCCCTCCTGGAGGATCGCGAAAGACTGGCTTGCCTCGCCCGAGGTGCCGCAGCGACGGACCTTTCGAACTGGGACGCCAATCGCATGGGCAAGCGGATCGACTCCATTTACCGCCAGGCTCTCAACCAGCATCTGGCGAGCAAGGGAGCGTCGACTAGGCCTCCTGTTCGAAATCTGGCGCTTCCGCGATGAAGTGCCCTACAGAGATCGGGCAGATTGCCGGATTTGTTGGCGGTAAATTCGGTGGATTGATATGAATGTAACAGAAGGTGCCTCTGCTCATCCGATGATTACCCCGCGAGCCGAAGCCCTTCACAGCATACGCATTTTGCTCGTGCTCTCCACCTATTTTCCAGAGTCATATGGCGGCGCCGAGCAACAGACGCGGCGATTTGCTCGGGCGCTGATTGAAAGGGGCGTCTGCGTAACCATTTTGGCACCCAGATTGTCACACTCGACGCCGAAACGGTCCGCCATCGACGGAGTGCTCATCGAGCGCCTTCGCTTGCACGCCGCGCCGAATTTGGGCGGGCGGCATATGCTGTCGTTCCTGTCGTGGTGTGTCCAGCTTGCGATCTGGATGCTGCGCCGTCGCGACGAATTCGATGTTGTGCATATCATTCATGCCCGACTTCACGCCGTTCCGGCGACGGTGGCAGGGGCCCTCCTGCACAAGCCCGTTCTCGCAAAAATGGGCCGCGGCGGACGGTGTTTCGATCTCGACGTTGTGCGCGAAAAGAAAATTGTCGGTCGCTGGGCGTCGTCCGTGATCAAACGGCACGTCACGGCTTTCATCGCCAATAGCCGCCAAATCGCAGGTGACCTGAAGAGACATGGCATCGAGGCGGATCGCATTCACATGATTCCAAATGGGATTGATCTGCCCCGCAACCCTCGCCGCCAGCCGAGCACAGATGGCACCCGACGCTTCATTTGCCTTGGCCGCATCGAGCCGGAGAAATGCCTCGAGCACATGATCGACGCGTTCGCGGCCCTTCCCGCCGAGGCACAGGCGCAACTCACCGTCCTAGGCGATGGCCAGTGTCGCGCCGCGCTCGAGGAACAGACGGTGCGGTTGGGCCTTTCCGGCAGGGTCAAATTCGCCGGCGCGGTCGAAGATGTCTTTCCATTCCTGTGGAAGGCTGACTTCTATCTTTCCACCTCGGTGTCGGAAGGCATGTCAAACGCCCTGCTCGAGGCCATGAGTTGCGGTGTGGTCCCGATCATCACCGATGTCAGCGGTGCGTCCGATATTGTGGAGCATGAGCGCAGCGGCTTTTTGGCTCGCTCGCATGTGGAGTATGGCGGGCTCCTGCTTCGCGCGCTTGGCCTATCGGAAGCCGAGCGCAATGCGATGGCGCGCCGCGCCATACGAACTGTCGCTGCGCAATTCAGCATGGAAAGCGTCGCAACACGGCAAATGAGTCTCATCGCTACGCTTATGCAGAAAGATCGCCATGCGCCAGCTCACCTGCCGGCAAAAGTAACATGAGGCTCATCCTCCATATCGGCACGCATAAGACAGGGAGCACGGCGCTGCAGCAATTCCTTTACGCAAACGGAAAAGGATTGGGCGAGCATGGCATGTACTACGCGTCACCAGCACACGAGTTCCATTGCAATAGTCTTGTGAACGCACCTTTGGTAGATGGGCAAGAGAGACTCCGGAATTTCATTCTTGAGATTTTGAGAAAGGCAGAGCAAAACGGAGGCGATACAATCATCGCAAGCTCAGAAAATCTTTATGCTATGGTGCGGTATCTGGAATGCTTCCACGCCCAGAAAACGAGCGCGGAGGTCCTTGCGAAAGAGCGCAGTCTCATTGAGCGCCTGCACGCCGCTATTCCTGCCCACGTGGAATGCCACATAATTTGCTACGTACGAAGGCCAGATTGTTATCTTGAGTCACTTTACAATCAAAATGTAAAGAAGGGCGCTCTGTTTAGCGGCGATGTTGGCGACTTTCTCAGCATAGTTTATGACATGCTGGACTATCATCGTTACCTATCGATCTGGCGCGATGTCTTTGGGAGCACCGCTTGCTCGGTGCGCCCTTACGAAGCGGCTCTGCCGAATCTGATCAATGATTTCGTGCGGCATGTTCTCGGAATTGAGGATATCTCCTCGTTCACAAAACCGCATCTTCGTGCCAATGAGCGGCTAAGCCGAGATCTCCTAGAATATAAGCGGTGTAGAAATGAACATATTCGATATTCCGAGCGCAAATTGGAACGTAGGATCTTTGCAGCAGTAGACCAGAGAATAGCAAGCCCCAACAACAATCACGAATATCTCTCACCCGATAAAAGGGCCGAGCTCCTTTCGATGCTGGAACCGTCGATGGAGCGTCTGCGAACCGAATTTACTCTGCCGCCCTTTCCACAGTTCAACCTCGAAGCGGCCAGGGCGTCCTGGCAACCTTATCCAGGACTTTCGCTCAAAAACAAGCGAGAGATCGAATTCCACTACCAGGCCGTTCAGCGCCAGGTCTCCTTCCGCCTGGAACGCGTTCTCATACGGGCGGCGTCGTTGGTGCGCGGGCGGCTGCCATTTCTCTCATGGCCTCTCGATTTTGCACGCGCCAGCGGAATACGCCGACTGCTGCTGCAGGCGGCAAACCGGTTTCAATGACGGTGCTTGATGAAGTGACTGCGGAAACGGTGATTGGGCGCCAAAGGAATGAGTAATTTGAAGCTTGTCTATGCGCATCCCGTGCCTATTCCGAGCCAGGCGGCAAACGCCGTACAGGTCGTGAAGGCATGCAGCGCGTTCCAAGCAATCGGCTGCAGAACCGTCCTTGCAATTCCCCTTGATCGACCCGGTACCAACAAGTGGGGCGAAATCAGGAAGGCCTATGATCCAGAGCGGCGTTTTGGTTTGTGGCACATACCATTCGATCATATTCCAGCCCGAAAGCTCGCCTTTGGCGGTGCCGTGTCGTTGCTTGCATGGCTGACGGCGCGCGATGCCGTGATCACACGGGCGATCTCCGTTGCCAGGGCTACGGTTGCGGCCGGTGTTCCGACAGTGCTGGAACTGCATAGCTCGATTGATACCGAGCACCAGGCCGTCATCAGGCGCTTCGACAACTTGGCGAAGTCGAAAAACCTTCTTTCGCTCGTTGTCATCAGCGAAGCATTGAGGAAACACATTGAAAGCCGGTGGCCCGAGCTATCAGGTCGCATCCTGTCCATGCCGCTCGGTGGCAATCTCGTTTCAACGCCGGAGGAAGACGCGATCCCGCTCTGCGGGAATTTCAATGTCGGATATGCGGGGCAACTCTATCCCGGAAAAGGAATGGAGGTCATACTTCCTCTTGCGCAAGCCTGCCCTTGGGCCACCTTTCATATCGTCGGTGGGGCGCAGCATGACATCGACCAATGGCGGGCTCGGGCAAAATCCGAGAGAAATATTATCTTTCACGGATATGTGCCACATGCCCGGATCTCGTCGTTCCTGGCGGCATTCGACGTGGTGCTCGCGCCCTATCAGCGGGTTGTGCGAGGCGTCGACAACAATACGACGAACCTCGCTGACTGGATGTCGCCCTTGAAGGCATTCGAATACATGGCGCATGGAAAAGCCATTCTGTGCAGCGATTTGCCGGTTTTGCGAGAGATATTTACTGCCGACGAAACCGCCCTCCTTTGCTCCCCGGACGACGTTATGGACTGGACCCGCGCGCTGACTCAATTGCGCGAGAATAAACAGTTGCGGACGCGGCTCGGCGAGAACGCGAGACGGCGAATGCAATGTGAATTCACCCGCGAAGCGTGGGCGACAAAAATAGCTGACGATATTGCAGCTCGCTTGCATGCACTGAAGCGTCGCCGACCAATTGGACAGTCTGGGTCATGTCAACTTGGACCAAATAGCTGAACATAGGAAGCTGACACGAAGGGCAGCCATGGGCCTCTCGTGGGCAGGTACCACATTGCTTGCTCGAACCTTGTTGAATGTCCTGGTGACGGCCGTTCTCGCGCGCCTGCTTTCCCCCCGAGAGTACGGTATTGTTGGCGCTGCGCTGATCATCGTGGCCATCGGCAGTAACATTGCCAACCTTGGCATGTCGCAGGTCTTGGTACAGCGAGCGGACATCGAAGAGCGCCATATCGGAACCATAGTTTCCTTCTCGCTGACAATCGCTCTTATCCTCGGCTTGCTTCAATGGGTGTTTGCAGAGCAGATTGCCGATTTTCTTCATGTGCCGGAATTGGTTCTCGTTTCGCGCATCCTTGCGGTGATGATGATTGCGAACGCGTTCAATCTGACCGCCGAGGCCATTTTGTCACGGCATCTGAAATTCAAAATATCCTCCATAGCGAGGCTGGTCGCCTGGATTGCTTCCAATGTCGGCCTAGCCATTCCGCTTGCCTATTTTGGCCTCAGCTATTGGGCCTTGGTGGTCGCGTACATGGCCGAGGCATTCATCTTGGCCGGCATCTATTTCTTCATTGCCAGGGACTATCTTGTGGGTCCTCGTTTCGACATTCAGTCCTACCGCGATATCCGCAGCCAGAGCCTGGGCTATTCGCTGGCAGGTATATCGAGCTTCATCGCCAAATATATCGACAATGTTATTGTCGCGCGCTTGATCGGCACCTCGGAACTGGGCATATATTCGCGAGCGTTTTATCTGATCGCGATGCCGGCAAATCTTTTCGGCGATCTGAACAAGAGTGTGGTCTTCCCCCTGCTGTCAAAGGTTCATCACGACAAGGCGAGGCTCCGCACAGCTCAGCTTAAGGGTTATGCTTTGACGGCGGCGCTTGCCCTGCCGACCAGCGCGTTTCTATGCTGTTTTGCGAAAGAGCTTGTCCTGACGGTCCTCGGCCAGAACTGGATCGGCGCCGTTGCTCCTATGGTTGCATTCTCTGCAGTAATTTATTTCCGCGTCGGTTACAAAGTATGCGGAGCCGTGACGCTAGCCACAGGTCGAAGTTACCGAACGGCCTTGATGCAATTCATTTACATGGGCCTTGTCACTGCATCCGCATTCTTCTCGGCGCCCCACGGCGTGAACGCGGTCGCCTTTGCAGTGTCCGGCGCCATTGCGACAAGTTTCTTCCTTTATGCGGCGGTCAGTTGTCGGATGACGGGATTGTCAGTGCTGGATTTCGCGCTCGTCCATGTACCACCTGTCGCATTTGCCGCCGTGGTCTTCGCCACTGGCTCGGCGGTCAAAACGCTGCTTGCCGGATCGCCCGACTATCTAGTGCTCGCGACCGGGCTTCTCGTTATAGGCACATTATCTGTCGTTACTCTTTATCTGAGAGCGTCGCTCCTCTTCGGGAAGTATGGTGCGGAAGTCCTGCAAACGCTGACATCCAAGAACGCGAAATGGGTCAGATTTGCATAGTTCAATGTAGCTGCATTCTCGCCGCATCACCGGCCGCCCATCCGAGGATGAATCATGAGTGTACGGAGTCTGAAGAAGCGCAATGGTTGGCAGCGGGTGTCCACGGCAGAATCCCGTGCCGGCACCACGACGATGACCAGCCGCATTTCCCGCCGGGATCTGGCGCGCGGCGCATGCGCCGCCCTTCTGCTGACGGCTTCCGGTCGCCCAGGACGGGATGCTCTCGCCGCCGGTCCGGACCAGGGCTCGCAACTTTGGCATCCAGATCTGTTCCCGGAGATGATCGTGAAATCCTGGTATCAGGAGGATCTGGCCGAAGGCGAGGTCTCCTCGTGGCAATCCGGCGGCGTGAAGCCTGTGGCTGCGGTGCAGGCCGAGCCTTCTCTGTGCCCGACAAAGCTTCCGAATAGTCGTGGCGTCGTCTTCGAGAAGGGCACGAAACAGGCATTGACTTGGCCCGCCGATAACGACGCCCCATACCTTCACCGCTGGTGGCTCGTGATCGCCCGGTGCGATTCCGCAGCCAACGCCGATGCGAACAACGTTTCTGTTTTGTGCGTCAATGGCGCCGAGGGTGGTTCGGTGCACCGCCAGCCGCGGGTCTGCTTCAGGCCATCGACAGGCACGTTCGCTTCACAGGTCGATGATGGCAAGATCAAGAGCGAGGAAGGGAAATGCTCGACGGACTTTGGCGGCTGGAATGTCATGGTCGGGTACCGCCGCGGATTCGTGATGCAGGCCGTGGTGAATGGGGTCAAGACGGCCGGTCAGACGATTTATGCATTGGCACCCAACCGGATGAAATCGGAGAGCTTCATGGGCGATGTGATCAATCCGATGAGGGCCGATGTGGCGATCGACTGCGTCATCATCGGGCAAAGCGAACTAGATGACTCGCTGATCGACATGCTGATGGGATGGGGCATGTGGCGCGTCGGCCGGCAATCCGCCCTGCCCAGCGATCATCCCTATCGCCAGCGCCCTCCTTCATCCGTGGATGCGAACAACAAACCGGCACGTTACGCATTCGACTCAGTCTCGTGGGAGTCCTGGGCAGGCATCGGCAATGAGCGATATGCTCATCGTGGAGAGGCGGCGCCACCGATCCGCGGTTACACAACGGTTTTTTTTGATGATTTCGATTCCAACACGGTTGTCGATGATTCCAAAGGTGCCCAAGCCAGCATCTGGTATGCGCCGACCTCTTTGGCGAATGTCGGCGTTGACGCCAATGCCCAGCGGATCTCGGGGTCGCCTTCCTCATATGTGCACGACGCCGCCAGCCACACGCTGGCGCTCCGGCTCTTACATAAGGGCCGCTGGAGGACAGGTGCGTTCTCTTCAGTGAACAACAATGGCCAAGGGCGGTGTTGGGGAAAGGGAATCTTTGAGATCCGTGCCAGACTTCCAAAGATCGCAGCGCCCCGCCCCGGATTTTTTCCTGCTTTTTGGGCGTATGGCAAAGAGCATCTGTTCTGGAGGACGCGCAATCGGCTTGAGACTGACTTTTGGGAATATGATGGTCTCAATGGGGCCTACATCAACATAAGCCAGCACGTGCACAAACCCAAACTCGGTTATGCAGATCCACAAATCGCGACAGGTGGCGTGCACCGGAAAATAGCCGGCTATCAAGTCGATCCATCAAATGGCTTTCCAGCGACAATCGACATATACGATGGCGAATTTCATACTTGGTACGCCCAGATCGAGGATGATTATAGTTATTTCGTGATCGATGGCTGGGAAGTGGCGCGCGTTCCGACGAGCCCGGAACTCGCAGCGAAAAAATACATCATGGTGGATTTCGCCTACGATCAAAACAAGGGGCGTGCTCAACCGGACCCGTCGCAGACGTATGACATGGTCATTGACTATATAAAGGTCCGGCAGACGGAAACGGATCTGGCTAGGGTCCCGCCGGGTTTCAGCGCATTGCCGACCTTGTCGGGCCGGGCTTCACCAAGCCAAGCGTTGACTGTCGTACCGAACGTGGTTGCGTCGCAAATAGAATGTCTCTGGTATCGTGACGGCGTTCCGATCGTGGGCGAAACCGGCACAAGCTATGAGCTCGGCTCGCAGGATATGGGGCATAAAATTCGCTGCCATGTTCGCGCAGTCTCTGTGCTCGACCAGCCAGAAGCCTGGACCCCGGAAAGCGAGACCGTCGGCTAGGCCGCATCGACTGCGCACCGTAACGATGCGCCATCACTCTCCGTCGACTACCTGATGAGTTCTATCCTACGCTCGAAGGCACCGTTGGACATTGGAAGACGCAGACCTTCATCGCTGGGCTGCGCTGTCATGGGCTCACCGCCCCTTTCGTCGTCGACACACCAATGAAACGGCGCAAAATCTTCTCCGCCCGCCGGCATACCAACAAGATTCTGTCTCCGGGAAAGAGAACATGTTAAAAGGATATCGCGCCGCGTGGGGCTATGATGCGTTATCTCCTCACATTCGCGATACTAAGCCTTTTCCTGCCAATCAGGCTCGAGACGGGTCTTGTATTGCTGCGTCCGTTCGAGCTGATCACATTGCTGTCGCTCATCATTGGCCTCACGACGGGGCGTTGGCGAGGTTTGGTTTTTCCAGCCGGTTTTCTACTCCTCCTGCCCTTCTTGGGCTGGCACATGGTCTCGGCCTTAAGCGTGGACATAGAGAACGGCCTGCGCGAGCTGTTGCAGATGTCCGCAGTGGGCGCCTTTGCGTTCGTCCTCGCACAGGAGGCCAGACGGCTCGATACGCACCAGACAGTGAACATCTTGCTTTTCGGCATGGTGCTGATCCTCGCCTATACGATCGCCTGGCATGTGGCTCATGGGTACCCGGTCGGTTGGAAACATCTGTTCGATCCAAGGCTCGTGTTCACCTTCCTTCCAATTACGCTCGCGGGGCTGCTGCTCTTCGCCAGCCGGGCCAAGCGGCGCAACCTTTGGTTAGCATGGGCAGGGTTACTCCCCCTGCTCGTGCTATCTGGGGAACGTAAGGCTTTTTTGATCTATCTCTTTCTGACCGCTGCGCTTCTGACACGCGGACGGCTGGCTGCGATGGTGCCGGCGATCGCCGCCGGCTTCGTGGGTCTTTTTGTGCTATCGACCACGATGGACAACGCCTATATCCAGAAGCAATTGCAGACCATGCTCGATCCGCTGAGCATGGGGCAGTACGAATACCTTGCCGCAAAGGGGAAATATGCCCCTGGAGATACGCCGAGCAACGTCCAGCGCTCGTTTGCCTTCACTCTGTCCAGACGGCTCATCTCCGAACATCCACTAGTGGGCGTGGGCACGAACCAATTCAAAAATATCATCGATACTGAGTTCCGCAGTCTTCCTGACGAGTTGCGGCTGGGGATCCATGGCGAGTTTCAACGCATACTCACCGAGAATGGCATCATTGGGCTCAGCCTCTATCTTCTGATATGGGCCGCCGCATGGTTTCGGTTAAGCCGTGTTCTAAGCTCGGCACTTTTTCACGGATTGATCGGAGCAGCCCAGGCACGGCTTCTGCCCCTCGTGATCCTTGTTCCCTGCGCTTTCTACGTTGGAACAGAAGCCTCGGGCACACGAGCTTTCGTCACGCTGATCCTTGTCTCGCTCCTGCCGGAATTGACGGGGCACGGGCTTTGCCTGGTATTGAACAGGGCGCGGAGGTCCCACCCGACGAGCACTAGTCATTCTCGATTTCTTGGCCGCGCCTTGCCAGGAAGCACAAGATGAGTGTTTCGGTCATTTTGACATGCCACAATGAGGAACGCTTCATTGTGCAGGCAGTGGAAAGCGTGATCAATCAGACCGCTTCGGGCGCCATCAAAGAGATCATCATTGTCAATGATGGCTCGACGGACGGCTCGACCGAAGTGATTGCGTCGTTGGTCGATCGGGAGCCGCGCATCCATATCCTGACAACGGCGGGTATCGGGCCTTCATCGGCGAGGAATCTTGCAATCAGACATGCTACCGGTGATTTTATTGCATTTCTCGACGGCGATGATTTCTGGGCTGAGGACAAGCTTGAGCTTCAATTGACCGCCTTCGGCAATGGCTGCAAGGCAGCTCTCGTCTATGGTGATTTAGTCGACTTTTCCGCTCCAGATCTTTCCGATGCTGTGCCCGTGGCCGTTGGCCGCTATCGCGCGGATCAACGCGATACGCTGCCGACGTATTTTCTGCTTGATGGGCCGATTGTTCCTTCCAGTATCGTTATGCGGCGGGAGATTGTTGAAGATATCGGGTTGTTCAACGAGACAGTCAGGGTTGGAGAGGATACAGAGTTTTGCATGCGCGTAGCAGAGCGCTGGACATTTCAACATGTGGCCGGAGCACTCGTCTATAAACGGCGTCATGGCTCAAACACAACCCGCAGACTCGACGCGCTTCTGCCGGTAGCTGAACACCTTACGCGAGAATGGGTCATCCGACGGCCGGAGCTTGCGCACCTCGCGCGGCGGCGCAACGCGCGTTTATACGCAAAAGCCGGAAATGATTGCGTGGCTCAAGGCGAAAAGAAACGCGGAGCGCGCTTGCTCATTCGCGCGATACTGCACGATCCATTGTCCTGGCGGGTATACGTTTACCTTTTTCTCTGCGCCCTACCTACAGGCATGGAGCCACAGGTGCGCCGCGCAGCCAAGCTATTGTTCTACCGCGTCATGCGCAAAAAACTTTGACCTTAAAGATGCTAGCGGATTGGAGAGCTCGAGCATCTCATGCGGCAGCCTGGCGATCCACCACCGCCAAATCCGCCGAAAGCGTCCTGGCAAAACGGTAGGCACGTTTATTCGCATTTCCTAATATTTTACCGCTCTGACCCGTTCCGATATGTTATGATGGTTAACGCGCTGAGAAATCGATACCCAAGGAGCGCGTCACGCGAGCGGCTGCGAGTGGGACGGCGATGTCCTTTTTGCTATTTTTGCGCGGCCTTATTATAGTCCTGTTGGCATTCGCCATCAGTACATACTTGCTTACCGGCTCGCTCTGGACCACGTTTGTCCAAACGGTAATTTGCGGGATCTTGATCCAGATTGGGTACTTTGTTGCTGTCATGCTGCTTGTGTGGCGCTCGGTCTCCAAAGAATCCGAGATTCCGAAATCACACATCGCGCGCGATGAGTCCGAAAGGGAGCAACGGCCTAGCCACTTGGTGAATAAGGCGGACCACTTTCCGCCTAGAGGAGGACGATCAGCACGATGACACCCCACACCACGATACAAAATGTGACTGCACCCTGTCTTATTCGGGCACTGGAGAGGCGTTCCGCGAGGCGCCAAATGCGCGCAGACCTTGATCGACGAGTCATTCGAATCGACATCCCTGTTTCCCGCAGGACAGGCTCAACCTAGGCCCGAAATCTCTTGCTCAGATGTTGCCATTTGGCAATACGACCCAGTTTCTTCTTTTAATTGGATCGCTCGACCTGGAGGGGAGCATGGGGCCGCGTGAGTTTTGTTTGTTGCAATCAGAGGTTAGGAATTCGCGCCTTTGGCGAGGGAACGGGCTGATGTCCGCCCGAGCAGTGCGCCCCTGTGCTCCGCCGGCGTCGATACTGAATTTGCGGACATTAAGTCAGATAGTGTGGTAAGGTGTTTCTCCTATGCGCTGCCAGTCTCATCCCACGGGTTTGAAGGCTTATGCTCCGCGAAGTTGAAAATCGGCACCCGGATGCTGCCTTCATATTCGGCGATCCTCTGTCGGGAACGATTGATCTCGAAACACTCTTGGCGGCAGCGCGACGGCAGTTGAGGTTCGTCCTTACATGCGCGCTCGCAGGCCTTATGCTTGGGTTGGCGTACCTGGCGGCCGAGGTGCCCTTGTACGAGTCGACGGCCAGAATCCTGATCGACAAGAACCAGCCATCCGTCGTGACGAAATTAACAGAGAGCGGAAGCTCCACACAGCTTGACCCGATGATGCTGAGTCAAGTCGAATTGTTGCGTTCCGACCGGATCGGGCTAAAGGTCGTTGACAGTCTCGGTCTTGCTACCGATCGCTCTTTCCTGTCAGCGCCGTATTCGTTGCTCACCACTCTCACAAGATCGTTCGCTTCGGTGGTGCGGTCATTCATTGGCAGTTCCGAAGAGAGAGGAGCGCCGGTGGAACCGAGCGCGGCGCGAGGGCCTGATCGATGGCAGGCATTTGGCATTCTGGCTGATAATTTAACGGTAGCTCGCGTAGGCGATTCTTACATTCTACAAATCCGATTTCAGTCGCCTAGCGCTGAAATGGCGCAAAAAATAACCAATAAATATGCTGAAATTTATATCTCTGACCAAGTTGGAGCCAAAGATGAGTCGATCATCCGGGCTCGCAGTGCCCTGGCGGAAGAAGTCGAGACGGTGCGCAAGCGATCGGTCGACGCCGAGCTCGCGGTCCACAGGTTCCGAACAGACACTGTGCTGACCAAGGAAACGCTGGTTACCTTACGCCAGCTCGAACTTGAAGCGTCTTCCCTCAAGTCGCAATATGAACAGGTCCTGCAGCAGTACCAAGCGAGCCTGCAGAACCTTTCGATGGCGTTGACTGAGGCGCGGATTATCTCGGAAGCGTCATACCCCGGCGGACCGAGTTCTCCGAACAGCATTGTTACGTTGGCGATCTGCGCCGTGCTCGGCGGCATGATTGGCGCCGGTGTGGGCGGAATTCGGGAGTACCGGGAGCGCTTTTTCCGCACGAGGGGTCAAGTGCGCGATGAGCTCGGACTTGACACGCTCGGAATGATCCCGTTGCTGGACGGGAAGCCAATTCGCCGGAACAAGCGTGATCCTGAGGCCGGAGAGCGGTCATTCATTGAGGTGGGGAACACCGCTTTTAACTGGGTAGAGCAGCATCCGCGCTCGGAATTCGCTGAAGCGATGCGAACGGTGAAAGTCGCTGTTGATGTCGAGATACCAACGAAGAGCACCAAGGCGATCGGCATCGTTTCCTGCCTTCCGGGAGAAGGAAAGTCGCTGGTCGCGGCTAATTTTGCGACGGTTCTTGCCATGCAGCGTTGTAGGACGCTGCTGATCGATGCCGACATCCACAATCCGGGCTTGTCCCCTATGTTAGCCAACGGCTGGGAACGGGGCCTGGCCAACTTGTTGGCTGGAGATTTCAATGCGAAAGATATGCTGGCCCATCAATCATTGCCATTGAGGTTCCTGCCCGGCGTGAACCAAAGCCAACAAAAGCTCGCAAAGACCGTCCAGCCTATCGAGAAAATGGGCGACTTTCTGATCAAGGCGGGCTCTACGTTCAATTACGTCGTCGTTGATCTGCCCCCGTTGGCTCCAGTCGCGGACGTGAGGTCCTTCGTCCAGCACCTCGACGGCCTTGTTCTGGTTGTTGAATGGGGCGTGACCGCTCGTACATTCGTGCGCGAATGCCTCAACAACAATCCGATCCTTGCGGATAAATGTATCGGCGTTCTGCTCAACAAGGTCGATATCAAAAGAATCAAGCTGTATCAAAAGTTCGGCAGTGCCGAATTTTACAGTGAACGTTATGGTCAGTATTACCAGTCTTAGTTGTGGAGTAAGCATTGTTTTAAGCCGAGAATGACGAATAATGATGTCTGTCCGGGCCTATCCGTGCGAGACGCAGGAAATGGTGTTCGACGCGCATGACCGGGCGTTCGCCTTCTAGGCGGAGTCTGCGCGCATCATCCGCGGCGGTGGAGACGGTGATCGTCGGCCTGTGCGCTGGCATCGGGCTGGGAGAAGGGCCAGGTCGAGATGCGGAGCCGTCAGAATTCACGATCGGCCCGGCTATCTTGGTCGCCAGTCCTTTGCCGGTCCTTACATTCCGTCGCCCAACACCGCCTCAGCGCGGACACGCAAAGCGGCCTGCGAATAGGCCTGCAGCATATTCTGTCGTGCCTGCATTCCGATCTTCTTGCGGAGCGTTTCATCGCCCGCGAACATCAGTGCTTGCGTCACCGCCATCTCCGCCGAGGGAACAGCAAGCTTCAGCATATTCTCTCCATCCTTGCCGTAATCCCGGACCCCGCCGACGTCGGTCGCGATCACCGGAAGGCCGGCAAGCATCGCCTCGGCGACGACGATGCAGAACCCTTCCGTATCGGATAGGTTGATGAACACGTCATGATCACAGGCAAGCTCGAACCAGCGCGCGACATAGCCATGGAAATGCACACGATCTCCAACGCCGAGCTCATCCGCCTTGCGCGAAAGTGCCTGCCGTTCCGGCCCGTCGCCGTAAAGATCCAGGCTTGCAGAAACGCTGCGGTCTTGGAGCATTCGGATGGCCTCGATCAGGCGGTCAAAGTTCTTCAGCGGGATTAGCCGTCCGGCAGCAGCAAGGCGCAAGGGTGTGTGAAGCGCGTAATCGCGCTTGTAGCTGGAAGCCTCATTGGAGCAAAACAGAGGCACGATATGCGACCGGCGCCTGCGCGGCAGGAAGTATGCTTGCGTCTCCTGCAGCGTACTTTCGCAATCAGCCCAGATTTCGTCGACGCGCCAGGACAGCGCCTTGAGCACAGGGCCATAAACGCCTGCGGCGCGCCGGGAGCGGTAGCGGTAGCGGGCGCTGTGTTCGAATGAAACGCAGTGCAGCCGAGGAGCAAACATCGCAGCAAGCCGTCCCAGGAGATTGGCCTGTTTGAGCGACAACGCAACCATATCCGGCCGCCACTCCCAGATGAGGCGTAATACTACAAAGAACGAGCCCACGAAGTTGCGCAAGGAAGTCTCTTCACTCTGCGAAGTCAGGATAAAATTGTGCTCTCCGATCTGTGCGGCAATTTCATCGGCAAGAGCCCCCCCGCGACCACGGCAACAGGCGAGAATCTTCAGCTGGTGGCCGCTGAAAAATCCTGCTCGCAACAAGGTAAGCAGCCCGTGCTCGGCGCCACCGGGATCGAATCCGTAGATGAAGTAAAGAATTCGCATGTGATAGTGAAGCGCTCCGATTATGTTGCACCTCGTATCTACTATCGCAAATAACTGGCCGATCTTGTGCGGACTTCTCCACCGCTTGCGGTGAGGGGCCGGTGGTGCGGCTTGGGAGGTCTCTCGGTTCCTGCCGCCTTAAGAGACCTCGCAACCGCCTGAAAGACCGGTAGACCACAAGATGGCCGGTTTCTGCCCTTTCAGGCCCGATCATATGGCTTTGTTTATCTCCACTGCCTGCCAATGAGCATTGGATGCGCGACGCAGGCCGAAAACAATCGACTCGAAGGGCTGCGTTGCCAGCCGCCGTCCAGCTCCATGGTTCTGCCTGCTCCGGGGATAGGTGTCCTTCTCACCTGCCGCTACACGCCACTACTTCAACGATAGTGCTGCGGGAACGACGCTAGCTCTTCGGTCCGTCACGCCGATCCCGTCGAACTCTTCCGCCTGGGCGACTTTTGTACCGAGCTTTACCTGGGATAAGTGAGGCATATCGGACAGACACGCTGTGACCGAGGGCACAGTGAACTCGATATTTTCATGACAGGTTGGAGCAGCTGATATCCTCCTCGATGCGTGACTGCTCAATCCATTGAATGGGTTGCGACAAGGGGCTGAATTGAGTGAGCGCAAATGTCGAATAGATCGGGGCGGTGGCAGGCAGGCAGCTGCGCCGCGCCCGCGTGCATATTTCTGTGGTTCGCATGCGCGAATCTGTCGAATGGCCCTGCCCTAGCTGAGGAGCACAATGTCGACAAGTACCGTCTGCAGACTGGCGACGTGATCGGCTTCGCTGTCATAGGCTATCCCGAGATGCAAAAGCGAGCTGTTATCGATCAGAGCGGTATAATTGTGTTACCGGTCTTGGGTCCCCTAAACGTTCTCCAGAAGACAATAGAGGACGTACGCAAGGAGGTAATCGAGGTTCTAAAACCGAAGTCCCTTCCGCAGCGATCCGCCGACGGCACTGAGAATTGGACTAATTTCTACCCAGATCAGATTATAATTGATATTGAGGAATACCGACCCGTCTATATTGACGGCGACATTGCTTCTCCTGGGACTCAGGCCTTCAGACCAGGAATGACTGTTCGACAAGCTGTGGCGGCTGGCGGCGGCTATAAGCTCGGTCGTGGTGAGCTTGAAAACCCTGAACTGACAGTGGCGGACCTTGGCGGCCGCCTCGACGTTCTGCGCATCAAGTATCAGGAAAGCGAAATCAAAGCTGCTCGCATAAAAGCACAGCTGAGCGGCGCCAGGGCGATTGAGGTTCCGGACGCAGAACGTGACCCGAGCCTAAAACCTCGTCGCGACGAAGCTTTGCAGCAGGAGCAGAAGCATCTTGAAGCTCTCTATGGGGATCAGGAGAAGGAGCGCGCTTCAATCAAGTTGGCCACGACCAAGGCGGCGGAACGGATGGGCTACCTGAAGGAGCAGCAGAAGACAGATCAGGCGGGTGCGGCAGCGGATGCGGCGGAACTTGTTCGCCTCAAGAAGCTCTTCGAAAAAGGTCTGATCCAGATCACCAGGGTCAACGATGCTCAACGCGCAGTGCTCTTGTCCGCGACCCGCGCTTTGCAAACCAACGCTGAGATCTCTCGACTTGAACGCGACCAAGGCGATTTGCAGCGAAGCCTTGAGAAGCTTGCCGACCAAAGTCGAATTGACCTGCTGGCTAACTTGCAGACCGAAAGCGCGGCGATGACGCAAATGCGCGCTGAGATGGCTTCGTTGGCCAAACAAATCGCCTACGTGAGGCAGCTGCGCAGCGACCTTGTGGCCGAAGGGAGCCGGCGGGTTACGATAGGTGTAACCCGTTCCAATGAAGGACAGGCAGAGACGACCGGGGCGACTGAAGATACCCTGCTCGCTCCGGGTGACACCATCACAATTACGCTGCAGGCCCCGCCAGGAGCGGCGGTCGCGAACTAGCTAGCTAAATATTGTATTAGAGGCGGAGATCAGCGGTGTTCTATCGAGATGTGATCCGGGCCAAAAGAATTCAGGTGGCCGCTCAGGGTCTGGGCAAAGACGTGATTGCCGCATGCCTGGTACGCCGCGTTAGATCGTCAGCAAGCAGCGCCAGGGTTCTATACCGAACCCCTCGCCGGTCTCGAATTGACGCGCAGCGGGCGACCACGGGTTCGCGAGGCGCGCTACGGCGTTCGGACGAAGTCTGCAAGCGGCTGCCCTCGTGTCTTGGCACCGGGCCTAAGGAGACGAGTCCGGCTTCCTTCCAGACGCGGCCGGCGCCAGAGCCCTTGAAGTGGACGACGGCCCAGGACTTGGTTCCGCCTTTCTTACGCGGAGATAGAACGCACCGCCGTCGCTATATCGCCCGGTTTCAACTCCTTGGCACGAATAGTAGTTTCAGCTAATATGTGCAGTAAACGACCCATCCCAGCAACTCTGTGCCTAGCGTTGCGGCGGATAGCAGCAGACGAAGAACGCTGAAAAACAAAGACATTCAGCGGTTTTTGCGGAAGCCTGCACACCAGCGGAGAAGGGTTTAGATGACACTCTGTCCGTCAAATCATTTCTGGCCAATCTGGGAACGATCGCAGTGCTCTTCGTTCTGGCGTGACTAGGGATGGCGGAGTTGCCGAGCAATTCACAACACTCTGCCCACGCGCTCGTGGCGGTTATCATCCCTGCCTACAACGCGGAAGCATTCATCGAGCGTACCTTGGCGTCCGTGCTTGCCCAAACGCATAGGAATATCGAAGTAATAGTCGTTGACGATGGTTCGACCGATGGAACAGCATCGATCGTTCGACGACTGGCTGATGGCGACAGGCGCATCAAGTTGCTCCAACAGAAGAATGGTGGCGTCGCGTCGGCGCGGAATGCGGGGATGCGGGCTAGCAAGGGCACCTTTATAGCGCCCATAGACGCCGATGACCTCTGGCACCCGACCAAGCTCGAAAAGCAACTGCGTGTTTTCGCTGCGGCTGGCAATGACCTAGGGCTTGTCTATACACTTTACCGGACGATTGATGCCGACGATATGGTGATCATGACGCCGAAGCGGACGCACCCGAATGGATGGGTGTTCATGCAGCATCTCGGACAAAATTTCATCGGCAACGGCAGTTCGGCGATGTTTCGGCGCGATGTTCTCTTCGAAATGGGTGGCTACTCCTCGCGACTGCGCGAGAGCGGTGCAGAGGGTTGCGAGGACTTCTTCATCCAACAAAGCGTTGCCTCGAAATACCGCTTCGGCGCCGTTGAGGAGCATCTTGTCGGATATCGCCGAACGCCAGGGAATATGTCGGCAGATTTCGTGCGAATGCTCATCTCGCGTCGGTTGGTGCTCGAAAGCGTACTTGCCCGCTGTACAGAGGCGGTGAAGCCGGACTTGCTGGATGCGATGTTCCGTACCGATGTCGAGATTGCCAAGCTTGGGTTAATGACGCGCCGATTTGCTGCGGTCGCCAGGCACTGCACCAAGATGCTCTGGCGGTCACCTGTGCAGTTCGCGAAACTCGTTGCAGCATTCGCGGCCATTTTCCTGCGCAGGGTGAAGCGAGCGCTTCCGCAACCGGAAAGCCAGGACCGCAGCTCGGAGATCGCACGAAATTTTTGGAACTACTCTATTCATGAGTTTGCGGATTCCGACGAGCATGCCAACCACCGCGTGGGGCTCAGCAATCTTGCTGTAATGGACGAGAAACTTGGACCAAGCGGAGCCTATTTGACGCGGCCTCCTGAACAAGGGACGCTTGCAATGCCCAACGAGCACACGAATTCCGACAGCCTACTACGTCCCCTCGAGACATGAGATGAAGAAGCTGTTGCTGGCTGGAGGAGCAGGATTCATCGGGTCGCACCTGGTCGACCGGCTTCTTAAAAGAAACGATTTGGACATGCTGGTTGTGGTCGACAGCCTATGGACCGGCAGGGCCGAAAACATTGATCATATCCGAGATCAACGCCTAGTGCTGGTCCGCTCCGAGGTGGAGCATTTCAAATCCGATTTCCAATTCGACGAGATTTTTCATCTTGCGTCGCCCGCATCGCCGCCAGTCTATATGCGCGAGCCCGAGCGTACCGTCTCAGCAAATCTGATTGGCGCCATGCGGCTCTTGAAGCTGCTCAAAAAGGGTGGGCGAATCTGCTTTGCGTCGTCCTCGGAGGTTTATGGAAATCCGTTGGTCAACCCCCTGCCCGAGACATATCGGGGGTCAGTGGACTGTACGGGCCCGCGCTCTTCCTACGACGAAGGCAAGCGCTGCACCGAGGCGCTCCTCTTCGAGAGCAACCGTGTCCGTGGCGTCGATGTGCGGGTTGCCAGGATCTTTAACGTCTACGGTCCGCGCACCCGAGCCGATGATGGGCGTGCTGTTTCCAACTTTATCGCCAATGCGTTGTCCGGCAAGCCGATCGTCGTTCATGGTGATGGTCTCCAAACCCGCAGCTGGGGTTATGTCGACGATATTGTCGATGGGCTCGAACGGCTGTTCTGGCTGGAGAACTTCAATCATGTGGGAGCAGTCAACGTAGGAAACGACCGGGAAATTTCGGTGCTTGAGATCGCGCAATATGTTGCGGGCCTCATTCCCGGAACGACAATTGTTCATGATGAGCCGGCGCCACAGGATCCGACCAACCGGCGTCCTGACCTGACCTTGTGCCGAAGAATCCTGCCGGGGTGGTCATGCAAAGTGCCCTATGAAGAGGGTCTCGTGCGCACCTTGCGCTGGTTTGAGGGCAATGGTGGAATTGCGGAAATGAGGGCAACCCATGCGATCTAGAGCCGGCAATGATCGGCATGATCTGAAATAGGCGATCGGCACGTACTGCGGAGCGGAAGGTGAATGAATCAACGGTTCGCGTGACCGTCCTTATTGTCACTTACAATCACGCACGCTACGTGGCGGCCGCAATCGACAGCGCTCTCATGCAAGAGGCCGATTTCGGTGTCGAGATATTGATCAGTGAAGACTTTTCGACCGACGGTACCCGGGAGATTGTCGAGCGATATGTTTCCAACCATCCTGAAAGGCTGTCGGCGATCTATTCCGGCAGTAATGTGAGATCGAACGAAGTCGTCGCGAGGGGACTCCGGGTGGCGCGTGGGCGCTACGTCTCGGTCCTCGATGGAGACGACCTGTGGACATCCAGGACCAAGCTGAAAGATCAGGCGGCCCATCTCGACGCGCACCCGGAACTCTCCGCAGTATTCTATAATGCAGTCGTGGCGGATGGCGATGAGGTCACATCGACGCGGTGGACGCGGGCGGACCAGAAACCCATCGTGACCCAAAGGGATATCTGGGAAGGCAATCCTTTCGCAACTTGCGCCGGCATGATGCGAACCGCGTGCGTTCGAAACGTGCCGTCGTGGTATGCTGATTTCTTTCCGATTACTGACTGGCCGCTGTATGTGCTTTGCGCAAAGACAGCAGATCTCGCTTTCGTCGACGAGGTAGCAGGTGTCTACCGTCTGCATCCGGGCGGACTCGTATCGGCACTGCCAAACCGGCGCAAGCTGGATGCAATCGAAGGATTCTACCGGCGCATGGCGCAGGTCATGGACACTCAGGGGGCAAATTCTGCGCGTGGCGGCTGCTCCCGCTACTTCTATGAATGGTCAATGCGGTATCTGGTAGAAGGCGATTTGCCATCGGCCAGATCGTGCTTCCTGCGGAGCCTTCGCGGCGGTGGCATCGCACGTGATGTGCCCAAACGCGACATTGCCAGGTTGGGGCTGCACCTGCTGAAGTCCTCGGTGCTCCAGAGATGACGGCGGTCCGCGACTTCGAGTATCGCGATCCGATCTCGCCGTTGCCACGGGAGGCTGCTCGCCCGAAATGGTCGGTGATGATCCCCGCCTATAACTGCGCCCGCTTTCTTGCCGCAACGCTGGAAAGCGTGCTGGCGCAGGACCCCGGCCCGGCTCAGATGCAAATCGAGGTGGTTGACGACTGTTCCTCCGATGATCCGCAAAGAGTCTTGAATGAAATCGGTAGGAACCGCGTTGGCTTTTTCCACCAGCCGCAGAATCTAGGGCATATCGGCAACTTCCATACCTGCCTGGATCGTGCCCAGGGCGAACTCGTACATCTCCTGCACGGCGACGACGCTGTCCGCCCCGGCTTCTACGAATTGCTCGGACGAGGCTTCGATGCGGACCTGAATACGGGCGCGGCATTCTGTCGGGCGATCTTCATGGATGCCCACGGACAGGAGCTGTCGATCCCGCCTGCAATGCAGTCAAGCCCCGGACGGCTCGAGAATGCGGCGGTTCGACTGGCGCTGGAACAGCACATCATGACGCCATCAATCGTGGTGCGGCGCGCGGTCTACGAAGAACTCGGCGCGTTCGACCGGCGGCTGAAATGCAGTGAAGACTGGGAGATGTGGGTCCGTATCGCTTCTCAGTTTCCTGTCTGGTACGAACCGCAGGCCCTTGCACTTTATCGGATGCACCCCCAGTCGAACACAGGGCGCCATATCCGAAGTGCCGAGGACATGGCCTACACGCGAATGGCGATCGATATTTTCAAGAGCTATCTTCCAACCGAGCTTGCGGACGATGTCGCCGCGTCGGCCCGGCGAACCTATGCGCTAAGCGCTCTCGAAACTGCGCGGCGACAGCTCGGCGCCGGTGATTGGGCTGGATGCCTGGCGCAGATGAGCGAAGCGTTCCGCTTCGATCCCTCACTCAAGACAATTGGGCGTATGCTGCGGCTCGTTGCAAGACAAGGAGGCAGGATTGTCCATCCTGGCTGAAACCGAGCAGCGGCCTGCAGGACTCCAGCAAGCTGAACCGGTCCGGCTCGTTTTGGCCGGATGTGGCGCCGTCACAAAGCTCTACTATGCGGAAGCGCTTTCACGCCTTCAAAGCAGAGGCCAAGTTGCAGTCGCGGGGATATTCGATCCAGTAGCGAAGCAGGCCGCGCTCGTTCAGGGGCGACTGCCCTCAGCCAAGGTTGCGGCCAGTTTCGAGGGCCTTTTGGCTATGGACGCCGATATCGCGATCATTGCTTCGCCACCTCGATATCACGCTGATCAGTCCATACAGGCGTTGGAAGCCGGCATGCATGTTCTGTGCGAAAAGCCGATGGCCACGAACTGCTCCGAGGCGGATCGTACCCTGGCGGCAGCGGCAGCCAACAATCTTCTTGTGGCAACAGGGCTCGTCAGAAGGCAGTTCCCCGCGACGCGTTCGATAAAGGCCATGCTGGAGGGCGGATTGATCGGACGGCTGCGAAGCGTCAGTTGTTTTGAGGGCGGCTTCTTCCAGTGGCCGGTGGCTTCGATGAGCTATTTTAGCTTCTCGGAGTCCGGTGGTGGCGTGCTTCAGGATATCGGCACGCATTGCCTTGACCTCTTGACCTGGTGGTTTGGAGAACCCGACGAGATTCACTACGCCGATGACGCAATGGGCGGCGTCGAGGCGAACTGCCTTGTCCGGCTGCGTTTTAGCGGCTTCGACGCGACGGTCAGGTTGAGCCGGGATTGGGCTCGCCCGAATCTGTACCGCCTTGAGGGCGAACGCGGCTCGATTTCCTGGACAGTCAATGAGACCGAGACTGTGGAGGTCGCCTTGAATGGAAGTCGCACGACAGGCTTCGCTTCCTTCACCAATGCCGACGGCCGGTCGCGCGATTTTGTCGATGCATTTTGCGATCAGATTTCGGGCTTGGTGGATGCGGTCCGGAATGGGGCCCCCCTTTCCGTGCCGGCCAGCGCTGGGCGCAATGTGCTCGATCTGGTCGAAGGATGCTATGCCAGACGGAAACTGATGGACATGCCCTGGCTCGGTTCGGAAGAATTGCTCCATATCACCGCTTGCGCTGGGATCAGACAATGACCGGCACAGTTGCAGTGCTTGGCGCCAACGGCTTCATAGGTTGCCGCACAGTGGAGTTTCTGCAACTTTCCGGCTGGGCGAATGTCAGGCCGATCGTTCGCAGGCCGGATGCTTTGGCCAGTCTGTCTCGCTTTGCGATTGACGCAATGGTGGCGGATGCGCGTGATCTTCAGGCTCTTACCGCGGCCTTTGCAGGCTGTCAGTACGTCGTACATGCAGTTGCCGGTGATGCCCGCACGATCGTCGATGCTATCGAGCCCGTCTATCGTGCAGCCGCCGCTGCCGGCGTGCTTCGTCTGATCTATCTCAGCAGCGCTTCCGTTCATGGCCAATCGCCCCCGCCCGGGACGGACGAAACGAGCGCGCTGCATGACGATCAAACGATCGAGTACAACAATGCGAAGGTTCATGCCGAACGCCGACTCGGGCACCTGTCACGCGAGGGCGCGGTGCAGGTAGTGGTGCTGCGGCCTGGAATTGTCTTTGGCCCACGCTCCCGTTGGACGGGTGGTTTTGCCGACGAGCTCATTGACGGTTCAGCCTACTTGGTGGATGGCGGTCGTGGTATCTGCAACAGCGCCTATGTCGACAATGTCATTCACGCGATCAAGCTTGCCATAGAAGTGCCCGAGGCGTCTGGGCGAACCTATCTGATCGGAGACCTGGAAGAGATCAGTTGGGCAGATCTTTGCCGACCGATCGCCGAGGCACTGGGGTTCGACCTGGCCACGATTTCGATTTCAGCGCCCTTGTCATTTGCTCCGAGCTGGAAACAAAGGCTGAAGGAAAGCGAAGGATATCGGCGGCTTGCCCGAAGCCTGCCAAGGCCTGTTCGCAGCGGACTGAAGGCAGGCTATGCCGAGTGGCGCAAGGCAGGACGCAATGCGACCGGTGCGACTATGGCCCCAACGGTCATGGTATCGGAGGAGCGTGCACTGTTGCACCAGTGCCAGACGAAACTTCCATGGCGTAAGGCCGAGCACGAACTCGGATACCAGCCGGCTGTCAGCTTCGAGGAAGCATGTCGGCGGTCGATCGGCTGGTTGACCTTTGCGGGCTACCCGACCTGCGGAAACGGAGCGGGTGAGAGATGACCACCCGCCCCGCTGCATCCAGCGTTTCAGTTGTCATCACGACCTACAATCATGCGCGGTTCCTTGCCGAAGCCATCGACAGCGTCCGCAACCAGACCGTAAAGCCGGATGAGATCATCATTGTGGACGATGGGTCGTCGGACAATCCCGAAAGTGTTGTTCGTCGATATGACGACGTCCACTACATCCGCCAAAAAAACCAGGGTTTGGCCTCTGCCCGTAACACAGGGATGACGGCAGCGCGCGGCGAATTCATTGCCTTCCTGGATGCCGACGACAGGCTGCGCCCGGTCGCGCTCGCAACCAATCTTGCCTTGTTTTACGACAATCCCGATTGCGCGTTCGTCTACGGTGCCTACCGCGACATCGACGAGGGCGGTGCAGTCAGGAATACTGTGCCACTGAGGTCGGCGGGCGAGGACCCGTATGCGGGGTTCCTGACAGGCAACCTGATTGGAATGCATGCGACAGTGCTTTATCGCCGCAGGACATTGGAAGCCGCCGGCGGATTTGACCGGTCACTGCGGGCTTGCGAGGACTACGACGTCTACCTTCGCCTATCACGGGCGAACAAGGTAGCCTGCACTCCGGAATGCCTCGCAGATTACCGTCGGCACGCAAGCAATATGTCGAAGAGCAATCCGATGATGTTGCGCGCGGCGCTGAAGGTCCTTCGCCGGCAGCGGAACGTCGCGCAGACCAATCCTGATTGGGCGGCCGCATACCGTCAGGGTGTCGAAAAATGGAAGTGCCATTATACGGACCTGCAACTGGCACAGCTTGGTACAGCGCTTCGATCCCGTTCTTCACTCGCCGGTCAATTCAGCAGCACGATCGCCGTTGCGCTTGCAGCGCCGTTGCAGACCGCCTTGATGCTCCGGCATCGCATCAGGCGCCGTTCAAGTCGGCACCGCTCGAGCACCCGGTTCGGTGACCTCGAGCGTACCGTACCCTTCAGCACGGAGTTCGGGTTTGATCGCGGCAAGCCAGTGGACCGCCGCTATGTCGAGACTTTCCTCGCGTCCTGTTCGTTGAACATATCCGGAAGGGTCCTGGAGATTGGCGACAACGCCTATACGATGCGTTTCGGAGGCAGTCGGGTCACCACAAGCGATGTTCTGAACCGTTATGACGGCCACCCGTTGACAACCTACGTGGGTGACCTGGCGAACAGCGAGGATCTGCCCTCCGAGACCTTCGATTGTATCGTGCTCACCCAGACCCTGCACCTCGTTTTCGATCTACCCGCTGCGGTCGCCACCCTGTGGCGGATCCTGAAGCCGGGAGGCGTGCTTCTGATTACAGTGCCTTGGGTGAGCCCGATTGACAGGGGAGAATGGGGTGGGAGCTGGTACTGGTCGCTTACTCCGGCTGCCCTGAGGCGACTTCTGTCGGACAGGTTCGGGGCGAAGAACGTCGAAGTCAGTCACTATGGAAGCGCGTATTCTGCTACGGGCTTCCTCTACGGCCTGGCAGAACATGAGCTGAATTCGGCATTACTTGATGTGAACGACCCCTACTGTCCGGTAATAGTCGCGGCGCGGGCTTTCAGGCGATGAGCGGCGCCGTGACTGCGCGTCAAACTGTCAGCAAACTCCTGCGACGGGGGCGCCTGCTTGCCGGTTTCAATCGACCTATCGTGCTGATGTATCACCGCGTCGGAGCACCGCCCGTCGATCCGTGGAAACTCGCGGTTTCGCCGCAAAATTTTGCACGCCAGATCGAAGTCTTGACGAAAGCGCGTGGCATTGTTCCCCTGCAGTGGCTGGCGCAACGGCTTCGCGAGGGACGGCCACCGAGAAATGCGGTGGCAATCACCTTTGACGACGGCTACGCGGATGTCCTCCAAAACGGCGTGCCGATCCTGCGGCGTATGAACTGTCCTGCGACTGTCTTCGTCACCACCCATGCGATCACCGATCCGTCAGTGTTCTGGTGGGATATTCTATCCCGCATCATTTTGGAAATGCCAGCTCTCCCGAATGCTCTGGAGATCGAGATCGCTGGCCGAAACTATGACTGGCGCGTGAGGAAGGACGCAATGCAGGCGGACTCCAATAACGCGATCAACCGCACGAAGCTCCATTTCCACTTGCACGCACTGCTGAAGCCGTTGAGAGCACACGAACGCGAGAAGGCGCTGGAGCGGCTGGCAAGATGGGCAGGAACCGACGCCAGTCCCCGAGGGCGCGATCGCGCCATGACGCATTCGGAGCTGCGGCAGCTCGCCGACTTCGATGGCGTTGCGATCGGCGCCCACACCTGTACGCACCCATCCTTGCCGCTACTGAAACGGGACGATCTTAAGCGCGAGATTTCGGGCAGCCGCCAAAAATGCGAGGAGATTACAGGACGGCGGGTGGTGGGATTCGCATACCCGTTTGGAGATTTCGATGACAGCACCGCCAACGCCGTAAGGTCTGCCGGCATGGACTATGCAGTAACCACCCTGCCGCGTGAAGCTGGGCCTCGCGTCGACCCATTCCGATTGCCGCGCGTTACGGTCGCCAATTGGGATGAGGCTGACTTTCGGCGCATGGTGCTATGCCATGGCTGACAATTCAGGCGGACAGCCGCGTGTCACGGCAATTATAGTCGTGTTCAACGGTGAGAGGTATCTCCGGGAAGCAGTTGATAGCATTGTAGGTCAAAGCTTCGTCGACTGGGAACTCCTCGTTGTCGACGATGGCTCGACTGACCAGTCGTCCGCCATCATACGCGGCTATGAGCAGCGCCTGCCGGGCAAGGTTCGGCTATTGTCTCATCACGACAACCGCAATCATGGTATCAGTGCCTCGCGCAACCGTGGGCTGGCGGAGGCGCGCGGCGCCTATGTCGCGTTTCTCGACGCAGACGATACATGGCTGCCCGAAAAGCTTTCCGAACAAGTCTCCATCATGGAAAGCGATCCGGCGCTAGGCATGATCTATGGCCGCACTCTGATCTGGCATAGCTGGGACGAGGCTGCCGATCATGCAGACTTCCACTACCCGCTCGGCGTCGAACCAGACGCCCGTTATGAACCACCTGTGCTGCTGGAGCTGCTGCTGCAGAACGAGGTCCAGACGCCGACAACTTGCAATGCCCTGATGCGTTCAAGCTTGTTCGCAACGCTTGGGGGATTCGAGAACAGCTTTCGCCTGATGTTCGAGGATCAGACATTCTTTGCCAAGGCGCTCGCATTCGCGCCCGTCTATGTATCCGGCCGCATTTGGGCAAAATACCGCCAGCATGCTGAAAGCTGCTCTGTCGCCTCCGCCAGGGCAGGCGCTGACGAGGCCGCGCGTATTGCGTTTCTCAAGTGGCTGAATGGCGTGATGGCGGATCAGGGCGCCTCTTTCCGCATTCGTTCCGCAATCTGGAAAGTGCTCGCGCGCGAAACCTGGAAAGCGAACAAGCGAAGTATCAAGAGACGGCTTCAACGATGACTTCCCTGCCGCGGGTGACGATCATAACCCCCTTCCTCAATGCGGAGGCAACTCTGGGCGAAGCGATCGCCAGCGTCCGAGCCCAGACGGTTACGGATTGGGAGCTCTTGCTGGTCGACGATGGCTCGACGGATGACAGTGTCAAGATCGCCAATGATGTTGCGGCAACCGATCCCCGAATTAAGGTGCTGCGCAGGCCTCCCGGATCCAAGCGTGGCGCCGCGGCAGCGAGAAACGCCGGAATAGAGGCCAGCAGCGGCGATTTGCTTGCCTTCCTGGATGCAGACGATCTGTACGAACCGCATATGCTCGAGACGGTTCTGGCGGCAGCCGATGCCAACCCGGAAGCCGCAATGATCTTCGGGCCGACGAGATGGTGGTATCCAGACGGTGAGAGCCCCGACTGGATCGAGCCGACGGACGGGCTTGCCGGCCGTTTGCATCAACCTCCGCGGCTTCTAAGTCGGCTTCTGCTGATGCAGGATGGTCACGTTCCGTGCACCTGTTCCGTGCTGGTGCGCCGGAGTGCCATCGAACTTGTCGTCGGCTTCGAGGAACGCTTCCGGCTCTACGAGGACCAGGCGCTGTGGGTTAAGCTGTTTTTGCGCTACCCGGCCTATGTCACACCAATCTGTCTTTCGCGTTATCGGCAGCACTCCGGCTCGGTGTCGGCGGATGCGGCCAAGCGTGGCCTTTATGATCGCATGGGCTCGCATCCGGCCCGCGCACCCTTTCTCGACTGGCTCACCGAATACGTTGTCAAAAGCGGGATAAAGGATCCGAAGCTCGATCGCGCAATTCGCCTCGCGCGATCGCCTTACACCAGCGAGCCGACCGTTCGAAACAAGGCCGATCGGCTGTCATTGAAAGCCGCAATGCAGCTCGCGCGGCTTCGTCATCGCTTTGCGCGAAGACTTGCTCGCCTTTACAGGTTGATGACCGGGAGCGTCAGCGGATCGTGACCACCAATTGGTGAGCGCGTCAGCGATACGCCCCGGCTCGTTCATCCTCGACGAAGCATGGTGAAAGCTCCCCGGACAACCTTGCGTCTCCACGACTTGGCCGCAGGCGGCGTCTCCACATCGTTCCGTTCGGCTGTCAAATCGCCGACGGGCTGAAGGCCGGCCCTGAACGCTTCCATTCGCTCGGGCAATTGACGGGCGCGGAACGAGGCCTCGACCTCGTCACCGGTCAAGCTGTCCAACAGCCGCTCGCGGGTTTGAAGCAGGAGTTTCTCGGCGTCCGACGCGCACTCTCCTGCCAACCGCCTTGCCTCGGGACTCAAGGCGAAATCCAGCGCCTGCGCTAGTTGCCGCTCGTCGATCTGGTCCAGCGTGAGCACGTTCGGCCAGCCAACCCGGGTGCATTGCTTGGCGATCTTGCCGCTGCCCGGCACCGTATCGATTGCAAGCGCCGGCACGCCGTTCTTCAGGGCAAGGACGAGGCCGTGCAGGCGCGTCGTAATGAGGACGTCGACTCGCGCGATCAGCGCTTCGACTTCTCCGGGGGTGCGCAGACCCCCCTCATTGACGTCGAGCCGCGTGTCGATGCCAACGATGGCGAGCTCGCGGGCTTCGATCAGTTTCGCGATCGCCGCGTTGGTGCGCGCGACTTCCGCGCCCGGATGCTCCTCGACGAGGCAGACGCCGACGACCGGAGGAAGATCCTGCCGCGCCGCGAAGACCATATCCGGATTGGATACGACTGAACTGTCACGCTCGATCAGCAGATCGAACGGGTTCCATTCGTCCAACGGGAGGTCCATCGACAAGTTCAGCCCGATGAGCCGGCATCGCGCGAAATGCCCGAGGAATTCCGCTTCAAATTCGCCGCGGCCAAACGGACCGCAAACGAAGATCACGTGGGAATAGTCGCCAGGATCGAGCAGTCGCCAGTTTAAGCCGCCGGCAAAGGGCGGATCAGTCGCCAGATCGTAGGCAATGGATCTTTCGTCGAGCCATCGGCAAAGAACGTCGCGTGACAACAGGTCGCCGGCCGTGGCGTGCCCGCGCGCGAAACTGAACCAGCCGGCCACCAGTATCTTCATCGATATCCTAGCCTACGTTCCCCTGGTCCAGCGGTGAGGCATCGTCATGCTGCCGTACCCCGGCTCTGCATTGACCAGCCGTCCGCCGAGGACGCCCGGCTGCACATCGAAGGTCGCCGCACCCTCGACGTGATCCTCGAGCGCACCCTCCCGCGATGTCAGCGCGGCATTGATGCGATAGCGGCCGGGACGCAGCAGCAAGGGCTGGAACTCGCAAACAAAACTGTCGCCGACGAGCTCGCTGTCAGAATGCTCGGCAGAGTCGAATGAGGTCACGGCATCACCGAACTCATCGTAGATTGTGAAAGAACAATCGACCAGCGACTGGTCGCCAGCGGCACGAAAACGAAAACGAGTGCGCTGGCCGGAGGTCGGGACGCTCGTATCGCCTTCGATCTCGATCGCCATCAAGCGAACCCGCCCGCGACCGGAGCGGACCGCGCGAGTGGCGAGATCCTCCGCGGCCTGGTCCGTGATCGTCCGAAGGTAAGTTTCGATCACTTTTGCAGTGGGGCCGTCTGCCTTGATCGTGCCGTCGCCGATAAGGATCGCCCGGTTGCAGAGTTTCTGGACCACGGACAACTGGTGGCTGACGAAGATGACCGTGCGGCCAGTCTGCGCGATCTGCCCCACCTTGCCGATACACTTCTTCTGGAATGCCGCATCGCCGACCGCCAACACCTCGTCTACGACAAGGATGTCGGGCTCGACATGCGCCGCCACGGCAAAGGCGAGCCGCAAGTACATACCGCTTGAGTAACGCTTGACGGGCGTGTCGAGAAATGGCTCGACGCCGGAGAAATCGACGATCTCATCAAGCTTGGATCTGATCTCGGCGCGCCGCATGCCGAGTATCGCTCCGTTGAGATAGATGTTCTCGCGGCCGGTGAGTTCCGCATGGAACCCCGTGCCGACCTCCAGCAAAGCTCCCAGCCGTCCGAGTATCCTCGCGCGACCGGAAGTCGGCTCCACAATCTGCGCCAATATCTTGAGAATGGTGCTCTTTCCCGCGCCGTTGGGTCCGATCACGGCAAGGACTTCGCCTGCGCGCACCTCGAAGGAGACGTCCCTCAGGGCCCAGAATTGATCGTCTCCACTGTTGCGCCGACCCAAATCTGGCTCCCCGTGAATTATTCGCCTTGCGCCGCTGGCCAGCGCGTCCCGCAAGGTAGGGAAGCTGTTGTTCGCCACCCCCAATCTATAGGCTTTGGAGAGATTGGTGGCTTGAATGACTGTGTCGGTCATTGCTCAGATCAGGTCCGGAAACGCGCGTTCGGACTTTGAGAAAATAGCCAGTCCGGCGACGAGAAGGGCCAGTGAGGAGAGGGTCGATATCGAGATCATGACCCAATCGGCGGGCGTGCCCAGTACGCTCCAGCGCACGGCTTCGACTACCCCGACCATAGGGTTCAGGCTGTAGAGCGGCCGCCAGAAGGGGGGCACGAGATTGCCCGGATAGACAACCGGGGTCATGAACAGAACTATCTGGAGGCTGAACGGCACAAGATATCCCACATCGCGAAAGCGGACATTGATCGCAGATAGCGCCACTCCCAGCCCAGTCGCCGACGCTGCCATGACGAGCACGAACAGTGGCAGGAAGAGCACCTGCGGTGCCGGCCAGCTTCCGAATGCCAGCAGCGCGGCGAACAAAAGAGCGAAGCCGACGATCATATCGGTCAGGCACGCGGCTATAGCGGACATGGGAATGATCAGACGCGGAAAATAGACGCGCTTCACCAGTTCCTGGTTGCTGACAAGACTGCCCGTCATGCTGCCAACCGCTCGCGAAAAAAAATTCCATGGCACGAGCCCACACAGGACAAACAGCGGGTATGGCGCGCCGTTTGATGAGATGCCTACGAGTCGACCAAAGAAGACGCTGAAGACCGACATGGCAACGAGCGGCTGCAACATTGCCCAAAGCACGCCCAGATAAGTCTGGCGGTATTTGACCTTGAAATCGCGCCAGGCCAGGAAGAACACAACTTCCCGATATCGCCAAAGCTCGGAAAGGTCGATCAGCCGCCGCTTGCGGGACGGATCGATCACCGTCTCAACAGTTGCAGGTTGCGGGTCTGTCCGAACCGACACTATGATGGCGTCGCTCCTCCTTGACGGCCCATTGAGGCCTACATTTCCGCGCAGTGCAATCAGGACTTTCTCCGTAGTCTATCCTCCGGAACGCTCGAACGCCTGGACTATTGGTTTCAGCCTCCGTCAGCGGTAGCCGTCGAACTTCACCTCATGAATCCAGTCGCCGCCCTGTGGTGGTTTTCCACCAGGGTCGGCATCAACGGCTCAATGAACTCCAGCCGGCTGGTGCCGGCGCCTGCCCGCCTGCGCATGGAACCGAGTGTAGGCCGCTGGCTTATATTGGCCAGAGCGAACATAGCAATTTTCTGCAAATTTTAAGGAGCAGCCGATATGGCAGACGACAAAAGCAAACGCGACTTCCGGGACCGCAAGCAGCTCTCTGCGGATGACGAGTATGAGGTGAAATTTTTCGCGCTGCAAAACAACATCACGCCAGAACAGGTGCGCGAGCTGATCCGCCAGCACGGCAACAATAGGGCGACCCTAACCAAGGCCGCGCAGGCTTTGCCGGGAACATGACCAACTCTCGGATCTTGGGCCCGCCGATCGGCGGCACGCGTCATGGTGAGCCCGTGAAGCATGAGAGCGACCATTTCCACTGCTGCCCGGTTCGTGGCCAGGCCGTCGACTGGCGCGACCTGAGGCAGGTGATCAGGCACGAGCAGCCGGGACACACGCCGCCGCTGGAAATAGACGCATCACAACCAAACGCAAATCGAAACGAGGCATTGGCATTGGCGACGACATGTCGATAATCGCCACCGTGTTGCAGCGCATGGATGACGACCGCGTCAGCGTGGCGATCCCTTCTTATGACTTCCCGCACTCGGCAGCAGACCGCATGGCCAAGAAGGGTCAGAACATTGAGCTGATAGGAAGTCACGCGCATCGATGATGCCGCTGGCAAAGTGACCTTGAACCTTGGGCCGCTTGTGACGGTCGATCTGGCTAAGGTGCGCTTGGCAACTGGATTTGAATGGCCGCACCGCTGAGCGGCACTTGGTGATATGCCGGACTGAATCCGACGGGCTTACCGGCCCAGGCTCAAGCGTTCGACGGTCAACTCCGCATCACGTCTATACGCGACGGCGGCTCTTCTGTTAGCTTGCTCAGGCGGCGGACCTGATTGCCCGCCTGGCCAGCGCCCTTTACCCCAAAGCCCCCCGCCCAACGGGGCGCAGGCCATCTTCTACGAGCGAACAGCGCTTCGGTTTTGGCGTGGAACAGATGGGCGTATCGCTACCTTGCAGGCGGCGCATCTGGCCTCGCGCAATCGGACAATGACCATTGTTCACAGGGTGACGGCTGATCGCTAACGCCGCCATAACGCTCGACGAGTTTTGCGAATCCGTAGGCGAAGGCGAAAAGAAGCGCCAGGACAACCACTATTCGGACGGCCATGGGGGAATGTAGCAGGATCCGTTTAGGATGCTGCAATCCCCACTACCTACTGCTGAAATCGTCAACGTGCCTGTGCGGCGGCAATGCGTGCGTTTCTTGAGAGCACCGCGGCGCTTGCGGACGGATGAAATGAGATCGTCGACACGATCTGCCGGATCGTCCGAGGGCTTGCTCTTGCTGCCACGCGATCCAGCCTCCAACTGGTTGTCGAAGATGAGCTTCAGCAGGTCGCAGGCTACCTTGGCGCGCTGCCATGTCCCTCCAGTAAAGGGGTCTCCCTCCAAGTACCCGACGTTTCGAGGGGACGTCGGAAGCTCGCTTTGTGATCTTCCATGGTTCCCCAACGGCAAAGACGAACCGTGGGTTCGACCTGACATAGCAAGGTGGTTAACGCCGCAGAGGGTGTCTCGCTCTTCAGGCTCTGCGTATGGCTTGTTGAAGGCCATGAAGTCCGATCAACGGCAAGCCTTACAAACGTCGTGGTCTCCCCCAGCTTTTTTCCCGCATGGCGGGCCAATCAGCGATGAGGTGACCCACCACACATGCCAACTGCCAGGCTGCAAGCGGTCTCGAGACTCGGCTGCTGGGGTTCTCATCAGATTGGCAATGTCGTGCAGAACGCTCTTCATATCCGCACCCGAAAGAGCCAGGTGATCTCGGGCATGCTTCGGCCGGCGCGCAAAGCCACGCATCTGCGGGAGAAAGCCGAACCAGGCTTGTCGGCGGTTCCCAGCTGGCACAACCGTCCCCGCAGCGGCCCGACAGTCTGTTGGGGGTAGAACTGCGTGACCGCCGGGCCTAACCGGCTAGGGTGGCAAAGCCGGCTTAGCGTCAATAGTAATATTAGCAACTCCTTAATAAAAGCCTGCGGCGCAGTTTTCCCCCAGTTTTAGGGCTATGTCGCTCTCCCCTTGCCTTGCAGTTGTTCGTCCGCACTGCCAACGTCCCAATCAACCATAGTGCCAGAAAGAAGCGGCGACCGACGAAGGTGGCCGAGGCGGCATAGGTATTCAGTTTTCTTCTTCAATGCGGGGAAGGAGGCGACCATTCTCTATGGCGGCAATCCTGAAGCACCTCCTGGCCTCCTGCGGAGTCGCATTGCCAGTCAGGGCGGCGGTGCAAACGCGTGCCGCTCGGTTCCAGTGCGGGCCACGCTCGGTCCATGTCAGGAGTTCCTTGGACGCAGCCTGTACGTCGCTGATCAGAAGTCGGTGACCGGCATTGGTCTTCACAGGGACCTTGGGGCTGAACGAGAGAGCGGACATTAGTAAAGTCTAATGGAGCAGCGGAATGTTGGGTAGAAATTTCTGAGCGGAGCTAGCGTAGTCTGCTCGCTGACAGGCCCGTCGCTTCTCGCCACAGCGGCCGCATTATCTATCCTTTTGGCGTCGCCGCGCCCCGCAGCAACACCGCCGTCGAGGAATTTGCGTAGGTTCGGTATTGCGGTTTCGACGGTCGTGACCCGCCTCCATCATTTCAACGAAGCAGGCTGGCGTGGCAGGCACGCTCGCGGATCTCTTCGCGAGAAATGCCAGCATCCGCCAATGTGCTGTCCGGGACCTGCCTCAAGCTCGCAATCGTCTGGCGATAGGCAAGCCAGCGGGCAAAACGGTGTCGAAGTTCATACAACATGATCGTCTCCTTTGGCGCGCGGAACGCCCGCGCGCCTGGGTTGGTCGAAAGCGCAAAGCATTTGCGCGAAGCACATGCCGATCGAAAGGATAGCGCTGGCTTCTTGGCCAGCTTTGGCGCTTCTCGCTGTCCCGCCAGGCAGGATGGTCCAAGCCTCCAATGCCTGGATACTTGCGTGTGATGCCCGCTTCGCGCTACAGCCACGGTCGTAAGGAGTTTTTCATTTCTGCAAAATGGATATCGGTTTGGCGATCCTTTGAAACGTTAGGTATGCGGTCCAATGTCACCCACGATCGAGGTCGCGCCCACCGCCCCTTCGTGGCTGTCGGGCTGTCGCCCGTCTACAATTGCGAACAGAGACGGTAGGACTCATAGATCGACGAGTAGATATCCCGGCTGGCAACCGCGTCCCCAATGCGGTGTAACTCGAACGATCCCGCGATCGGGGAGGGGGTGTCCCCCTTCGCCCTCGCTGCCGTCATCAGCGCAATGTCGGTGACGCCGTTGTTGGAAGAGCGGGCACGCAATTCCTGATAAACGTCCTCCATGGGGACCGTGCCACGCTCGATTATGAGTTGGGCAGCACGCATTTCAGTTTCTGCACCTGTGAGCTCATGCCGGAACCTGCCGATGATCCCGTTGCCATGGCGCGCTGCCTTGGCCAACCGGACATCACTGACAACCCGGATGCCGAGTTCCGACAGGCGCTTGCGGAAAATTACCCTATCCGGGTAGGGGGTCTCGATCGCCAGCGTGTCGTCCGCGATGGCGAGTGTAACCGTGCGCCCCATGCGAGCAAGATGCAGGGCGCAGGAAACCGCGGCCTGGCGTCCAGTCTCATCGTAGATGAGCACATCGTCCTTCGCCGGCACGACCCCGGTCAAGACGTCCCAAACACTGTCGCAATGTTCAGCGCCCTCCAGCCATTCCATATCGGGAACGCCGCCGGTGGCGACGATCACCGCGTCGGGTCTTGCGGCAAGGACAAGCTCTGCATCCGCATAGGTATTGAGACGGACTTCCACGCCAAGGCGCGCGAGTTCGTCGATGCGCCAGTCGACTATGCCGATCAAATCCTTGCGGTCGAAGGCGGAGGCCGCGACGAGCACTTGTCCACCAAGCCGCGCTCCGGCTTCCAGCAGGGTCACGCTGTGCCCGCGCTCGGCGGCGACCCTTGCCGCCTCCATCCCGCCCGGACCACCGCCGACCACGACCACCCGTCTCGGTGTTTCGGCCCGCTCGATGATGTGGCTGACGAGCGTTTCGTGTCCGCTGGCCGGGTTGTGGATACAATGGACCTTCTTGTAGAGGCAGTAGGACGCGCCGACGCACGGGCGGATGCGTTCTTCTTCTCCGCGCATCACCTTGTTGACGATATGCGGGTCGGCAATATGTGCTCGGGTCATGCCGACCAGATCGACAAGGTTCTCGCGGATCGCATGCCGCGCCGTGGCTATGTCCCGAATGCCTGCAGCGTGGATCACGGGCAGCCTGGTTTCCCGTTTGAACTGTCCGACCAGCGGCAAGAACGGCGCGCTCTGGCTGAACATGCCGGGCATGTTCTGCTCAGCCAGCGACAAGTCGGTGTCCATGCGGCCAAAGATACAGTTGAAGAAGTCGATATGACCTTCCCGCTCGAACAGTCTGGCGAAGGCAAGACATTCCTCGAAATCCGACCCGTCCTCGACGGCCTCGTCGATCACGAGGCGGATGCCGACAGCGAAGTCGTCGGCCACCGCGCGACGAATCGCCTCGTGCACCATCAGGCCGAAGCGCGCGCGATTTTCCAGCGAGCCGCCGAAGGCGTCCGTGCGTCTGTTGGTTCTGCGCGAAAGAAATTGACCAATCAGATGCCCGCCGGTGACTGTCTCGATGCCATCCAGATCGCCGGCCTGGCAGCGCCTGGCGGCACTGGCGTAATCCTTGACGATCCTGTCGATGTCCGCGGCGTCCATCTCTTTCGGAAAATTCCGGTTTCGCGTCTCACGAACGCGTGACGGCGCCACCGGCGGCAGCCAATTCCCGGCATAGGCAGTAGCGCGCCGGCCAAGGTGCGACACCTGGCACATGACGGCGGCACCATGGCGATGGATGCGCTGCGACAGCGACTGGAGATGCGGGACAATGCGGTCGCTCGAAAGATCCAGCTGACCGCCGCCCCAACTCGAGTCGGGCGAGGTCATGGCCGAGCCGCCCACCATAGTCATCGCCAGGCCGCCGCGCGCTTTCTCCTCATGGTAGCGTTGGTAGCGCTCGAGCGGCTGGCCGCCATCGTCCAGCATCGAAGCATGACTGGTGCTGACAACACGGTTGCGCAGCGTCAGATTCTTGAGCCGAAACGGCTGAAGCAGAGGATCGCTGGATGTGCTGCCTGCTTGAGATCCCGCTACCTTCACGTCCTGCTCCGCCCCATTCATGAAGGTTATACTTCGCCATTTCCGAGATCGCAGAAAGCTTGAAAATTGTTGGGGTGGCTATACGCTGGGCGCATGGCTGGCTTCGCAAAACTCGTTCCTTCAGCGCGTGGACTTCTTGTCTTTGAGTCGGCTGTCAGATCGGGAAGTTTCACGGCCGCCGCCCGGGAATTCAACGTCACACAACCGTCCGTCAGCCGAAGCATCGCCCAGCTCGAGGCCGATATTGGCGTCGCTCTTTTCACGCGGGGTCCAACGGGGTTGACCCCGACCCCAGATGGACGTGCCCTCTATTCGGCTGTGCGGGAGGGATTTGACGGCATCCAGGAGGTGATCCACAGGATCAAGGAGAAGAATGCGGCAAAGCCGGTCGTGACGCTCTCCCTTTCGAGTTCGCTGGTGACGCATTGGTTTGTTCCGAGGCTGAGCGCCTTCAATACAAGATTTCCAGATGTGGACCTGAGATTCGAATTGATCGCGGGCGTTCTGCGCGGGCCGGCCGAAAACGTCGACCTTGCCACGAGAATCCTGGCCGATGACGACACGAGCTATCATCGTTGGGCGTTCTCGCCGGAAATCATCGTTGCGGTATGCAGTCCTTCCTACCTGTCGGTTCGTGGTCCGTTGAAGCACGACGCGGACGGCGGAGGTCATGTCCTGCTCCATCTCACCGATCCCAAATTGCAGTGGCTGGACACTTGGGGCCACGTCGCCGACCGCAAGACCAGCAGGGCAAAGTGGCTCGAATTCTCAGACTACGCGGTTGTGCTTCAGGCCGCGATGAACGGGGAAGGCGTCGCGCTCGGCTGGCTCAGCAACGTTTCGAGGGCCTTGCTTCAGGGAGCACTTGTTCCGGCTTCGGACCGGCAGATCAACACCGGCCGCACTCATCACCTGATTGCGCCACGCTCGCGGCCGCTGCGGCCTGTCGTCTCCGAGATCTGCGCTTGGATGATTGCCGAGATGCAAGCGGAGTTGAAGGCTTTGCACGCAACATTGCGGCCGGACGTCTGGCAATCGGGTTGAACGTCGGGCCGGCTCTCTTGTCGACTAACTATCGGAGCGCGTCCTGGGCTGAACTACCCGAGAGTTTGACTGGCAAGGGTATAGGCCCTCGGTGTAGCCGCGCCGCCGACGGAAAAGTCAGCGAGGCGTTTGCCCAGCGACATGGTCAGCACTGTGTCAAAGACCGGCATTCCGCTGTGCGGCAGAAATGCGGCGAACTCGCCGCTTTTCATATGAGTATCCACCCGCAGGAAAGACCCCGAATGGTCGGCCACGTGCGGCCGGACCACCGCGATGGCATCGGTATCTCGCTCCGCCACGACCGGACCGATGACGTGGCCGCGGCCGAAGCGCCGGCAGAGGGCGAAGGCCTTGAGCGCGTCCTCGTCGAAGAGCCCGTAGCCAACGGACTGGTCGAACAGCTTTTCGACAAGCGCTGGTCTATGCACCCCGAAACCAGCCGCGTCGAGTGCGATGATTGCCGGCAAGTGTTCGGCCCGCAGCTGACGGACCTCGCCACGCGCCTTGTCTATTCCAGCCGCCGTGGTGGCGCGGCCAATCCCCTGGCACTGATAGACGGTCTTCTCCGGCTTGAAGTCGAGCGAAAGATAGAGCCGCTTAGCCGCCCGGGTCGCATTGAGGCGCAAGTCGCGCCCGACCACATTGTCGAAGACCCGCTTCATCAGCCATTGCCCCGCCCCCAGCGTCTGGAGTCGCGGCGAGGTGATGACCATTCCCACGGTGGCGAAATCGGCGCCGTGCGCGAACCACATGGCCGAACCGAGAACCCGGCCGATGTCATCGAGCGCCACGAACCCCTCTCCCGACTCGCGCAGGAATTGCCAGTCCTCGGCCCGATGCGGCCATCCCACGGACAGAGATAGTGCGTGCAACCGGTCCAACTCGACGCCTTCGATGTCGCCGATACGCATCGAGAAGTTGTCGATTTTCAAGTTTCCGGACGGCTTCAATTCCATGCCTCTGAAAGATACCCGCAAATTGACGGGCGACACGCCGCAGCCGCCCTCTGTCCACCAACGCTAAACAAACACGCCCGTACGATTTGCTCGAAAGCCACGTGCTAACGCAAGATTCAACTGAAACATTTCCGCTTTCGGCACGCAATCGCGGGAGAACGCAGACATCCTCTGCGGAAATGTTGCCGCACACAATCGTCGGCATCGATCCCGGCGAACCCGAAACGCCTTGAGGGCTGGAATGGACGTCTTCGATATCCTCGACCGTCTCGTCGCCTTTCCATCGGTCGCCGGCAAGCCGAACGGTGACATCGCCGGCTGGATCGAGACCCAGCTCGCAGAACACAGGACGAAGGTCTCCGTTCTACCAGGGCCGGAAGGCGACCGTTTCAATCTTTTCGCGACGATCGGCCCCGCCGATGTCCCGGGCTACATCCTGTCCGGCCACATGGACGTCGTTCCCGCCGGCGAGCCGCAATGGAGTTCGGCTCCTTTCGCGCTGCGCCGGGAGGGTGAACGGCTCTACGGACGCGGCACCACGGACATGAAGGGGTTTCTTGCCGCGGCACTCGCGGCCGTGCCTATGCTTGCGGGACTGCGCCTTGCCAGGCCAATCCACCTCGCCTTCTCCTATGACGAGGAGGTGGGCTGCCGCGGCGTGCCGCACCTGATCGCCCACCTTCCCGAACTTTGCGCCAAGCCGCTCGGCGTGATCGTCGGCGAGCCGAGCGGCATGCGCGCCGTGCGCGGCCACAAGGGCAAGGCAGCCGCCCGCGTGACGATCAACGGGCGCTCCGGCCATTCTTCGCGGCCCGATCTCGGCCTCAACGCCATCCACGCCATGGCCGGTGCGCTGAGCGCGGCCGTGAGCGAAGCCGGGCGGCTGACGAATGGTCCGTTCGACCCTGCCTTCGAGCCGGCCTACTCCTCGCTGCAAGCGGGCGTGGTGGCGGGCGGACAGTCGGTCAACATCATCCCCAGCGCCTGCACGCTGGATCTGGAGGCGCGCGCCATTCCAGGCGTCGACCCGGCCAGCCTGCTCACGCCGGTAAAGGCGCGGGCAGAGGCGCTTGCGGCCGAAGGCTTTCGGATCGAGTGGACGCCGATGAGCGCCTATCCAGCGCTGTCGCTGCCGGAGGACGCGGCGCTGGCGGCACTGCTGCGCGAGCTGACAGGCGAGGTGCCGCTTGCCGCCGTCAGTTACGGCACGGAGGCCGGACTTTACCAGGCCTCCGGGTTCGATGCGATCATCTGCGGCCCCGGCGACATCGGCCGCGCCCACAAGCCGGATGAGTACATTCTCACCAGCGAACTCGCCGCCTGCCAGCGATTGATCGAGGCGCTGGGCGCCCGCTGCGCTGCTTGAAGGGGAATCGGAATGACATTCCTGTTCAATTCGGATGCGCGGCGCGGGGCGATCTTCGCCGATGCCTTCGCGAGGGACCTACCGGACGTCCCCTTCACGATCGATGCCGCAACGGTCGATCCCGACGCCGTGCGCTATCTGATCAGTTGGACCGTGCCGGATAACCTCGCCCGCTACAGCAACCTGGAAATCCTGTTTTCCATCGGCGCCGGCGTCGACCAGCTTCGCCTCGATGCGGTGCCTCCTAACGTGAAGATCGTGCGCATGATCGAGGAAGGCATCGTGCGCATGATGCAGGAATATGTAACGCTTGCCGTGCTCGCCCTCCACCGCAACCTGCCAGCCTATCTGGCTCAGCAGCGCGCCGGCGAATGGAGGGATATCGCGCAGCTCCAGGCCAGGTCGCGCCGACTCGGCGTGCTTGGCCTCGGGCAACTCGGCCAGGCCGTCCTCGACCGGCTGAAGCCCTTCGGTTTCCCGCTCGCCGCCTGGAGCCGCTCGCCACGGCAGATCGAGGGCGTGACCTGTCATCATGGCGAGCTTGGGCTGGAGGAGATGCTCGCGACCTGCGACATATTGATCTGCCTGCTGCCCCTGACCAAGGAGACGCGCGGTTTCCTGGATGCCGACCTGTTTGCGAAACTGCCAAAAGGCGCGGCGCTCGTCCACACGGGCCGCGGGCCGCAGCTCGACCACGAAGCGCTTGTCGCCGCGCTCGACCGCGGTCAACTCTCGGCGGCGATGATCGACGTGACCGATCCCGAACCGCTGCCCGCAGGACATCCGTTCTGGTCGCATCCGAAGATCATCCTGACGCCGCATATCGCCAGCGTCACCCAGCCCGCGACCGCCGCGCGGGCCGTCATCGACAACATCAAGCGTCACCGCGCCGGGCTCGATCCAATCGGGCTCATCGACCGGTCTCTCGGCTATTGACGTCCAAATGAAAGGTTATCCCTTGTCCCTGCTCAAAACCGTCGACACCAATCCAGCCTTCCCGCCACGCGAATCCAAGGCGCTGCCCGAACGACTGATTGCCGGCAACCCCGCGTTCAAGACCTGGGCGCAGGATGTCGCCAAGTCCGACCTCGTCCACACCGGCGTCTGGGAGGCGACGCCGGGAGAGACGCGCTCGATAAAGGGAGAGACTTTCGAGTTCTGCCACATCCTCACCGGCGTGATTGAAATCACGCCCGATGGCGGCGAGGCGGTGACCTACCGCGCCGGCGACAGCTTCGTGATGAAACCTGGCTTCACCGGTGTTTGGAAGACCATCGAAACGGTGCGCAAGATCTACGTGACGGTAGGGTAATTGGGTCCGCCTGAGGTGCCCCGCAACAGATTTCGCCGTCCCTCATCGCCAGCACGCAACAATCATCCGCGACTGATCGCCGAACGGTGCACGCTGCGGTCATGCTCGCGCTAGGCTCCTCCAGAATACTGCAAGGTGGTCGCCCATGAACCTGAGCTTCGATCCGGACGCGGTTCCCCTCCCCATTGGCCATTTCATTGGCGGAGAGCTGATCGCGGCTGAGGGTGCGATCGAGGTGCGCCGACCGTCGGATGGCAGGGTGTATGCCGCCTGCCCCGTGGCCGATGTCGATATGATCGACCGTGCGGTGGAAAGCGCCAAGGCGGCGCTGAAGGCCAGCAACTGGGGCGGCGTTCGACCGCGCGAGCGCACCCGGGCACTCCAGGCCTGGGCCGACCTGATCGAGGCGGAAGCCGAAACGCTGGCCAGGATCGAGGCGCTGTGCTCCACCCGGCCCGTAGCTCAGGTCGTTGCCGGCGACATCGCCGTGACCGCCGAGCAGATCCGCTTCTTTGCCGAGTTCGCCGACAAGGAAGGCAGCGAGCTCGTGCCGACCGACGACGCCAGTCTCGGCATGATCATGAGCGAGCCCTATGGCGTGGTCGGCGCGATCACGCCTTGGAATTTTCCCATCTCGATGGCCGGATGGAAGCTCGGTCCAGCACTGGCTGCGGGCAATGCGGTGGTGCTGAAGCCGTCGGAAATGACGCCCTTCTCGGCGGTCTATCTGGCAGAGCTCGCCGTTAAGGCTGGCCTGCCGGCCGGGCTGATCAACGTGGTTCTGGGCGACGGTCCGACGACCGGCACCGCGCTGACCGGCCATCCCGAGATCGCCAAGGTCAGCTTCACCGGCTCGACCCGCGCCGGCTCGGCCATCATGGCGAACGTCGCCCGCACCGGCGTCAAGCCGATGACGCTGGAGCTCGGCGGCAAGAGCCCGCAGCTCGTCTTTGCCGATGCCGATCTCGACAAGGCGGCGGCGGCGATCTCCGGCAGCGTCACCTTCAACGCCGGCCAGGCCTGCGTGGCCGGCACGCGCCTGATCGTCGAGAAGAGCATTGCCGACAGACTGATGGCCGCCATCCTGGAGCGGATGAAGGCGCCCCGGCCCGGCCCGACTTGGGACGAGGCGACACACTATTCGCCGATCATCTCAGACCGGCAGCGCGCGCGTATCGACGGCATCGTCAAGGCCGCGGTCGAGGCAGGCGGCGAATGCCTGACCGGCGGCAACGCCATGGACAGTCCAGGCTATTTCTATGAGCCGACGCTGATCGCAAATATCGACCAGGCCAATCCGGCGATCGTCGAGGAAATCTTCGGCCCGGTCCTGACCGTCCAGACCTTCGAGACCGAAGAAGAGGCGCTGGCGCTGTCCAGCCATCCGACTTACGGGCTGGCGTCTGGCCTGTTCACCTCCGACCTGTCCCGTACCATCCGCTTCGCGCGCAAGCTCGAAGCGGGGACCGTCTGGGTCAACCGCTACAGCCGCTCGCGCGACCATATCCTGCCCACCGGCGGCTACAAGCGCTCCGGCATCGGAAAGGATCTCGGCCGCGAGGCTTATCTTGCCAACCGCAGGACCAAGAGCGTCCTGATCAGCCTGTAAAGAGATACCGATGAATTCCTACTCGATCGCCTTGATACCCGGTGACGGCATCGGCCGCGATGTGACCGCCGCCGCTTGGACGGTGCTGGAAACAGTGGCCAAGCACTCCGGCTTTGTCCTGAAGGGAACCGAATTCCCCTGGTCTTGCCGCTTCTTCAAGGAGACCGACCGCATGATGCCCGAGGACGGCATAGAAATCTTGCGCGGCTTCGATGCCATCCTTCTCGGCGCGGTCGGCTGGCCGGCGCAGGTGCCGGATTCCGTCTCGCTGCACGGCCTGCTGCTGCCGATCCGCAAGGCGTTCGTGCAATATGCCAACATCCGGCCGCACCGCCTGCTGCCGGGCGTGACGGGGCCGCTGCGGGCCGAGAGCTTCGACATACTGTGCATCCGCGAGAACACCGAAGGCGAATATTCGGGCGCCGGCGGGCGCGTGCATCAAGGCACGCTGGACGAGGTCGCGGTGGAGACCTCGATCTTCACCCGTGCCGGCGTCGAGCGCATCCTGCGCTTCGGCTTCGAGCAGGCGCGGTCGCGGCGGCGCAAACTGGCCTCCGTCACCAAGTCCAACGCGCAGAAATACTCGATGGTGTTCTGGGACGAGATCACGCGAAAGCTGACTGCGGATTATCCGGACGTCGAAGTGACCAGCTATCATGTCGACGCGCTCGCCGCGCGCATGATCATGGCGCCGGAGAGCCTTGACGTGGTCGTCGCCTCTAACCTGTTCGGCGACATCCTGACGGATATCGGCGCCGCGATCCAGGGCGGACTCGGCTACGCCGCCTCCGCCAACATCAATCCCGACCGCTCGGCGCCCTCCATGTTCGAGCCGGTGCACGGCTCGGCGCCCGACATCGCCCATCTCGGCATCGCCAATCCGATTGCCGCCATCTGGTCCGGCGCAATGATGCTCGACCATCTGGGCGAAAAGGCTGCGGCCGGACGCGTCATGAAGGCGGTCGAAGCTACGACCGCGCGAGGCATTGGAACAACTCCCGGCAAGGACAGCACGGAAGCCATTACGGCCGCCATCGTTGCGGCACTCACCTGATTGCAAGGTCGTTTTCGATGAAAAACCTGAAAGACAAAAGTCTCTTCCGCGAAGCCGGACTAGTCGGCGGCAAATGGGTCGCTTCCGGTTCCGGCAAGACGGTCGATGTCGTCGATCCGGCGACCCAGGCAGCAATCGGCACGGTGCCCGACATGGCCGGTCCGGAGACCCGCGCGGCCATAGAGGCCGCGGCTTCCGCCTATGGTGACTGGAAGAAGAAGACCAACGCCGAGCGCGCTGGCCTCCTGGAGGCCTGGCATGGCCTGATGCTTGCGCATCTGGACGATCTGGCGCTGATCCTGACGACGGAACAGGGCAAGCCGCTGGACGAGGCCAGGGGCGAGATTCGTTACGGCGCTTCCTTCGTCAAATGGTTCGCGGAGGAGGCACGCCGCATCAACGGCCATACCATCCCCTCGCCGACGTCGGACCGGCGCATCATCGTGCTGAAGGAGCCGGTCGGGGTGTGCGGCATCATCACGCCCTGGAATTTCCCCAACGCGATGATCACCCGCAAGGTCGCGCCGGCGCTGGCAGCCGGCTGTACTGTGGTCATCAAGCCGTCCGAGTTCACGCCCTACTCGGCGCTGGCGCTCGGCGTGCTTGCCGAACGGGCGGGCATCCCCGCCGGCGTCATCAACATCGTCACCGGCATGCCGGCCGAAATCGGCAACGAGATCATGGTGAACGAGACCGTTCGCAAGATCTCCTTCACCGGCTCGACGCGGGTCGGTTCGCTGCTGATGCGCGGCGCGGCCGATACTGTGAAACGGCTCAGCCTCGAACTCGGCGGCAACGCGCCCCTCATCGTCTTCGACGACGCCGATCTCGATCTCGCCGTCGAGGGCGCGCTTGTCTCGAAGTTCCGCAACGGCGGCCAGACCTGCGTCTGCGCCAACCGCATCCTCGTCCAGGCCGGTGTCTACGAAACCTTCGCCGCGAAGCTTTCCGCTCGCGTCAACGCCATGAAGGTAGGACCGGGCACAGAACCCGGTGTCGCCATCGGGCCGATGATCAACATGGCGGCGGTCGAGAAGATCAACCGCCACGTCGAGGATGCGCTCGCCAAAGGCGCGGCGATCATCACCGAGAAGCTGGCGCTGCCGGGTGGTCCTCAGTATGTCGCGCCGCTGGTGCTGATCGGCGCCACAAAAGACATGCAGCTCGCCGGCGAGGAAACGTTCGGCCCGGTCGCGCCGCTTTTCCGGTTCGAGACGGAAGAGGAGGCGATCGCGCTGGCCAACGGCACGCCCTACGGGCTTGCTTCCTACTTCTACACCGAGAACCTGAAGCGCGCCTGGCGCGTCGGCGAGGCGCTGGAGTTCGGCATGGTTGGGCTCAACACCGGCTCGGTCTCGATGGAAGTGGCCCCCTTCGGCGGCGTCAAGCAGTCCGGGCTCGGGCGTGAGGGGGCGCAGGCAGGTATCGAGGAATATCTTGAGATGAAAAGCTTCCACATGGGCGGACTCAGCTGAGGCAATTTGGCTGAAGGCCGACTGGGTCGGATCGACGGTCACTGGATCCGGTCGAGCGCCTTGTAGTAGAAGCCGACGATCGGCAGGAACCAGGGCTTGCCGGAATAGCCGGGAATGGAGGGCCACTCGAGCCCCTTCAGTGGATTGCGGTCCTCGCGGCCAAGCATGGCATCGGCCATGATCATGCCGAGATGGGTGGAAAGCTGTGCGCCGTGGCCGGAATAGCCCATCGCATACCAGACCCCATCATGGTAGCCGGCCCGTGGAAAGCGGTCCTTGGTCATGTCGACCAGCCCGCCCCAGCAATAGTCGATCTCGACCTTGGCGAGCTGCGGGAAGATCGCCGCGAGGCCCGCCTGCAATATCTGTCCGCTCCTGGCGTCGGAGCGCTGGTCCGATGTCGCAGAGAAGCGCGCGCGGCCGCCGAAGATCAGGCGTCTGTCCGGCGAAAGCCGGAAGTAGTTGCCGATGTTCATCGATGTCACGCACGTCCGGTTGCCGGGCATGGTCACGGCGATCTCGGCGTCGCTCAACGGCCGCGTGGCGATTATGAAACTGCCGACGGAGATGATCCTTCGGCGGAAATAGCCTAAATTCGGCGTGGTGTAGGCGCCGGTCGCCACCAGCACATTGTCGGCGCTGATCCGGCCGCGCGAGGTGATGAGCTCATGCCTGCCACCGGCCTGCTTGCGGTCGGTCACAGTCGCGTTCTCGTGGATCACCGCACCGTGGCGGGCGGCGGCCGTGGCCAGGCCTGCCACATAGCGGCCCATATGCATCATGGCGCTCTTCTTCGACAGCATCGCGCCGTGGAAGGGCGAACCGATCTCGGATCTGAGATCGGCCGCAGACAGCAGTGCCGTATCCGGATCCACTTCCACATGAAGGGCTTCGAAATTGCGGGCGATCGCTTCGAAATGTTGCGGCTTGGAGGCAAGCTTCAGCTTGCCGGCGCGGCGGAAGTTACAGTCGATGCCTTCCTCGGCGACCAGCGCCTCGATGGTGTCGACGGAACTGTCCAGCGCCCGGTAAAGCGCGATTGCCCGTTCCTTGCCGAGCTCCGCCTTGGCCGAAAGGTAGCTGTGGGCGAGGCCGTTGTTCAGGTGTCCGCCATTGCGACCGGATGCGCCCCAGCCCACGCGCTCCGCCTCCAGCACTGCCACCTTCGCGCCGGCCTTCGCCAGTTGGCGCGCCGCGGCGAGTCCGGTGAAGCCGCCGCCGATGATGGCGGCATCGTAGTGCCCCTCGACCGGGCCTTGCGCCCCGCCGGTAAAGACAGGGGCGGTGTCGTGCCAGTAGGAGACCAATTTCATCGGCAATCCGCCTGTTTCAGAGACCGACCACGCCTGGAAGACCCGAAATGTCGGCGATCTCGACATAGCCGTAGTACGGGTTGGCTGGTTCGTGGCCGCGATTGACCCAGACCTTGTTCTTGATGCCGAGGTCGTGGGCAGACATCAGGTCGTAGCGAAACGACGACGAACAGTGAAGGATATCCTCCGGGCCGCAGCCCAGCATGTCCAGCATATATTCAAAGGCTTGGAAACGGGGCTTGTAGGCCTGCGCCTGCTCTGCCGTGTAGACGGCATGGAACGGCGCGCCCAGCTTCTCGACATTGGACATGATCTGCGCGTTCATGGCGTTGGACAGGATGACCAGCGGAATCTCCTTGGCCACCTTCGCCAGGCCGGCCGGAACGTCCGCGTGGGGTCCCCAGGTCGGGACTCGCTCATACACCATCCTGGCGTCGTCGACGCTGAAGGCGACGCCGTTGCGCTTGCAGGAGCGCTCGAGCGCGTTGTGGACGACATCGGCATAGGGCTTCCAGTCGCCCATGATCTCGTCGAGCCGATAGGCCGCGAAGTTCTTGATGAAATCCTGCATGCGCGGCTCGTCGAGCCGGCTGCCGTAGAGATCGCGCGCCGCTTCCGCCATCTGGAAATGGGTCAACGTGCCATAGCAGTCGAAGGTGATGTATTTGGGCCTGAAAGAAGCCATGTCCGTCGATCTCCGGTGGAAGCACATCCGCGTTGGGATGCATTTCATCATAGGACGACAGGTGGCGACCCACCTCACCGAAATCGCCCTCCCGAAAGCAGAAAGTTCCGTATCCACCATCCGGTTTGGCACGCTGTAGCATCTGGTGTGCCGAGCACGACGCCGCGCGAGACGTGAAGCGCGTCCGCTGCGGTGAGTGCCAGCACAAGATGCGGCGCACCCCTAGCGCTACGGCGAAAGATATCGCCGAAGCCGAAGCCTTCAGACGATTAGCGACGCGCCAATGGTCGAGACTTGAGGGCAGACGAAAGGATGCCTCATGCAGCAGGGCGAGATCGAACTGCAGGCCTTCGGGCCGGACCATATCGAGGGGGCGGTAGCGCTTTCTCGCCAGGAGAATTGGCCGCATCGCGCGCAGGACTGGCAGATGGCGCTGCAGCTCTCGAGCGGCGCGGTCGCGCTCGACGACCAGGGCCGTGTCACCGGAACCATCCTGGTAACGCCCTACGGCACGGATTGCGCCATGATCAACATGGTGATCGTCGACAGGAATGTGCGGGGCAAGGGGCTCGGGCGCCGGCTCATGGACAAGGCCCTCGCCCTTGCCGGCGACCGTCCGCTGCGGCTTGTCGCGACGGTGGATGGCATGCCTCTCTACCAGAAATTGGGCTTCGTGCCCTCCGGTACGATCCTGCAGCATCAAGGCAAGGTTGCAGAGCTTGGCGCGCCCGACGGCGTGGAAGCAGCAGGTACCAACGATCTGCCGGAAATCAAGGCCCTGGACCGCGACGCCTATGGCGCCGACCGGGAAGCTCTGATCGATGCACTGGCCGAGCGCGGCCAGTTCGCCGTCATCCGCCACAACGGTGGCATCGAGGCCTATGCCGCGATCCGCCCGTTTGGACGCGGCGAGGTAATCGGGCCGGTCATCGCAGGAAGCGCCGACGCCGCCAAAGACCTGATCACCTTCTTCGCCGCGCCGCGCCGCGGCGCCTTCCTGCGCGTGGATACCGACAGCAGGACCGGGATTGCCGGCTGGCTCGAGGAAATCGGCCTCGCACATGTCGGCGGCGGCGTGGCCATGGACCGTCCGCCCAAGAATGGCGCGGAACAGGCCAGGTCAAAAGTTTACGCCCTCGCCAACCAGGCGCTCGGTTAGTCCGGAGAACAACAATGCTCGCCAATTCCCTTATCGAACTCGACCGCGCCCATCTCATCCATCCGGTTTCCTCATATCGCGGCCACGAGGCGCTCGGCGTGCGCGTGCTGAAATCGGCGAAGGGCGCGACCGTGACCGAAGCGTCGGGCCGGCAGCTCGTTGACGGCTTCGCCGGGCTTTGGTGCGTCAATGCCGGCTACGGCCACGACAGCATCGTCGAGGCGGCGGCCCGGCAGATGCGCGAGCTTCCCTACGCCACTGCCTATTTCGACCTCGGCTCGGAGCCGGCCATCCGGCTCGCCTCGGAACTGGCCGAGCGCGCGCCCGGGGATCTCAATCACGTCTATTTCACGCTCGGCGGGTCTGATGCGGTCGACAGCACGATCCGTTTCGTCCGCTACTATTGGAATGCCAGGGGCGAGCCGAAACGCAACCAGTTCATTTCCATCGAGCAGGGTTATCACGGGTCGTCGGTGGTCGGCGCGGGCCTGACAGCTCTGCCCGCCTTTCACGCCGGTTTTGGCATTCCCTTCGAATGGCAACACAAGATCCCCTCGCCCTATCCCTATCGCAACCCGGTAGGCGAGGACGCGAACACGATCATCGCCGCATCGCTCGCCGCGCTGAAGGCCAAGATCGAGGAGATCGGACCGGACCGGGTCGCTGCCTTCTATGCCGAGCCGATCCAGGGCTCGGGCGGTGTCATTGTCCCACCGAAGGGCTGGATCAAGGCGATACGCGAGCTCTGCAAGGAGTACGGCATCCTGTTCATCGCCGACGAGGTCATCACCGGCTTCGGCCGCACAGGACCCCTGTTCGCCTGCACGGACGAGGACATCGTTCCCGACTTCATGACGACCGCGAAGGGCCTGACATCGGGCTATGTTCCTATGGGCGCCGTGTTCATGGCCGATCATGTCTATGACGTCATCGCTGATGGTGCGGGCAACTCGGCGGTCGGCCACGGCTACACCTATTCCGCCCATCCCGTCAGCGCCGCCGTCGCGCTTGAGGTGTTGAGGCTCTACGAAGACGGCCTTCTGGAGAATGGCATCAAGGCCGGCGCTCGCCTGATGGCAGGATTGGAAGGCCTGAGCGATCACCCGCTCGTCGGCGATGTGCGCGGTCGCGGCATGCTTGCCGCGATCGAACTGGTGGTCGACAAGCAGAAGAAGACACCACTTCCCGCATCGGCCACGCCCGCGCGGCGCGTCTTCGACAGGGCGTGGGACAACGGCCTCATCATCCGTGCCTTTGCCAACGGGGTTCTCGGCTATGCTCCCCCGCTCTGCTGCACCGACGACGACATCGACGCGATCATCGAGCGCACGCGCCGGACGCTCGATCAGACGCTGGACGATCCAGATGTGCGCCAGGCCCTGGCATGACGGGAGACGAATACCGCGCGTTTCGAAATAGCGCCGGGGCAGGCGATTTCGCAATTTTGTGCCGCAGCCCTGCGCCTTTTCGGCGAATCCAGCGCGGGGGAAGTGCCAGACTGCTCCTAAGACAAGGCCAGAAGGCCCAAATTTCCGGGCTTTTGAAAAGGCCGACGCCATGGACAGCACGGAATTTTGTTCTGTTCAGCACCATGCAATTCGGCCGCGCGCAGAGGAGAGCCAGTCTTGGCCAGGGGCTTTAGCGAATTCAAATACATGACCTTCGATGTCGTCGGCACGCTGATCGACTTCGAAGGCGGCATAACGGCCTGCCTGGCCGGGATTGCAGCCGACGCTGGCGTCTCCATCGATGGCGAAGCCGCGCTGGCCCTGTACCGGCAGGCCCGCTACATGCCCGATGCGGGGCTGTTCCCTGACGATCTCGTACGTGTCTACATGGTCATCGCGGCGCAACTCGGCCTGCCGGCCGAGGAGAAATACGGCGTCCGCCTGCGGGACTCCGCCAGCACCTGGCAAGGTTTCCCCGACAGCGCGGCGGCATTGGCCGAGCTTGCGAAATCCCACAAGCTGATTGCCATGACCAATGCCCGGCGCTGGGCGCTCGACCATTTCGAGAAGCAACTCGGATCACCCTTCTTCGCCACCTTCACCGCCGACGACACCGGCACGGAGAAACCGGATCCGGCGTTTTTCCAGAAGGTCTTCGATTTCGTCGCCGCCCGGGGCGACAGCAAGGACGACATCCTGCATGTCGCGCAAAGCCAGTATCACGACATCGGCATATCCCGGGCACTTGGCCTGACCAATTGCTGGATCGAGCGCCGGCATGCCCAGAAGGGCTATGGCGGCACGATCGAGCCGGAGCGCTTCACCATGCCGGACTACCATTTCACCTCAATGGCCGCGTTGGCGGCGGCCGTTCGGGAAAGCCTGAAGGAACGAACCTGAGCCCAAGCCCGGAAAGCCGCAGCAAGACGAGCATCCCGACCAAACAAACAGAAAGGGGAATAACATGACCGACAAGATCACGAACTGGACCAGCGCAGACGATGCCATGGTCGAAAACGCCATTCGGCGAGGCGCGAGCCGCCGCGAGCTTCTCAAGATGCTGTTGGCCGGCGGCGCCGCGGTTGCCGCGGGCAGCGTGGTGCTTGGCCGCGCCACTGATGCCGTCGCCGCCGAGCCGGTTTCCGGCGGAAATTTCAAGGCGGCCGGCTGGTCGTCATCGACCGCCGACACGCTCGATCCTGCAAAGGCGTCGCTCTCCACCGACTATGTCCGCTGCTGCTCGCTCTACAACCGCCTGACTTTCCTCGACAAGGATGGCGTCACGCAGATGGAACTGGCCGAGAGCTTCGACAGCAAGGACGCCAAGACCTGGACCGTGAAGCTGCGCAAGGGCGTCGCGTTCCACGACGGCAAGGACCTCACCGCCGACGACGTCGTCTACTCGCTGAAGCGCCATCTTGATCCGGCGGTCGGTTCCAAGGTCGCCAAGATCGCCGCCCAGATGTCCGGCTTCAAGGCGGTCGACAAATCGACCGTCGAAATCACGCTCGCCGACCCGAATGCCGACCTGCCGACCATCCTGGCGCTGCATCACTTCATGATCGTCCAGGACGGCACCACGGACTTCTCCAAGGGCAATGGCACCGGCGCCTTCGTGCTCGAGACATTCGAACCGGGCGTGCGGTCGGTGGTCACCAAGAACAAGAACTACTGGAAGTCGGGCAAGCCCTACCTGGACTCCTTCGAGTTCATCGCCATCAGCGACGACAGCGCCCGCGTCAACGCCCTGCTTTCCGGCGACATCAATTTTGCGGCTTCGATCAATCCGCGCGCGATGAAGCTCATCGGCGGCCAGCAGGGCTTCGAATTGTCGAAGACGACCTCGGGCAACTACACGGACCTGAACATCCGGCTCGACATGGATCCCGGCAGCAAGGCCGACTTCGTGGCCGGCATGAAGTATCTCGTCAACCGCGAGCAGATCGTCAAATCGGCATTGCGCGGCCTCGGCGAAATCGGCAACGACCAGCCCGTCTCGCCGGCGAATATCTTCCATAACGCCGACGTCAAGCCGAAGGCTTTCGACCCGGACAAGGCGAAGTTCCACTTCCAGAAGGCAGGCCTGCTCGGCCAGTCTATCCCGGTGATCGCTTCCGACGCCGCGACCTCGTCGATCGACATGGCGATGATCATCCAGGCCGCCGGCGCGGATATCGGCATGAAGCTCGACGTCCAGCGCGTTCCGTCCGACGGCTATTGGGACAATTACTGGCTCAAGGCGCCGATCCATTTCGGCAACATCAATCCGCGCCCGACGCCGGACATCTTGTTCTCGCTCCTTTACGCGTCCAACGCGCCGTGGAACGAAAGCCAGTACAAGTCCGAGAAGTTCGACAAGCTGCTCATCGAGGCGCGCGGCCTGCTCGACCAGGCCAAGCGCAAGGAGATCTACGGCCAGATGCAGGCTATGGTCTCCGAGGAGGCCGGCACCATCATCCCGGCCTACATTTCCAACGTGGATGCCCTCTCCAGCAAGGTGAAGGGTTTGGAGGCGAACCCGCTCGGTGGCATGATGGGCTACGCAATGGCGGAATATCTCTGGCTCGAAGCCTAGGAGAAGCCTGCCGGGGGCCGGTCAGCCGGTCCTCGGCACTGCATTGCGCAAGATTGCTTGGCCGAACAACCGGAGGGAGCGCTTCCATGAAGTCTGGGGTTCTGAACCTCGTGCTGAAGCGGCTGGGGATCGCGGTCGTCACGCTTTTGATCGTCATGTTCGCCGTGTTTTTCGCCACCAGCATGCTGCCTGGCGACACCGCGTCGATCCTGCTCGGCCAGGCGGCGACTCCCGAAGCGGTCGCTGGCCTGCGCGAGGCCATGCATCTCAACGATCCAGCGATCCTGCGCTTCCTGCGCTGGCTTCTTGGCTTACTTCACGGCGACCTCGGCACCTCCTACGCCAACGAGATGCCAGTCGCGACGCTGATCGGCGGGCGCCTGGTCAACACCATGAAGCTCGCCGGCATCACCACGCTGCTCTCGGTGCCGCTGGCGCTGACGCTCGGCATCACCGCCGCGATGCTGCGTGGCTCCGTCTACGACCGCACCGTCACTGTTCTCTCGATCGGTATCATCTCGGTGCCGGAATTCATGGTCGCGACCCTCGCCGTCCTGCTTTTCGCAGTCTATCTCAAATGGCTGCCGGCATTGTCCTCGGTCAATGAAGCGCATTCGCTGACCGATCTCGTGCGCATCTATGCGATGCCGGTGATCACGCTCACCTTCGTCATCTCCGCCCAGATGATCCGCATGACCCGCGCCGCGGTGATCGAAACGCTCTCCACGCCTTATGTCGAGATGGCGCTTCTGAAAGGTGCCTCGCGCGGCCGCATGGTGCTGAGGCACGCGCTCCCCAATGCGCTCGGGCCGATCGTCAATGCGGTCGCGCTTTCGCTGTCCTATCTGGTCGGCGGCGTCATCATCGTCGAGACGATCTTCAACTATCCCGGCATCGCCAAGCTGATGGTCGATGCCGTCGCCACCCGCGACCTGCCGCTGATCCAGAGCTGCGCGATGATCTTCTGCCTCGGCTATCTCTTCCTCATCACAGCCGCCGACGTCGTCGCCATCATGTCCAACCCGAGGCTCAGATGACGATAGCGCGCGTGACAACCTCCCGACGGTCCTTCCTGGGCCACAGCTACAGCCTCGTGGGCGTCGTGGCCGCGCTGGTCATCCTGGCTTGGACGCTCGTCGCGATCTTAGCGCCCTACGTCATTCCCCATTCGATCGGCGACATTGTCGACGACGACTATTTCGGCCCGATGCGCCAGGGACTGTGGCTCGGCTCGGACTATCTGGGGCGTGATATGCTCTCGCGAGTTCTGATGGGCGCCCGCTACACCGTCGGCATATCGCTTGCCGCCGTCTCCATCGCCTGTTTTTCGGGCGTCGTGCTGGGGATGATCGCGGCCGTCACCGGTGGCTGGCTCGACACCTGCCTCAGCCGCTTCCTGGACGCCATGAACTCCATCCCCAGCAAGCTGTTCGGCCTTGTGGTCGTCGCTGCGGTCGGCTCGTCGATCCCGGTGCTGATCCTGACGCTCGCCGTCATCTACATCCCCGGCGCCTACCGCTTCGCGCGCGCGCTCGCCGTCAACATCAACACCATGGACTTCATCACCGTCGCGCGCGTCCGTGGCGAGAGCACAGTCTATCTCATCGGGTCCGAGATCCTGCCCAACATCATCCGCCCGGTGCTGGCCGACTTCGGCCTGCGCTTCGTCTTCATCGTGCTTTTGCTCTCCGGCCTGTCCTTCCTGGGGCTCGGCCTCCAGCCCCCGCTCGCCGACTGGGGCGCGCTGGTGCGCGAGAACATCGGCGGCCTGCCCTTCGCGGCCCCCGCCGTCATCGTGCCCTCGCTGGCCATCGCCAGCCTCACCATCAGCGTCAACCTGCTGATCGACAACCTGCCGCAGAAGATCAGGGACCGGGACGCATGAGCAATCTCGTCGAGGTCAGGAACCTGAAGATCGAGGCGAAGACCGACTCCGGACGGCTTGTCGAGATCATCAAGGGCGTCAGCCTCGACATCGCCGACGGCGAGATCGTCGCCCTGATCGGCGAAAGCGGCTCCGGCAAGACCACGGTGGCGCTTTCGCTCATGGGCTATGCGCGCCCCGGCTGCCGGATCACCGGCGGCGAGATCAACGTGAACGGCAAGAACATGGCAGCACTTTCCGAAAAGGAACGTGCCAGGCTGCGCGGCACCGATATCGCCTATGTTCCGCAAAGTGCCGCCGCCTCCTTCAACCCCTCATCCACGATCATGGAGCAGGTGATCGAAGTCACACGGATCCACAAGCTGATGCCGCCAGAGCGGGCCCGCCAGCGCGCGGTCGAGCTGTTCAGGGCCTTGTCGTTGCCGGATCCGGAAGGGATCGGCGCCCGCTATCCGCACCAGGTTTCGGGCGGGCAGTTGCAGCGGCTGTCGGCGGCCATGGCGCTCATCAGCGATCCCAAGCTGGTCATCTTCGACGAGCCGACGACGGCACTCGACGTGACGACGCAGATCGACGTGCTGAAGGCCTTCAAGTCGGTCATGCGGGCGGGCGGGGTAGCGGGTGTCTATGTCTCCCACGACCTCGCGGTCGTTGCACAGATCGCCGACCGCATCGTGGTGCTGAAAGGCGGCGAAGTGCAGGAGACCGGCACTACGGCGGCTATCCTTTCGGCTGCCCAACATCCCTACACGCGCGAACTGCTGGCCGCCTTCGAACCGAAGCCGCGGCAAGCGCATGCGGACGCGGATGCCGGGACAAAGCAGCTGCTGCGCATCGACAATGTGACGGCAGGTTATGGCGCGGTGCGGGCTGACGGACTGCCACTTATCCGCGCGGTCGATTCCGTCAGCCTGGTCGTCGAGAAGGGGCGCAATCTCGGGGTCATCGGCGAATCCGGTTGCGGAAAATCGACGCTGGCGCGCGTCATCGCCGGCATCCATCCGGCGGCGGCCGGCGACATCGTCTTCGACGGCAAGGATCTGCAACGCTCCGCCAGGAAACGCAGCCAGGACCAGCTGCGCGAGATGCAGATCGTGTTCCAATATGCCGATACCGCGCTCAATCCGGCGAAGCCCGTGGAAGACATCATCTCCCGCCCCCTGGCCTTCTATCACCGGCTCGACAGGCAGGCGCGCTCGAAGCGCGTCGACGAGTTGCTCGATATGGTGCGCCTGCCGAGAACGCTGCGCTACCGGCACCCATCGGAGCTCTCTGGCGGCCAGAAGCAGCGGGTGAACTTCGCGCGCGCCCTGGCGGCCAACCCCAAGCTCATCATCTGCGATGAAATCACCTCGGCGCTCGATACAGTGGTAGCGTCCGCAGTGATAGAGCTGCTCAAGGAATTGCAGCGCGAACTGGGACTCTCCTACATCTTCATCAGCCACGACCTCTCCGTGGTCGAGGCCATCTGCGACGAGATCATGGTCATGTATAATGGGGAGCGGGTGGAGCAGATCACACCCGACAAGCTGACGGCGCCAACCCACCCCTATTCCAAGCTTCTGTTCTCCTCAGTGCCGAAGCTCGACCCGACCTGGCTCGACGGCCTCGTCCGCGACCCCGAGCTCGTCAGCCAGTACGGACACCGATAGAGCGGTGGGGCGGTTTTGGGCTACCGGGACCCCCTCGGAATTGCTCTAACTACATCGGAAACAGGCTGGGCAGCGGCATGTGCGCCTTGACGATGGGCGACTTCAGCACCACGAAGCTGAAGTATTTGTCGATGCCGATATCCATGTCGGTCAGCCGCTCCATGATCGTCTGGTACTCGCCGATGCCGGCGGTCACGAATTTCATCAGATAGTCGTAGCCGCCCGACACGAGGTGGCATTCGATGACCTGGTCGATCTTCTCCACCACGGCGAGAAAGCGGGCGAAGTCCACCTGGCGATGGTTCTTCAAGGTGATTTCGGTGAACACGGTCAGCGTCTGGCCAAGCTTGCCGATGTTGACCTGCGCAGAATAGCCTTCGATGTAACCTTCCGACTGCAGTTTCTTGACCCGCATCAGGCACGGGCTTGGCGACAGATGCACCAGATCAGCCAGTTCCACATTGGTGATGCGGCCGTTCTTCTGCAATTCGTGAAGAATCTTGATGTCGATCCGATCCAGTTTCACGGCCGTCTCCGAAGATCGCATGCCACAGCACAAAATGCTGCCGTACTAATTTCCATCGACACTACCACAGCCCGCTGGCCTGTCCAACCGAGCGGGCACCGCTTTGAAACGCAGCGACTCCCGATTTCAGCCTGGTTGCCGGAATAAAATTCTGCTTCGACCTCAACTGCAGCAGCGGCTGCCTGCGCAACGCGCTAGATTGGCGCTTCAAGGTAGAGAGACCATGCGCGCGCCGCTGCAGCAAATCGAGACATCTGGCCAACTGCCACAGTCCGCGGACGCGGTGGTGATCGGCGGCGGCATTGTCGGTGTCTTCGCGGCCTACTATCTGGCCAGGCGCGGCATGAAGGTCGCGCTTGTCGAAAAGGGACGCATCGGCGCCGAGCAGTCCTCCAGGAACTGGGGATGGTGCCGCCAGCAGAACCGCGACGCGCGCGAGCTGCCGATGGCAACCCGCAGCCTCGATCTGTGGGACAGCTTCGCGACGGAAACCGGCGAGGACACCGGATTTCGCCGTTGCGGCCTGCTCTATCTCAGCAATGACGAGGCGGAACTGGCCGGCTGGGCGCGCTGGCGTGACTTCGCCAGGACGGCGGGCGTGACCACGCACATGCTCGACAGCGCTGGGGCCAGCGAGCGGGGCCGCGCCACGGGCCGGACCTGGAAGGGCGGCGTCTTCTCGCCGAGCGACGGCACCGCCGACCCGTCGCGCGCAGCGCCCTCGGTCGCCCGTGCCATCCTCAAGCTCGGCGGCACCGTGCACCAGAATTGCGCTGCGCGCGGTATCGAGACCGAGGCCGGCCGCCTGAGCGGCGTGGTCACGGAAAGCGGAACCATCCGGACCAAGGTGGCGATCCTGGCCGGCGGCGCCTGGGCCTCCTCGTTTTGCCATCAGTTCGGCTTCCGCTTTCCGGAGGCGTCGATCCGTTCCTCCATCCTGTCCGTCTCGCCCGGCGCTGAAGGTCTGCCGGATGCGCTGCACACGGCAAGGATCTCGGCCACGCGTCGCAGCGACGGCGGCTACACACTCGCCATAAGCGGACGCGGCCGCGTGGATGTGACGCCGCAGCAGCTGCGTTTCTCGTCGCAGTTCCTGCCGATGTTCCTGAAGCGGTGGCGAAGCCTCGCGCCAGGTGGGCTGCAGGGCATGCGCTCGGGCCACGAAACGCTCCGACACTGGCGGCTTGACCAGCCGACGCCGATGGAGCGGATGCGCATCCTCGATCCTGTTCCGGATAGGGCGACGATCCGCCTGACCCACGCCCGGGCTCTCGAACTGCTGCCGGCTCTGCGCCAGACCAGGATCAGTGCGGCCTGGGCCGGTTACATCGACAGCACGCCGGACGGCGTGCCTGCCATCGGTGAGATCCACACCGTTCCCGGTTTCTTCCTGGCTGCCGGATTTTCGGGGCACGGGTTCGGCATCGGGCCCGGCGCCGGCCATCTCGTCGCCGATCTGGTGACCGGTTCGGAACCGATCGTCGATGCGACATCCTATGATCCACGGCGCTTCGAGGCGTCGGCCTGGGGCAAGGTCGCCGACTTCTAGAGAGCGGCAGAACCCCACCTCCGTTAGCGATGTGACGTTCGCATCAGCCATCTCGAAGAAAAGCACCCACGGGCGCCGGGCGGACAGGGGCCTGCCCGCGGAACCGGCCGACAGCGTCGGGTGTGCAGCCGGCTTGCGCCGCGACGAGTTCGACGGCAGCCAACTGGCAGTAGCGCCCCTGGCATCGCCCCATGCCGACACGTGAGAGGGATTTCACCCTGTTAGCCTCGCCGCCGCCGAAATCCGCGCTCTCGCGCACGGCTTTGGCACTCACATTTTCGCAGCGGCAGACGACCGCGTCGTCGGGCAGTGCCCGCACCATTTCGTCCGGCCAGGGGAAGGCGCAAGCCAGTCCACGGGCAAAGCGCCCGAGCCTCGCGAGCTTGCGCAGATCGGCGCTGGCGGAAGGCTCCGGATGTCCGAGATCGGCAAGGCATGCCGCCGCCGCGAGACGTCCAGCGATTTCTGCGCCGTCCGCACCCAGAAGACGAACCCCATCGCCCGCAAGATAGACTCCGTTGCCGGCCCGACCCATCTCGTCGCTCTTTGGCAGCCATTGCCGCCACTCCTCGTCATAGGTGAAGGCGCATCCCACAAGGTCGGCCAGATGCGTTTCCGCACGCAGGTGCCAGCCCATGCCGATCATGTCGCATGGGGTCCGGCGCTCCCGACCTCCGGCGTCGCGCCAGCGCATCGCTGTGACACCCTGCCCGTCGGCCTCGATCCGTTCGAGCGTCACGCCCGCATGGTAGCGGCCGCCGAGCCGCGCCCGCAAGGCCAGACCGCGCAGCGCGACGAGCGGCCGGGCGGCAAGCTTCCAGAGCCCCCGCATCTGCTGATGCCAGGGAGAGGTGTCCAGGACCGCTGCCACATCGGCTCCAGCCTTGACGAGCTGGGCGCCGACCAGCGTCAGCAAAGGCCCCGACCCCATCAGTACGATCCGCCGCCCAAGCGCCACGCCCTGCGCCTTGAGCGCGATCTGTGCCGCGCCAAGGCTGTAGACGCCGGCGCTCTGCCAGCCCGGGACCGGAGCGACACGGTCGGATGCGCCGGTCGCAAGGATCAGGCGGTCATAGAGGATCACCTGCACGCCACACTCTCCCAGCACGTGCAGCCGACCCTCCTGCACTGCGATGACCGAGTTCGCCGCGCAATGTGTAAGGCGCCCCGGTTTGGCCAATCGGTCGAAGAGCGCATGCAGGGCGCCCGCCTTCGCCGCCTCCGACCCGTAGAGTTGCTCCGCTGTGCGGGTAAAACCGGCAGGCGGGCGCCGATAGATCTGGCCGCCTGCGCGCTGCCCTTCGTCGATCACCACCGGGTGGAGCCCGGCCTCTACCAGCGTCGCGGCGGCCCTTATGCCGGCCGGACCGGCGCCCACGATCACGATCCGCGGCGGTAAGGTCTCGCTCACGGCCAGCTCTCCGGCTCCGTTGTGCGCAACCGCATGCCTTCCCTGATAAGTGCCGAGCACGCCCGCATGCGCGGTCCCTCGTCCTGCCACACCCAGCAATCCTGGCAGGCTCCCATCAGGCAGAAACCGGCCCGCGGCTCGGGTCCGAACTCGGACTTTCGCAACGCGTGCCCTGAAGCCAGCATGGCGGTCAGCACGGTGTCGCCCGCCAGTGCAGTACGCATCTGCCCGTCGAGAAAGAAATGCAGCTGCGCACGGTCGCGCTCGGCCAGCCGAACGATGCGGCCGGCCGTGATCATTCCGCTGCCTCTCGCACCGGGCCAGGACGAGGCAATTCGGGGAACCGTTCGCAGACCGCATCGAACGCCGCCTGGACGCCCTCCGGCCCCGAGCGCCCCTTCATGCGACGGAAGATCTCCGTCTTGGCGAAGAACCGCCAGTGGATCGGCAGGTCCCTTAGTATGGCGGTGAGCCGGTCATAGGCGGCCGGCGTCCATTGCGCTTCGTAGCCCTCACGCTCCAGACCGAAATGGAAATGGCCGGGGGCCGGCCGCTGCCGCGCGCGCAGCCTTTGCGTCGCCTGTTCGTCGACTTGGCCGCCGCGGATGACGACGCCATAGTCGCGTTCGGCAGCAGCCGGCGAGACATAGCCGCGCCGCACGTCCTGCACGACCTGCCAGGGCTCACGCTCATGCGGATCGCCGCGCCCGCCGCCTCCGGCGGAGCGGATATCGAGCACGTCGCCAGGCTGCAGGACCGCAGTGTCGATGTTGCCCAGCCGCCGCTCGTGCTCGGTCCCCGGATTGACGACCATGTCCGACAGGCCGGCCGCCTTGCCGCCCAGCACGCCCCAGGGACGAAAGAAGCTGCGGTCGCGGTTGCGCGCCGTGATCCTGGAGTCGGGGGCGAAGACACGGAAGGCCATCTCGGTCGCCAGCCCGCCGCGCCAACGGCCCGCACCGCCGCTGTCCCTGGCGAGCCCGTATTTCACGAACTCGACCGGGGTCTCGGTCTCGGTGATCTCGATCGGCGTGTTCTTGAGATAGGCGGCATCGGCGCCCGATCCGTTGGTCCCATCGCGATGCGGCATCGCGCCGCCGCCGCCCACCACGGGGTTCACCGCCGTGATGATGGTCCGGCTCGTCCGCTCGTCCGTGGTCATGACGTTGACGATGCAGTTGTTGCCGGCTGGAGCCGCAGGCAGGCGCTCCGGTACTGCTTGCGAGAAGGCGCCGAAGATGACCGACCGCAGCCGGGCGCAGGTGAGCGAGCGCATGCCCACCGCGGCCGGGTGGACCGGATTGAGCACCGAACCCTGGGGCGCGATGCAGGTGAACGGCCGGGTAAGGCCCGTGTTGAGCAGGATCTTCGGGTTGAGCGTGTAGAGCACATAGTAGACGCCCACCAGCAGCATGGTGTGGCGCGGGTCACCGCCGGAAGGCACGTTGAGCGACGAGCCGAGCTGCGGATCGGACCCGGTGAAGTCGAGCACTGCTTCGTCGCCCCTGATTGTCAGCGTCAGCTTAAGCCGGCAGGGATTGGCCTCGACCGAATCCTCGTCGGCATAGTCAGCGAATTCCCAAGTGCCGTCAGGCATGGAGCGCAGCACGTCGCGCGCCTGCGCTTCGGCATGGTCGAGAAGAGCGCAAACGCCTTCGATGAAGCCGGCCTTGCCGAACTTCCTCACCATCGCCTGGATCTTGCGCTCGCCGGTGTTGAGCGCGCCGACCAGCGCCTTGATGTCGCCGATGTTGAGGTCGGGCTTGCGCACATTGGTGCTCATGATCCGCAGGATCGTCTCGTCGAAGACGCCCTCCCTCACCAGCTTCATCGGGGGAAAGCGGATGCCTTCCTGATGGATTTCGGTCAGCGCCCGGCTGAGCGAAGCCGGCACCGCCCCGCCCATGTCGGTGTTGTGGATGTGCCCCCCGGTCCAGGCGACAATCTCACCATCGACGAAGACCGGTTTCCACAGATGCGTGTCGGGCGCGTGCGTGGCGACGTGGCCGGAATAAGGATCGTTGGTGAAGGCGACGTCGCCTGGCCGGTAGTCGTCGACCATCGCGATCGCACGGTGATACGTAAGCCCCGGATACCAGGTGGCGCCGAGCTCCATCGGCACGGCGAAGGTCGCCCCCGAGCGGTCCATCAGCATCACCGTGAAATCCTGCGTCTCCTTGACGAAGGCGGAGTGCGCGGTGCGGTGCAGCGTGTGGGCCATGTTCTCGGCCGCCGCGCGGGCATGGTTCGCCAGAACCTGCAGGTTTGTCCGGTCAAACAAGGCATCACTCCGGGAAGGTCAGCAGAAGATTGAGATGGCGGTCGACCCGTGCCTGGGTTCCGGCGGGAATGGCAAAGGTCGTGTCTTCCTGCACCACCACGGCAGGCCCGAGGAACGTGCTGCCCGGCACGAGAATTTGCCGGTCGTGGAGGTCGATGGTCTCGACGCTCACGCCCGTGTAGACCGGGAGCCGGCGCGCCGGAATGGCCGGGGCGTCGATCGCATCGACCTCCGGGAAGAAGAGTTTCGGCCCCGCGCCTACGGCGGACAGCCGGACATTCACAAGCTCGATCTCGCCGTCAGGGTCGTGGAAATCGTAGAGCTGCTCATGGGTGAGATGGAAGGCCTGCTCGATGGCGGCCACATTGCCGTCCGTCAGCCATTCCGGCAGAAGGACGACCTCGATCTCATAACTCTGCCCGACATAGCGCATGTCGCAGGAAAGACTGAGTTCCGCCGGTGCGTCGTGCCCCTGCGCCGCAAGCCAGTCGCGACCCTCACGCGCGAGGGCCTCGAAGGCCTCGCGAATTCCTGCAAGCGACATGCCCGATAGCGGGCTGAAGACGGTGCGAATGAAGTCCCCGCGCAGGTCCGCCACCAGCCCGCCCAGCGCCGACACCACGCCGGGACGCCGGGGCGCCATGACACGCTTCATCCCAAGCTCGCGTGCAAGGAAGGCGCCAAGCATCGGACCGCCGCCGCCGAAAGGCATCAGCGTGAAATCGCGCAGGTCCACGCCGGCCCGCGAGGCGAGCTTCTCGACCTCGACGAACATTTCCGACACCGCGATGTCGAGGATCGCCTGCGCGGTCTGCTCGACCGCCCGGCCGAGCCGGGCCGCAAGCTCGCCAACCACGCGATGCGCCAATCCAGTATCGATCCTGAGCTGGCCATAGGCCATCTCGCTGTGACCGAGCCATCCGCACACCACCATGGCGTCCGTCACCGTCGGCTGCTCGCCGCCACGGCCGTAGCATGCCGGTCCTGGCGTCGAACCGGCCGACTCCGGCCCGACACGCAGTACCCCTTGCGCGTCGACACTGGCGATCGAGCCGCCACCGACACCGATCGAGCTCACCGACACAGAGGGGATGTGCAGCGGAAATTCGCCGATCAGTTCACCGGTGCCGAACTGCGCTTCGCCGCCGATGATGAGCGCAAAGTCGGCCGAGGTCCCGCCGATGTCGAGGGTAAGAACCTTGTCTTCGCCTGCCTGACGCGCCAGCCATGAGGCACCGATGACGCCGGAGGCCGTTCCCGACAGCAGCATGTTGACGCAGGCGTGCTTGCCTTCGGCAGCGTTCATCAGCCCACCATTCGACTTCGTCAGCATGGGGCGGGCTGGCGCGCCGAGACCCTTCAGCCGCACTTCCAGCGCCGTCAGATAGCCTGCGACACGCGGATGGACATAGCCATTGAGAATGGCCGTCGAGCTGCGCTCGTATTCGCGGATGACCGGCCACACCTCGGCCGAGGAGAAAACGAAGAGGTCGGGCGCAAGACGCGCGATCGTCGCCTTGACGGAGGCTTCCTGCGCGGCATTGCGCCAGGAATGGAGGAAGGACACGATGATACCTTGCGCCCCGCTTGCCTTCGCCACTGTCACCGCCCTCTCCACCGCCGCCATGTCCGGTGCCTGGGATTCGCTTCCATCGGCACGCATGCGGACCGGAATGCCGAAAACCATGTCGCGCGAGATCAGCGGGTCCGGCCGCGAGCAGAACAGCGAATACATGTCCGGCATTCGCAGCCGCGCGAGTTCGATCACATCCTCGAAGCCGGCATTGGTGAACAGCGCCAGCGGCGCGCCCTTGCGCTGGATGATCGTGTTGATGCCGACGGTCGTTCCGTGCACGAAGCGCGTCATGCGCGTAGGATCGAAGCCTTCGCGTTCGGCCAGAAGGGTGAGGCCCGTCATCAACTCGGCACCCGGATCTTCCGGCGTCGTCAGCACTTTCAACGAGGCGACCCGACCGGAACGGGCTTCGAGCGCGCAGAAATCGATGAATGTCCCGCCGATATCGACGCCGACCTTCCAGTCGGCCCCGTTCTGCGCTGCATCCGCCGCGATGGCACTGTCCATGATGCGTCCCTTCCTGTCTGCCAACGCAAAGCTGGCACGACCGGACGGTCCGGGTCCAAGACGTATGACGGGCAAGGATATAAGTCTTGCTTATGCCCTTGTGCCGTCTTCGCCCAGGACGGCGGAACAGGCCGCACGGATTTGCTCGCGCATCATCTCATCAGCCCGCGAAAGAGCCCGGGTGCGCGAGGTCAGCAGCGCGATCGGAAATTGCGTCCCCGCCGCGAGCGGCCTGACGGCAAGCCCGGCAAACTGGTGCCACGGCAGCAGCGCGTCGACGAGGCCGATGCCCAGACCGGCCTGGACGAAGCCGACCGCGGAGATGGATACGTCGATCTCGAGCGACGGCGAAAGCGCCACACCCTGCGCGCGGGCCGCATGGGCCAGTTCGTCGGCGGGACGGGTGTTTCCGCGATAGGATATCAATTCCTCGCCGACGAGATCGGCGAGCGTCAGCTCGGTTTTTCTGGCCAACGCATGCGCGGCAGGGAGCAGGCATGAGAAGCCGACGCTGCCGATCACTTCCGCCTCGATATCGGGAGGCAGGCGGTCGTCCATGGCCACGCCGAGGCTGGCATCGCCGGCGCGCAGCATGTCGATGATCGCGGCGATCGGCGCCATATGGGAACGCAGCAAAATATTGGGATGTTGCGCCCGGAATCCGGTGAAAGCGCGCGGCAATATCGCCATGGCCGGCGGTGGCGAAGCCGCGACCCGCACCAGCCCAGTCCGGCCGAGACGCAAGTCGGTGGTTTTGCGGCGCAAGCCTTCCAGCCCAGCCGACAGCCTCTCGGCGTCGGCGAATATCTCAAGCGCCTCCGGGGTCGGCCGTAGCCGGCCCTTGACCCGCTCGAACAGCGTGAAGCCGAGTTCGTCTTCGGTGTGGAGCAGGATCTGGCTCAAAGCAGGTTGGGAGATGTTCAGCATCCGCGCCGCGGCGGTGACTGTACCCGCGCGCATGACGGCGATGAACACTTCGAGCTGCCGCGCCCGCATTGCCACTCCATAGGTAAAGCTTATGGTTCTTGTCCAAACCCATCTTTGACGCAATGCCGCGGCGCCGACAAGATCGGGCAGGCAAAGGTTGCTGTTTGCAAGGGGCCACTATGGATGTGATCGTGCTGGGCGGCGGACTGATGGGGGCGGCTTCGGCCTATTTCCTCGCCAAGCGTGGCGCACGCGTGACGCTGATCGAGCGCAACCGGATCGGCACCGGGGCAACTGTCGCCTCCTTCGGCAACATCCGGCGCACGGGACGCCATCTGTCTCAGCTTCCGCTGGCCCACCGCTCGCTCAGCCTATGGGGCGAGGCCGAGAAGATGCTTGGCCGCGACGTAGAATTCCGCGCCACCGGTCATATCCGGCTGATCTTCGATGAAGGCAGTCTCGCCGACATGCGGGCCTATGCCGAGGCGGCGCGGCCCTGGGGGCTCGAACTGGAAGAACTTGGCTCGCGCGAGTTACGTTCCCGCTTTCCCGGCCTCGGTCCCGAAGCGATCGCGGCGTCGTTCTCTCCGCAAGATGGCAGCAGCAATCCGCGGCTGATCGCCCCTGCCTTTGCCGAGGCGGCCCGCAAGCTCGGCGCGGAAATCGTTGAGGGAGCTCAGGTCGAGAAGATCACCTACACGGGCTCCGGTTTCCTTATCGCCAGTCCAAAGGGCACGTTCGCTGCCGAGTGCCTGCTCAATACCGCCGGCGCTTGGGGCGCTCGCATCGCCGCGCAGTTCGGGGACGATGTTCCGCTCGACGCCCGCGGCCCGCAGATGGGCGTGACCGAGCCATTGCCGCATCGGATCCTGCCGGTGGTCGGCATCTGGACCCGCGACAAGGACCATGGCGCCTATCTGCGCCAGGTCGAGCGGGGCAACATCGTCTTCGGCGGCGCCGCCGAAAGGGTGGCGGTGGACCTGGATCCCGGCCATGCGGCCGCCGATCCCATGCGCCTTCCGTCGCAATTGCGCGCCGTCGCGCGCCTTCTGCCGTCGATTGCTCAGGTCGCGGTCATCCGCACCTGGTCCGGCTGCGAGGGCTATATGCGGGACATGCTGCCGGTCATGGGACGCTCGGCGACGACGACGGGTCTGTTCCACGCCTTCGGTTTCAGCGGACACGGCTTCCAGCTCGGTCCGGGCGTGGGCGACGCCATGGCCGAGCTCATCATGACCGACCGCTGCGAAACGCCGCTCGATGATTTCAGGGTCGATCGCTTCAGTCGCACCGCTTAAAGACACAACTGCCGACCATCAGCGCTCCATGCTTCCATTTGACCGCTGGTGGGCGACTGGGCCGAATTGGGGAGCACGAAGCTGCTAGAGTTCGGCCTGGATGTATGGCGGCTTTCGGACGACTCAATCCTGGCTAATGTCCGATTTGAGGCGCGTTCCTGACATTCAGCCTGAAGAGGTGACGACAGGATACCAACCCAGGGACCTACGTTCTTCAGTTGGCACGCGCTCTCGACCCAGATTCGCAGATTAGCTAGTTTGGCTTAGCCTTAGCAGCGAAGCCTGAACTGACTGTTGGATGAGTGTCGGGAAAGGTGGCAGCGCCCTCCCGCTACCAAAATAATAAGCTATTGAAATAACTAGTAAATCGCGCATATGTGGTAGCGCCTCCAGACAAAATTACTCAATAATTTCAATGCTGCACGACGACGCTACCAACAGGATGCCCATATCGGTCACGAGCAGTCATTCGGGCTGAAGACCGAACGCGGTCGACGGCGAACGGTGACGGATTGTCGCTGAGTATGCGATGCTATGTGCATCATTGGTCCGCAGAGGAGCGTTCCCGCTCCTGGTGAAGCCGCGCTGAAGCCGCCAACGACCGCCCGGCGACGCGCGCCGGCTGGTCAGGTTGGATAGCCGCCGGGGCAACGTCCGCCCGCGGATCAACGTTTTTGGACGGAAAGGAGCATGCGAGCTCCCGGAACAGCGTGGAAGCGCCCGTAGCAGTCATTCGCCGCCAGTTCTCGAAAGGCGACAATTTGGCCGGAAGCAGAATGTCTGCTTGTGGTGCAGCGAAGAACGATAGCGGGCGCTCAACCTCCAAGGTCCGTATCGCGAGTTGACCCAACGCGGACGCTCGATGATGTTCGAACACTCGGCGGCGGACTAAGGGGCAGTAGGTGCTAGTTCCTTCGCTCCAGCTCGATTACACTAAGTTCTTGCGGATCACTCCAATCGGGGACGTCCATGGACGTTGGCAGTTGGCTGCGAAGCTTAGGCCTTGGCCAGTACGCAGCTGCGTTCGAGGAGAACGCTGTCGATGCCGAGATATTGCATCATTTGACCACTGACGATCTAAAGGATCTTGGTGTTGCCCTCGTTGGCCATCGACGTAAGCTGCTTTCCGAGATTGCGGCACTGCGTGTTGAGCCTGCCGTTGTCACCTACAGCAAAGACACAGGCGCCGATGATAGGGTGGCAGAGCGCCGTCAGTTGACGGTGATGTTTTGTGACCTGGTCGGGTCAACCAAACTTTCTGTAGAGCTCGATCCAGAGGACTTCCGGCAGGTAATCGCCAGCTATCAGTCGGCGGTGACTGAGGAAGTAGGCTCGGCGGTTTCATCGCCAAATACATGGGCGACGGTGTGCTCATATTTTTCGGCTACCCGAATGCACACGAAGATGGCACAAACCGCATTGTACCGCAACCGGACTAGTAAAAAATGCTGACACGCAGCCTCGGCTTCTATACGACCTAATTCTGTTGATGAGGAGGGAAATATGCCTGCAGGTGATCCTAACTTCTGTGCAACTTATACCGCCGATCCGGATGTCGATAAATGGATTGAAGAGGGAAACGAGGAGTTCTACGTCCGATACAAAAATTGGTTGGATGCCGGTTCCCCCAAAGAAATCGATCATATGACGTACTTTTTCGAAGACAATAAAGAATCGAAGAAGAAACTTGAAGCAGGCGAGTCTCCAAAGGTCAACGGTGGCATTCGTCAATCTGACTGCAAGGATTTCAATGATTTCGTCGCTGGCTACGTGCCGATTGTATTAAATCGCGCGGCGCTGGCACGAGCGGACCTTCATGCGATAAGATCTTCTGACAAGGATTTGTTGCAATTTCGGGCAGCTCTTTTCAGCTACTTCGTAGGCGATAAGCTAAGTGATGATGAGAAGCGAACCATAAACGGAACGCTTTTTGTCCAAGTGGACATTCAGCCGATTGACGCTGGTGGAGGTGAGGCGGACAAGAGACTTTACGCAATTCCGGGGAACGCACTTGTCGGATTCGACCGGAATCTCGGCGACAAAAGGTGGAAGTATGTCGATGAGCAAATTACGAAAGCGCTAGATTCGATACGTGGCAATGTCATCAACATTTCCGGTGCCGTTCAGCTTCGGCTTGGAGGGAAAGGAACGGTGCCGATTTATGAACCGATCACAATTGGTGACGGTATGGTTATCATGGGCCGCAACTAGCGGTCTCGTGAAGCGGTGGTGCGCAAGCAAACCCTTGGGCGAGAGAATTGCGCTGCGGAACGAGTCCTTTGTTCTTCATCCGCAGCCGTCCTCCGTGGTTCCGCGACCCTCAGTCCTGCATTAGCTGCATGCTGGGAATTGATACCGGAGGCCGGCATTACCAGGGTGGCAGACATAACTGGATTGGACGAAATTGGACTCTGCGTTACGTCAGTGGTTCGCCCAAATTCACGGGCCCTTACAGTTTCATCTGGAAAGGGCTCGACGATTTCACAGGCGTGTATCTCTGGACTGATGGAAGGGTTGGAGATTTTCCATGCAGAGCGATTTGCTGACTGGATTCCGTTTGGCGAGCTTCCCCGTGATTGCGTAGTTCCCGATCTATCAGACCTCCCGCACACAGTTGACAAAGAAGCCCCTAAGGCAGCAAAGCCATGGCTGCGTATGGCGACAGGGTTAGAGTTGATCTCAGGCGAAACCGCAGCCGTTCCTTTCGGACTAGTGCACACCGATTTCAGAAGCGAGACGTTGCAGAAAAATGACGGCTTTGTGGTCTGCAGCAACGGGCTTGGCGGGGGCAGCTGCTACAATGATGCGGCAACTCATGCATTGTGCGAGGTCATCGAGGGTGATGCCATCGCTCTCTTCAAGGCATCGCAGCCGGGCAGCTTTGGAAGGGTCGATTGGAGGGCCATCGAAGACGACGAATCCCAGAACCAATATGCGAGGTGTCGGAGCCTTGGCATTGCCGTCACTGCTTGGGACATAACTACTGAGATTGGCGTGCCTTGCTACTATTGTCGTTTGGTCGAGCGTGAAAAGGGGCCTGTAGGCATCCCCGTCGCCACGGATGGAGCAGGTTGCCATCCACTACCCGCCATAGCTCTCCGGCGTGCATTGTTTGAGGCTATTCAAACCCGCGTTCTTTTGATTTCGGGGGCCCGCGACGACCTGAGACCACGCCACTATTCCGCCAAAGCGCCGAACGACACTTGGACCGCAGAGATACGGCTTCGCGATTCAGAGTGCTCGGACCGAACAGCGTCAGGACTGCTGAAATGGCTGGTCAGTCGCCTTGTTGTGGCGGGCTTTCGACAAGCCATTGTTGTTGATCTAAAGAGCCGCTCCTCGCACCTTTCGTTTGTTAGGGTAGTAGTGCCTGGCTTGGAAACCTATCCGTATGCCGTGGGATACACAAAGGGCCGACGCGCAAGAGCGGCTAAGCTTTCGCAATGAAACCTGTCCTATTTGTTGGGCCCACGTTGCGATCGGTTCCCAAGGGCGCATCATTTGATTGGCGCCCACCAGCACAACGCGGAGACATTTACCGTGCCGCAGCGGCCGGCGCGCGTATGATTGGCCTTATTGACGGATGCTTCAGGACTGTTCCGTCTGTCCTGCACAAAGAGATTCTTTGGGCGCTGAACGGCGGATGTGCTGTTTTTGGCGCCGCAAGCATGGGCGCGATCCGGGCCGCAGAACTCTACCCATGCGGGATGATCGGAATTGGAGCGATCTTTCACGACTTTGTTAGCGGGCGAATAACGCGCGATGATGAGGTTGCAATTGAACACGGCCCTGCGGAGCTTGGCTTCCCACAAACCTCGGAGGCCCTAATCAACATACGATACACTTTGAGAGAAGCCGTCGCTCTCAACAAGATCGCGACGCGAGCAGCCCGTGAAATCGAAGAAATCGCTTCAGCAACATATTATGCGCGCAGAAATCTTGCTAACGCGATCGATGCTTACAACGTGCGCTGCGCACCAGATGGTCGAATCAACACCGAAGTGACTAATTGGTTCTCGCAAAACCGAGTCGACCAGAAAAAGCGAGACGCCCTTGAGTTACTAGCTGCAATGAACCAATACTTGGAAACAGGGCAGTTGCCTAAAAATCAACTATTTGAGTTCGAGGAAACGATTTTCTTCGCCGAATTTCGGGCCGCAATGGATAATCCGATCATTCGCGATTTCACATAGGGAATCTCTATGCAAGTCACACGGCATGTCCCATTGCGCCTTGCTGCAACTTCGCCTGGCAAGCTTCCGACAAGACGACGTAGCGAGGGTGATCTCGGACCGGTGCGAGATCGAGATCCTTCGGGATCCATAAGGCAAACTCTTGAGGCATCCTTGGAACACATGCTTCCAACAAATCTATAGACTTATCTATCTCTCCTATTTGCGCCAAGGCGCAGGCGAGATTATATTGGTCCGTTGCGTCATCGGGATCGATAATCAAGGCCCTCTCAATCCATTCGCCTGCGCGCTCTCTTTCACCTAGACGGGCTAGAGCTAAAGCCCCGTGCGCAAGGGAATTCGCGTTGTCAGGACGCGCGGCTACCGCTTTTTCGATTCTCTCTAGCGCGCGGTATGTGGCGGTAGTCGACTCCTCGTGTCGACCCAGTGATTTCAGGGCTAAGGCCAGCAAATTGAGTGCGGTATAATCTGTATCGAGCAGGCCAGATGCCAGTTCGAGGTGCTCTATAGCTTCTACGTTCATGCCACACTCGGAACACGTGGTTCCGAAATTCTGATGCACATCAAATGAGTGAGAGTCTAACCTAAGAGATTCCCGGTGTGAGACAAGTGCTTCTTCGAACTTTCCTCTTTCAGCTAGGATGCGCCCCATGGCAGCGTGGGCCTCCGCCGAAGTTGGGTCTAGCTCCAGAGCCCTCTTCGCTGCTTCAAATCCAGAATCGGAAGTCCTGCCGCAAAAATTTAGGTAACAAAGACATAGGGCTGATAACGCCCATGCGCGGGCGTAGTTTGGATCCAGTCCTATTGCCTTCTTGCATGCGCGCAGCGCGATCTCGTAGTTGCGCGCACCGCGGATTTCGAAGTAGCGACGGCCCATCAGGTAAAGTCGATATGCTTCGGTATCGTGAGTGGAGCGTGTTACGATCGCCTCGCGCTCCTCGGGAAGCAGACGAACTTTCAGCGCAGCAACAATCGCGCTTGATAGTTCGTCTTGCAGAGCAAACACGTCGCTGAAATTGCGGTCGTAGCGCTCCGCCCAAACATGAGTGTCCTTCATCGCGTCGATAAGCTGAGCGCTTAGGCGCACACGGCCACCAGACTTGCGGACGCTCCCCTCGAGCACGTATGCGACCTGAAGCTCCTGAGCGATCCGATTGACCTTGATCTTGCGTCCTTTGAACGAGTACGCCGTACTCCTAGAAAGCACCTTTAAGGCGGAAATTCTCGATAGATCCGTAATAATATCGTCCGTAATGCCATCGCTGAAATATTCTTGTTCTGGATCGCCGCTAATATTTGCGAACGGCAAAACAGCTATTGATAGACCGACCTTCTTGGGCTGATTCTCATTTCGGCTGGTACCCGAGGAACGGCCACCCGACACACTATATATGCGCAGCGGGCGCGTAATATTTTTGAGCGAACGCTCACCCAAATCTTCGAACTGGAAATTGCCTTTTCCGTGGACTTGTCCAAATACCATTTCGGAAATTACGATGCCGCCGGGATCCGCCTCGTGCTCCAGCCTAGCGGCGATGTTGACACCCTCACCGTATATGTCGTCGCCCTGCGCGATGACGTCGCCAATATTGATTCCCATGCGGTAGAGGACTTGCTTTTCCGGGGCCACGTTGTTGTTCGCCGTGGCCATGGCCCCTTGCAGCCCCAGGGCACATTCTACCGCGCTAACAGCACTTGGAAATTCCAATAGAATACCGTCGCCCATTAGCTTGACGACTCGACCATTGTGCGCAGCTACCAATGGTTCCAGAATTTCGCTTTGACGAGTCCTGAGGGCGGCGAACGTGGCAGCTTCACTTGCCTCCATAAGCCGACTGTATCCAACCACATCAGCGAAAAGAACGGCGGCGAGACGGCGCTCCAACTTATCCTCCGGTCGACTATAGGTAGCGATCGACAACAACTGAGTCTACTGTTTTGATTCGCTTCCCTACCGACCTGCGCTAGGTCGCTACTAGCGTCCGCTTTCAGGCAGTGGCAAAGATGGCCGCAACGGCAGAGTTGCGGCGCAAAGCTGCCGTTCGCGTCGTGGAAACCGTGCGTCGGCTTTGGGTCAGACTTTCCCGTTCCCACCGGTCTTTGCAGCACAAGACAGGTCCATCACGCTCAACACCGTAGAAAATATCGCAGGGTTTCCGAATGTGGGGAAAGGCGGTAGCGCTCTCCCGCTACCAAAATCACGCTAAACATCTGAAATAGACAATAAATGACCGTTCGATGGCAATGGTCCAGTTGAATTTGGGCGAACGATTTCAGTGTGCCGCCTTTGTCCGCCAATGTTCAGACCGGGAACTACCGCTTCGCGCCAGAAGCGGACACCTGTGTCGACTCGCTTCACTCGGTCTCACAGGAGCTCCCCAGCATGCAGGCAGCCGGGTTACGCTCTAGGCTCATGCCGCATCGCGACCGCCCCTGAGACGAACTCTTGCCGGCCCACGAGCTTCAACTCGACATACTTCGATAATCCCGCGAACAGCGTCGGCCCGTGACCCGCCAGCCTAGGCTGCACCACGAACTCGTACTCATCGATCAACCCGAGCTCCGCCAACGCTAACGGGAGCGTCACGCCTCCCACGAACAGTCCCTTGCCCGGGGTGAAGAGCCGCCAATTGAAAGCCTGCATCCGTTCCCGCCGCGGTCTCGGTCAGGACATCCAGCGCAAACGCCGCCGAGGCGATGTCGATGAAGATATCGTAGGACACCGCGCCAAAACGGTCGAAACGAGCCACAACCGCATCCAGATGCAGGGCGCGGGTCTGGGCGAGATGAGCGGGTTTCAGGCTCTCCGGCCTCAGATCGGCCATCGAGATCCGCCGCATCAACGCAGGCGCCGCTGGACCCGATATCACGAACCACGCCCAGCCCTCGTCGCGATAGGCTTCGTATCCTTTGGCCGCAAGCTCGCTGTCGTGCCAGGCCTTGCGCAACTCGCGCAACCGCGCGCCGCTGCCACCGGGAGGCGCCGTCAGCAGCACCTCCTGTTGGCCCAGCCGCAACACCGACGTGCCGCAAGGCAGGGTAAGCGCAGTATTCACCGCCTCGGGTGCGGATAGACCTGCTTCACCGAGCCAGTCCATCGTACCTAGCCCGCGCAGCCCAAAACGCTCCGTCTGGGTACAGTCGAAAACGACGTTCTCATGCGCTCCGGGGAGCGCATCTCTCCGCGCAAGGCTTTGCTCCAAGGCGCTGTGGCGTAAGCTCGGCTCAATCTCGACTGAGACTCCAGGATGGGGGCGCGGAAGCATCTTACATCTCCTGCCGTTGGTTTTCGGGATCATAGAATGGGGTAGGCACCACTCTGGCCTCCAGTTCCTTGCCACACAGGCCCCGTATGCGCAGACTGGATCCCGGCGTCGCATCACGCGGGTCGGCATAGGCGAGCCCGATCCATTTGTTCAGGGTTGGCGACAAACAGGTCGATGTGACAAAGCCCACCGGGCGTCCGTCCCGCAGCACGAGGCAGGATTCCGCCAGCCGGATGCCGTGCCCTTCGGGCAGTTCGAAGCCGCACAGCTTGCGCTTCAGGCCCAGCTTGCTACGCGCTTCTACGGCAGTCTTCCCCACATATCGGGCCTTGGTCTTGGACAGCGCCCAACCCATGCTCAGCTCATCCGGCGTCGAGAGTGCATCGGTATCCTGCCCAATGATGATATGCCCCTTTTCCAGACGCAGGATACGCGAGGCATCCAGCCCATAGGGTTGCAGACCGTAGGGTGCCCCTGCCTCCAGCAGCTTTCGCCAGAGTGCCGCTCCGAAAGATTGCGGCACGTGAAGCTCGTAGCTCAACTCGCCGGTAAACCCGATGCGCATGATTCGAGCCGGGCACAAGCCGATCACGCCGCTACGGCCATTGAGATAGGGGAAGCCGTCCGGGGAGAGATCGATGTCGCCTCCCAGGGCCTTGAGGACCTTGCGGGCCGCAGGTCCGGTGACATTGATCGCGGCGAACGCGGCGGTGACGTTCTGGATATCGACCTGCATGCCCCATTGCGTGTTCAGGAACAGCATCTCGGTAAAGACGCGGGCGACGGCGCCGGTGGTGGCGGTCACATAGAATTCGGTCTCGGACAGGCGGAAAGCCACCCCGTCATCGATGACCGATCCCATGTCGTTCAGCATAAGGCAGTAGCGGACGCGCCCCACCGGCTGCCTGGCATGGGCCATCGTATAGATCCGGTCGAGGAACGCGCCGGCATCCGGACCACGGATCGCCAGCTTCCCCAAGGTCGAGACATCCAGCATGGCGACCTGATTGCGCACAAGCGTGACCTCATCCCGGATCGCTTTCTTGACGTCGCGATTTCCGGCGTAGTGCAGCGGCCGCCACCATGCCCCGACCGGTGCCAGTTTCGCTCCGCCGGCGACATGTTCGGCATGCATGGCGGTATGGCGGTAGGGCACATGGTTCGGGCCTGCGAGCAGGCCAAGCTTTTCAGGGCCGAAAGGCGGACGCGAGGTGGTGATCCCGACTTCGCCCACCTTGCGCCCGGTCTCCCGAGCGACGATCCGGGCCGTTGCCAGGGCGGAATGCCGGCCCTGCGACGGCCCCATGCCGACGGTCGAATAGCGCTTCACCAGTTCAAGCTCGCGATAACCGTCGCTGACGGCATTCTTGATATCCTTGATCTGCAGATCCTCGTCGAAATCCACGAAATCCCGCCCTTTGGGATGGGGGGATAGTTCCTGGAGACAGTTCATCTCCGGCGCACTGGCATCCGGGATGACGTCCGGGTGGACGCAGACATGGCCGGCGCCCTGCGCTGCGGCCGCGCCCGCGATCTCGCCGCTGCGCAGCACCGATTTCAGGTCGAAATATCCTGCCGCCGATCCGGCAACGTGAAACGCTTCCGGCAGATTGCTCAGCACGAATTGCCGACTGGCCTCGTCAAATCCCAGCTTTGCCCCGGCATGCAGGGGGAGCTGGTAACATGGCGTGTAGCCAGCCGCGACCACCAGGTGATCGCAGTCCAGCTGTTCCGCGCCACGCTCGGGTGTGCTGAAGCGGATGGCTCGGATATGGCGATTGCCTCCGGTCCCCAATGCTTCCGTGACGGTAGCGTTCGGGATGATCCGAATGCCGCGCTCGATGAGGCGCTTCGCGAGGATCTTGCCGGACGCATCGGCGGCGGGATCGAGAACGGCGAACAGCGATACGCCCGCGTCGAGAAGGTCGAGGGCAGTGAGATATCCATCCCGGTTGCCGGCAAAGACCACGGCGCGCTGGCCAGGACCAACCGCATAATGGCGCATCAGTCTCTGCGCCGCGGACGACAAAAGGATACCCGGCAGGTCGTTGTTGCGAAACACCAGCGGCTGTTCATGCGAACCTGCGGCCACCACGACCTGCTTGGCGCGAACTCGATAGAGCATCTCGCCCTGCAGCACCGGAAGCCAGTTGTCGGCAAACCAGCCATTGCATGTCGCACCGGTCAGCACCCGTAGATTGCCGAGCTTTCCGGCCGCTTCGCGCAGCGTCTTCAGGGTTGCCTCCGCCTCTGCCGTCTCGAGCCCGAAGCGCGCATAGGTCAGGGCGCCGCCGAGCTCCGGGTTCAGATCGACCAGCAGCACCTGTGCCCCCGCTTCGGCTGCCTTGATGGCGGCCGACAGACCGGCCGGGCCCGCGCCCACGACCAGCACGTCGGTGTGCAGGTTTTCCTTGATGTAGTGGCCGTGATCGGCGGCCGGATCGACCTTGCCGAGGCCGGCCGACTTACGGATCATCGGCTCCCAGAATTTCAACCAACTCTTCGCGCCGGGGCGAAAGAAGCTGCGATAGTAAAATCCGACGGGCATGAAGCGCCCCAGCCTGTCGAGCACCGCGCCACGGTCGTGCTCGGCCGTTCCGCTGACGTTCTGGGCAGTGACCTTCAACCCTTCGGCAATCGGGCGCAGATCAGCGCGGACATTGGGCTCATCCGGCAGCTGCACCAGCGTGTTGGCGTCCTGCCCGGCCATGGTCAGAATTCCGCGCGGACGGTGGTATTTGAATGAGCGCGACAGGATCCAGCGGCCGGTTCCAGCCATGGCGGAGGCAATGCAGTCGCCGGCGAAACCTTCGAGCGCGCGGCCGTCGAATTCAAAGCGGATCTTGCGGGTGCGATCGAGACGCGATCCCCAGGGAAGCGGCAACCGTTCGGTCATGTCAGGCGGGCTTTCGGCTGGGAAGATAGGTGGCAACAATCTGGTCGCTCACGGTGTGGCGTTCGGCGATCAACACGGTGTTGGACGCGGTGTGCCGCCACCATTCGCGCATCACGCCGAGCGGGTTCTCTCCGTAGAACAGGGACTCGATCAGTTGCTCGGGCTGTTCGGCGCTGGCCGCGCGGACCGGCCCGAGATACTGAAATTCGGTAATGTTGCGAGGCCCATTCACCGGGCAGGTCAGAAGTTTCATCGAAGCCTCGTCAATGGCTGGCGGCCGTGGCGCCCATTTCATTCAGCAGCGCAAAGCTGTCGAACCGGCGCAGGTCGAATGGTTTCAAGACATCGGGCACGCGCCCGCTGGCGATGGTCTCGGCCATACGCTTGCCGGCCACCGGCGTCGCCTTGAAGCCCCACGTTCCCCATCCGCAGTCGAGCCAGTAGTTTTGCAGCGGTGAGGCTCCCATGATCGGGCTGTAATCCGGCGTCATGTCGGTGATCCCCGCCCATTGCCGCAGCAGCTTAACCTTGTGCAGGAAGGGGAAGAGGTGCAGCGCGCCTTCGGCGAGATGTTCCTTCTGGTCCAGCGTCGAGCGGGTCGACGCCAGCTGGTAAGGGTCGGAGCCGCCCCCGATGACGACCTCACCACGGGAGGATTGCACCAGATAGGTGTGCAAATTGGCGGATGAGACAAGTATGTGCAGGAATGGCTTCAACGGCTGCGTCACCATTGCCTGCAGTGGGAAGCAGCGTATCGGCAGCTGGATGCCCGCCATGGCGGCGACCTGGCCATTGAGCCCGCCCACGGCCTGCAGCACCTGCCCGGCGGCAATCGCGCCGCGGTTGGTCTTGACGTGGGTGACCCGGTCGCCCGCGCGCTCGAAGCCAGTGACCTCGGTACGCTGGTGGATCTCCACGCCACGCTCGCTGGCATGCTTGGCATAACCCCATGCCACGGCATCATGGCGGGCAGTGCCGCCGTCGGCATGCCAGAGCCCGCCCATCACTTCGTGCTGGCCACCGAGATCGAGGTTCAGATGCGGGCAAAGCTCCTTCACCGTCTGGACATCGACCACTTCGATGCGGGTGCCCACATGCTTGCCCATCTCGGCACGCAGATGGAAACTGCGCAGCGTCGCTTCGGAATGCGCGAGCGTCAGCTGCCCGCGCTGCGAAAACATGACGTTGAAGCCGAGATCCCGCGACATCGTCTCAAAGAGTTCGACGCCTTCCTTGTAGAAGCGGATCGATTCCTCGGTCATGTAGTTCGAGCGGATCGTGGTGGTGTTGCGCGCCGTATTGCCGCCCGCGAGATAGCCTTTCTCCAGCACGGCTATATTGCGAATGCCATGCACGTTGGACAGGTAGTAAGCCGCCGCAAGACCGTGACCGCCGCCGCCGATGACCACCACGTCGTAGGATCGCTTCAGCTCGGGCGTCAGAGGAATGTCGCGAAAGGAAGCGTGCCTGGCGCGCAGACCGTATTTCAGCAAGGAGAAAGGCATGGTTTCCTGCGGTTCAGCAGCTGGGATCGAGCCTTAGAAAACCCGCCAGGCCGGCTTGGCGCAAGAAATCGTTCTTTACCCAGTGACCTCGTTTTTGTAATGCATGGAAAACCTCAAGAGGGTCTTCATCATGCGAAACCTGCCGCATCTCATCTATCTGGAAGCCTTTGAAGCGGCAGCCCGGCATCTGAGCTTTACCCGCGCCGCCGAGGAGTTGAATTGTACGCAAGGGGCGATCAGCCAACGGGTTCGGGCGCTGGAGCAATTCTTCACCAGGCCACTCTTCCACCGCCGCAGCAACGGTTTGGAGTTGACCGAAGTCGGCACCGCCTATCTGCCCGGAATAGCCGAGGCTCTGGATCGGGCCGAGGCAGCGACCGAGGGGCTGCTGGGCGCACAGGCGCAGACCAGCGTGACGGTTTCAGCCCCGCTCAGCTTCGTCACACTGTGGCTTGCGCGGCATCTGGGTCGCTTTTCCGCCGCCCATCCGCGGATCGAGGTGCGGCTGAACAGCACGATCTGGACCGACCCCAACGTGGAACTGGCGGATCTCAGCATTCTGGCGCTCGATCCGTTGCAGCCGCTAACGGGTGCCGTGCAATTGGGAGAAGAACGACTGATGCTTCTCTGCGACCCCGAGACCGCTCGCCAGGCCGGCGCGCGACCCAGTGCAGACTGGTTCAACGCCGCCCGGCTCGTCTATGTGCAGGGCAGGATGCAGTTACTGGATCTTTGGGCGAAGCAGGAAAACATGGTCGTCGCGCTACAAAAGGCGCCGATCAAGGCCGACAATGCGGCAGCGGCATTGGAGATTGCAGCGTGCGCTGGCGGCATTACGGCCGTCATGTCGACCTATGCGGCGGCCTACCTCACCTCGGGGCGGCTGGTAGCGCCATTCGGCGCAGGGGAAATCCTGCCGGTTGCCCTGCATGTGGTTCCCAATCAACAGCGCCGGCTCTCGCGGTCCGCGACGCTGTTCCTGCAATGGCTCTCAGGGGAGATTCCATTCCACCGCGAGATCTAGCTTTCCGTTCAACACCGGCGCGCCCGAAAACATTATTCGTTTGATGCGCTGTTTGGTCAGGTTGTGATGCAGCGTGGCGTATTCGTCGGCACGCTCGGCATCATGCGCCTTTATGGCGTCGAATATCAGATCATGCTGGCGCACGGTTTCGGCGAGGTGCAGTCGAACGTCATTTTCGTCTTCATTGGCGGCGCTGACGAAGCAGGCGCGCGCAATTCGAATGGAGCCAATCAAAGTCTGTTCATAGAAGGCGGAGAAATGCCGGTTGTCCGCAGCCTTGGCGATCGCCATGTGAAACGAGAAATTGGTTTCGGAGCGGCCGACGCCATCACCGGAGGCCACCGCGTCCTTGAACAGTTCCATCTGCTCGGTGATCCGCTTCAAATCCTCGTCCGTGCGGTTTTGGGCCGCAAGGCGGTGCACCATGCGGCTGGCGATCAACAGGGCGTCATAGAGCTTGGGCAAATCATCGAAGTCGAGGGGCGCCACCTTTGCAGAACGCCCTTCGCGCACGACCAGTCCGTCAGCGATCAGCTGGATGATGGCTTCACGTACCGGTGTGCGCGAAACCGACAACGCCTCGGCAAGTGCTGCCTCGTCGAGGCTTCGACCAGGACGCAGTTCCAGCCGCAAGATCGCGTCGCGCAGTTCACGCGTCACTTTCCAAGCATCCCGTTCGGTCATTGAATTCACTGCCTCTTGAATTGTTCTGCGTGCCAATGCGTGACTGCCTTTGAAAGGGCTATTCTAATCGGATTTGCGAGACAAGCGACCTGCAGGTCACCGCAAGACCCTCGGTCGGCGGAAGTTGAAACCCCACCGCAATGCGACTTGTGGACGTTGCCGCGCTGACAAATTGAACGCCTGGCCTATACCGGCCCGGGTGTGCGGGTTTCGCAGCGCCTAGCGAATGAGGACGCCAGACGCCATGAAGCCGCCGTCGATATTCAGAATGTGACCGTTGATATAGGCGGCTGCCGGAGAGGCCAGGAAAAGGATGGCTGCCGAAACTTCTTCGGGCTTTGCGTACCGCCTTGCGGGAATTTGCGCATCCCAGATCGCTCGGTCCTTCGGCCCATGCACCTGCAGGATCATCGGCGTATCGACAGGCGTTGGTGCGACGGCATTGGCGGTCACACCCTTGTCGCCGAGTTCCGCCGCCAGCAGGCGCGTCAACATGTCGACAGCGCCCTTGCTGCAGGAATAGGCGCCACGTCCGGTATTGGCAATCTGGCCGTTCACCGAACTGACGGTGATGATACGCCCCTCGCCCTTGGCCACCATCTGCCGGCCGGCGAACTGGCAACAATTGAAGGTGCCGGTCAGATTGACCGAGAGAATGCGCTCCCAGTCGCGTGGTTCGAAATCCAGGATGGCCCCGGTCTTGACGATGGCCGCACTGGTCACCAGGACATCCGTGCCGCCAATCTCCTCGATCTTCTCAAAGGCGGCCTCGACGGCGTCGCGATCGGTGACGTCGAGGGCGACGCTTGAGACCGTACCCTTTGCGCGCAACCGTTCCATAGCCTGTCCAGGGCATCTTGCGACCAATCGATGATGATCACATTGGCGCCCTTTTGCGCGAAGCCCAATGCTGTCGCTTCACCGATGCCGCCGGCGCCGCCGGTCACAACGACGTTCTTTCCGGTAAAATCTGCCATTTTTCTCTTCTCTGTCGCCTCGCGGTTATGGGAGGCCTTAAAGGGCCTGGTTCGTGGTGCAAGAATCCGTCGGCTGCCCAGTATACCAAATGGATACCAATTTATGTCAAGGCGTTTCCGGGACCCTGGTCCCGCCATTGACCCGGCCTTGCCGTGTCGCGACCGGCTGGATGCTCTCGGCATTACAGCGTCAGGGCAACACCTCAGCACCACGTGTTCAAAGCGAATGTGAGATTCGAATACGAGGGCGCCAATACAGGCTTTCGCTGGCTATCTTGAGGTGATCTCCCCAGGTGGCGGGCCTGGATTGAGAACCTCGCCAGCCAAGCCGATAAGCCGCTCGATCGCTTCCGACCGGTCCGGACGATACATGATCTGAACGTCCGCCGTAGGGGCCGGAGCGTCAAGAGGCCGGTACACGACTCCCGGCCGCGATAGCTTTTGAACGCATTCCGGCACAAGCGCGATGCCGAGGCCGGCAGCAACCAGGCTGGTCAGCGAATAGGATTCGACGACCTCGTGCGAAATCTGCGGCGTGAATCCGGCTTCGATGCAGCAATCCCTCAGATATCTCGCGAACCGTGAATCGCTCAATCTCAGGAACACCAGACTTTCATTCTTCAGCGCGGACAGCGGAAGCTGATCATAAACAGCCAGCCGATGCGCCGCCGGCAGAACGACACCGACATTTTCATGCCAGGCGAGCCGCGTGATCAAATCAGCTTCATGGGGCGGTCGCCGAATGAAGCTGACATCAATGCGACGGGCCAGCAAAGCCGCCTGCTGCGCCTGGGGGCCCATTTCATGAATGCGGATGACCACGTCCCGATAGCGCTTGCCAAAAATCGCGATGAGTTCAGCCAACGGCCCAAGTAGAACTGAACCGGTCGTGCCGACATTGATCACGCTGACCTGTCCTGCACCGATGTCGCGCGCGTCCTTTGCGGCATGCTCGACCCCGGTAAGTATCGTGCGGGCATTCACAAGAAAGCTTATGCCGGCGGGCGTCAGCTTGACCCTGCGGCTCGTGCGCTCGAACAACACCGTGCCCACCTCCCCTCTCAAGATCCTTGATCTGTTGACTGAGTGGCGGCTGCGAAATGTTCATTCGTGCGGCCGCCGCCGTAAAGCTCAGCTCTTCGGCCAGGGCCACGAAATATCGCAGATGACGCAGCTCCATGCCGGGCTCCCATGTTTTATATCTTTTTCATATAGAACTAGCCGAACAATATATTGGACATATTGCACTCCATCGACAAAAATTCGCAAAATAGAAAAAACCTGATCTTCGAATCAGGATGGGAACCGAGGAACCGGAGCGAGTGTCGGCCGGACGCAGCTGCCAATTGGCGGCAAACGCCCCTGCCTACGGTCAAAGCTTCTCGAGCCCTCGATAAATCTGCCAGCCATATGACTGGCCTCCATGGAGGAGAGCATGCCAAATCTCATGAAATCCCTGTTCGGACAGGTCGTGGTCGCCCTACTGCTTGGCGTTGTCGTCGGTGTCGCCTGGCCGGAATTCGCAACCCAATTGAAGCCGCTTGGTGATGGCTTCATCAAGCTCATCAGGATGATTATCGCACCGCTCGTGTTCGGCGTCGTCGTCCATGGTGTCGTCGGCGCGGGCGACCTGCGGAAAGTCGGCCGCGTCGGAGTAAAGGCCATCCTCTATTTCGAGGCGGTCACGACCGTGGCTCTGGTCATGGGCCTCCTCATTGCTCATTTCTTCGCGCCCGGCGCCGGCATGAACATCGATCCCTCGAAGCTCGATGCAGGCGCCCTCGGCTCCTATACCGATAAGGTCGGACAAGTCACGAGCACCGTGGACGTCCTCATGCGCATCATCCCGACGACCATTTTCGATGCTTTCACAAAAGGCGATATCTTGCAGGTCCTGTTGATTGCCCTGTTGTTCGGTGCGGGTCTCTGCCTGCTCGGCGAACGCGGACGGCCGGTCGTCAATATCATCGAGATCATCACCGACGTTCTGTTCAAGATCATAGGCTTTATCGTCAAACTTGCGCCCATCGGCGTGTTCGGTGCCATCGCCTTCACGGTCGGGAAATACGGGATCGGCTCGCTGCAGCAACTCGGCTATCTTGTCGCCCTGTTCTACGCCAGCGTCATCATATTCGTCTTCGGCATACTGGGCCTGATCATGAGGATGGCCGGATTCAGCCTCATCAAGTTCCTTGCCTATCTGCGCGAAGAACTGACCATCGTATTGGGTACGGCATCGTCAGACAGTGTCCTGCCACAGGTGATGCGCAAGCTGGAGAATATGGGCATCAAGGACTCGACCGTAGGTCTTGTCATTCCGACCGGATATTCGTTCAATCTCGACGCCTTCTCGATCTACCTTACCTTGGCCGCCGTGTTCATCGCGCAGGCGACGAACACACCACTTTCCACCTCCGATCTTCTGGTTGTTCTCGGCATCGCGCTGCTTACATCCAAGGGCGCCCACGGCGTGCCCGGTTCGGCAATCGTGGTTCTGGCCGCAACACTATCGGCTGTGCCCGTGATCCCGGCGATCGGCCTGGTGCTCGTGCTGTCCGTCGACTGGTTCATGGGCATGGCCCGCGCGCTTGGCAATCTCATCGGCAACTGCGTTGCGACCGTTGTCATCGCTGCGTGGGAAGGCGATATCGACCGCGTTCGGGCACATAAGGTTCTCAATGGTGAAATGGATGGATCGACCGAGGATCTGCTGGATGTCGGTACGGACACCGTCCGCGCCGATGAGCCTCGGACATCATTGGCCCACTGAGAAACTTCATCCCAAGCCGCATGCGCAGCGTTTTGCGACAACGAGTGCATAGAAACAAGAAGCTAAAGCGCGTCGCATGAATCCGTTTGGATGCGACGCGCTTTAGAGCAATTCCCAGGAAAAGTGCGCAGCGATTTTCCGTCCGGAATTGCGTAAAAACAAAGAGTTAGAGCGGGTCGGCGATTCTATCAAAGCTGAACCGCTCTAGACAAACCAATCGCTCAGCGCGTAGGCATGGATATAGTCGATCTTCATTTCCGCTGGCGTCGCGAGCCCGTCGGCGGGCGTTTCCGCTATGCCGCCAACCGCCAGATCGACCAGCATGTACATCGGGTCGTGCATGTCGGCAGGCGTTGCCGCACGGGCAACTTCGACGTCGTCGAAATACCAGACGAGTTCGTCTTCTGTCCACAGCACCCCGTATGTGTGGAACCCTTCTGTATTCGCGGCAAAGGCCGTCGAGGCCACTGTCGTTTGACTTCCCGTCTCGTTCGAGTGGCTTGTCAAAAGGAGCTTGTTTGGATCCTGACCGGTCATCTCTATGACATCCAGTTCCGGTGGCCAGGAACCGTCCTCCGGCAGAAGCCAGAAGGCCGGCCATACGCCTTGCTTTTCGGGCATGTCGGCCCGAATTTCGAAATAGCCGTAGGTCTGTGCGAAGGATTCGTAGGTCGTCAGCAAGCCTGAGGTGTATTGGTAGTTGTTTATATAAGGCTTGATCGCCTCGGGAGCCCGGGCAGCGGTAATCGTGAGAACACCGTCATTGACGCTGAACGGGTTGACGGTACTCGTCGGGGCGTAGCTGGTATCGATATACCATTGAAGCTCATTGTTGCCCGTGAGCGAGCTGCCGTTCGCGCCTCCCCACCAGAAGTTCGAGTCCCAGGTGCCGCTCGAGCCGTTCCACAGGCTCAGCGTGTTGAACTCGTCCGCGAAGGTGAGTTCCAGATGCGACCTGTCGAGGGCCAGATCGAACTGGCTTGCGGTGAACTGGTCGACGGTCTTGTTGGCGAAGACGAGAAACTCGGTGTCGGACAGGTTAAGCCGGACGTTTGCTCCCGACTGGACCATGTTGGCCTGCACCTGCTCGAACGAGTTGAAGCCGTAGCTCCCGACACGCACAGTATCCGTAGCGCCAAAGTCCAGGATCAGGTCACTGCCGTTGCCGGGAGCCACGACGAAAATATCCGCCCCGGATCCACCCTTGAGAACGTCATCGCCCTTCAAGCCGTCAAGTGTCTGTTGGCCGGAGCCGCCGGTAATGATGTTGTTCGCCGCGTTTCCGAAAGCATAGTGTTTGTCGCCCGTGACCGTCAGGTTCTCGAAATTCGCTGGCAGCCTGTAACTCATCCAGGTCGAGATGGTGTCGACACCCTCATTGGCCAGTTCGACCGCCATGTTCTTCGTGGAATACAGATAGTAAATGTCGTCGCCCTTGCCGCCATACATCGTGACGCTGACGCTAGCGTCGCCGTAGATCGAGTCGTTGTAGATGCTGCCATAAAGTGCCGGGCCGGAATTCGTCGCCGAGTACCACTTTGTCGAGGACCCGCTGTAGGGGAGTGCGACTCCCTTGGCGTTCAGGACGGTGGCCATTCTGGTCTCCTCGTCTCGCTTCGATGCCGGCCCTAGCATCTATGGCAAGCAAGAGAAGCCAACCCCTTATTTGGTCGTCGACTTAGGAGAGTTACCAGGAACTTAACACGCAGGCTGTCCGGCCGCCCTCATTGCCTCGAATGCATAAGGATTGGGCCGCCAGCACTTTTTGTGGTCACGAGTCGGTGCAATCTGTGCATCGCGACTGCGGCTTGGATGGACATCCCATCTAACGGTGGTTTCCCATGCTGGCATACATGCCGGTGGTGCGGAATTGCGTCGGGTTGGTGCCGTACAAGCGGCGGAAGACTTTCGAAAAGTAGTTGGCGTCTTCGAATCCGCACATGATGGCCACCTCCTTCACCGGCAGGAAATCGGCTTTCGTCAAGAGTTTCGCCGCCCGCTGCAGCCGCTGCTGCAGCACGAATTCGGCGGGCGGAATGCCTTCGCTCTCGGCAAAGCAGCGCGAGAAATGCGCGCGGCTCAGCCCGCTGATCTCGGCGAGATCGGCAACGCGGAGCGGCCTGTCGAGATTGGCCTTGATGTGGTCGACCACCGGCTGCATGGCACTCTTCTCGTCGGCAAAGGCATGCGAGCCGAAGACATCGTCATAGAGCGCCATCGCCGCCTCGTAGGCCACGGCCGACGCAGCTCCGGGCGTGACCGCTCCCGTGATCAGGCGCACGCTGCAATCGGCGAGATGATCGATCGTCGACGGCTGCAGCCGCAGCACCGGACCAACCGCGGAAAGGATCGACTTGTGGATGCGCAGCGCCTCCTCGCCGTTCATCGAGATCCAGAAATATTCCCAACGTTCGCCCTTGGCGAGCCAATAGCGGTGGTTGTGCGGCACCAGGACCAGCAGCGTATCGCCCTTTTGCAGGCGGTAATTCCGGCTCTCGTAGCGCAGCCGGCCAGTGCCGCTGATCGTATGCTGGAGCACCGTAAACGGCGTCTGGCCACGCTTGCGCCCGTCCCAGTCATAGACCTCGTTCTCGCGCACTTCGTAGCCGGAGCTCGTCGGCATAGTGTGCAGGCGCTGGCGGCCGCGCGGCAGCGAGACTGTCCTGGCCGACGGCCCAGTGTCGATCAGCTTTCGCAGCACAAAATTACCCCTGAAAGCATAATCCTTCTCTGGTCGCTTGCTCGATTAGGCGCATAATGCGTTACGAAAAGCAAAACAAACCGCAGTGCAAAACAAATAGCGGTCGAGGAACGGACAGGAGGAGACGCCGGATTCCGGCTTGTCTTGGCCACATGCCCCGGCATGTGGATCGGACCTCTTTTCGCCGCCCTTGCCCAACTTCTTTCGATCAGGTCGAGGCCAGGCAGATGAGTTTCAAGATCGCTATCATCGGCGCGGGGAGCGTCGGCTTCACCAAGAAGCTCTTCACCGACATCCTGTGCGTTCCCGAATTCCAGGATATCGAATTCGCGCTGACCGACCTCAGCGACCACAACCTCCAGATGATCAAGGCGATCCTCGACCGGATCGTCGAAGCCAACAGACTACCCACGAGGGTCACGGCGACTACCGACCGTCGCGAGGCGCTCGAAGGCGCCCGCTACGTGATCAGCTGCGTGCGAGTCGGCGGGCTCGAAGCCTATGCCGACGACATCCGCATTCCCTTGAAATATGGCATCGACCAGTGCGTCGGCGATACGATCTGCGCCGGCGGCATCCTCTACGGCCAGCGCAACATTCCGGTCATTCTCGATTTCTGCAAGGACATTCGCGAGTTTGCCGAGCCTGGCGCGAAATTCCTGAACTATGCCAACCCGATGGCCATGAATACCTGGGCGGCGATCGAATATGGCAAGGTCGATACGGTCGGCCTTTGCCACGGTGTCCAGCACGGCGCCGAACAGATCGCCGAAGTGCTCGGCGCCAAATCCCACAGCGAACTCGACTACATCTGCTCCGGCATCAACCACCAGACCTGGTTCATCGATCTGCGCCTCAACGGCCGTAGGATCGGCAAGGACGAGCTGGTCGCCGCTTTCGAGGCGCATCCGGTCTATTCGCAGCAGGAAAAGCTGCGCATCGACGTCCTGAAGCGCTTCGGTGTCTATTCGACCGAAAGCAATGGTCACCTGTCCGAATATCTGCCTTGGTATCGCAAGCGGCCGGATGAAATCACCCGCTGGATCGACATGTCCGACTGGATCCATGGTGAGACCGGTGGCTACCTCCGCTACTCGACCGAAACGCGAAACTGGTTCGAGACGGAATTCCCGCAGTTTCTCGAGGCCGCATCGAAGCCGATCGACCCTGCCAAGCGCTCCAACGAGCATGCCAGCCACATTCTGGAGGCGCTGGAGACGAACCGCGTCTATCGCGGCCATTTCAACGTCAAGAACAATGGCGTCATCACCAACCTGCCGCAGGACGCGATCATCGAGTCGCCTGGTTTCGTCGATCGCTTCGGTATCAACATGACCTCGGGCATCACGCTGCCGGAAGCCTGCGCCGCCACCTGCATTTCCTCGATCAACGTCCAGCGCATGTCGGTGCATGCGGCGATCAGCGGCGACATCGACCTGCTCAAGCTCGCAGTGCTGCATGATCCGCTGGTTGGCGCCGTGTCGACGCCGGAGGAAGTCTGGCAGATGGTCGACGAGATGGTCGTCGCCCAGGCCCGCTGGCTGCCGCAATACGCGGATGCAATTCCGGCAGCCAAGGAGCGGCTCTCGAAATCCATAGTCCGGACCAGGGATTGGGCAGGTGCCGCGCGGCGCGACGTCCGCTCGATCGAGGAATTGCGCGCCGAAAAGGCGGCGCTGAAGCAGGCCGTCTGAGTTTTGCGCAGCGGCGAATTTCCGGGAGGAAGACCGAAGCCGCACGGCATGCAAATCGCTCGAGCAGAAATGGAGCGGCGTAAAGCACGCTCCCAACAAATGGGAGGAAAGACGATGAGGAACTTCCGCAACATCAGCATTTTGGCAGGGCTGGCGCTGAGCGTATCCGCCACCGCGCTGAGTGCCTACGCATCCGAACCGACCGTGCCGCCGGCGCCGGCGCAATTCCCCGCCGAAGGGAAAATCAAATATGTCGCGCGCGACTCCATTCTGGAGTTCAAGGCGCTGCCCGAGTACCACGAACCCGACTGGGTCACCGAGAAATACGTCAAGGCCGGCAAGCTGCCGCCCGTCAAGGATCGCCTACCGAAGGAGCCGCTGGTCTTCAAGACCGGCAACATGCCGGACGGCATCGGCGTCTATGGCGACACCATGCGCCACGTCATCGGCGGCCGGCCGGAAGGCTGGAACTATGGCGCCGGCCAGACGCAAGGCTGGGGCGGCATCGATATCGGCCTTTCCGAATGCCTGACCCGCACCGCGCCGCTGTTCCAGGTCGAGGCCAAGGACACCGAGCCGCTGCCGAACCTGGCCAAGAGCTGGGACTGGTCGACGGACGGCCACAAGCTGACCATGCATCTGATCGAAGGCGCGAAATGGTCGGACGGCGTTCCCTTCAATGCCGACGACGTCATGTTCTACTGGGACGACGAAGTCGTCGACCCCAACGTCTCGCCGCTCAATGGCGCGACGCAGGAAACCTTCGGCGTCGGCACGACGCTGAAGAAGATCGACGACTACACCGTCGAATGGACCTTCAAGGACGCCTTCCCGAAGCAGTACCTCTATGCCATGGCCTACGGCACATTCTGCCCCGGCCCCGCGCACATTCTGAAGCCGCAGCATCCGAAATACTCGAAGAACACCTACGAGCAGTTCAAGAACGCCTTCCCGCCGGAATACATGAACATTCCCGTGATGGGCGCCTGGGTGCCGGTTGAATACCGCCCTGACGACATCGTCGTCATGCGCCGCAATCCCTACTACTGGAAGGTCGACGAGAAGGGCAACCAGCTCCCTTATCTCAATGAACTGCACTACAAGCTATCGACCTGGGCCGACCGCGACGTTCAGGCGGTGGCGGGCTCAGCCGACGTCTCCAACCTCGAACAGCCTGAGAACTTCGTCGCCTCGCTGAAGCGTGCGGCGGATAAGGATGCGCCGGCCCGCCTTGCCTTCGGCCCGCGCCTGATCGGCTACAATCTGCGCATGAATTTCTCGACCAATGGCTGGGGCAACCCAGATGAACGCGGCCAGGCAATCCGCGAACTGAACCGCAACGAGGACTTCCGCAAGGCCGTCACCATGGCGCTCGACCGCAAGGCGCTCGGCGACTCGCTGGTCAAGGGTCCTTTCACAGCGATCTATCCGGGCGGCTTCTCCTCGGGCACCAGCTTCTATGACCGCAATTCGACCGTCTACTATCCATTCGATCTCGAAGGCGCCAAGGCGGAACTCGCTAAGGCAGGCCTGAAGGACACGGATGGCGACGGCTTCGTCAATTTCCCGGCTGGCACCGCCGGCGGCAAAAATGTCGAGATCGTCATGTTGGTCAACAACGACTACACCACCGACAAGAGCCTTGCCGAAGGTGTCGTCGGCCAGATGGAAAAGCTCGGGCTTCGGGTGGTTCTGAACGGGTTGAACGGTACCCAGCGCGACGCCTCGCAATATTCCGGCCGCTTCGACTGGCTGGTAAGGCGCAATGACCAAGAGCTGACGTCGGTCGTGCAGAACACCGAGCAACTGGCTCCTGTCGGCCCGAAGACCAGCTGGAACCACCGCGCACCAGAGAATGGCGAGGTCGATCTGATGCCGTTCGAAAAGGACCTCGTCGACATCGTCAACAAGTTCGTCTCGTCTGAGGACAATGACGAGCGCGCCAGCCTGATGAAGAAGTTCCAGAAGATCTCGACAGAACACGTCTACAACGTCGGGCTGACCGAATATCCCGGCGCGTTGATCATCAACAAGCGCTTCTCGAACATTCCCCAGGGAACGCCGATCTTCATGTTCAACTGGGCCGAGGACTCGATCGTCCGCGAGCGGGTCTTTGTCGCCGCCGACAAGCAGCAGAAATACGAACTGTTCCCCGAGCAATTGCCCGGAAAGCCCGGGGACAAGGGTACGACGAACTGAGTTTCCTCCCTGACTGCGAAGGTCCCCGGCCGCGCTGCGGCGCGGCCGGGGACAAGGATACCTGAACCCGAATGCAAGGAGGAGAAACGGTCCGATGCTGCGATTCCTGATGATACGCATAGCATCCGCAATACCGGTTCTCGTCATCCTGAGCCTGGTCACCTTCGCCATCATCCAGGCGCCGCCCGGCGACTACGCCGACTACATCCGTTCGCAGCTCATCAACCAGGGCGGAGCCTCCTTCGCCGAGGCCGACGCCCAGGCGCAGGCCTACCGGGTCGAGCACGGTCTCGATAAGCCGATGCCGGTCCAGTATTTCAACTGGATCACCGGCATCGTCACCCGCGGTGATTTCGGCTACAGCCTCTACTACAACAAGCCGGTCGCCGACGTGGTCGGCGAACGCCTGCCACGCACCTTGCTGCTGGCGCTTGTCTGCCACCTGTTAGCTTCGGTGCTGGGCATCACATTCGGCATCTGGGCGGCGACCAGGCAGTACAGCTGGATCGACAGCGCGCTGTCGGCTGTCGCCTTCCTCGGCATGACGGTGCCGCGCTTCCTGATGGCGCTGATCATCGTCTACCTGCTGGTCTTCCAGTTCAACGTGTCCGAGATCGGCAGCTTCTTTTCGCCGCAATATGGCGGCGCGCCGTGGTCATGGGCGAAGTTCGTCGACCTCGTCAAACATGTCTGGCCGGTCGTGGCGATCGCCACTTTCGGCGGGCTCGCCTACAACATGCGCGTCATGCGCGGCAATCTGCTCGACACGCTGAACGCGCAATATGTCGAGACCGCCCGTGCCAAGGGCCTGAGCGGCAGTGCGGTGGTCATGCGCCATGCGGTGCCCAATGCGCTGCATCCTTTGGTCATGTATCAGGGCGTGGTGCTGCCCTACATGCTCACCGGCGAGATCGAGACCGCGATCATCTTCGCGCTGCCGACCGTCGGCCCGGCGATCGTCGGTTCGATGGCGGTCGGCGACGTCTATGTCACCGCGACCTTCATGATGGTGCTGTCGGCGACGCTGATCGTCGGCAACATCATCGCCGATATGCTGCTCGCCCTGCTCGACCCCCGTGTCCGCCAGTACGGAGGGACCTGAGATGCTTGCCCGCGAGCCCTCGCTGCCGCCACCGCCCGAAATATCGGTCGAGAAAGAGAAACGGCCGCACGGCAATGAGAGCTATCTCGCGCTCGTCTGGCGCCGCCTGAAACGATCCTGGACCGGCATGGCCGGGCTCATCCTGGTCGTGCTGCTGGTGCTGATGGCGGTGTTTGCCGATTTCTTCGCACCCATGGACCCCAAGATCACCGATGTCGGTTTCGCCCCGCCGCAGGTGATGAGCTTCCATGACAAGGACGGCAATTTCGTCTTCCAGCCGCGCGTCTATGCGCTGGCGGATTCCGAGGAACTTGACCCCGTCACCTTCCAGCCGGTCGTCGGACCGGCCTATGACCATCCGCGGCTGCTCGGCTTCTTCGTCAAGGGCGCCGACTACAGGCTGCTTGGCCTGATCCCCGCGAACCGGCACTTCTTCGGCTCGACCGACGGCCAGCCGGTGCATTTCCTCGGCACCGACAAATTCGGCCGCGACGTGCTGGCCCGCGCCATCTATGGCTCGCGCATCTCCTTGATGATCGCACTGACCGTGGTCTTCATCGTCACCGTGATCGGCACCACAGTCGGCATGGTGTCGGGCTATTTCGGCGGCACGTTCGATGTCTGGGTACAGCGCTTCGTCGAACTGGTGCTCGCCTTCCCGCAATTGCCGCTTTACCTCGCGCTGACATCGCTTGTCCCAGTGACGGCGCCGACCAATGTCTTCCTCGCCTTCGTGATCGTCATCATGTCGGCGCTCGGCTGGGCGCAGATGTCGCGCGAAGTGCGCGGCAAGACGCTGGCGCTTGCCCGCATCGACTATGTTCGCGCGGCAATGGCGGTCGGCGCCACCGACCGCCGCATTATCATGCAGCACATTTTTCCCAACGTGATGAGCCACGTCATCGTCGCCGTCACGCTGGCGATCCCGAGTGTGGTCCTGCTTGAATCATTCCTGGGCTTTCTCGGTTTCGCCGTGAAGCCGCCGCTGATCTCATGGGGGCTGATGCTGCAGGACACCGCCACGTACTCGGTCATCGGCACCTATCCCTGGATCCTCGCCCCTGTCGGCTTCGTGCTTGTTACCGTTTTCGCCTTCAACGCGCTTGGCGATGGGCTGCGCGATGCAGTCGATCCTTATTGAGGGGCATGTGATGGCTGTCGCGCTCGTCAATGCCTTCGCACCGCCTGTCCGGCTCGACCATGCCGGGCGTTCGGAAAACCCTGTCATCGATGCCCGCAGCATCGCCGTCGACTTCAAGGTCGAGGACGGCATGGTCCAGGCCGTCAAGGACATCTCCTTCCAGCTCTATCGTGGCGAGACCATCGCCATCGTCGGCGAATCCGGGTCGGGCAAATCGGTGACGGCGCGCACCGTCATGGGCCTGTTGTCGAAGCGCGCGGTCGTGTCGCCCAAATCGACCGTCGAATATGATGGGCAAAACATCCTGAAGTTTTCCGAGCGAGCCCGGCGCAAACTGCGCGGCGACCGCATCTCGATGATCTTCCAGGAACCGATGAGCTCGCTCAACCCGATCTACACGATCGGCAGCCAGATCGTCGAAGCAATACGGGTGCATCGCAAGACGAGCCGCAGGCAGGCAGAGGCACGCGCGCTCGAACTTCTGCAGCAGGTGCAGATCCCCGACCCCGCGGCGCGGCTGAAACAGTATCCGCATCAGCTTTCCGGCGGCCAGCGGCAGCGTGTGATGATCGCCATGGCTTTAGCCAACGATCCGGACGTGCTGATCGCCGACGAGCCGACGACAGCGCTCGACGTCACCGTCCAGGCGCAGATCCTCAACCTCATTCGCAACCTGCAGCAGAAATTGCGGATGGCGGTGATCCTGATCACCCACGACCTGACCGTGGTGCGCAAGTTCTCCGACTATGTCTACGTCATGCAGCACGGGGCGATGTGCGAGCACAATGTGACGGAGAGGCTTTTCGCCAATCCGCAGCATCCCTACACACAGCACCTGCTTGGGTCCGAGCCGCGCGGCCAGGCCAATCCGCTGCCGGAAGGGTCCGGCATCATTCTCGATGCCAAACGCGTTCGCGTGTCCTTCATGCTGCGGCATGGCACCTTCTTCAAGCCTGACTGGCGCGAGCTCGTCGCCGTCGACAGTCTCGACCTCAGCCTTCGCCGCCACGAAACGCTGGGGCTGGTCGGCGAATCCGGATCCGGCAAGACGACCTTCGGCGAGGCGCTGCTCAGGCTCAACAATGCCACCAGCGGCGAGATCCATTTCGATGGCCAGCCTATCCACGGCAGGTCGCGATCGGAGATGCGGCCTTTGCGCTCGCGCATGCAGGTCGTGTTCCAGGATCCCTTCTCATCGCTCAATCCGCGCATGACGATCGGCCAGATCATCGAGGAAGGGCTGATCGTCAACAGCATCGGCGTCACCAAGAACGACCGCATCGAACGGGTGCGCGATGCGCTGGTCAGCGCCGGCATGCCGGACAATATCCTGTCGCGCTTCCCGCATGAGTTTTCCGGCGGCCAACGCCAGCGCATCGCCATTGCCCGCGCCATCGCGCTGGAGCCCGAATTCATCGTGCTCGACGAGCCGACATCGGCGCTGGACCTCTCGGTCCAGGCGCAGATCATCGAACTGCTGCGCAAGCTGCAGCGCGAACGGGGCCTCAGCTACCTCTTCATCTCGCACGATCTCAAGGTCGTGCGGGCGCTATGCCACCGCGTGATTGTCATGCAGCACGGCAAGATCATGGAAGAGGGTCCCGTCAACGAAGTTCTGTCCAATCCCAAAACCGCTTACACGGAACGGCTCGTCAAAGCCGCTTTCGAGGTAGCCTGATCGCATATGCCGGAGACTGTTATGGCAAGAAATCCCAAGATCGCATTCATCGGAGCTGGCTCCACCGTTTTCATGAAAAACATCGTCGGCGACGTGCTGCAGCGTCCCTCGTTGTCCGGTGCGACGATCGCGCTGATGGACCTCAACCCGCAGCGCATCGAAGAGAGCGCCATCGTCGTCAACAAGCTGATCTCGACGCTCGGGGTAAAGGCCAAAGCCGAGACCTACACCGACCAGCGCAGGGCGCTGGCGGGTGCCGATTTCGTCGTCGTCGCCTTCCAGATCGGCGGCTACGTGCCGTGCACGGTCACCGACTTCGAAGTCCCGAAGAAATACGGCCTGCGCCAGACCATCGCCGACACGCTCGGCGTCGGCGGTATCATGCGGGGCCTCAGAACCGTGCCGCATCTGTGGAAGATCTGCGAGGACATGCTCGCCGTCTGCCCGCAGGCGATCATGCTGCAATACGTGAACCCGATGGCGATCAACACCTGGGCGATCGCCGAGAAATATCCTGACATCAAGCAGGTCGGCCTCTGCCATTCCGTGCAGGGCACCGCGATGGAGCTGGCGCACGATCTCGACATTCCCTACGAGGAAATCCGCTACCGCTCGGCCGGCATCAACCACATGGCGTTTTATCTCAAGTTCGAGCATCGCCAGCCGGACGGCTCCTATCGCAACCTCTATCCGGATCTCGTGCGCGCCTACCGCGAGGGCCGCGCGCCGAAACCCGGCTGGAACCCGCGCTGCCCAAACAAGGTGCGCTACGAAATGCTGACGCGCCTCGGCTACTTCGTCACCGAAAGCTCGGAGCATTTCGCCGAGTACACGCCCTACTTCATCAAGGAAGGGCGCGAGGATCTGATCGAGAAATTCGGCATCCCGCTCGATGAATATCCGAAGCGCTGCATCGAGCAGATCGAGCGCTGGAAAGGACAAGCGGAAGCCTATCGCTCCGCCGACAAGATCGAGGTCGAGCAGTCGAAGGAATACGCCTCCTCGATCATGAATTCGGTGTGGACGGGCGAACCCTCGGTGATCTACGGCAACGTCCGCAACAATGGCTGCATCACCTCATTGCCCGAAAATTGCGCGGCCGAGGTGCCGTGCCTCGTCGATGCCTCCGGCATCCAGCCAACCTTCATCGGCGCATTGCCGCCGCAGCTTACGGCGCTGATCCGCACCAACATCAATGTGCAGGAACTGACGGTCCAGGCGCTTATGACGGAGAACCGCGAGCATATCTACCACGCGGCGATGATGGATCCGCACACGGCGGCTGAACTCGACCTCGACCAGATATGGTCGCTGGTGGATGAACTGCTCGCGACGCATGGCGACTGGTTGCCCGCCTGGGCGCGCAAGGCACCCGGGGTCCGCGCGGCCTGACATTCGCTGCCGATCCCGCCGGCTGGCGGGAGCTTGCTCGTGCGTGAGATTTCAGGTCGGGATCAGCCTAGTTCCAGGGTCGTGATCCCGAACACCTTTGACGAGGCAATCCTGGGCACGCCTCCCCGGTACATGCGGGTCGTCGTGAAGCCTGGTCTCAAGCCGCCCGCCTGAAGCGCGGCGATGAAACCGCTATTGGCCGCGGGCACGTCGATGTGAAGCGCGTCCCCCGCCATCGCCGCTGCCAGCACCCCCAGCAATTGCAACGCGACGTGCGTATCGTCGGCCAAGAGCGGTCCGACCTTGAACCCCTCCCTGCACTGTCGCGCCACGCTATAGCCGGAAACGCCAGCTGAATTCATCGCCACGAGCGCAATGTGCGGCGGCTGCAGCCAACCGTTCAGGAAAGCTTGCCGCGACGCCGAGAAACATTTGCGGTCGTAAGCCAGGATGTCGGCGATGTGCTCGGCTGCCACAGGTCTGATGCTACCGCCGCCGGCGAGGCCGGCGACACGCCCGCTGTAGCGGACGGTCTCATAGGCTGGCACGAACCCCATGCGCCGGTAGTTGGCCCGCTGCTCGGCGACGCCGTCGAGCCCGATGCTGCGGTTGCCGAGCCGCGCCATGCCGGCGTCCCAGACCGCCTTGCCATGCCCCTCGCCGCGCCTGTCCGGGCGGCAGATATAGAGGCCGATGAAGCCGAACCCGGCGCCATAGCCGACGGCCGAAATGCCGGCCACCATCTCGCCATCGACGAAGGCGCCGATGAAACCCTCGGGGTCGGCCCCCCGGAACACGGCGGCATCGCCGAGACCGGGATTCCAGCCCTCGCCCGCCGCCCAGTCGACAAGCGTTTCAACCTCCTTTGAGGTCAGGGTCCGGATCGTTCGGGGCATTTTGCGATCACTCGGCGGCGACGGCACCAGGGGCAAAGGATTCCAATGCACCAAGATAGGGCTTTGCCAGCGGGTTTGCATAGGCACCGCGTTTGGATGTCGACAGGCCAAGTGCAATCAGCGCCTCTGCCTGTTTGACGGCGGCGCCGACGCCGTCGATCACCGGAACGCCGAATTCCCGCTGCAGCTCTGCCGCGAGATCGGCCATGCCGGCGCAGCCGAGCACGATGGCCTCGGCGCGATCCTCGTCGAGCGCGCGCGCAATCTCGCCGCGCAGTTTCTCGGCCGCGCCCGAAGCCGGGTCCTCAAGCGCCAGTACCGGAATGTCGGCGGCGCGAACGCGCGCCCGGCCGGCCATGCCGTAGCGCTGCACCAGCGCCTCGACGGGAACCCACGACCGCTTGGTCGTCGTCACGACGGTGAAACGCTGGGCGATGAACGACGCTATGCTGAGCGCCGCCTCGCAAATGCCGACGACCGGGATGTTGGTCATGGCGCGCGCAGCGTCCAGCCCGGTATCGTCGAAACAGGCGATGATGGCCGCCTGCGCCCCCGCGCGCTCGCCGGCAGCGATCTCGACCAGCAGGCCCGGCACGGCCAGCGCCTCGTCATAATAGCCTTCGATCGACACTGGCCCCATCGACGAGGTGACGGCAACGATTTCCGTCCAGGCGCCGGCGACAGATCGCGCGGCGGCGCCGATCGTTGCGGTCATGCTGGCCGTGGTGTTCGGATTGACGACGAGGATCTGCACTGCGGTTCTCAAGCCCTTGCCCGGCGGCGGCCGACATAGAGGATGGCGCCGAGCGTCAGCAGGATTACCAGGAAGGAGAACACGGTTGTCACCGTGCCCAGCGCGTAGAGCACCGGCGTCGTCACGTTCGTCGTCATGCCGTAGATTTCGAGCGGCAGCGTGTTGAACGTGCCTGAGGTCATCAGCGTGCGCGCGAACTCATCATAGGAGAGCGTGAAACCGAACAGGCCCACACCGATCAGGCTGGGCGCGATCATCGGCAGCACGACATGCGCGAAGGTCTGCCAGGAAGATGCCCCGAGGTCGCGCGCGGCCTCCTCATAGGCCGGCGAGAAGCGGTTGAAGACGGCAAACATGATCATCACGCCGAACGGCAAGGTCCAGGTCAGATGCGCGCCGAAAGCGGATGTGTACCAGGCCGGCCGAAAGCCGATCTGCTGGAAGACGACGCCGATGCCGAGGCTGATGATGATCGACGGCACGACGAGGCTGGCGACGGCCAGATAGAACAGCGCCGTCGCGCCACGAAACCTGCGGCGGAAGGCGAGGCCCGCCAGCAGTGACACCACGACGGTGACGACCATCACCATCACCCCCAGCACCAGCGAACGCTTGAAGCTGCCGCCGAAATCGCCGACCGCCTGACGCTCGAAAAGATTGGCGAACCAGTGCAGCGAGACGCCATTGAGTGGAAACGTCAGTCCACCATTCTCACCCTGGAAGGACAAGATCAGGATCGCCGAAAGCGGGCCGTAGAGGAACAGCACGAAGAGGGCGAAGAACACCGCCAGCACGTAGAATTCGAGGGTGCGCTTCTCGTGGTTCACGTCAGAGCTCCTTGCGGATGTCGACGATGCGCAGGATGCCGGCGACCATCAGCAGCACCAGCACCAGGAGCACCACCGCGTTGGCGGCGGCGGCCGGATATTGCAGCAGCGACATCTGGTTCTTCATCATCAGCGCGACCGAGGCGCTCTGCCCGCCCGACATCACCTGCACCGTCGAGAAGTCGGCCATGACAAGCGTGACGACAAAGATAGTGCCGATCGCCATGCCGGGCTTGGCCAGCGGGATGACGACGTTCCACAGCACCTGCCAGCCGGACGCGCCAGCGTCGCGCGCGGCCTCGAACAGCGAGCGGTCGATGCGCATCAGCGTGTTGAAGATCGGCGTCACCATGAACAGCGTGTAGAGATGCACCATGGCGAGAACCACGGCGAATTCGGAATAGAGCAGCCATTCGATCGGCTTCGGCACCAGGCCCATATGCACCAGCGTCGAGTTGATCAGCCCGTTGCGGCCAAGCACCGGGATCCACGAGATCATGCGGATGATGTTGGAAGTCAGGAACGGCACCGTGCAGACCAGGAACAGCACCATCTGCATGGCCGTGGTGCGGATGTGGAAGGCAAGGAAATAGGCGACCCAGAAGCCGATGAACAAGGTCAGCGCCCAGACGATGACGGCGAATTTGATGGTGTTGAGATAGGTCTTCCAGGTGACCCAGGAACCCAGCACGTCGGAATAATTGGTGGTCAGGAAATCCGGATACATGGCGGCGAAGTCGTAGTCCCAGAAGGAGACGACGACGATCATGACGATCGGCAAAAGCAGGAACGCGCCGAGGATCAGCGCCAGCGGCGCCGACTGCAGATACGGCGCGACGGCGCCGAACGAGAAGCGGCGGCGTCTGGCGGGCTTGGCCACCGTCGTGGCCGCAGGCTGGTCGAGAGCCACGGTCATGGGGAAAGGCCTCCTGACTCGCAATCCTTCGCGCCCTCCTCTGTCCTACCAGACATCTCCCCCACGAGGGGGAAGATTGAACTCTCATAACTGCCTTCGCCAATCTCCAACGTTGCTAAGGAAGAGCCGGCCATGAAGCTGCCAATCTCCCCCCTTGTGGGGGAGATGTCCTGTAGGACAGAGGGGGGCGCGAAGGATCGCACAGTGAACGCGTCCGCTTTACGCCGCGATGAACTCGTTCCAGCGCTTCACCATGTAGCGGTCCTCGTCCATCACCGAGTTCCAGCAGGCGACCCTGCCCATGCGCTCTTCGAAAGAGCCGCCGTCGCGAACCGCGCCGGCCTTTTCCATGACGGTGCCGTCGGGCGCCTTGATCTCGCCCTTGGCCGGCTTGCCCTCGATCCAGTAGCCCCATTCGTCCTCGGACATGAACTTCTTGGCCGAGACCATGTTGGCCGAGTAATAGCCCTGGCGGTTGAGATAGCCGCCGACCCAGCCCGACGTGTACCAGTTGATGTATTCATAGGCCGCATCGAGCTCAGCACCCTTGAGATGGGCAGCCAGGCCAAGGCCGCCACCCCATGAGCGATAGCCTTCCTTGAGCGGCTGGAAGCGACAGGGGATGCCCTTGGAGCGCACGGCGGCGACGGCAGGCGACCACATCGACTGGATCACCACTTCGCCCGAAGCCATCAAATTGACGCTCTCGTCGAAGGACTTCCAGAAGGCGCGGAACTGGCCGTCCTGCTTGGCCTTGATCAGGAAGTCGATCGTCTTGTCGATCTCTTCCTTGGTCATGTTGCCCTTGTCGGCATATTTGATGTTGCCCATGGCTTCCATGATCATCGCCGCGTCCATGATGCCGATCGACGGGATGTTGAGAATCGCGGTCTTGCCCTTGAAGGCCGGGTCCATGATGTCGGCCCAGGTGGTGATGTCGCGGCCGACGAGGTCGGGGCGGATGCCGAGCGTATCGGCATTGTAGATGGTCGGCACCATGGTGAACCAGTTGGTCGGCGCCTTGGCGAAGACCTTGCTGTCCTGCGCCTCGACATAGCCTACCGTGTGCGGCGCCGTGCCCTGGGCAATGACGCTGTCCGGCGTCAGCTTGCCGGTTTTGAACAGCGGCACCAGCTCGTCGTAATATTTCAACTTGCTGACATCCATCGGCTGCAGCACGCCGGTGGGGAACACCTTCTTGCAGATCCAGTATTCGATGTCGGCGATGTCGTAGCTGTCGGGCTGCGTCACCGCCCGCTGGGCGGCGGCGTCGGAATCGGTCGCCGTCATCTCCAGCGTGATCCCGAGATCGGCCTTGCACTTGTCGGCGATGGCGTTGAGGTTCGACACGCCGGTGCCGAATTGGCGCAGCGTGATGTTCGTCTGCGCCCAGATGGTCGGGAAGCCGGTGATCGCGCCGGAGCCGGCGGCAAAACCGACGGCGGCGGCACCCGTCTTCAGCAGCGAACGACGTGAGATTCCTGCTTTCTTGTTTGTTGTGTTGGTCATGGTCAGTTCCCCTGTTCTGGTTGGTTATGCTGGTTCAGGAATCGAGACGGCCAAGGACGATTGCGTCCTCGGCATCCCATGCAATCGGCACCGCATCGCTGACGGCAACCGGTTTGGTGAAGAAGTCGGTGTCGTCGACGATGACAGTGAAATCCTCGATGCCGGCGCCGTTGACGGAGAGCTTCACGGTCGAGCCGCGGTATTCGACGTTGGCAACGATGCCGGTGAAGCCGAGCCCCTTAGCCGGCGGCTCGCCGATGCGCACGTGGTCGGTGCGGATGGCGATGTCGATCGGCTCGCCGACCTCCCGGCCCTGCCCGCTGGCCGCGAGCGAAGGACCGCCCGGCACGTCGAACACCACCATGCCGTCGCGGCTGCCGGCGACGCGGCCAGAAACGACGTTGTGGTCGCCCATGAAGCGGGCGACGAAAGCGGTGGCTGGCCGCTCGAACACCGTGCGCGGATGCGCCGCCTGTTCGATGCGGCCGTCATTCATCACCACGATCAGGTCGGCCAGCGCCATCGCCTCTTCCTGGCTATGGGTGACGTGGACGAAAGTGATGCCGAGCGAGGTCTGCAGCTTCTTCAGCTCGGCGCGCATGCGGATCTTCAGGAACGGGTCGAGCGCCGAAAGCGGCTCGTCGAGCAGCAGCGCCTCGGGATCGGTGATCAGGGCGCGGGCCAGCGCCACGCGCTGCTGCTGGCCGCCGGAAAGCTGCGCCGGACGGCGCGCCGCATAAGCCTCCATCTGCATCAGCTTCAGCATGTCGAGCGCCTTGGCTCGGCGCTCCTCCTTGCCGACGCCCTTCATCTTCAGGCTGAAAGCGACGTTGTCGATGAGATCGAGATGCGGAAACAGCGCATAAGACTGGAACATCATCGCCGTGCCGCGCTTGGCCGGCGGCAGGTCGGTGACGACGGTATTGCCGAGGCGGACGTCACCGCTCGAAATGCTCTCATGCCCGGCGATCATGCGCAGCGTCGAGGTTTTACCACAGCCGGACGGGCCGAGCAGGCAGCAATAGGTGCCTGCCGGGATTTTCAGGCTGATGGCCTCGACGGCAGTCGTCGTTCCATAGACTTTCGAAACGGACACGATGTCGATTTCGGCGGCTTTGGACATTCCGTTCCTCGCTTTGGTCGCATGAACCAAAGCATCATGCGTGCCAATTGCCCGCGGCGATCATCAAGTAATTGAATCCCTGCAAGAATCGGCATCGAAGCCCCCTGCCCGATAAAACAGCACCCTTGTGCGATGCACAAATTATGGGCGATTGTCAGCGATGTCGGCAGAAATCGTATGCAATCTTTTTCCAAGATCGCGTTCACTTTGGCTCTCGTCCAAGTAACCCGATTCAGGCTAGAAGGGTTTTGGGACCTTGCCGCCATGAACATAGCCGACCAGACATTCCCTGCTATCGACGGCGCTAACGAGGATCGCGCCCAGGCGATCCGCGACCAGCTGCGCGACGCCATCGTCGACCGCCGTCTGGCGCCCGGAACCAAACTGTCGGAGGGCGAGGTCGGCACGCTGTTCGACGTCAGCCGCACCGTGGCACGCGCAGCCCTGCAGATGCTTTCCTTCGAGGGTCTGGTGCGCACCGAGCGCAATCGCGGCGCCTTTGTCGCCAACCCTTCGCCGGAGGAAGCCCGCCAGGTCTTTGCCTCACGCCGGCTCATCGAACCCGGCATCGCGATCGCCGCCGCCGGTCGCATGACATCGGCTGACGTCGCTGCCTTCAAGACCCAGCTCGAGGAAGAGGGCCGCTTCATCGCCGAACGCGGACCAACCGCAAGACGATCGGAAATCAAGGCATCGGGCGATTTCCATCTGCTGCTGGCATCGGTGGCCGGCAACGTCATCCTGCAGCGCTTCATGGAGGAACTGGTTGCGCGCTCCTCACTGGTGATCGCGCTCTACGGCCGCTCCGGCATTTCGAGCTGCGGCCACAACGAGCATTTGCAGATCCTCGAGGCGCTCGAGGCCGGCAATGCCGACCGCGCCAGCGCGCTGATGCTGCACCACATCGACCATATCGAGGCCGATCTCGACCTCCGCGTCAGGAGCGGACCGGCGCTGAGGCAAGCGCTCGAATTCTGAAAAGCGCTCTGCATGCCGGCTGCGATCCGTTTGGACCTTTTGACGGGTTTTCGGCGCTGGACACAGACGGTTAAGGCTGAAAATGTGATGTGTGTTTCACGGTTCGGGGGGCTGAATCGGAGCACTGGAGGATGGCGCTGAAAGCCGAAGATATTGCCGGCCATCCGGCGTTGCACCGCGCTGTTCAGGCACAGTCGCGGGCGCTGATAGAGATCTTTGAAACGAGCCCGCGGCTCGCCGCCGTGTTTGCCACCCAGCAGCGCTGGCTGATGGGCCATGTCGGCCTTGCCCTGCATTTCAGGCGCGATCCGCGCGACCGCCATACCGCGCTGACGACGGCGCGTTTCATCGAGGCCATACGCCGGGATTCGGTCGCCAGCCGCAACACCGCCGAAGCCTTCCTCAAGGAGATGCTGCACTACAAGATCGCCGAATATCTTTCGACGAGCGAGGACGGGCGGGCTCATCCCATGCAGCCTACGGCGGCCACCGTGCAGACATTCACTGGCTGGGTCCTCGCCCATCTACAGACTCTGGACAGCCTCGACGGCGGCAGCCGCTTGTCCACCTTTCTCGATCATCCCGAAAAGCTCGCCAAACTGCAGCCGCTGGTGGCCGATGGCCTTTTGGCTTCGGCGCCGGTGCGCGAGCCCAAGCAGACCTTCTCGCTGTTCATCTGGCTCAACAATGGCGGCATCGTCATGGACTGGCTGATGTCCGGCATCGACCCCGAGAATGCCGGGCTCGACCAGATACCGACCAGTGTGGTGTCGATCGGCGAGTTTGCCAGATGGCTGAAGCTTTCGCGCACCCACCTCGCCCGCAAACTGCACGACGCCGAGGAACTCGGCAGCATCGGCTGGGCTGGCCAGCGCGGACATTCGCTGATGTGGGTCTCGAAGGGGTTCTACCAGGAATATATGACCGTACAGGCGGCCAAGCTCGCCATCGTCGATGCCGCCTTCGAAGCCTGTTTTCCGCCATCGGAAGATCGCTGAGCACCGCCCCCGCGCACGCCTGATCATGTCTTCGGCATTGCCGGTCCGCAGTCTGGCGGCGGCAAGTGGAAACTGCTATCGCCGTCAGATCGTCACGAGACGTGAGCGGGATCTGGGGGGATGGCGCTGAACGCTGAAGAGATTTCCGGTCATCCGGCATTGCACCGCTATGTCCGGGCGCAGGCGCTGGCATTGCTCCAGGCCTATCAAGGGAACCCGCGTCTTGCTTCCGTCTTTGCCACCCAGCAGCGCTGGCTGATGGCACATACCGGGCTCGCTTTGCACTTCAGGCGCGATCCGCGCGACTACCGCAAGGAGCTGACGACCGCCCGTTTCATCGACGTGATCCGCCAGCACCAGGTGGCCAGCCGCAACACCGCCGACGCCTTCGTCAAGGAGATGCTGCACTACAATTTCATCCAGCTTGTGCCGGCGAGCGAGGATGGGCGCATTCGGCCTCTGCAACCAACGCAGCTCACTTTGGAGGCGGTGACGGGCTGGATGCTTGCCCACCTGCAGACGCTGGACAGCCTCGACGGCGGGGGCCCGGTTGACCCGGTTCCTCGAGCAGCCCGCAATGCTGGCCAGATTGCAGCCGCTGGTGGCGGAGGGCCTGCTTTCCTCCAACCCGGTGCGCGAACCCAGGCAGACCTTTTCGCTGTTCACCTGGCTGAACAATGGCGGCGTCGTCATGGACTGGCTGATCTCGGGCGTCGACCCCGATCATGCCGGCCTGGACCATATCCCGACCGGCGTGGTTTCGATCGGCGACTTCGCCAGATGGCTGAAGCTCTCGCGCACGCATCTGGCGCGCAAATTGCGCGACGCCGAGGAGCTTGGCAGCGTCGGCTGGCTCGGCCAGCGCGGCAATTCGGTGATGTGGGTGTCGAACGACTTCTACCGCGAATACATGACCGCCCAGGCCGTCAAGCTCGCCATCATCGATGCTGCCTTCGAAGCGTGTGTTCCGGCATTGGCGGACAGCTGACGGCCCAACTCAGAATCCTCCGGCCCGTGTCTTCAGGATCGCGGAGAAGCGCGGGTCGAAGGCGCGGCTGATCGGCTCGGCGGCGGCGCCGAGCGCAATCGACCAAGGATCGGTGATGCCGAGCTGCAGGCGCGGCAATGTCCGTCCGGGCCGGTCGGCGATCGACGGCAGCAGCGGCTGCATCGCCTCCAGCAGGCGGCGGGCCAGCGTCTCCGGCGCGCCGCTGGTCAGGATCACCGTCTGCGGATCGAAGATCGTTTCGATGAGATGCACGCTCCAGCGCAGATCATGCGCCGCCCCCTCGATCCAGGCCATGACCTTCGGATCCTCGGCCAGCGCCAACGCGCCCATCCGCTCATAGAGGTGCGCGTCGGCGGCATCCAGCCCGAGATGCTGGTAGAGCGAGGCGAGCGAGGCGCGGTGCTCGAGCGGCGTCGAGCCCGGGCCGGCCGGCGACAGCAGCGCCCTGCCAATCTCGCCGGCATTGCCGTTGCCGCCGGTGTAGAGCTCGCCATTCAGGATCAGACCTGCGGCGATGCCGTAGCCGACATAGAGGCAGACCGCGTGGTCGACACCGTGCGCGGCGCCGACGATGCGCTCCGCCGTGGCACAGGCGGCGGCGTCGTTCTGCAGCCCGACGTTCAATCCCGTGCCTGCCGCCAGCGTTTCCAGCAAAGGAAATTTCTGCCAGGCCGGCATCATCCATTTGTCGTCGGAATTCTTCAGCCCGAACGGGCCGGGCATGGCGACGCCGAGGCCGACCAGCCGGCTTTCGGACTGGCTGGAAATGCCGGCCAGCTCGCGCCGGACGCCATCGATGAGGCCGAGGATGATCTTGACGCCTTCAGACGGTTCGTCGAGCGGCAGGTTCGCCTCGGCCCGTGTCAGCACGCTGCCGACCAGATCGACAACGACCGCCCGTGTCAGATGCCGGTCGATCTGCAGCCCGATGGCGAAGGCGCCTTCCGGAACCAGCCTGTAGGGGGTCGAGGGCTGGCCCCTGCCCTTGCGCACCGTCTCGAGGGCGACGACCAGCCCGTCGCGCTCGAGATCCTCGATGATGTTCGAAACCGCCTGCTTGGTCAGCTGCGTCGCCCGCGCCAGGTCGGCTCTGGACAGCGCGCCGTTGAGCCGCAGCGCCTCGATCATGACGCGGCGGTTATGCGCACTGGTGCCTTCCTGGTTGGTGCCGCTTTTGGCGCGGATCGAGCTGTTTTCGTTCACCGGCGTTTCCCTCTTGACACCATTAAAGGATTGATCAACTAATTAAGTCAAGCGGATTGACTTAATAGCGAAGCCGAGCGCTCCATAAGAAGACGGCCAGGGCTCCATGCCTATCGCCTCCGGTCGCTCGAGCAAGCCCAGGTCACCGCGACATCAATTCGGGAAGGCGATGCAACGCCGACTCGCCAACGCCGGAAATGGGAGATGACAAATGCTGAAATCAATCGGTAAGACGCTTCTGGGCGCGGTCTTCGTTGGAGGACTGCTGGTTCCCCACGCTTTCGCCGAAACAACGCTGAACGCGCTCTTCATGGCGCAGGCCGCCTACAGCGAAGCCGACGTCCGTGCCATGACGGATGCCTTCGCCAAGGCCAATCCCGACATCAAGGTCAATCTCGAATTCGTTCCCTATGAGGGCCTGCACGACAAGACAGTGCTCGCGCAGGGCTCGGGCGGCGGCTACGACGTCGTGCTGTTCGACGTCATCTGGCCGGCCGAATATGCCACCAACAAGGTGCTGGTCGACGTCTCGTCGAAGATCACCGACGAGATGAAGAAGGGCGTGCTGCCGGGCGCCTGGACCACCGTCGAGTATGACGGAAAATACTATGGCATGCCCTGGATCCTCGACACCAAGTACCTGTTCTACAACAAGGAAATCCTGGAGAAGGCCGGCATCAAGAGCCCGCCCAAGACCTGGGACGAGCTGAGCGAGCAGGCCAAGATCATCAAGGACAAGGGCTTGCTGGCGACACCGATCGCCTGGAGCTGGTCGCAGGCCGAAGCCGTGATCTGCGACTACGCCATGCTGGTCAGCGCCTATGGCGGCGATTTCCTCAAGGACGGCAAGCCGGACTTCCAGAATGGCGGCGGGCTCGATGCGCTGAAATACATGGTCGCCAGCTACAAGTCGGGTGTCACCAATCCGAATTCCAAGGAATTCCTTGAAGAGGACGTCCGCAAGGTGTTCGAGAACGGCGACGCCGCCTTCGCGCTCAACTGGACCTACATGTACAACATGGCAAACAACCCGAAGGACAGCAAGGTCGCGGGCAAGGTCGGCGTCGTGCCGGCGCCGGGCATTGCCGGCAAGAGCGAGGTATCGGCCGTCAACGGCTCGATGGGCCTTGGCGTCACCGCGGTCTCCAAGCACCCGGATGAAGCCTGGAAGTACATCGAGTTCATGACCTCGCAGGCGACGCAGAACCAGTACGCCAAGCTCAGCTTGCCGATCTGGGCGTCGTCCTACGACGATCCGGCCGTCACCAAGGGCCAGGAAGAACTGATCGCCACGGCGAAGGTCGGGCTTGCCGCTATGTATCCGCGGCCGACGACGCCGAAATACCAGGAGATGTCGACCGCCCTGCAGCAGGCGATCCAGGAATCGCTGCTCGGATCGGCTACGCCGGAAGATGCCTTGAAGACGGCTGCCGAAAATAGCGGTCTTTAAGTCGGACTTTTGCCAGACGGGCGGCCTCGTGCCGCCCGTGCTATTTCTGAAACAGTGATGACCTGGGAGAGGCGCCTCCGATGTCGGGCACCTGGATGACGACCCGTGCGTGGCTGCTGATGCTGCCGCTTCTCGTGGTCATGGTCGCCGTCATCGGCTGGCCGCTCGTCGACACTGTCGGCCTGTCCTTCACCGACGCCAAGCTGGTCGGCACGGCGGGCAATTTCGTCGGCATCGACAATTACACCAAGATGCTGTCCAGCTCGAACTTTTCACGCACGCTGGTCACCACGACCTGGTTTGCCGTCGCATCCGTCGCCATCGAAATGGTGATCGGCGTTCTGGCAGCACTGTTGCTGAACCAGGAATTTCGCGGCCGCACCTTCTTGCGGGCGTTGATGATCCTGCCCTGGGCGCTACCGACCGTGGTCAACGCCACGCTCTGGCGGCTGATCTACAATCCCGAATATGGCGCGCTGAACGCAGCGCTCACGCAGTTGCACCTCATCGACGCCTACCGCTCCTGGCTCGGCGAGCCGGGAACGGCGTTGGCGGCGCTGATCATCGCCGATTGCTGGAAGAATTTTCCGCTGGTCGCCCTGATCGCGCTCGCCGCCATGCAGGCCGTGCCGCGCGACATCACCGCCGCTTCGCTGGTCGACGGCGCCGGGCCGTTCGCGCGTTTTCGTTTCGTCATCCTGCCCTATCTCGCCGGACCGCTGATGGTGGCGCTGGTGCTACGCACCATCGAGGCCTTCAAGGTCTTCGACATCATCTGGGTGATGACGCGCGGCGGCCCGGCCAACAGCACGCGCACGCTGTCGATCCTCGTCTACCAGGAGGCCTTCTCCTTCCAGCGCGCCGGTTCCGGCGCCTCGCTGGCGTTGATCGTCACCTTGCTCGTCACCGTGCTGGCGCTCGCCTATGCCGCACTGGTGAAGAAGACCGCCGGGAGTGCCACCTGATGGAACGCAAGAGCCCCGCCTTCACCGTCTTCATCTATGCCTGCGCGGCCCTGCTTGCCGTCGTCATCCTGGCACCGATTGCCTGGCTGTTCGTCATGAGCATCTCGCCGGCCGCCGACCTTGCCGCCAAGCCGCTGCGCTGGTGGCCGCAAGCGGCTGACTTCTCCCGCTACCAGCAATTGCTGTCGACGGCCGAAAACAGCGCAGGCGCAGCCTTCACCGCATCGCTGCGCAACAGCCTCGAGATCGCCGGCATGGCGACGCTTGCCGCACTGCTGCTCGCCATCCCTGCCGGCTGGGCGGTTTCGCGCACGCCGTCGATCGGCTGGTCGCTGTCGATGGTGATCGCTACCTATATGCTGCCGCCGGTGGCGCTGGCCGTGCCGCTCTATATGGGGCTTTCCTATCTTGGCCTGCTCAACAATGTCTTCGGCCTGGCGGTGGTCTATCTGACCATCCTGGCGCCCTTCACCACCTGGCTGATGAAGTCGGGTTTCGACGCCATCCCGCGCGAGATCGAGGCGGCGGCGATGATCGACGGCGCCGGCCTGTTCCAGACCCTGCGCATCATCACACTGCCGCTGGCGGCACCCGTGGTGGCGACATCGGCGCTGTTTGCGGTGCTGCTTGCCTGGGACGAGTTTTTCTACGCCTTGCTCTTCACCTCGGACCAGCGCGCCAAGACGCTGACGGTCGCCATCGCCGATCTCGCCGGCGGCCGCGTCTCCGACTACGGGCTGATCGCCACCGCCGGCGTGCTCGCCGCTCTGCCGCCGGTGCTGATCGGCCTGGTCATGCAGCGCGCGCTGATTTCCGGCCTCACCAGCGGCGGCGTGAAAGGATGATAATGCCTGCAGGAAAACCCCGCCCGGCTGGCCTCCTCGCGATCGACCGCGAAATGGCGCGCCAGCATGCAGACGCCATCGCTTCATTCCAGCAGAACGCGACCATCGCGGCAAAGGTCGCGGCCGCGATCCGGCAGAGCGGCCGTTTGCTCCTGCTCGGCATGGGTGGCTCGCATGCGGTCGGACGGGCCGTCGAACCGCTCTACCGGGCGCATGGCATAGACGCCCTCGCATTGCCGCTCTCCGAGCAATTGGGACAGCCGCTGCCGCTCGCCGGCAGGACCGTGCTCGTCACCTCACAGTCCGGCGAAAGCGCTGAAGTCGTCAGATGGTTCGCAGAAAAGGGCGATGGTGCTGACGCCTTCGGCCTGACGTTGGAAAGTGCCTCCTTCCTTGCCAGAACCGCGCCGAGCCTGATCGGCGCCGGCGGCACGGAACTGGCCTTCGCCGCGACCCGCAGCCTGACCGTAAGCTTCGCCTTGCACCTGGCGATCCTGGCGGCGCTCGGCGACGATCCGGCCGCCGCCCTTGCGGCGCTGGAAGCCCCTGAAACCGTCGATATCGACATCGCGCTTGCTGCCTTGAGCGGCGTGACGACCATCGTCACCTCCGGCCGTCGACTGCAGGGCCTCGCCGAAGCGCTGGCGCTCGGCCTCACCGAATTGTCGCGGCTGCCTTGCTTTTCCCTCGAAGGCGGCCAGCTTCGCCATGGACCGATGGAGATGCTTGGCCAGCGCACCGGCGTCATCCTGTTTCGCGGCGACGACCCGACGGCGGAACTGGTGACCGCCATGGCCGTCTCCGTGGTCGAAGCCGGCGCGCCGCTCGTCATTTTCGATTCCTCCGGACAGGCGCCGGTCTCTGGAGCCGTGACGCTCGCCCTCAAGCCGGCTTCGGGGCTCGCGGCGATCTTTGCCATGCTGCCGGTGGCGCAGCGCCTTATGATCGCCTTCGCCGACGCCCGCGTCGACGATGCCGGCACGCCGGTCCGCTCCACCAAGATCACCAGGAGCGAATGAATGCGGCCGCTTGCGGTGATCGGCAACGTCAATGTCGACCTGATCGTCGGCCCGGTCGCACCGTGGCCCAAGGCGGGGACCGAGACCGTCGTCGACCATGACGAGTTGCGCGTCGGCGGACAGGCGGGAAACACCGCACTTGCCTGGCAGGCGCTGGACGTCGACTTCGACATCGCCGCCAATGTCGGCGACGACCAGTTCGGCCGCTGGCTGCGTGAAGCCTTCGGCTACCGCGCCGAAAAATGGCCGATGCGCCCCGAGGGCACGACACTGTCGGTCGGCATGACCCATCCCGACGGCGAGCGCACCTTCTTCACCACGCGCGGGCACTTGCCGCGCCTGAGCCTCGCCGACGTCATCTCCGGTCTCGACGGCAAGCGGCTGTCGGGCGGATGCGCACTGCTCTGCGGCGCCTTCCTCACCGACGATCTCACCCGCGACTATGACGCGTTCTTCGACTGGGCGGACAGGCATCGCATCGCCGTGGCGCTCGACACCGGATGGCCGATCGACGGCTGGACGGCGGCGAACTGCACGGCTGCGCGTGCCTGGCTGTCGCGCTGCGAGCTGGCGCTGTTCAACGAGGTCGAGACGCTGACCCTTGCTGCGTTGGAAGACCCCGTCGATGCCGCGCGCGAGATCAGGTTCGGCATGAAGAAAGGCGCCGTGGCCGTGGTCAAGCGCGGACCGCAAGGCGCCCTCGCCGTCGGGCCGGATGGCGCCCTCGTCGAAGCGCCGGCGCCCGACGTGAAGGTCGTCGACACGATCGGCGCCGGCGACGTCTTCAACGCCGCCTTCCTGGCGGCACTGACGCGCGACCAGCCGCTGGCCTCGTGCCTCTCCTTCGCGACACAGGTGGCGTCTCGCGCCATCTCCACTTTGCCCCGCAACTATGGCGGAGCCCTGCAATTCGAGGACGCCAGCCATGAGCGCGCTTGAAATCCGCGACATCCGCAAGAACTACGGCGCCGTCGAAACGCTGAAAGGCATCGACATCGCCCTGGAAAGCGGCGAGTTCCTGGTGCTGCTCGGCTCGTCCGGCTGCGGGAAGTCAACGCTGCTCAACATTATCGCCGGGCTCGCCGAAGCGACCAGCGGCGAGGTGATGATCGGCGGCCGCTCGGTGCTCGGCGTCCACCCGAAGAACCGCGACATCGCCATGGTCTTCCAGTCCTACGCGCTCTATCCGAACCTCACCGTTCACCGCAACATCGGTTTCGGGCTGGAGATGCGCAAGGTTCCTGTCGCCGAGCGCGACAGGGCGGTGCGCGACGCGGCGAAACTGCTGCAGATCGAACCCCTGCTCGACCGCAAGCCTGGCCAGCTTTCCGGCGGCCAGCGCCAGCGCGTCGCCATCGGCAGGGCGCTGGTGCGCAAGCCGCAGGTCTTTCTCTTCGACGAGCCGCTCTCCAATCTCGACGCCAAGCTGCGCCTGGAAATGCGCACCGAGTTGAAGCGCCTGCACCAGATGCTGCAGACCACCGTCGTCTACGTCACCCACGACCAGATCGAGGCGATGACGCTGGCAACGCGCATCGCCGTCATGCGCGACGGCAGGATCGAGCAGCTCGGCACGCCCGAGGAGATCTACAATTACCCGGCGACGCTCTATGTGGCGGGTTTCGTCGGCGCGCCGTCGATGAACATGCTGCAAGCAACAGTCGAGAATGGACAGCTAGCCATTGCAGGCTCGGACGCGCGGCTGACGCTACCGGCCGGCTTCAGGAACGCGGCGCCGAACGGCGCGCCGGTCATTGTCGGGATCAGGCCCGAGGCGCTTCGCCTGGCAACCGGCGCCGCAACGGAGTTCTCGTTGCCGGTCGAGATCGACGTGGTCGAACTCACCGGCCCGGAACTGGTCACCACGGCCCGCATCGGCAGTCAACGGCTGACAGCTTGCCTGCCGCCACGCGCCCGCGTCGCCAAGGGCGAACCATGCGCCTTCACCTTCGACGAGGACGCGCTGCGCCTGTTCGACCCGGCGACCGGCAAAGCCTTCGAAACAGCCCGCTAAACGCAAAAGCCGACAACGCCTCAGGCGTCGTCGGCTTTTGTATGACGGTTCGGCGGTCAAGGCCGCCAGAACGGGACGACCGTCCTCAGTCGATGTCGAAGGATACGCCCTGCGCCAGCGGCAGCGCCTTGGAATAGTTCACCGTGTTGGTGGCGCGGCGCATATAGGCCTTCCAGGCGTCCGAACCGCTCTCGCGGCCGCCGCCGGTTTCCTTCTCGCCGCCGAAGGCACCGCCGATCTCGGCGCCCGACGTGCCGATGTTGACGTTGGCGATGCCGCAGTCCGAACCGTCGACGCCGAGGAAGCGCTCGGACTCCTGCAGGTCGCGGGTGAAGATCGACGATGACAGTCCGGCGCCGACCGCATTGTGCTCGTCGAGCACGGCGTCGAAATCGGAATATTTCATCACATAGAGGATCGGCGCGAACGTCTCTTCCGTCACCGGCGAAACCTGCTTCGGCATCTCGACCAGCGCCGGATGCACGTAGTAGGCGTCCGGATGGCCGTTCTCGACCCGCGAGCCGCCGGTCACCTTGCCGCCATGCACAGTGGCTTCCGTCAGCGCCTTCTGCATGGCCTCGTACGCGGCCTTGTCGATGAGCGGACCGACCAGCGAAGAGGTCTCCAGCGGATTGCCGACCGAAACGCTCTGATAGGCCTTCTTCAGGCGCGGCAGCAGCGCGTCGTAGACGCTGTCATGTACGAACAGACGCCGCAGCGTCGTGCAGCGCTGGCCGGCCGTGCCCATGGCGCCGAAGGCGATGGCGCGCAGCGCCATGTCGAGATCGGCCGTCGGGCAAACGATGCCGGCATTGTTGCCGCCGAGCTCCAGCACGGCGCGGGCAAAGCGCTTGGCCAGCCGCGGACCGACATCGCGGCCCATGCGGGTCGAGCCGGTGGCCGAAACCAGCGGCACTTTGGGATGGTCGACCAGGATCTCGCCGACGGCGCGGTCGCCGATCAGCACGGGTGCCAGGCCCTGCGGCGCATCAGTGCCGAAGCGCTTGACCGCACGCGCAAAAATCGCCTCGCAGGCAAGCGCGGTCAGCGGTGTCTTTTCCGACGGCTTCCACACCACGGCGTCGCCGCAAACCAGCGCAAGGGCCGCGTTCCACGACCACACCGCCACCGGGAAATTGAAGGCCGAGATGACGCCGACGACGCCGAGCGGATGCCAGGTCTCCATCATGCGATGCCCGGGGCGCTCGGTGGCGATGGTCAGGCCGTACAATTGCCGGGAGAGACCAACGGCGAAATCGCAGATGTCGATCATCTCCTGCACTTCGCCGAGGCCTTCGGACGGGATTTTGCCGACCTCGATCGACACCAGTCGGCCAAGCTCGGCCTTGTGCGCGCGCAATTCCTCGCCGAGCAGCCGCACCAGCTCGCCGCGCCTCGGCCCCGGTACCAGCCGCCACGCCTGGAAGGCCTTGTGCGCGGCGTCGATGGTCTTTGTCGCGTCGGCCGGCGAGATCGTCTTCAGCGCCGCGATCTGCTCGCCCGTCACCGGGCTGCGCACTATGAGGTCGCCACCGACCAGCGCATCCTTGGCGACGCCCAGTTTCGCCAGCAGTTCGGCCGTTTCCTTCGCTATCGTCATTTTTGTCCCTTTCAAATCCCGTCGCTTATAGAACGGAGGTCAAAGCCTTGCGCCCACGCACCATTGTGCCATCGGGCGCTGTCATGGCGTGGCATTACTCGTTTCAGGGAAAAACCGCCACCCCGGCATGGTCTAAGCCTGGGCTGCACGATTGAGCCCGACGGGCTTCAGCGCGCTGTCTTCGCGGTGGCCTTCGCCGCACCGTCCTTGATCAGGCGGTCGATATGCATGCGGATATGGGCGGCCTCCGCGGCCGTATTGGCCAGCGCAATGGCGCGGTCGAAGGCGACCCGTGCCTCCTCACCGCGGCCAAGCTCCATCAGCAAGCCGCCTTTGAGGCCAAAGAAGTGGAAATAGCCGGACAGCCTTTCCCCAAGCGGCTCGATCATGGCAAGAGCCGCTTCCGGGCCGCGCACCTTGGCCACCGCGACGGCGCGGTTCAGCGTTATCACCGGCGACGGCTGCATCTGTTCGAGCAGGCTGTAGAGCAGATCTATCTCGGTCCAGTCGGTATCCTCAGGCTTCGCCGCGCGTGCGTGCAGAGCGGCGATCGCCGCCTGCACCTGATAGGGTCCGGGCTTCTGGTGGCGCAGCGCCTTGTCGACCAGCGCCAGTCCCTCGTCGATCATCTTGCGGCTCCACAGGCTGCGGTTCTGGTCCTCGAGCAGCACAATCTCGCCGTTTTCGTCGAAGCGAGCCGGCGCTCGCGCATGCTGGAGCAGAAGCAGCGCCGTCAGTCCCATGATCTCCGGCTCGGTCTGGAATAGCCTGAGCAGCAAACGCGCCAGCCGGATCGCCTCCTCGCAGAGCGGCGCACGGGCCGGCGCCTCGCCGCTGTTGGTCGAATAGCGTTCGTTGAAGATCAGATAGACCATGGCGGCGACAGCCGCGAGGCGTTCCGAGCGCTCGACCGCGCCCGGCGTCTCGAACGGCACGCCTGCGTCCGCAATGCGCGCCTTGGCGCGGGTGATGCGCTGCTCCATGGCGCTTTCGCCAACCAGGAAGGCACGCGCGATCTGCTTGACGGTCAGACCGGAGACGATGCGCAGCGCCACCGCGATCTGCTGCGTCGCCGGCAGGTCCGGGTGGCAGCAGATGAACAACAGCCGCAAAATGTCGTCGCGATAATGCGCGCCGTCCAGCCGCTCGGCGATATCGCTTTCGGCGTCCTCGAGGTCGGAGATCTGATCCTCTTCCGGCAGCGGCGCCTGCTTGGAGCGCTTGCGCACCGCGTCGATGCCGCTGTTGCGGCCGACGAAGATCAGCCAGGCGGCGGGATCGCGTGGCGGGCCGTTTTTCGGCCAGTTCTTTAGTGCCCTGAGGCAGGCGTCCTGGAAAGCCTCTTCCGCGGCGTCGAGGTCGCGGAAGTAGCGAAGCAGCGCGCCCATCGCCTGCGGACGGGCGGTGCTGATCGCATTGCTGATCCAGGCAAGCTCGGTCATGCGGGAACTCTGGCGGGGTTGTAGACGGAAACCGGGCGTATCTCGTAGGAACCGCCGCTGGGGTTGACCTCGGAGAGTTCGCGGGCGAACTCCACGGCCTCGTCGAGATCGGCACATTCGAGCGTGTAGAAACCGAGGAACTGTTCCTTGGTCTCGGCAAACGGGCCGTCGATGACGACGGATTCACCCTTGACCTTTCTCAGCGTTGTCGCGGCGGTCGTCGGCAAAAGCCGCGCCACCGGGCCAAGCCGGCCGGCCTGCGCGTATTTTTCCTGGACATTGAGGAGATTGGCCATGACCTCATCGTCCTGCTCCTTGCTCCAGGAGCAAACGACGTCTTCGGAAGCATAGCAGAGGATAGCGTAGAGCATGATCGGTCCTTTTCTCTGTCAAAGGACGAGACAGTAGGACCGTTCCCGACATAAGGTCGATAAAAAAATCTGAGCTTGCGATGGCGCATCATGAGCCCGCGAGAAATTCGCCCGCCCGCATCAGCTCTCTTGCATCTTCAGCCATCGCAGGATCAGCGTCTCCTCGTCATCGAGCCCCGGTATCGCCCGTTTGCGTTTGTTGGCCTGCGCCATTTCACCGAGCAACCGCCCTTGCGACCAGGCCTCGAAGACGGTGGGATAGATGTAGCATTTGCGGCAGACGGCGCGCGTATTGCCGAGTCGCTCGGCGACCTTGTCGATGACGCCGTTCATCACCCGCTTGATTTGCGCCTGGCTTTCGGGAGCCTCCGTCTGCGCAAACAGCGAGGCGGCATGGATTGTTCCTCCCCAGGTGCGGAAGTGCTTGGAACTGAAATCCGCGCCGGCCGCATCGCGGATGTAGCGATTGACGTCGTCGGAACGCACGGGATGCCTGTTGCCGTCCTCGTCGAGATACTGGAACAGCTTCTGCCCCGGCAGCTCCTGGGCGCCGCGCACGATCCTGGCGATCCGGCGATCGACCAGATTCAGTTTCCATTCCTTGCCGGACTTGCCCTTGAAGGCAAAGCGCAGGCTGGAGCCGCTGATGTCGACATGACGGTCGCGCAGCGTCGTCAGTCCGAAGCTCTTGTTGTCGCGCGCATAGGCGGCGTTGCCGACGCGGATCATGGTGTTGTCGAGCAGCCAGACAACCGCCGCGACAACGCGTTCCGCCGGCAGGCCGTGGCGGCGCAGATCGGCATCGATGCGGCGGCGCAGTTCGGGCAGGCTTTCGGCAAAGGCGACCAGGCTCGAATATTTGGCCCCGTCGCGCTCCTCGGCCCATAGTGGATGATAGCGATACTGCTTGCGTCCACGCTGGTCGCGGCCGGTCGCCTGGATGTGGCCGTCCGGATCGGGCGATATCCACACATCGGTCCAGGCCGGCGGTATGGCGAGCGCCTTGATGCGCGCGATGGTGCTCTCGCTCACCGCGCGGTCGTTCGGCCCCTTGTAGGAGAAGCCCTTGCCTGCCCTGAGGCGGCGGATGCCGGCTTCGCTGTCGGAAACATAGGTCAGCGACACCTGGTCGGCGGAAGCCTGGGCGCCATTCGTCGCCGCTCCATTGCCTGGTGCAACTTTCCTGTCGGCCGATTGGTCGTGTGACGACCCGGATTTGTCCAGCATGTCCTCTCCGCGAGAACTTCCGCGTAGATAAGCAACGGATCGACGGCAGGTTCCGTCGTCAGGGAATGTTTTCGGGGTTGACCGATCAGGGTGGCCGGCCGTGCATCCCGGCTGCAATGTCGGCCATCCACAGGCCGCCATCGTCGACATGAGGTGGATGGTATTCGCGTCCAGGGGAAATGCGTTCAAAGACTGCCCCGGCCTCGTCAGCGAGGTAATCGTAGCCCACGTCCTGAAGCACATGCCCCGGATCGAGATAGTCATAAAGATCACGGCGGGCGATCCGCCGCTTGGGCTCGATCATTTTCAGATGATAGAGGTTGAGCCCACTATCCCTGGCTTTGAACCCGACACTGGAAGGATACCAGAGATCATGAAGGTCCTTGGACCGGCAGTTTGCCGGGTCGTAGGCTTTGAACAGGCGGTACTGAATTTTTTCGCCCCATAGCCCATCGACGCGGTAGTCGGTCGGCGAATACATTTCACGGAGTCTGAACCCCCAGGCAATTCGCCTGTAGACACTCGTCAATTTTGCGATCCGCTCCGCCGCACCGCGCTCCAGCCGCTCGTCGGGATCGATAGCCAAAATCCAGTCGGCGGCAGCGTCGCGCGCCGCCGCGAGCAGGGCGTGCCGCCGACGCGGCTCGCTGCTGAAAGCCCCCGTCGCCTTGCGATCGTCATAGGCAATCCAGCCATCGACGATCGGATCGAGATTGGCGATAAGATCGGAAACCAGATGCGCGTCAAAGCGATAGCTGAAGACCGCGATAACTCTCTGCCGCGAGCGGAACAATCTGGTCCGTCGCGCAGGTTGGGGTTTCATGTGGGATGTCATCATTGCAGTCGCTTGCCCGCTTTCGCACCGTCGCGCGCGCCGGCATAGACGCCCACCGATTTGATCAACAGGGCCAGCCAGACAATTGGCAGCGACATCATCGCGAAGGTTCGATCCCGTCCGGAAAGCCCGATCTTCGCCAGCTTGCGGACATTATGCCGGTCGTGAAAGGTGTCGCGAAAAAATCGGAACGGCGTCTTTGGGCTGGACGCGACAAGGTAGTCACCGCGTCGACATCCACGCCGGTATTGATCGGCAAACAGTCGCACCAGGCTTGTTTCATTGCGATGCACTGTTTGCACACGCGGCTCCCAGACGGGCAGAGGTTCCCGCGGCAGCCTGTCCAGAAAGTTGGTATCTTCGCCGGCTCGCAGCTCTTCATCGAACAAGCCGTATTCATCGAACAGCCGGCGATCGAACGACACGCCGTATCGCAGCGCACGATCCGCCGGCAAACCGGGAAGTCGTCGCATGAACATGATCAGATGAGCCGCACAGGCAATCAGATTGCGCGGATGGCTGTTCACGATGGCGCTCGCCACCATGCGGTCGCCGGCCAGATGTCGCTCTATCCGTGCCTCGGCCCAGCCGGGACAGGCGAGGCAATCGTCAGCAAGAAAAGCAACGAAGGGCGCTTGTGTCGCCGCTATGCCGACATTGCGGGCCGCACCGACAAACAGCCTTCGACTGATCTCGATCACCGGCACCTTGATCCCAACGCCAGCCAACAGTGCCAGCACGTCCCCACCACCTGAGTTGACCACGACGATCTCGAGCGGCGTGTTCTGATCAAGCAGAGATGTCACCGCATCGACTATCTGAACCGGCGCGCGGTAGCCAATGACGACCACAGCAAGCTTCGGCCGGTGTGAATCAGGCACTTTGCAGCAGGGCGTGTGAAATGGAGAAACGGCGCCGCACCGCGAGCTTGAACTGGTAGCGCATGCAGCGCCAAATGTCCGAGGGGATCTTCGGCGCGGCCTTGGCCACGGCAAGGAACCGCGCTGCCGTGGCAAAGTCGCCGCGCGCATAGTGGACGCGGGCGATCTTGAGCGCGACCAGGCCTTCCCTCGTTTTCAGTGTCGACCTGGCGATGCCGCAGTCGGTGAGTTGACGCAAGGCGTGGCGCCAGGCGAGGAAGCGTTGTGCCGGCTTAATCGTGAAACGGTCGTCGGAGCGCTCCGCCGAGACGAAGTAGGTCATGACGGGCTGTGTAATGACGGCAAGCGGGGCCAGGCACATCAGCCGCGCCCAGAACAGCGTGTCCTCGTCATAGGCGAGCGCGGTCGGGAACCTCGTCTCGCCGACCGCGCGCCGGGACACCAGCGCGCTGCCGACCGCGATCGAGCGAACCTGACCTTCCAGATAGGCCGAAGCGTTGGCGATGCCGGTGGCCGTATAGCCGTACGGCAACTTGAACTGGTGGTGCTCGCCCTTGGTGCGGCGGCGAAAGGCGCCGACCACCATCTCGGCTCCGGGTTGCGCGTCGCTTCGCGAAAGCAGCGATCTCAGGCCGCCTTCCAGATGCAGATCATCGGCATCGATCATGTATATCCATGGGCAGTCCGCCTGCGCCAGGGCCAGATTGCGGGCGCCGCCGGCGTCCCGGCAGCTCGACGCAATCACGCGCAACGGCAAGGCCAGCCGCGCGGCGACGTCCTCAGCCACCGCAGCCGTGCCGTCCGAGGACGCATCGTCGACCAGCAGCACCTCGCCGATGACCGCCGCCTCTGAACGAAGCGACGCCAGCGTGCCGGCTATCGTGGCCGCCGCATTATGTGCCGGAATGATGACGCTGACCGCTTTCAAGTGCAAACTCCGCGCCGGCGCTTGCGTCCGGCGGCCCCAACCCCTGTCCCCAAGATAACGGCAGCATCGGCGTTTGAGAAGCAGTCTTTGCTCGCCCGGAGACTTACGAACAGCTTGAACCTGGGATCCGGTCAGACTTTCTCGAGGGCGACCGGAATGACGTCGACCGCTTGCTCGCCGACCTGTCCGCCCGTGGTCTTCAGCACGCCGACGATCGGCGCCACATCGGAATAGTCGCGGCCGTAACCGACGGTGATGTGGTCGTTGCTTGCCCGCATCCCATTGGTCGGATCGAATTCCTGCCAGCCGGCATCACGGCCGCACCATGCCTTGACCCAGGCATGCATGGCGTCGGCGCCTTCCAGCCGGGGTTTGCCCTTGGGCGGAATGGTGCGCAGGAACCCGCTGACATAGCCGGCCGGAATGCCGAGGCCGCGCAGGCCTGAAATCATGATATGCGAGAAATCCTGGCAGACGCCTCGCCTCAGGCCGAAGGCATCGCTGGCGCGGGTCTGGACGGTCGTCGCCTTACCATCATAGGTGAAATCGCGATGGATGCGGTTGCACAGGTCGATGACCGTGCCGGCGGTCGAGCCCAAGACGCTCGCTTGCGCGTATGCTGTGATCGCCGCATCGATGCCGGCATGATCGCTGGCGGCGAGAAAGTGGTGCGGCGCATCGGGCGCCAGCGACCGCACCGCGCCGAGTTCCTCCTTCAGCCGATCTATTCCGGGCGACACGTCGAGCCCGGGCTCCGGGCGCGACACGGACACGCGCGCGCTCATCCGGATGTCCAAAGCATCATGGGCATCGCGAACGGCGATCGAGGTGACATTGTTGCCGAAAAAGTCGGAAAAGTCCGCGCGTTCGCTGGGCGCCGGCGCGAACGACAGAGACGCGGCAACCACCCGCTGCACGCCTGAGATGGTCGGCGGCAGCACGCGCACCTGATGGCGGCCGCCGCCGGCCGCCGCATCGTAGTCGTAGCTCAGATGAAGCCTGATGTCGTAGAGCATGGCTGCCTTGATCTTATCCGAAATAGGCCTTGGCGAGGCTGTTGTAGAGGCCGCCGATCTCGCCGGCGAGATCGTCGAGTGCGTTCGCCGTCGTGTCCGAAGGCTCCATCACGGCGATCGCCGTGTTGAGCTGCAGGATCTCCTTGGCCGCCGGCGACATGTGTCCTTCGCCGCCGACGGTGGGCAACAGCCCGATTTCGGCTTTCAGCCGCTCGAGCTGGAACAGGATCGAGCGCGGATTGAGCGGATCGAGCGCCAGGAGATCGATTACCGTGCGCCGCCCGGCCTGCACCGGATATTGCCGCCGGTGGGTCATGACGCTGTCGCCGATCTCCAGCATCATATCGAGCGCCCCGTCCGGCGCTCCGGTCCTGGTCAGGTAGGCCAGCGTGCGGGCGATCTGGATGCCGCGCTCCAGCCGCCGGCCGATTTCCAGGAAACGCCAGCCGGTGAAGCGGTACATGTTCTCGTGCAGCAGGCCGGAAAAGCCCGCGAGCTTGCGCAGGATCACCGTCATTGCCCGCGTCGCGTCGTCGCCCGGCGCCACGGTGGTCGCGAACTGATGGATGGTCTTCGACAGATCCTTCAGCGCCAGCCAGCCATCGGGCGAAAACCGGTCGCGGATCTGGCCGGCGCTGTAGACGGCGCTGTCCAGCGTGCTGATCAGGCCGAGCGGGATCGCCGAATCGACGTCGATGCCGAAAGGTTCGAGATAGTCCCTGACGTCGGCAAGCAGCGGCATTTCAGGATCGGAGGTCTCGGCCAGCCGCACGTGATAGGCGCGCAGGATGCGTACCGTGTCTTCCGACCGTTCGATATAGCGGCCGAGCCATGTCAGGTTTTCCGCTGCCCGGCTGGGCAGGCTGCCCGGCATGGTGCGGGTGAAGCTGTCATGCTCCTGCGGCAGCAGCGTCTCGCGCTCCACCGGCCGGTCGCTGACCACCCACACGTCCGCTGCCTGGCCGCCGCGCTGCATGGCGATCGCCGTCGGATCGAGCGAAAAGCCGATGCGGGCAAAGCCGCCGGGCATCACCGTCCAGCCTTCCGGTGTTCGAGCCAGATAGACGCGCAGGCTTGCCGGCCGCGGCTCCAGCCAGCCGCCGATATAGACCGGCGTGGTCGACAGCGTCACCGCTTCCTGGCCGACGAAGCCGCCGCCATCGCGCTCGATCCGGGCGACCAGTTCGGCCCGTTCCTCGTCGGACAGTGTCGACCCGAGCCGGGTCGAATCGTCATCCTCAAAGGCAAGCCGCGTCGACAGCGCCGGACCGACAACCATGCGGTCGAAATTAGCGAGCACATGCCGGCGCTCGCTCTCTTGCCCGCACCACCAGGTGGCGACGCTTGGCAAGAGAAGCTCCTCGCCCCGCAACTCGCGCGCAATCCTCGGAAGGAACGACTGCAGCGCCCGCGTTTCCAGCAGGCCGGAACCGAGCGCGTTGACGGCCGAAACCGCCCCCTGGCGGATTGCCTCGACCAGCCCCGGCGTGCCGATCTGCGAGTCCGGCCTGAGCTCCAGCGGATCGGCGAAGGCGGCGTCGAGCCGCCGCCACAGCACGTCGACCGGCTTCAGCCCCGAGACCGTGCGCACCATCAGTCTGCCGCCCGAGACGGTCAGATCCTCGCCCTCGAGCAGCATGATGCCGAGATAGCGGGCGATATAGGCGTGCTCGTAATAGGTTTCGTTGAGCGGCCCCGGCGTCAGGATGGCGACGCGGCCGCCCGATACCTTGGCCATGCCGATCAGCGCGTCGCGAAAACGGCGGAAGAAACCGGCAAGCCGATGCACATGCATCTCGCCATAGATGTCGGACAGCGCGCGGGTGGTGGCGACGCGGTTCTCCAGCGCAAAGCCCGCTCCTGAAGGCGCCTGCGTGCGGTCGCCCAGCACCCACCAACGTCCGTCCGGGCCGCGGCCGAGTTCGAAGGCGAGCATGTGGAGGAAATGGCCGCTGGCAGGCCGGACGCCGACGACGGGCCGCAAATATTCGGGGCTCGCCGCGATCAGGCCGGCCGGCAGAATGCCCTTGTCGATCAGCCGGTTCGACCCGTATATGTCGGCCAATATCTCTTCGAACAGATCGGCGCGCTGGACAAGACCGGCACTGATGTCGGCCCACTCCTTTTCCTCGATCAGCAGCGGGACATGCGCCAGCGGCCATTCCCGCTCGTTGGCGCCGGCCTTGTCGTAGACGCGGTAGTAGACGCCGGCGTCGCGCAGATACTGGTCGGCGCGGGCGAAACGCTGGCCGAGCTTTTCCGGCCCCAGTTCCTCCAGCGCCTCGATGAAATCCTGCCAGATCGGACGCGGATTGCCAGATGCATCGACCATCTCGTCGACGACGCCGTCGATCGGCTGGTAGTGCTCAAGCAGACTGTGCGTCAGCGGCTTGCCACGTATCTTTTTCTGATTCCCCTTTGCCATCGCTGATCAGAGTCTTGGTGGCCGCCGGAGGTCAAGGGTCATCGGAAAATCTTCAGAGGCTTCTTCGTTGCGCAGCGCGTAGCCGGACGGCGTATGGCCGCGCGGCTCGAAGCGGGCAAGCCGCCGCGCCTCGGCCTCATTGCCATTGACCGGAAAGGTGTCGTAGCTGCGCCCGCCGGGATGCGCGACATGGTAGACGCAGCCGCCGACCGCGCGGCCCGACCAGCGGTCGTAGATGTCGAAGATCAGCGGCGTGTTGACCGGCAGCGCCGGGTGCAGGCCCGACGCCGGCTGCCAGGCCTTGAAGCGAACGCCGGCCACCGCGATCTCGCGGTTGTCGGTCACCTTCATCGGCACGGTGTGGCCATTGCAGACGATTGCATGGCGCTCAGGGTTGAGGCCTTCGGTCTTGACCTGCAGCCGCTCGACCGAGGAATCGACGAAACGCACGGTGCCGCCGATGGCGCCTTGCTCGCCCATAACGTGCCAGGGCTCCAGCGCCTGCCGCAATTCCAGCTTTATGCCCGCATGCTGGACCTCGCCGCAGAAGGGGAAGCGGAATTCGAGCTGTGCGTTGAACCATTCCGGGCGGAACTCGAAGCCGTTGAGCTTGAGATCGTCGAGCACGTCGAGAAAATCCGCCCAGACATGGTGCGGCAGCATGAAGCGGTCATGCAGCGACGTGCCCCAGCGCACGAAGCGCCCGTCGAGCGGGTTCTTCCACGCGCGGGCAATGATCGCCCTAACAAGCAATTGCTGCGCCAGGCTCATGCGCGCATTGGGCGGCATCTCGAAGCCGCGGAACTCGACCAGGCCGAGACGGCCCGTCGGTCCGTCGGGCGAAAACAATTTGTCGATGCAGATTTCCGAGCGGTGCGTGTTGCCGGTGACGTCGGTCAACAGATTGCGGAACAGCCGGTCGACCAGCCACGGCAAGGGTGCCGCGCCTTTGTCCGGATGCGGCACCTGCGCCATGGCGATCTCGAGCTCGTAGAGCGAATCGTGGCGCGCCTCGTCGAAGCGCGGCGCCTGGCTGGTCGGGCCGATGAACAGGCCCGAAAACAGATAGGAGAGCGATGGGTGGCGCTGCCATTGCAGCACCAGGCTCTTCAGCAAATCGGGACGGCGCAGGAACGGGCTGTCGTCGGGCGTCGCGCCGCCGACCACGACATGGTTGCCGCCGCCGGTGCCGGTGTGACGACCGTCGATCATGAACTTGTCGGCGCCAAGCCGCGTCTGCCGCGCCTCCTCGTAGATCGCCGTCGTCGTCGCCACGCAATCCTGCCAGTTCGCGGCCGGATGAATGTTGACTTCGATGACGCCCGGATCGGGCGCCACGCGGATGACGTTGAGGCGCGGATCGTGCGGCGGGCCATAACCCTCGATATGCACAGGCAGGCCTAATCCCCTGGCCGCGTTCTCGGCTGCCGCCACCAGTTCGAGATAGTCCTCCAGCGCCTCGACCGGCGGCATGAACACGCAGAGCCGCCCGTCACGCGGCTCGACCGAAAGTGCTGTACGCACCGCGCCGCCGATCTCGGTGATCTCCTGCTCGACGCGGTCCTGCTGCCCGGTTGTCGCCGTGAAGGATACCGCCTGCTGGCGGCGCGCCATTTCGTCGGCGCCTTCAAGCTCGGCCGGCGACAGCGCGGGCAAGATGGCCTCGCGCGCCGGCAACGGTCCGCGCGGCAGCGACGGGTCGACCGGCACGATGTAGGGGAATTGCGCCGGCGGCACATAGGGCAGCGTGCCGAGCGGCAGGCGGTAGCCGACCGGTGAATCGCCGGGCACCAGAAACAGGCGGCCGCGCCGCGTCTTCCATTTCTCCGAGCGCCAGCGCGGTTCCGATGCCTGGCTGTTCCAGCGCTGTACCGGCAGCACGTAACCCGACGGTTTGGTCAGCCCGCGCTCGAACACTTTTGCCATGCGGCTGCGCTCTTCCGGGTCTTCCAGCTTCGAGTTGGAGGGATCGACATTGTCGGGCAGCTTGCCTTCCTTGAGCAGCCATTCGGCCGGGTCTTCGAACGCTTCGCTGACCATCGCCTTGTCGATGCCGAGCTCGCCTGCGATCGCCATCAGCAGGCTTTCGGCCTGCTGCGACCCGACCTTTGCGTCGCTCTTTTCCCGTGCGATCAGCGTCGGGTCGCTCCACACCGGCTCGCCATCGGCGCGCCAGTAGAGCGAAAAGGTCCAGCGCGGCAGGCTTTCGCCTGGATACCATTTGCCCTGGCCGTAATGCAGAAAACCGCCCGGCGCGAAGCGCTCGCGCAGTTTCCGAATCAGCGCATCGGCCTTCTCGCGCTTGGTCGGGCCGACGGCGGCGGTGTTCCACTCGGCCGACTCGAAATCGTCGATCGACACGAAGGTCGGCTCGCCGCCCATGGTCAGCCGCACGTCGCCGGCCTGGAGCGCGCCATCGACCTTGTTGCCCAGCGCATCGAGCGCCTGCCAGCTTTCGTCGGAGAACGGCTTAGTGATGCGCGGATGCTCGGCGATGCGGTCGACCCGCATATCGAAGCCGAATTCGACATTGGCGAAGCTCGCCATGCCGGAAATGGGCGCTGCGTTGCGGAAATGCGGCGTCGCCGCCAGCGGCACATGGCTTTCGCCGGTGAGCAGGCCGGAGGTCGGGTCGAAGCCGATCCAGCCGGCACCTGGTATATAGACCTCGCACCAGGCGTGCAGATCGGTGAAATCGATCGCCGTGCCGGGCGGTCCGTCGAGCGCGACGAGATCAGGCTTGAGCTGGACCAGATAGCCGGAGACGAAACGCGCGGCGATGCCGAGATTGCGCAGGATCTGTACCAGCAGCCAGCTGGAATCCCGGCACGATCCCTTGGCGGCGGCCAGCGTCTCCTCGGGCGAGAAGACGCCGGTTTCCATGCGCACGATGTAGGCGATCTCGCGCTGCAGCCGCGCATTGAGGTCGACGAGGAAATCGACGGTATTTTTGGGGCTGCGGTCGATGGTCTTCAGGAGGGCTGACAGCAGCGGCCCCGCCGGCTCCGGCGTCCGGTAGATGGCGAGATCGTCGCGGATCTCTTCCGGATATTCGAACGGAAACGTCTCGGCCGACGGCTCGACGAAGAAATCGAACGGATTGTAGACCGTCATGTCGGCGACGAGATCGACCTCGATTTTCAGTTCGGTCACCGGCTCCGGGAAGACGAAACGGGCGAGGAAATTGCCGTAGGGGTCCTGCTGCAGATTGACGAAATGGTTCTTTGGCTCGACCTTCAGCGAATGGCTCAAGACCTTGGTGCGGGAATGCGGCGCCGGCTGCAGTCTGATGACCTGCGGGCCGAGAACCACCGGCCGGTCGTATTTGTAGTGGGTCAGGTGGTAGACGGCTGCCAGAATTGCCATGGGGCCCCGGAGATCGGCGTTTCAAACGAATTCGCTGAACCCTGACACATCTGGCGGTCATTCTCCAAGCAGAGATGTTGCGCTGCACCTAATTTAAGCAGCGTTGCCGGCTAAGCTGTGTTGAGATTCAGGTCAGGCCGAGCCGAAAATGGTGACTTCTGAGAACCGGAGCGGAGCGTACTCAAGTACGTGAGCACCGGAAGCGCAGGAAGTTGCCGTTTGCAGCATCACCTGAATATCTACCCAGCTTAGAAAAACGCCTGGATACCCGTCTGAGCCCGTCCGAGGATCAGCGCATGCACGTCATGCGTGCCCTCATAGGTGTTGACCGTCTCCAGGTTCTGCGCGTGGCGCATGACGTGGTAACCGATCTGGATGCCGTTGCCGCCATGCATGTCGCGGGCCTGGCGGGCGATGTCGAGCGCCTTGCCGCAATTGTTGCGCTTGACGATCGAGATCATCTCGGGCGCCAACTTGCCTTCGTCCATCAGCCGGCCGACGCGCAGCGAGCCCTGCAAGCCCAGCGCGATTTCGGTCTGCATGTCGGCGAGCTTCTTCTGGAACAACTGCGTGCCGGCCAGCGGCTTGCCGAACTGCTTGCGGTCGAGGCCGTATTGGCGGGCCCGGTGCCAGCAATCCTCGGCCGCGCCAATGGCGCCCCAGGAGATGCCGTAACGCGCCCGGTTGAGACAGCCGAACGGACCGCCGAGGCCCTTGGCGTTGGGCAGCAATGCGTCCTCGCCGACCTCGACGCCTTCCATCACCACTTCGCCGGTGATCGAGGCCCTCAGGCTGAGCTTGCCGCCGATCTTCGGCGCCGACAGTCCCTTCATGCCCTTCTCCAGCACGAAACCGCGAATCTCGTCCTTGCCGTTCTCGCCCTTTAACTTCGCCCAGACGACGAACACGTCGGCGATCGGCGCGTTGGAGATCCACATTTTCGAGCCGCTGAGCTTGTAGCCGTTCGCCGTCTTTTCGGCCCGCGTCTTCATGCCGCCCGGATCGGAGCCGGCATCCGGCTCGGTCAGGCCGAAGCAGCCGATCCATTCGCCCGAGGCCAGCTTCGGCAGATATTTCTTGCGCTGTTCCTCCGAGCCATAGGCATGGATCGGATACATGACCAGCGACGACTGCACGCTCATCATCGAGCGGTAGCCCGAATCGACGCGCTCGACTTCACGTGCCACCAGCCCGTAGGTCACATAGTTGGCGCCGAGGCCGCCATATTCTTCCGGAATGGTGATACCGAGCAGGCCCGCCTCGCCCATCTCGCGGAAGATGCCGGCATCGGTCTTCTCCTCGAGGTAGGCCTCCTCGATCCGCGGCGCGAGCTTGTCGGCGGCAAAGGCCGCAGCACCGTCGCGCACCATGCGCTCGTCTTCCGAAAGCTGGTTCTCGATCAGGAAAGGGTCTTCCCAGACGAACGCGTTCTTGTCGGCGGCCATGGCCTCGGTCTCTCCCAAACGGAAATCTTGAATGCCGGGCTTATCCGCCTCCGCCTCGAAAAAATCAAACGAAATTGCATCACCGATCAATGAGCGCTAGCAATGGATCATGAACGTCCAGCGCCGCCTTTTGCCCAACATCAGTGCCCTTGCCGCTTTCGAGGCGGTGGCGCGCCTCGGCTCCTTCACCGCCGCCGCACGCGAACTCGACCTGACCCAGGGCGCCGTCAGCCGGCAGATCGGGCTGCTGGAAGAGCAGTTCGGCCGCCGGCTGTTCGAGCGCGACAGCCGCAATGTCCGGCTGTCGACGGCAGGCGAAATCTACGCCGAGGCGGTGCGCTCCGCGCTTGGCCAGTTGCGCGACGCGGCTCTTGGATTGATGAGCAACCGGCATAGTGGCATCCTGAATCTGGCCATCCTGCCGACCTTCGGCACCCGCTGGCTGATGCCGCTGATCCCGGATTTCGTCGCAACCAACCCCGACATCACCATCAACTTCGTTACCCGCATCGGCCGTTTCGACTTCGCCCGCGAAAGGCTGGATGCCGCCATCCATTACGGCCTGCCCGACTGGCCGGACGCCGACTCCACGCTGCTGATGCGCGAGACGGTGGCGCCAGTCGTGTCGCCCCAATTCCTGGCCGGCCGCGAGATTGCCACCGCTGCCGACATCGGCCGTCTGCCGCTGCTGCACATGGCGACCCGCCCCGGCGCCTGGACCGAATGGTTCGAGCATCAGGGTTTGAGCGCGCCAACCGGACCGGGGATGCAGTTCGAGCAATTCGGCACCGCCGCCCAGGCCTGTATGGCCGGGCTTGGCGTGGCGCTGCTGCCACAGATCCTGATATCAGGCGAATTGCAGCGCGGCCAGCTCGTGCCGGCACCGGGCAGGCCGATGCAAAGCCGCAGCGCCTATTATCTGGTCGTCCCGCACGACAAGCGCGGCCATCCGCCCGTCGCCAGTTTCCGCGACTGGCTGCTGGGTCACCTCCCGATGGAGCAGTAGCTACTTCCGCTTCATCGCATCCGCCAATGCGGCGCCGAACGCGCCTTGCTGAGCCGGCCGTTCCGGCTGGCGCTGCGGCGCCGGCGAACGCGGTGCCGGCTTGCCACCATTATCGCGCGGCCCGGTCCGCGACGCACTACCGTCGCCGTCCTTGCGCATGGAGAGAGCAATGCGCTTGCGCTTGATGTCGACATCGACGACGCGCACCTTGACCACGTCGCCGGCCTTGACCACCTCATGCGCATCCTTGACGAAGCGGTCCGCCAGTTGCGAGACGTGCACCAAGCCGTCCTGATGCACGCCGATGTCGACGAAAGCGCCGAAGGCGGCGACATTGGTGACGGTGCCTTCGAGCAGCATGCCGGGCTTCAGATCCTTGATGTCGTCGACGCCGTCGGCGAAGGTCGCGGTCTTGAAGCCGGGGCGCGGGTCGCGACCGGGCTTTTCCAGCTCCGCCAATATGTCACGCACCGTCGGCAGGCCGAACCGCTCGTCGACGAAGACACGCGGATCGAGCGCCTTGAGCGCGGCACTGTCACCCATCAGCGCGCGCAGGTCGCGGCCGCAGGCGGCGACGATCTTCTTCGCCACGCCATAGGCTTCCGGATGCACGGAGGAAGCATCGAGCGGCTCGCTGCCGTTCGGGATGCGCAGGAAGCCGGCGCATTGCTCGAAGGCGCGCGGCCCAAGGCGGGAGACTTTGAGCAGATCCTTCCGGCTGGCGAACGGGCCGGCCGCATCGCGATGCGCGACGATCGCGTCGGCGAGCGACGCGCCAAGGCCTGAAACCCGCGCCAGCAGCGGCGCCGACGCCGTGTTGAGATCGACGCCGACGGCATTGACCGCATCCTCGACCACCGCTTCCAGCGAGCGGCCGAGCCGGTATTGGTCGACATCGTGCTGGTACTGGCCGACGCCGATCGACTTTGGTTCGATCTTGACCAGTTCGGCCAGCGGATCCTGCAGGCGCCGCGCGATCGACACCGCGCCGCGCAGCGACACGTCGAGGCCGGGAAATTCCGCCGCCGCTGTCGCCGAAGCGGAATAGACCGAGGCGCCGGCTTCGCTGACGATCACTTTGAGCGGTTTGGGACCGCTGTCGGTCGGCAGATCCGACAGCATGTCGGCCACCAGCTTCTCCGTCTCGCGGCTGCCCGTACCGTTGCCGATCGAGATGAGCTCTATCCTGTGCAGGCGGACGAGCTTCGCCAGTTCGGCTTGCGTGCCGCGCACATCGTTTCTGGGCGGGAACGGATAGACCGTCGTCGTCGCCATCAGCTTGCCGGTGCCGTCGACCACCGCGACCTTGACGCCGGTGCGGATGCCCGGATCGAGCCCCATCGTCGGTCGCGATCCGGCTGGTGCTGCAAGCAGCAAATCCTTCAGATTGCGGGCAAAGACGTGGATCGCCTCTTCCTCGGCCCGCTCGCGCAGGTCTCGCATCAGATCGAGCGTCAGGTGCAGCGACAATTTTATGCGCCACGTCCAGCCGGCCACCTCCATCAGCCAGCGGTCGCCCGGCAGGCTGCCACCGATGGCATAGGCGTTGGCGACCATCCGCTCGACCGGCTTCACCGCAGACGCATCGTCGGCATCGACCTCAATGTCGAGCGACAGCACCTCTTCGTTGCGGCCGCGCAGCATGGCGAGCGCGCGATGGCTCGGCACGTTGGCCCAGCGCTCGACATGGTCGAAATAGTCGGAGAATTTCGCGCCGGCCTCCTGCTTGCCATCGACCACCCTGGCGCGCAGGAAGGCCCGCTCCTTCATGTAGCTCCGCAGCTTGCCGACCAGATCGGCATTTTCGGCGAACTGTTCCGACAGGATGTCGCGCGCGCCGTCGAGCACCGCCTTGGCGTCGGCCACGTCTTCCGTGACATAGGCGAGCGCCAGTTCGGCGGGCACCGCCGAGCGGTCGGCGAGGATGGCTTCGGCCAGCGGCCCCAGCCCACGCTCCCTGGCGATCTCGGCTTTGGTCCTCCGCTTCGGCTTGTAGGGCAGATAAATGTCTTCGAGTTCGGCCTTGGTGGCAGCGGCAGCGATCTTGGCTTCAAGCTCTTCGGTCAGCTTGCCCTGCTCGCGGATCGAACCGAGGATGGTGTCGCGGCGCGCATCGAGTTCGCGCAGATAGGCCAGTCGCTCGGCAAGGTCGCGCAATTGCGTGTCGTCCAACCCGCCGGTGACCTCCTTGCGGTAGCGCGCCACGAACGGCACTGTCGCGCCCTCGTCCAGCAGGCCGATCGCCGCCGCTGCTTGCTCTGGCCGCGCGCCGATCTCGACCGCGATGATTGCCGCGATGCGCTTGATGTCGGATGCCATGCTGTGTCTCATGCCTTGTCGAAAAGAGCGGCGACCATAGGCCGGGATGTCCGCCCCGCCAACCGCGCTGTTTTCAGCCAGCCGGCGGGTCCACAGGAAAGCGTGCTGCGAGCGGGGCGCGGAACGCCTCAGACCATCCGGCTCAGCGCCTCGAAAAAGGCGACGGCCGCGACATCGAGTTGGTCGTCGACCGGCACCGGCTGCGACGACATCTTTGCGATCACCACTTCCGTCTTGGGATTGACGTACAGCCACTGGCCATGGATGCCGATGCCGCAGAAGGCGCTGCTTTGCGCCCCTGTCTGGTACCATTTGTTGCGGTAACGTCCCTGCGGAAACAGGAAGGCCATCGTGCCGCGCTGCCAGGCTTCGGAACTGCCGCCTGTTTCGACCGTGTCGCGCACCCAGGCTTCCGGCACGATGCGGCGGCCATTGGCCGTGCCGCCCTGCCGCATCATCTCGCCGACACGCGCCAGATCGCGCGGCGTCACCGAAATACCGCCGGCCGTGCGCGCCGTCCCTTCCATGTCGACGGTAATCGAGGCTTCGCTCGCCGCACCGAGCGGCAGCCACAATTTCTCGCGCAGCAGATCGGTCAGACGCTGGCCGGAGGCGCGCTCGACCAGCATGCCGAGCAGGTCGGAATTGGGCGAGCGATAGCGGAAGGTCTGGCCATGTGGTTCGGCCAGCCGCTGCAGCGTCAGGATGAATTCGCGCAGGCTTTCCGTGCCGCCGCCCGGGTTCCAAAGCGTGGCGCGGCGATAGCGGGCAAAGGCGCTTTCCGGATCGAGATAGGCCTCCTCGAAGTCGAGGCTGACGCTCATGTCGAGCACATGCCGGACGCTCGCATCGCCATAGGCCGATCCCTTGGCTTCCGGAATGTAGCTGATGACAGGTGCTTCCGGGTCGAACACCCCCTCGCCTTCCAATATGCCGGCGAGAATGGCGGTGAAGGACTTGCTGATCGAGAAGATGATGTGGCGTCCGCCGAAATCCATATGCGGCGCGAACCAGTCGCCAACGATCGTACCGGCCTTCATGATCGTCAGCGCGTCGGTGTCGGAGCGCGCGAGGAAGGCCGCCACCGTTTCCGGCCCATTCGCTAGGCTGACCTTTTCGCCAAGCAAGCTTCCGAGTTCTTGCCGAGGCGGCTCTGTGCCGCTTGACGCCGCGACAGGCGCGCTTGGCACCAGCTCGCCGACATTCTGGAACGACCAGCGGTTGAACGGGTTTTCGCGCCAGTTGGAAAGCAGCACCGCACTGCGGGCAAAGCCATATCTGGTCTCGAACGCGGTCTTGCCGGTCATGGCATTCCTTCCGGCTCTTTTTCCTGGAGATTCAGGCCAGCGCCGCAGCGATGGCGTGCACGGCCTTCAGCGTCGCCACCGAATAGGCGATGTTGGTGAAATCCGGATAGGTCGACAGCTTCACCACCACCATCCTCGTGTCCCAGTCGATATGGATCATCTGTCCGAACACGCCGCGGCACATCAGTGCGCGCGAGCGCGGATCCTCGATCCAGAACTGGTTGCGGTAGCTGCCTTCCGGCAGGCTGGGATTGAAATCCGGCGCATGCTTGCCATTGCGCGTCGTCTCGATCCAGTCGGCCGGCACCACGCCGCCGCCATGGTCGAGGATTAGCTGGCCGAAGCGGCCATAGTCGCGCAGCGTCGCATTGAAGCCGCCGTCGGCCACAGCATAGCCGGCACTGTCGACGGTGAAGCAGGCGCTCTCGTCCGCACCGAGCTTTTGCCAGAGCTCTTCGGAAACCAGTTGCGGCAGCCGCTTGCCGGTCACCCGTTCCATGATGAAGGCGAGCACATCGGTCTCGATGGAGCGGTACTCGAAAGCCTCGCCGTGCGGCCGGATTTGCTCCTTCAGTCGCAGGATCAGCTCGAACATATGCGACGGCCATTCGAACGCCGGATCGCTGTCCGGCGGCACCGGTTTCCAGCCGCCCGCGACATCGACCTGGCCGATGTCGGAATAGGGGTCGGTGTATTCCTCGGAGAAGCGCACGCCTGTGGTCATGTCGAGCACATGCTGCACGCTGGCGCCCGCCCAGCCAGTGGACCCGAGCTCCGGCAGATAGGTCGTCACCGGTTTGGCCGGGTCGATCAGGCCGCGTCCTACCAGTATGCCGAACACCGAGGCGGTCACCGACTTCGCCATCGATTGCGACAGATGCAGCGTGCGTTCGTCCATGCCGTTGAAATAGCGCTCATACGCGACCTTGCCGTCCTTGAGCACCAGGAAGCCGTCCGTATAGGTCTCGTCGAGCAGCCCGGCGAGCGTTGTCGATGCACCCGTGCTGTCCCCCACCGGCAGTGCGTCGAGATCGACCTCGGCCAGTTCGAGCCGGCGGCGATGGCCGTGCCCGCGCCAGACCTCGGCGGTCGGCAGGAATTCGCGGATGTGCTGGAATGCCCAGCGGTTCCAAGGGCCCCTATCCCAATCGAGCTTCGGCGGCACCATCTGCGGCGGCGAGCCCTGCATGATCGGCGGCCGCGGATCGGAGTTGCGGTAGGATGTCATCGAGCCTCCCGGAAGCGAAGAAGGGAGGCCAAAAGCCCCCTTCCATTGGCTTCTAGACCGAACCTATTTGCGCAGATTGGTCCAGATCTTGTTGTAAATCTCGACCACCTCGGGCGGGCATGGCGGGACGAATTCCGCCGCAGGCGCACCAGCCGGCGGATTGAGTTCCGGCGAGGCCGCGAAATCGGCGGGAAGGAATTTGTGGCTGCCGACAATGCCGTTATCGTAGCCGGCGAATTCCGAAATCAGCGCCGCATTCTCCGGAGCCATGATGAAGTCCTGGAACAGCTTGGCATTCTCGAGGTTCTTGGCGCCCTTCAGCACCCCCACATTGTCCATCCAGCCTTCGATGCCCTCCTTCGGATAGGCATATTTGATCGCCGGGACCTTTTGGCGCGCGCGATAGGTGGCGCCATTCCACGCTTGCGTGACGATGACGTCGCCGGAGGTGATCTTGGTGATCGTGTCATAGCTGAAGGTCTTCCACGACGGCTTGGCCGCCATCAGGACGTCGTTGACCTTCTTGAGGTCGGCCTTGTCTGCGCCGCAGCGTGGCACGCCGGCATAGCGCTCGGCCGCATGCATGACGGTGTTGACGTCGTCGAGCATGTTGATCTGGCCCTTCAACTCGTCCGGCGGGTCGAACAGGATCGCCAGCGTGTCGATGCCGCCCTTGAACTTGTCGGTGTTGACTTCGAATGTCGTCGTGCCGAACTGCCACGGCGCGGTGTAGTGACGGCCGCTGTCCCAGTAGATGTCGAGGAAGCGCGAGTCGATGTTCTTGCCGTTCGGCATCGCATTGGGCTCGGTCTTTTCGAGCAGGCCCTCGTCGATCATGATCTTCACGGTGTAGTCCGACGGCACCACGATGTCGTAGCCGGAATTGCCGGCGCGTACCTTCGACAACATGGTTTCGTTGGAATCGTAGTCGTCCAGCGTGACCTTGACGTTGTACTGTTTCTCGAACTTTTCGATCAGCTTGGGATTGGTGTAGTCACCCCAATTGTAGATGTGCAGTTCGCCGTCGGCGAGCGCGGGCACTGCCCACAACAGCACTGCCGTCGAAACGGCAGCCATCAGTTTCCTAGACATTTTGTTCTCCTTTGCCTTCCCATTATTCTTCATTTGGCGCGCCGGCGCGCGATCAGGAACGATACCGAGACGAAGAGGATCGAGACCAGCAGCAGGATGGTGGAGATGGCATTGATCTCCGGCGTCATCGGCCGCCTGATCTGGTTCCAGATGTAGAGCGGCAGCGTCGTCTGGCCGGGACCGGCGACGAGCTGCGTGATGGTGAAATCGTCGAAGGACACGATGAAGGCGAGCGCGGCACCCGACATGATACCGGGGACAAGCAAGGGCAGCGTTATGCGGCGGAACGCATGCCACGGCGTGGCGTAGAGATCGGCCGCGGCGGCCTCGAGCGTCAGGTCCATGTCCTCGAGACGCGCCCTGATCGGCATATAGGCGAAAGGAATGCAAAAGACGGTGTGGGCGAGGATCAGATTGCCAATGCCGAAATTCAGCCCGAAGGCCCCGGCGATCAGAGCGAAGAAGGACAAGGTCGCTACCGCCGTGATGATCTCGGGGACCATCAGCGGCAGGTTTATCACCATGAAGGCGGCCGGAAGCCCGCGCCACGGTTTCACCCTTGTCATGCCGATCGCCGCCAGTGTTGCGACGATCGTCGAAATGATGGTAGCGCTCGTCGAGATGATCAGCGTGTTCTGGGCGGCGCGGTGGAATTCCTCGTTGAGCAGCGCACTGCCGTACCAGCCGAACCCGACACCCTCCCAATGAGTGACGAGCGAACCCGTGTTGAACGAAAAGATCATCAGGATCAGGATCGGCACGTAAAGCACGCACAGGCAGAGGATGGCGATCGAGCGGAAGCCCGGCTGGCCCTTGATGTCGGTGGTACGGGGATCAGCCATGCCGGATCTTCCCCGACGTGTTGCGGACATAGAAATAGAGCGCGACCAAAACCGCGGCCATCAGGATCAGCGCCTGGGCGCAGCCAAGCGGCCAGTTGCGTCCGGAGCCGAACTGCTGGGCGATGAGGTCGCCGATCATCAAATGGATGCCGCCGCCAAGGATCAGCGGCGTCACATAGGCGCCGAGGGCCGGAATGAAGACCAGCAAGCAGCCAGCGATGATGCCGGGCAGCGACAGCGGAATGATCACCCGCCAGAGAACCTGCCGCCGTGTCGCGTAGAGGTCGTTCGCGGCCTCGACCAGCCTGAAATCCAGCTTTTCCAGGCTGGAATAGAGCGGCAGGATCATGAACGGCAGGAACGAGTAGAGCAGGCCGAGCTGGATGGCGAAGTTGGTGTAGAGCATGGTGATCGGCTTCTCGATCAAACCAAGCCCCATCAGCGCATTGTTGATGAGGCCCTCGTCGCGGATGATGAACATGATCGCCAGCGTACGCACAAGAAGGTTCGACCAGAACGGAATGGTGATCAAAAGCACCCACCAGTTGCGCTGCGCCGGCGGCCGCGTCGCCATGAAATAGGCGGTCGGAAAACCAAGCAGCAGGCAGATCACCGTCGTCACCACGGCAAACAGAAACGAGCGCAGGTAGATGATCAGGAAGTCCGGCGTGAACTGCAGCGTGTCGTCGAAAATATCGCGCTGGAACAGGAAGTTCAGATAGGCGTCGGTCGAGAACTTCCATTGCACGCCACCATAGGGTGCAGCCTGGAGAAACGAATAGACGAAGATTATCAGCAGCGGCAGCACGCCGAAAATGCCGATGATGACCAAAGCCGGCAGCGCAAGCAGACGGTTGCGCCAGCTGGTGACCTTTTCCGCCTGGGCTTCGAACATCGCAGCTTTTGAAAGGGTGATCGACATCAGTCCCTCAAGATCCGGGCGCCGTCGTCCTCGAACACGATGCCCACCTTGGCGCCCGGTTCGAATGCCACCGCGCCGGACCGGCTGTTCTGGTGGCGCACGATGAAGTTGTCACCCCCGTCGAGCTTCACGTGGTAGTGGGTGTCGGTGCCGAAATAGACGACATTGGCCAAGATCCCCGCAACCGTGCCCTTGGCCGCATCGGCAACCAGATCCGCATGCTCGGGCCGCACCACGACCGTCACGGCGCCGGAAGGATCGAAACCTTCGGGGAACCCGGCCGCAACCGTTGCGTCGGAGGCAAGCTTTACCGTCGCGACGCCGGATTTCTTCGACACCACGGTGCCCTTGAGGAAGTTGGTCTCGCCGATGAAGTCGGCGACGAAGCGCTCGGCCGGGCGGTCATAGATGTCGCGCGGCGCGCCGACCTGCAGGATCTTGCCCGACGACATCACCGCGATCCGGTCGGACATGGTCAGCGCTTCTTCCTGGTCGTGAGTGACGAAGATGAAAGTGATGCCGGTCTCGTGCTGCAGCCGCTTCAGCTCGATCTGCATTTCCTTGCGCAGCTTGTAGTCGAGCGCGGACAAAGGCTCGTCGAGCAGCAGCACTTTGGGCTGCGGTGCGAGTGCCCGCGCGAGCGCCACGCGCTGCTGCTGGCCGCCCGAGATCTGGCTGGTGCGGCGGCCGGCGAGGGCCTCCATCTTGACCAGCTTCAGCATCTGGGCGACGCGGGCCTGGATCTCGGCCTTCGGCTTGCCCAGCATCTCAAGGCCGAACCCGATATTCTGCGCCACCGTCATATGCGGGAACAGCGCATAGGACTGAAAGACGGTGTTGACCGGCCGCTTGAACGGCGGCAGGGGTGCGATGTCCTGGCCGTAGAGCAGGATCTCGCCTTCGCTCGGAAAGTCGAAGCCGGCGATCAGCCTCAGAAGCGTCGTCTTTCCGCAGCCGGACGGCCCAAGCAGCGTGAAGAACTCATTTTCGCGGATGGCGACGGAGACGGTGTCCAGCGCGGCGACTTGCGCCTCTCCGGTGCCGAACACCTTGCGGACGCCACGCACCTCGATTGCATTCTTACCCGGTTGTTCCGGCACGACTACCCCATTGAGAAAGCCTGCTCTTGGCGGCAGGTTTTGTTCCGGTTTGATTGTCATCACAAGCCAATCGGCTTGGCAACTGTAGAGCTAGACCTTGATCTAAAAGGCAATTCCCATGCCTGTCAGGCTTGATAGGTGATCTTGCCTCCACAGATGGTCGTCACCGGTCGCAACGTATGCAGCGCTTCCGGTGCAGTTGCCTCGATATCGGCCGACAGCGCCACGAGATCGGCCATGTAGCCCGGCTTCAGGCGGCCCTTGCGATGTTCCATGAACTCGGCATAAGCCCCTTCCACCGTGTAGCCGGCAATCGATTCATGCAGCGAGAAGCTCTGGTCCGGCAGCCCCTCTGCCCAAGGTTTGCGCATCACCGCCGCCTGGATGCCCAGGATCGGATCTACCGGCGAGACCGGCCAGTCGGACGCGAACACGACACGCGCACCGGCATTTTTCAGGGTGCGCCAGGCATAGCTCAGCGGCCACTTCTCGCGGCCGATGCGCGAAAGCGTCGGCTCCAGCGGGAAGTTCATGGCGCCGGGCGGATGCGGCGGCTGCATCGAAGCGATGACGCCGAGTTCGGCAAACCGCGGCACGTCCGAGGGGGTGGTGACCTCGATATGCTCGACCCGGTGCCGGCTGTCGCGCTTGCCGTTCGCCTTCTGCGCCGCCTGGTAGCCGTCGAGCACGGCCCGCACCGCGCCGTCGCCGATCGAATGCACGGCGATCTGCAGGCCGCGCCTGTCGGCTTCCACCGCCACTTGCGCGAAGTGCTCTGGCGTGAACAGCGGCTCGCCGCGCCAGCCCGGCCGGTCGGCATAGTCGTCGACCATCACGGCGGTCCATGAATCGAGCACGCCGTCATAGAAGACCTTGACCATACCCGACGACAGCCATTCGGATTTGTAAGCCGCGGCCATACGCGAGGCTTTTTCCAGAATGTCCAGCGTCATGAAATTCTTGAAGTGGAACGGGATCTTCGTCCGGCAGAGCAGCCGCCCTTCTTCTTCCAGGCCGGCAAGCAGTTCGAGCTGGTAGAGATTGCCGTCCATGTTCTGGATCGACGTAATGCCGTGCTGGGCGCACCACTGAAGTCCGCGGTGCATCAGGTCGCGGTCGGCAGCCAGTTCTTCAGCGGATGGATAGGGCTCCGGCTCGCCGCCCGTCAGACCGAGCCGCGTGCGGTTCTGCCCGAAGTGCTCCAGGATCGGGCCGAATGCCTCGCCTTCGCGCAGCTCGCCGGCGGCAAGTCCGTCCGCTCCCATCACGATCTCGTTGCCCGGCCCTAGTTGCCTGCCATGCAGGATGCCCGCCTGCTCCAGCGCCTTGGTGTTCGCCCACATCGTGTGGTGATCGGAAGCCGACATGGCGAAGGGCCGGTCTGGAATGATGCGGTCGAGATGATGACGTGTGACCGGCTCATCGCTCGACAGGATGGAGTAATCGACCCCGGCGCCGAGCAGCAGTCTGGCGTTGGGCCGCGCCGACGCATAGGGGCGGATCGCGTCGCGCAGGGCGTCGAAGCCATGCACGCCTGCAAGATGCAGATTGTCGAGTTCGGCCGCGCCGCCGAAAAGATGCATATGCGCTTCGATGAAGCCGGGCAGGACGGAGCCGCCGCCCGCGTCGATGACGCGGGTGCCTGCGCCTTTGTAGTCCAGCACCCTGGCGCGATCTGCGATCGCAATGATGTCACCGCCCTTGATGGCGATCGCCTCGGCGCGGGGGGTATCGGGATCCATCGTCAAAATGCTGGCATTCTCGACAATCAGATCGGCCGATGGCGGCATAATTTTCTCCCGTTTGAGCTAGGCTAGCAGAGAATTGGCGTCTGGCAAGCCATCCCGTGCTGCCCCCAAGCAACAATTCGCTATGGCCCTTGGCGACACCGAAACTCTCTGTCACAAAGCAGTGAGAGACCCGCAGACACGCAACCCGAAGAGCGAGCCAACTCCCAAAATGAAGACAGTTTTTTCCCCTCTCCATGCCGGTCATGCCGGCCAGATGGAACTGGTGACGGCGGCGATCGTGCTGGGTTTCGAGAAGCCGTCGCGGGCGGAATTCATCAGGGCGCGGGTCGAAAGCGAGAAGCTCGGGCCGATCATCGCTCCTGCCGAGCATGACCTTGCCGCCGCCAAGCGCATCCACAGGGCAGACTACATCGACTTCCTGCCGACGGTGTGGCCGCAATGGACGGCCGCCGGCTTCAAGGGCTCGGCCATGGCCTTCACCTGGCCGACACGCGGCCTGCGCGGCGACGCGCCGCCGCAGCGCATCGATGCCTTGCTGGGCTACTATTCGTTCGACGCCGGCGCCACCTTCGTCGAAGGCACCTGGGCCGCGATCAAGTCCTCCTACGACGTCGCCCTGACGGCGGCCGGCCTGGTCAAGGTCGGCGAACGATCGGCTTTCGCGCTCTGCCGTCCGCCCGGCCATCACGCGGGTGCTGCCTTCATGGGCGGCTATTGCTTCATCAACAACGCCGCCGTCGCCGCGCAATGGTTCCTGGACCAGGGCGCAAGCCGCGTCTCCATCCTCGATGTCGACTACCACCACGGCAACGGCACCCAGGAGATCTTCTACGACCGCGGCGACGTCCAGGTCATCAACCTGCATGGCGACCCGATGACCGAATATCCGTTCTTCCTTGGCCATACCGACGAGCGCGGCGCGGGCGATGGTGAAGGCTTCAACCTCAACTACCCGATGCCCTTCGGCACTGGCTGGGACGCCTGGAACGCCTCGCTGGAGGACGCCTGCGCCAAACTCGCCGCCTATGCGCCCGATGTCGTCGTCGTCTCGCTCGGCGTCGACACCTTCGAGAAGGATCCGATCAGCCAGTTCAAGCTGAAAAGCGCCGACTACCCCAAGATCGGCCGCCGCATCGCGCGGCTCGGCCTGCCGACGCTGTTCGTCATGGAAGGCGGCTACGCTGTCGAGGAGATCGGCATCAACGCCGTCGGCGTGCTGACCGGCTTCGAGGATCGCTAACAGCCAGGACCGGACGGCAACCCCGCCCGGCTCTCGCGATCAGGTCGGGGCGCCAACGCCTGGCGCGGCTGCCGGAGCGGCCGGTCTGCGCGACCGGCCGAGATAGTAGACCGCCGCCGCGGCGATGAGGCCTGCCGCCAGGATGCCTGCCGCCAGCAGCGGCCGGTACCAGAACCAGGCGATGGCGATCGTCGTCGTCCCGACCAGGATCGCCAGGAAGAAGGCGATGATGCCGGTTCCCATCCGCGCGATGCTGCCGAGGAACGGAATGACGTCGAGGATGACGCCGATCGGGCTGAGAAACAGGGCAAAGCCGATCGTCAGCAGCAGCAGGCCGGCGGCACGCAACAGCCAGGTGATCAATGTGTTTTCCGAGACCGCGTCGGCGAACATCTTTGCCGCCGGCACATCGCCGGTATCGACCATGACCAACTGGTCGCCGGCAACGGTCTGGTAGGGTTCGAACTGGCTGCCGGTCTGGCGCGCCACGATGCTGATCACACCGAGCGGCGCCAGGTCGTAACCGATGCGATAGTCGCCCAGCGCCGGCGATATCGCATCGGCGCCGAGGTAGATCCCGCCGTCGACGATGGTGACGGGCTTCGTGCCGGCATAGGCGGCCTTGATCGCGGCCGACTGGCTGGACGAGAGCGAAAATTCCTTGTCGCCTTCGATGCGATCGAGCACCGGCGTGTCGAGCATGAAGGCGCCGAGCTTGCCGTCCGGAATCTGGAAGGTCCTGCTGTGGATCGCCATCGGCGGATTCTGGTGGCCGTCCGGCTTCTTGAAATCCGAGGAATCGATCTGGCTGTCGTCCCACACCTTGGAATAGCTGTAGGTCGTCACCGTCTCCTCGCCGCCGCCGAGCTTCTTGGTCGTCTCCGACTTCGATTCCTCTTTCCACTGATACATCTCGACACTGCGCGACAGGCGCAGTCCTTGCGCCGCAATGCCGAAATCCGGATCAGCGAGGCCGCTGTCCGCGATCACCGGCCCGGTGACATGCACGAGCTTGCCGTCATTGCCGGCATCGATGCTGTCGGCGCTGACCGAGACGACGGCGCCCGATCCCTCGGCCAGCGAGCGCGCCGTCTGCACCGCGCGGCCCTCGTTCCAGAACAGGCCGATGACCATCAGCACGATCAGGAGCAGGCCGAAGACCACCCCGCCGACAGCGCGCTTGATCCGCCCGAACCACGAAACGGATGTCACTTCCCGAAATGAATCGCTCATTGTTGCCCCCGCAAAGTCGCCGGCATGGACGCCCAGCCATTCCCGCTCCCGCGAATCCTATCGGAATCAGGCGCGCGCCGATACCGCGGGCCCGCACCGGCTCCTGCTTTTCCCGTCGAAAAATCCGGCCGAAGGCAACATGAAACGGCCGCTGAGTCGCAATCGGAGTCCATCGGATTCGTTTTTGTCAAATCGCATTTGATGTCGGATTCATCTGCGGGTAGATTAGACCCGAATCAGCCGGTCCTTGGGGGGCGCGGCGACCAACCCAAAGTCTCAAGTACCGGCATCGTCCGGCACCAGACGCGGACGGCTTCGCGTTCCCTGAATGGATTCGGCCTGGTTGGGCGCTGACCGCGCCCAGAGTGTGTCTTCGTCAAAGTGATGCGTATTCGGGTTCGGCCGCTGGCAAAGCCAGCACCGGGCACATGGATCGATTCCGGCCAAAGCATAAAATGGGCAGTCCCGCCGCGCTTCTCCAATCCGAACCATCGCGCCTTGCGTCTCGCGGCGACCTCACCAGCTTTTTCATGCAGCTTGCCGCAGAGATCGGCGCCGACAGCTACATGCTCGTCGCCATCGTCCACGACCAGGACCGCAACGACGCGCGCATCGTGTCCTCCAACTGGATTTTCGACGCCATCGAGCTCATCGGCAAACGGCTGATCGGCGGCCTCGCCCAGGGTCCGCTGACCGCGGCGCCCGGCATCCGCCCGCAGGCGCTGGTGGCAGCGCATGCCCCCGACACCGGTGGACTGCTCACCGGCGAGGAGGCTCGGCTTCTCGACGTGCTCGGCCATGCCGAGATCTACTCGCTCAGGCTGAACGTCGGTCGCCAGCGTCTGTTCGCACTGTTTTCAGCTGCCGAACCGGGCAAGATCGACCAGCCGGCGCTGATGAAGGCTCAGTTGAAGTGCTGCTACGCGCTCTCCACCATCCCGCAGCTGATCGCCGCCGCCGCCATGCAGGATCCACTGTCCGACCGCGAGCGCGAATGCCTGTTCTGGGTGTCCGAGGGCAAGACGACGGACGAGGTCGCGCTTATCCTTGGCGTCTCGTCGAACACCGTCAACAGCTACATCACCCACGCCATTCAGAAATTCGCGGCCAGCAACCGCGCGATGGCCATCGCGACGGCGATCAGGAGCGGCATCATTTGAAACACGCACACGTCAAGGAGGCGGCCGAAGCCCTTTTCAACGAGCAGCGCAATCCGTTCGGCGCCTTCTCGCTTGGTTCCGAAACCCATCACGCCGTCACCATTCCGGATGCCGTGCGCCGCTGCCGCTGGATCGCCGTCGACATCAACGCCTCGGCCTTCGGCCTGTTCTTTGTCAGCCCTTCGGCGGAGCGGGCACGCCTCGTCCCCTGCTTCGATTCCGACTATCCCAGCACCGCGGTGGCGACAAAATTCATCTCTGGCGCCAATGGCGAGGAGATGGTGCGCCACACCCGCATTTCGACGGCGCCGCGCTGGTGGGCCGACGACGGCATCGCCAGCTCGCAGGAGACCTTCAAGGACCTCGCCTGGTCGGAACGAACCGCACCCTTGGCGCCAGGCACCAATGGCATTGCCTTCCCCGTTCATGCCGATCGCGGCCAGTGCGGGCTGGTCGTGTTCCTGGGCTCGGAGATCGCCTTGCCGCAAGACGCGCTCTACGAAATCCATGCACGCAGTTTCACGCTGTTTGCCGCGGTCGCCCGCATGCGCCCGAGCGACGCCGGCAGGATGCGGTCGATCTCCAAGCGCGAGCTCGAATGCCTGAAGCTGACCGCCAACGGCAACACCAGCGAGGAGATCGCCAAGCTGCTTAAGCTGTCGGTGCACACCGCCAACCAGTACTTGACCCAGTCGACGCAGAAGCTCAACGCAGTCAACCGCAACCAGGCGGTGGCCAAGGCGCTGCGGCTGGGGTTGATCGAGTAGGCCTGGAAATTCGCTCTCGGAAATGACCGAAGGTGGCGCGGCGGCGTCGCGGCAACATCGACAAGCGCGCAGTGCACGAAGCGACTCCGACGTGCTCCCACCAACAAGCGCCTGATTTTCAGAAGGCGAGCGGCTCGGTCCTGCGGATGCGCGCCTGCTCGATCACGGCCTCCAGCAAGGCGGTGTTGTGCTCGGGGTTTTCGCCCGGCTTTTCGAATGACACGTAGTTGACGGCCACCGACGATTTGTCTTCGTTCAACGTCAGCTGGAAATAGACAGTGACGCCGGGCGGCCTGAGCTCCAGATCCAGCACGATGCGCGGACTGCCGCTCCAGTCGACATGGGCCTCGCCGCCATGGCCGAGCCTGAGCGTGCCGGCCATGAAGAACAGTTCGGCCGCCGAATCCACCAGGTCTGACAGGCAGGCGAAATGCTCCAGCCGGATGAAGGCGATGTAGTCGGCGACATCGATCAGCCTGAGCTCGGCGATCACCTGCTCGATGGCGTTGGCGACGATGATCTCGCGGGATTTTGCGTAAGGTTGCCGGTTCATGAGGTCAGTCTGCGCTCAGCCTTTTTCGAGTAGACGATCCGCACCAACTCGGCGACGGCCTGATAGAATTGCGACGGGATCACGCTATCAACCGAAACTTGCTTGTACATGGAGCGGGCAAGCGCCACGTCCTCGAAGATCGGGATATTGTTCTCTCTGGCGATCTCACGGATCTTGAGCGCCACCAGATCCTGGCCCTTGGCCAGCACCAGCGGCGCCGCATCCTCGTCGCGGACGTATTTTAGCGCGATCGAGAAGTGGGTCGGGTTGGCAATGATCAGCGTGGCGCGCGGCACCGCCGTCATCATCCGCTTGCGGGCGCGATCGCGCGCCAACGATCTGAGCCGCGACTTGACGATCGGATCGCCTTCCGCCTGCTTCATCTCGTCCTTGACCTCCTGCTTGCTCATGCGCAGGTCGCGCCGCCAATGGAAACGTGACCAGACCAGGTCGACCGTCGCAATCAGTCCTATGACGAAGACGATCGCCACCAGGATGTCGATGACGATGCCCCTGATGACGAGACCGAAAGCGACCAGGTTGGTGATCATCCCGGCGAGCAGCTTGCGGTGGTCCTCCGACAGCGTGAAGAAAAGCACGACGACGGCCAAGCCGAGCTTGCCCAGCGATTTCAGGAACTCGACGAAGCCCTGGGCGCCGAACAGGCGGCTCCAACCCTTGGTGATCGAAATGCGCGACAGTTGCGGCCTGACCCGCTCGCCGACGAACTGCGGCATGTTCTGCAACACCGAAGCGCCGACGCCGGCCACCACCAGCAACACCAGCAGGCTGACGACGGCGCGGCCGATCTCGAACATGACGGTCTTGTAGAGCGCGATGACGTCGGTCTCGGTGTCCATCGGCCAGGCCTCCGGCTTCTCCAGGAACATCGACAGGAACATGCCGAGATCGACGATGGCGTCCTTGGCGTAGAAGACGGTGAACACCAGTATGGCGACGAAGGACGTGAAGATGGCGGTCTCGCGCGAATTGGGCAGCTTGCCCTGTTCGACCGTGTCACGGATCTTCTTTTCTGTGGCTTCCTCGGTTTTCGAGTCCTTGTCGACCGCCTCAGCCATATTGGACTAGCCGGCCCGTCGCCATCAGGCTGCGGCGTTCTGCGTCGAGGAGGGCAGTTCGAAAGCCCCCTCGCGCGACAGACGGATCGTCGCCACCGCGATCGTCTTGCGGGCAGTCATGATGTCTGCAAGGGCGATGCCTTCCGAGCCCTGCCCGAGTTCGGATTCGATCATGCGCCGCGAACGTGCGCCGATCGCCGACAGCACCGATTCGGTCAGCGCCGGCGGTGCGCCGCGCAGCGCCAGCGTAACCAGTTCTGTCGACAGCCCGTCGAACAGAAGCACCCGCGCTTTCTGGGTCAGCAACGGCAGGTCGTCGAAGGCGAACAGCCGCGACCTGACGCCGTCGAGGTCGGGCGTGCCCGCCTCTTCCAGGTCCTGCATGACCTCTTCGAGCTGCGGCTTGTCCATTTCGTTGAGCACGCTGGCGACCCGCGCCTGCCCGGCAGAAATGTCCTTGGTTGCGGCTTGCGACAGCAAACTCGAGCGCAACTGGCTTTCGACGATCTTCGCGGCCGCATCCGGAATGGTCGCCATCGTCACCATGCGCTTGATGATTTCGCCGCGCATCGGTTTTGCCATGGTCAACAGCACGTTCGCCGCAGCTTGCGGGGCAAGCTTCGACAGCACCATGGCCGCGGTCTGCGCGTGCTCGCTGGCGAGGAAGGTGCCTAGCCGTGCCGGCTCGAGCTTCTCCAGATCGGGCCAGATCGGCTGCGGCCGTTCCGGCGCCACCTCGAACTTCTTGTCGCCCATAATGGCGCTCATTTCTTCCGGCGACAGCGACTCATTGAGGATCGTGTCCATCCTGTCGGCGGAATCGAGCAGCCCCGCGCCTTCGGTGAACTCGGCCTCGAATTCGGCGACGATGCGTTCGAGGTCGCTCTGCGGAATCGTGCGCAGCAGCCGCGCCCCCTCGATCAGCGCCTTGAGTTCCTCCTGCTTGAAGAATTTGAGCAGCCGGCTGGCCGAGGGCTTGCCCATGGCTACCAGTATGGCGGCGGCCTTCTGCGGGCGCGTCAGCGCGGTAAGCGTCGTCATGCTGTCTGTCCCTGCGACACGCCGGTTATCCTATGCACTCATCGTGGCCGCGATGATTTCGGTCAGCCTGATGCCGAAGCGCGACGGGTCGCTTTCGAGCACGGTGATCTCGCCGCGCGCGATCTTGCGGCCGTTGACCACCACGTCGACGGGTTCGCCGATGCGCCGGTTGAGCGCCACCGTCGAGCCCTTCTGCAGCGCCATCAGGTCGGACACCGGCATTTCGGTGCTGCCGAGGATGATCTGCACATCGACCGGGATGCTCATGATGATGTTCGAATTGGCGCCCGATGCCGCGCGGAAGGCAACGTCCGGACGCTTCTCCTCTTCCTGGAGAACGCCGCGCAATTCCTCGATGGCACGGTCGAGTTGCTCGTCCGGCTGGTCGAGTTCGGCTTCCACCTTGGTCTTGGCCATTGATCGTCTCCCAAAAAACTCGAGCCTGCCGGCGTCAGCCCGGCATCAGCCCATCGATGAAGTCCTGCCCAGCATCGTAGGGATGGCGGACGCGAACGGTGTAATTCTGGCCGAGCTTGCCGAACTCGCAAACGAATAGCGTCTTGTCGCGTGCGCTGAGCCGCGCCTGCGATTGCGCGGTCTCCTCGAATTCGATGATCTGCCCCACCTCGAGGCTGGCGAGGTCGCCAAGCGTCAGCCGCGCGAGCGGCATGGTCGCCTTCAGCGTCACCGTCGAGCGCATCACCTCTTCCGAGAACCGCGCCCGCCAGTCCGACCCCGTCGTCTGGTCGTCATTGGCACCGGCCGCGCCGCCACGGGTCGCCAGCAGGATGCGTTGCGGGATCATCACCGTGACCGTGCCGCTATCGGTCGGCGTCGAGATGCCGAAGACCATGCGAACCGCCGCTCCATCGCGCAGCACGCGCCGCTTGGCTTCCGCACCGGACATCGCGCGCTGTACCGGCAGCCGCAGCTCGAGCGAGCGCCTGCCCGATCCGTTCAAGGCCTGCGCCACTTCCTGGAACACCATCGTCGCCACGTCGGTCTCGATCTGCGACAGCTCACGCTCGATCGGCGAAACCGCCAGGTCCGGATCACCCCCGAACAGCGCACAGACCATCACCGCGATGGCAGGCGCATCGATCACCAGAGTCATGGCGTCGGAGGACGTCGGCGACGTAACGATGGTCATGGCGAATGTGTCGCCGGCATACGCGCGCGCGTCGGGCACGCGGCTTACCTCTACCGCGCGCAGGTCGACGGTGACTGGTGCGCCTAGTTCACCGGCGAGGCTCTTCTGCAGCAGCGGCACGGCGCGCTCGGCCATCCCGCGCCCGGCGCCGATGACATGGGCGGCTTCGCCGCTGTCGCCGACCAGACGCTCGATGATCAAGGAACGGGTCTCGGACGGACTGCCTGGGCTGGTCATGACGACGAACGGCCTCTGTCGCTGCGCATGCTCAGGCCGCTTTCTTCTCGGCCGTGCCGGTGTTCATCGTGCTCTGCTCGACGGCGTCGATCGTCGGCCGCTCGTAAGACGAGATGGTCTTGCGCCCGAACTCGATCGCGACCTGCGGCAGGGCGCCGTTCATATAGGCCAGCAAGGTCTGCTTGACGATGATATAGAGCCGGTTCCGCTTCTCGCGCACGGTCTTGATCTTGGTGGCGACCGGCCCGACCAGAGCATAGGACAGGAAGATGCCGAGGAAGGTTCCGACAAGCGCCGCGCCGATCAGGCCGCCGAGGATTTCCGGCGACTGGTCGAGCGCGCCCATCGCCTTGACCACGCCGAGCACGGCGGCCACGATGCCAAGCGCAGGCAGGCCGTCACCCACCGCCACCAGGGCATGATAGGCCTTCATCTTGTCGGCCTTGATGGTGTGTATCTCCTCGTCCATCAGCGCCTCGATCTCATGCGAGCGCGCATTACCGATGATGATGATGCGGCAGTAGTCGCAGATGAAATGCGTCAGGTCATGGTTGTGCAGCACCGTCGGGAATGCCTGGAAGATCGCCGATTCCTCCGGATTGTCGATATGCGCCTCGACCTCGCTGCGTGACTTGGACCGTAGCTCGCGCATCAGGCTGTGCAGTACGCCGAGCGTTTCAAGATAGTCCCGCTCCTTCGGCACCGCCTGCTTGAAGGCTTCGAGAATGCCTTTGCCGGTATCCTTGACGGTCTTCATCGGGTTGGCCACGAGGAAGGTGCCAAGCGCCGCACCGCAGATGATCACCGCTTCCCATGGCTGCATCAGCACGTGAAGATGGCCGCCCATGGCCATGAAGCCGCCGAGAACGCAGCCGAGCGTCACCACCAGTCCAATCAGAATGCCCACGCAAGATCCTTCCGCATGTCGCTTCAGGATCAACGGATAATCCCCGTGCCTTGTGTGAGGCTTGAATCCCCAATGTTGCACGAGCGTCGCGAAACATGTCCCGACACGGATTCAGCTTCGCGCAAGGAAGTGAGGATATTGTCCTGACATAGCTTCGGCCGGAGGCGCAGCGTGTTGGACACTTATACGAGCTATCAGCTCATCACCAAGGACATCACCAAGTCACTCGACCAGGTCGAGGCGCAGCCTGTCGTGAAGCGCGACACCGACTATTATCTTACCAATATCGGCAACGTCAAAACCATCGACGATTTCGTCAAGGACACACGCCTGTTCACCTATGCCATGAAGGCATACGGCCTCGGCGACATGGCCTACGCCAAGGCTTTCATGGTCAAGGCACTGAAGGAAGGCGTCTCGGACGAGGACAGCTTCGCCAACAAACTGACCGACAAGCGCTACGCCGCCTTCGTCAAGGCATTCAATTTCGCCGCCTATGGCGAGACCGCCACGCTGTTCCCCGCCGCCCAGCAGGACACGGTCGACAAATACATGCGCCAGACGCTGGAGGAAAACGCCGGCGAGACCAATGAAGGCGTGCGGCTGGCGCTGTACTTCGACCGCAAGGCGTCCAGCATCACCAACTGGTACGACGTGCTTGCCGATACCGCGCTCGCCAGCGTGGTCCGCACCGCGCTCGGCCTGCCGGATTCCTTCGCCTCCGCCGACATCGACAAGCAGGCGCAGGCGTTCGAGCAGAAGCTCGACATCGCCGATTTCACCGACCCCGAAAAGCTGAGCAAGTTCCTCACCCGCTTCACCAGCATGTGGGAGATCAACAACCCGACCTCGACGGCGCAGACATCGGTCAGCGTGCTTTTCGCCCAGCCGACCACGGTCGGCATATCTACCGATCTGATGATGGCCATGCAGAAACTGAGGTTCTGAGAACACCATGCAGGACAGCCTCTACGTAGCCCTGTCGTCGCAGATCGCGCTCGAGCGCCGGCTCGACACCATCGCCGACAATGTCGCCAACGCCTCGACCATCGGCTTTCGCGCTACCGGCGTGAAGTTCGAGGACGTCGTCTCCGGCACCGGGCCAAAGTCCGTCTCTTTCGCCTCTTCCGGTAACACCTATCTTTCCAATGCGCATGGCTCGATGACCGAGACCGGCAATCCCTTCGACTTTGCCATCCAGGGCGACGCCTGGTTCGCCATCGAGACGCCCGTCGGCACGGTGATGACACGCGACGGCCGCTTCTCGATGAACGATGCCGGCGAACTGATGTCGATCGAGGGCCATCCGGTGCTCGACAGCGGCGGCGCGCCGATCCAGCTCGACCCGCGCAACGGCCCACCCAAGGCCGGTGCCGACGGCTCGCTGCGCCAGGGCGATCAGCTCGTCGGCGCCATCGGTCTCTACGATTTCGACCCCGGACAGAACTTTGTCCGCTACGGCAATTCGGGCATCGTTCCAGCGCGTACGCCCGAGCCGGTCACCGACCGCTCCGATGTTGGTGTCGCGCAAGGGTTCCTGGAAGAATCCAACGTCAATCCGGTGCTGGAAATGACCCGGCTGATCATGGTCCAGCGCGCTTTCGAGAACACCGCGGCGCTGATACGCCAGGCCAATACGACCACCGACGACGCGATCAAGACGCTCGGCTCCAAGTAGCGGCATGTCGACCGGCCTGCCCTCGATACGCGCCCTGGAAAAGCGGCCCGACGCCGCGCCGCAAGACCGGCTGGCGGCGCTGGAGCATATCTGGCGCCGGTTCGATGACCCAGATGCGTTACTGCGGCGCGGCGGCCGCGTCGCCGAAATCTCGCCGACCCATTACAAGGTGCGCGGCCTGTCTGGCATCGCCAGGCTGGGCGACATCGTCGAGCAGCGCGGCCATTCCGGCACGCGCCGTGGCGAAATCGTCAAGATCGGTCGCGACGAGGTCGTCGTGGCGCCTTTCGAACGCAGCGCCGATGCCGGCATCGGCGACGCCGTGTTCCGGCGCGGCCCGCTGACGGTGACGCCGCACGCCTCGTGGCGCGGACGTGCCATCGACGCGCTCACCCGCGTCATCGACGGCGGTCCGCCGCTGGTGAGATCGGGCGTCGCCGTGGGAGAAGGCACGACGACACCGGGCGCCATGGCGCGGCAGCGCGTCGGCACCGCTTTCATGACCGGCGTTCGGGTCATCGACATCTTCACCCCGCTCTGCTTCGGCCAGCGTCTCGGCGTCTTTGCCGGATCGGGCGTCGGCAAGTCGACGCTGCTGGCGATGCTCGCTGGCGCCGATGCCTTCGATACGGTCGTCGTGGCGCTCATCGGCGAACGCGGGCGCGAGGTGCGCGAATTCCTCGAGGACACGATCGGCGCCGAAAGCATGGCCAAGACCGTGGCCGTCGTCGCCACCAGCGACGAGAGCGCGATGATGCGCCGGCGCGCACCCGACACCGCCATGCGCGTCGCCGAGCATTTTCGCGACCAGGGCCATCGCGTGCTTCTGGTGCTCGATTCGATCACCCGCTTCGCCCATGCGCTGCGCGAGGTGGCGACGGGGACCGGCGAGCCGCCAGTCGCGCGTGGCTACCCGGCCTCGGTGTTCACCGATCTGCCCAAGCTGCTCGAGCGGGCCGGACCCGGCATCGAGGGCCCGGGGGTCCAAGGCAAGGGGTCGATCACCGCCATCATCTCGGTGCTGGTCGACGGCGACGACCACAATGATCCGGTCGCCGATTCGGTGCGCGGCATCCTCGACGGCCATGTCGTGCTCGACCGCGCGATCGCCGAACAGGGACGTTATCCGCCGGTCAATCCGCTGTCGTCGATCTCGCGCCTGGCCGACAAGGCATGGAGCCCCGAGCAGCGCATGCTGGTGACCCGGCTGAAGTCGATGATCTCGCGCTTCGAGGACACGCGCGACATCCGTCTGCTCGGCGCTTATCAGGGCGGCGCCGATGCCGAGCTCGACATCGCCGTGCGCCAGGTGCCGCTGATCTACGAGGCGCTGACGCAGTCGCCGAGGGACCGCGCGTCGGTCGATCCGTTCGCCGATCTCGCCCGCCACCTGAAGGGAAAGCAGAATGGCGATGCAGGAGAGTGAGCGTCAATACACCGAGCGCATCTTGCGCGAGATGATCGCCGAGGCCAACGCCAAGGAACAGGCCAGGGCTGACGAAGCGAGAATTGCCAAGGCACTTTCTGCCAGGGCCTGGGTTGCCAAAGCTGAGGCTGCACTGGCCAGGGCTGCCAAGCCTCCCCTCCCTAGGGGTCCCCAGGCCGAGGCTGTCGAGATGACAGAGGCCAGCCGCGACTCGCTCATCGACGGGCTGTTTCCGCGCACCGAATGGCCGCAACCGCCAAAGGTGGAATTTCCCCGATTGGGAAAGAAGCCCGACCGGCGCAGCGACTTTGTCGTCGCAGCCCTTGGCATCACGCTCGGCCTGATCTGCGCACTGTTTCCCTGGTACATTTTCTTCAACCAGGAACAGTTCGGCGTGCAGGCGCTCAACTTCGGCGGCAGCGGCACCAATCCCGGTCGTGTCAGCGGCAGCTCGCATCTGGAAAATCGCGGTGCGCCGCTGACGGCCAAGGATGTCCCCCCCGATGTCGACCTGTTCGCCACCGGCACCTTGCCCGACCAGACCGAGGATCCCGACCAGGCGCCTGGTCTCGAGCAGCAGCCCTTCCCGGCCGATGCCGGCAAATTCCGCATGGTGCACGTCGCCAACGGCCGCGCCATGATCGAGGACGACGCCGGCCTGTGGATCGTCCAGCGCGGTTCGGTGCTGCCGGATTCCAGCCGCGTCTCGTCGATCGAGCAGCGCGGCGGCAATTGGGTCATGGTCACCAGCACCGACCAGGTGATCGAGCTCTCCAAATAGCCGCGTCAGGGCCACGCCCCCGCTGACGCAGGTTCAGCGCAAGGTCCGCGCAAGACTGGCAGCCTAGTCTTGTGCGTACCCGCCCGGAGATTCCCATGGAGCCCGTCAACCTTTTCGATCTTGCCACCAAGCAGTCGCAGTGGCTGGCCGTGCGCCAGTCCGCCATTGCCTCCAACATCGCCAACGCCAACACGCCGGGCTACACCGCAGGCGATGTCGAGCCCTTCGAAAAGGTCCTCGACCGCACAGCGGTGTCGCTGCAGGCCACCCAGGCCGGCCACCTCGGCACCGAGGCGACCAATGCCGGCTTCACCGTCAAGCCGGAGGAAACCACCGGGTCGATCATGCCGTCCAAGAACACGGTGGTGCTGGAAGACGAGTTGATGAAGGCCGGTGAGGTCCGTCGCTCTTTCGAGCTGAACACCGCGATCGTCAAGGCTTTCCATTCCATGATGATGATGGCGGTGAAGAGCTGACATGGACGCGCTGACCGCAGCCCTCAAAGTCGCCGCATCCGGCCTCGGCGCCCAGTCGGAGCGTCTGCGCGTGGTCTCGGAAAACCTCGCCAACGCCCAGTCGACGGGCACGACTCCGGGCTCCGATCCTTATCGCCGCAAGACCATCAGCTTTGCCTCCGAGCTCGACCGCTCATCCGGCGGCTCGCTCGTCGAGGTCAACTCGATCGCCCGCGACCCCTCGGATTTTCCCGTTGAATTCCAGCCTGGCAACGAAGCCGCCAACGACAAGGGCTACGTCAAGATGCCCAACGTCAACGTGCTGATCGAAATGGCCGACATGAGCGAGGCCAACCGCTCCTATGAGGCCAATCTTCAGGTCATCAAGCAGGCGCGCGACCTGATTTCCATGACCATCGACCTGATGAGGAACCAGTAATGATCAGCGGCATCGGCAACATTGGCGCACTTCAGCTCAAACCGGTGACCGAAGGCGCCGAAGGGGCGACAGGGCTGTTCCAGGGCATCGTGTCGCCGCAGGCCACGGAGAATGTCGGTGCGCCCTTTGCCGAGGCGCTGAGCCATGCTGCGTCGAAGACCGTCAACACCTTGCAGAATGCCGAGCAGGTATCGATCAAGGCGCTCAGCGGCGACGCCGATACGCGCCAGGTCGTCGACGCCGTCATGAGTGCCCAGCAGGCCCTGCAGACGGCGGTCGCGATCCGCGACAAGGTCGTCTCGGCCTATCTCGAAGTCAGCCGCATGGGCATTTAGGAGCGCATCATGAAAGCACTCGCCATCGCCGCCACCGGCATGAACGCCCAGCAGACCAATCTGGAAGTCATCGCCAACAACATCGCCAACATCAACACCACCGGCTACAAGCGCGCCCGGGCCGAATTCTCCGACCTGCTCTATCAGGTCGACCGCACGCAGGGCGTGCCCAACCGCGCCAACACCTCGCTGGTGCCGGAAGGCGTCTCGATCGGTCTCGGCGTCAAGACGACGGCCGTCCGCAACGTCCACACCCAGGGCGAATTGACCAGCACCGGCAACAGCTTCGACATGGCGCTGACCGGCAGGGGCTGGTTCCAGATCGAGGGCGCCGACGGCGGCACGCTCTACAGCCGCGCCGGCGCCTTCAACACCAACGCCACGGGACAGCTGGTGACTGTCGACGGCGCCAATGTCGTCCCGGCCATTACCGTGCCTGCCGATGCGGTCGAGGTCATCGTCAACAAAACGGGCCAGATCTTCGCCCGCATCGATGGCCAGACCGATCTCCAGCTTCTCGGCCAGCTCCAACTCGCCAACTTCGCCAACGAGGCCGGCCTCGCACCACTCGGCGACAATCTGTTCCAGGAGACTGCGGCTTCGGGCCCGGCCAATGTCGGCGTGCCCGGCGACCCGGGCTTCGCTACGGTCGAGCAGGGCTATCTCGAGGCGTCCAATGTCGATCCGGTCAAGGAAATCACCGAACTGATCTCGGCGCAGCGCGCCTACGAGATGAACTCCAAGGTCATCCAGGCGGCCGACGACATGGCCTCGGTGGTGTCCAAGAACATCAGGTAACGGATGATGGCCTCGCCGACCTCCCGCTCCGCATTCCTCCGCACCGCGCTGATCCTGGCGCTGGTGGCCGGCGGCGTGCCCGCTGTTGCCCAAGAGTCGGCAAATCAGTCGGCCAATCAGATCGCCAGCAACCAGACCGTCAGCGAAGTCGTGCTGATCCCCAACCGGGTGATCTATCCGGGCGAGACGGTCGAGCTTGGCGTCCTGAAGCAGGTGACGCTGCTGCCGGGCAAGCACAAGCCTGATGCGGTCGCCACGCGGGCCGAGGAACTCCAGGGCAAGGTCGCCAAGCGCACGCTGCTGCCCGGCCGCTACATTCCCACCGCCGCCATCCGCGACGCCTGGCTGGTCGAGCAGGGCGCTGCCGTGCAGATCTATTTCACCGCCGGCGGGCTGACCATCTCGGCTTCGGGCGTCACCCTGCAACCAGGTGCTGCCGGCGACCTCGTCAAGGTTCGCAACGTCGACAGCGGCAAGATCATCTCCGGCACGGTGATGGCCGACGGGACCATCAGGGTCAGCGCGACATGACGCGCGGACTTGCCTTATTGCTGGCGGCCGTTCTCGGCCTGCAGCCGGCCCTGGCCGACGGGCTGACGCCCAAGGCCAAGCGCGAGCTCGCCGCCAGGAACGGCGGCGTCTACAACGATCCGGAATACGACCCGGCCACCACCAGCCGGATGTTCCGGGTGTCGAATGGGCCGAGCTCGCTGCCACCGGGTCAAGTGGCGTCGCGCATCAAGGACATCGCCCAGTTGCAGAGCGCGCGCGACAACCAGCTTGTCGGCTACGGTCTGGTCATTGGCCTGGCCGGATCGGGCGACAGCCTGCGTAATTCGCCTTTCACCGAACAGTCGATCCGCGCCATGCTGGAAAACCTCGGCATCGCCACCGAGGGCGGCAGTGCCCGCGCCAAGAACGTCGCCGCTGTCATCGTCACCGCCAACATGCCTGCCTTCGTCCAGTCGGGGGCCCGCATCGACATCGACGTCTCCTCGATGGGTGATGCGACATCGCTGGCCGGCGGCACGCTGATCATGACGCCGCTAAAGGCCGCGGACGGCGAGATCTATGCCGTCGGACAGGGATCCGTCATCGTTTCGGGCTTCACCGCCCAGGGCCAGGCCGAGCAGCTGACACAAGGCGTGCCGACCGCCGGACGGGTGCCGAACGGTGCCATCGTCGAGCGTTCGGTGCAGGCCGAGTTCGACGACCAGGCCGTGCTCACCTTGCAACTGCGCAACCCCGATTTCTCGACCGCCATTCGCATCGCCGACGCCATCAATGACTACACCGCGCAGCGTTTCGGCATGCGCGTGGCCGCCGAACGCGACGCCCGCACGGTGCAGATCAGAAGGCCGAAGAACGTTTCGGCGGCGCGCTTCTACGCCGAGATCGAAAATCTGGTCGTCGAATCGGACACACCGGCCCGCGTCGTCATCGACGAGCGCACCGGCACCATCGTCATCGGCAACGACGTCAAGATCTCGCGGGTCGCCATCAGCCACGGCACGCTCACCGTGCGCATCACCGAGGCGCCGAGGGTCGTTCAACCCGAGCCTTTCTCCAAGGGCGAGACCGCGGTCGAGCCCTTCACCGCCATCGAGGCCACCCGGCCGGACGCGCGCGTCGCCGTGCTCGACGGGCCCAACCTCGAAACGCTCGTTTCCGGCCTCAACCGCCTCGGCGTCAAGCCCGACGGCATCATTGCCATCCTGCAAGGCATCAAGTCGGCCGGCGCCCTGCAGGCCGACCTGGTTCTCCAATAGGCCATGCCGATGATCGATCCTTTCTCCGTAAAACCGAACTCTCGCTTCGCTGGGCCGGCGCTTCTCGCTTCGGCCCTCGCCGCCATGCTCCTGACCATCGGCCCGGCCGGCGCCGAGGACACGGTGCGCCAGGTGCTGCCCAGTGGGCCGCCGCCGGTGGCCCCGCAGCAACTGACGAAGGAGAAGGCGCCGGACGAAAGCGAGATCCAGCGCTTCTGCTCCAACATCGCCGACGCCGCGCGCGACCGCCGCTATGCGCTGCAGGCGCAGGAGCTGAAGGAACTGCAGGCCGGCATCGACCAGCGCATGAAGGCGCTGGAAGACAAGCGCGCCGAATACGAGCAATGGCTGAAGCGGCGCGAGGTGTTCCTGGCGCGCGCCGAGGACGGCGTCGTCAAGATCTACGCCGGCATGAAGCCCGATGCCGCGGCCGAACGCCTGGCGATGGTCAATGTCGACCTCGCCGCCGCCATCCTGATGAAACTCGATTCGCGCAAGGCCGGCGTCATCCTCAACGAAATGGACCAGAAGGCGGCGGCAGCGCTCACCGGCATCATGGCCAGCGCGGCGCGAAGGGTAGATCCGTCATGATCCGCAGAATGCTCATCCTGCTTGGCGTCGCCGTGCTGTCAGGCTGCGGCACCGATCTCAAGGAGGTCGGCCGGGAGCCTGCGCTGTCGCCGGTCGGCTCTGGCATCACCGGCAGCGTCAACGCCCCCTATAGCTATCCTGAAGCACCGCCGGCGCCTTTGAAGAAATTCTCGCTTTGGGATGATCGCCAGAGCCGGCTGTTCACCGATCCGCGCGCACTGCGCGATGGCGACATCCTGACGGTCAAGATCAAGCTCAACGACAAGGCGAACTTCAAGAACCAGAACGACAGGAGCCGCACCGCCGCGCGCAAGCTCGGCTATGACGTCACGCTCGGATGGGAAGGCAACAGCACAAGCGGCAAGGGTGATGCCGGCCTGAGCTCCAGCACCGAAACCAACGCCGACGGCGAAATCAAGCGCTCGGAAAACCTCGAGCTGAACGTCGCCGCCGTCGTGACCGAGGTTCTGCCCAACGGCAATCTGATGATCCGGGGCTCGCAGGAAGTGCGCGTCAACTACGAGCTCAGGGTGCTGACCATCGCCGGCATGGTGCGGCCGTCCGACATCGGCGCCGAGAACACCATCTCCTACGAACGCATCGCCGAGGCGCGCATCTCCTATGGCGGCCGTGGCCGCGTCAGCGAGGTCCAGCAGCCGGCTTACGGCCAGCAGGTCCTCGATCAGGTCCTGCCTTTCTAGGACGGGCCGGAAGGGGAAAACCAAGCCATGGCGAATGTCGAACAGGTCGAGCCAAAAAAGGGACCTTCCCTTGTTATCCAGCTCGCCATGCTCTTGGCGATGACGGGCGCCGCCATCGGCATGGGCTGGATGTCCGGCGGCTATCTGAAAGCCGCTGGGGGGCCGGTGCCGGTACCGGTGGCCCCGGAAAACGAAGGCAGCACCGGGAAGGCCGCGGGCGCCGAGGGTCACGGAACCGAGGCCGGACCGGCGCTTGTCGCGCTACCACCGATCACCACCAACCTCGCCGCGCCGTCCGAGATCTGGATAAGGCTGGAGGCATCGGTGGTCTATGACGCGCCGCAGCCATCGGCGATGACCGAGGAGATCCACCAGGATCTGCTAGCTCTGGTGCGCACGATGAAGCTGCATCAGATCGAGGGCGCCAGCGGCTACCAGCATCTGAAGGCCGACCTCGAGGAGCGCGCCGCTATCCGCAGCGGCGGTCATGCCAAACAGATTCTGATCAGGACATTGCTGCTCGAATGAGAAAATTGCTCGTCGCTGCGGCGCTGTTGTTCGTCGCCACATCCGTCGCCGGAGCCCAGCAGCTGGATCTCGGCGGCATCGGCAAGGCCGACGGCACCACCGTCGGCTACATCATCCAGATGTTCGGCCTGCTCACCGTGCTGTCGGTGGCGCCGGGCCTGCTGATCATGGTGACGAGCTTCACACGCTTCGTCATCGCCTTCTCGATCCTGCGCGCCGGCATCGGCCTGCAATCGACTCCGGCCAATTTGATCCTTATCTCGCTATCGCTGTTCATGACCTTCTATGTGATGGCGCCGACCTTCGACCAGGCCTGGAACACCGGCGTCAAGCCGCTGATGGACAACCAGATCAGCCAGACCGAGGCATTCGAGAAGATTTCGGACCCGTTCCGTACCTTCATGCTGCGCAATGTGCGCGACAAGGATTTCGACCTCTTCGCCGACCTTGCCCGCGAGCGCGGCCAGGTCGTTGCAAAGGAGACCGTCGACCTGCGCATCCTGGTGCCGGCCTTCATGATCTCGGAGATCCGCCGCGGCTTCGAGATCGGCTTCCTGATCGTGCTGCCGTTCCTCGTCATCGACCTGATCGTCGCCACCATCACCATGGCCATGGGCATGATGATGCTGCCGCCGACCGTCGTGTCGCTGCCCTTCAAGATCCTGTTCTTCGTTTTGATCGACGGCTGGAACCTGCTCGTCGGCAGCCTGGTGCGATCCTTCACCTGACCGTCCGGCCAAACGCGGCGCCTGCAAGAATTTCCCGCAATATATTTTCGGTTAACCGTCCGATTTAGCGCTTTGGTAGGGACTTGCCACCATAGTCGCTCCAGATGGCGGGTGATCTGTTTCAGCGATCATTGGCATGATGCCGCACCGTCATACCGGACAAGCCGGTATGTCAAAAAAACACGTGTAAAAACAAGGTACGAGTAGCCATGTCCAGTATCATGACCAACGCCTCGGCGCTGACCGCGCTGCAGAGCCTGAACTCCACCAACAAGCAGCTTGAAATGACGCAGGCCCGCATTTCGACCGGCTACCGCGTCGCCACCGCCAGCGACAACGCCGCCTACTGGTCGATCGCCACCTCGATGAAATCCGACAACAAGGCGCTTTCCGCCGTTCAGGACTCCCTCGGCCTCGGCGCCGGCAAGGTCGACACCGCCTACACCGCCATCAATGACGTCAAGGACCAGGTCGACCTGATCAAGTCCAAGCTCGTCACCGCCCGTGGCGCCAGCCAGGAAGACCAGCAGAAGATCGCGACCGAAATCAACGCCATCCAGGCGCAGATCAAGTCGTCGGTCACCAACGCCAATTTCGCCGGCTCGAACCTGCTGCAGAACGACGGCGCCGCCGCTTCGGACCTGAAGATCGTCGCTTCCTACAACCGCACCGGCGCGACCGTCACCATCGACACGATCGATGTCGCGGCTGCCGACACCCAGGTTCTTGACGTGGCCGGCACCGGCGGCATCGTCGGTGGTCTGCTGGCCACGACCTTCTTCGATCCGAGCGCCGCTGCGGTTACCGACGCCGCCATCGACACCGCACTCGGCAACGTTGAAACGGCGCTTAGCTCACTGTCCACCGGCGCTGCCTCGCTCGGCGCCGCCAAGTCGCGTATTGACACCCAGAAGAGCTTCCTGTCGAACCTCAGCGACTCGATCGACAAGGGCGTCGGCGCTCTGGTCGATGCCGACATGAACAAGGAATCGACCCGCCTGCAGGCCCTCCAGGTCCAGCAGCAGCTCGGTATCCAGGCGCTGTCGATCGCCAACGGCAACTCGCAGTCCATCCTGTCGCTGTTCCGCGGCTGATCGCTTACCGGACTTCAGTTATCTGCATCGGGCCGCGCCATCAGCGCGGCCCGATTTTCGTTGTGAAGATGCTACCGTTTTTCGTTGTCAAAGCATGGTTTTAACGCGCCATTAACGATATCGCGATACTCATGGTTAACCATTCGCTTAGGACGGGCAGACCACCAGTTGGTCGACAGGCATGACGCTCCCGCCGAACAGGTTGACCGGCATGCGCGAGGCATGCCTGCTTTGAGAAGAGGTGTATCTTGGCAAGCATCATGACCAACGCCGCGGCGCTGACCGCGCTTCAGAGTCTCAACGCCACCAACAAGCAGCTTGAAACGACGCAGGCCCGCATTTCGACCGGCTACCGCGTCGCCACCGCCAGCGACAACGCCGCCTACTGGTCGATCGCCACCTCGATGAAATCCGACAACAAGGCGCTTTCGGCTGTTCAGGACTCGCTCGGCCTCGGCGCCGGCAAGGTCGACACCGCCTACACCGCCATCACCGACATCAAGGACCAGGTCGACCTGATCAAGGCCAAGCTCGTCACCGCCCGTGGCGCGAGCCAGGACAACCAGCAGAAGATCGCGACGGAAATCAAGGCCATCCAGGACCAGATCAAGTCGTCCGTCACCAATGCCAGCTATGCCGGCTCGAATCTGCTGCAGAATGACGGCTTGGCCGCTTCGGACCTGAAGATCGTCGCTTCCTACAACCGTACCGGCACAACCGTCGCCATCGACACGATCGACGTCACGGCCGCCGACACCCAGGTTCTCGACGTGGCCGGCACCGGCGGCATCGTCGGTGGTCTGCTGGCCACGACCTTCTTCGATCCGAGCGCCGCCGCGGTCACCGACACGGCCATCGACACCGCACTCGGTAACGTTGAAACCGCGCTTGCCAGACTGTCGACCGGCGCTGCCTATCTCGGCGCCGCCAAGTCGCGCATCGACACCCAGCAGAGCTTCCTGTCGAACCTAAGCGACTCGATCGACAAGGGCGTCGGCGCCCTGGTCGATGCCGACATGAACAAGGAATCGACCCGCCTGCAGGCGCTCCAGGTCCAGCAGCAGCTCGGCATCCAGGCGCTGTCCATCGCCAACGGCAACTCGCAGTCCATCCTGTCGCTGTTCAAGAGCTAGGCCCAAGCAAGTTTTCCATTCGGATTGACAAGCTTTTTCTTCGGATTGAAAGGCCGCGCCTGGGGCGCGGCCTTTCAGTTTAAGCCTATCATCCTCGCACAAGCTTCGCGGTCTAGTGTTCCCACGGACAGTCTTGCTGGGAGCCGTTGAATCGTGCCGGAACAGATCCAGAGCATCATCTCGAATCTCCAGGGATTTGGCGTCAAGCGCCTCGCCATGCTGGGCGGCATCGCCGCGCTGGTCATGGCCGTCATCGGCGTTGCCTCGGTCTATCTCAACCGGCCGGCCTACGAGACGCTCTATGTCGGACTTGAACGCTCCGACGTGAACCAGATCGGCCTGGTGTTGGGCGAAGCCGGCATCGGCTTCGACGTCGGCCCCGACGGCACCACCGTGCTGGTGCCGGCCGGCACCACCGCGCAGGCGCGCATGCTGCTTGCCGAGAAGGGTCTGCCGACCAGCGCCAATGCCGGCTACGAGCTGTTCGACAATGTCGGCTCGCTGGGCCTGACATCCTTCATGCAGCAGATCACCCGGGTGCGGGCACTGGAAGGCGAGATCGCGCGCACCATCCAGTCGATTGCCGGCATCAAGGCGGCGCGCGTCCACATCGTCATGTCAGAGCGCGCCAATTTCCGCCGCGACGAGCAGCAGCCCTCCGCCTCGGTGGTCATCCGCTATTCCGGCATCGATGCCGAAAAGAGCGCCATGTCGATCCGCCATCTCGTCGCCGCCGCCGTTCCCGGTCTCTCGGCCGACAAGGTGACGGTGCTCGATTCCAACGGCAACCTTCTGGCGGCCGGGGACGACCCTTCCAACACCAGCGCCGCACGCACGCTGGGCGTCGAGCAGACGGTGGAGGCGCAGATCGGCGACAACATCCGCCGCGCGCTGACCCCCTATCTCGGTCCCGACAATTTCCGTGCCAGCGTCAAGGCCGACGTCAACACCGACACCCGCCAGACCGAAGAGACGATCTTCGATCCGGAGTCGCGCGTCGAACGTTCCGTGCAGTCGGTGCGGGCCAATGAGAACAACAACCAGAAGCAGGCTTCGGCCCCGACAAGCGTCGAGCAGAACCTGCCGGAGACCCAGACCACCAGCACTGAGGGCCCGCAATCCTCCTCCCAGAACGACCGCAAGGAGGAGATCACCAACTACGAGATCAATTCGAAGAAGATTGCCACCGTCTCCAACGGCTATTCGGTCACCAAGATGTCGATCGCCGTCGTCGTCAACCAGCAGCGGCTGGCGACCATCCTCGGCAAGGACGCAACGCCCGAACAGATCGCCAAGCGCGTTGCCGACATCCAGAAGATGGTGGCTTCGGCCACCGGCTTCGACGACAAGCGCGGCGACGTTATCGACGTCTCGGCTGTCGAGTTCATCGACGGGCTGGACGGCGAGCCGATCGAACAGCCTGGCATGCTGGCATCGATCGGAACGCATGCCGGCACCCTCATCAACGCCGTCGCCTTCATCGTCGTGGTTTTCCTGGTGGCTTTCTTCGGTCTGAGGCCGATGGCAGCTGCTCTGACGGCAAAGGCAACGCCAGCCCTCGCCGGTCCGAGCTTCGAGGACGTGCAGCGTTCGCTGCCAACGCCCGAGCCCGCCGCTCTCGAAACGGCGGCCGCTCCGGTTGCCTTGCCGGGCACCCGCCCCGGCTCCACCCCGCTTGACGACCTTCGCCAGAAGATCAGGCCCGCACCGCAGGACCGCCTTGCCCGCATGGTTGACATCAATGAGGAGCGCACCGCGCATATCCTGCGCAAATGGGCCGCCCAGGAAGTCGCGGGATAAACCATGGCCTCTGCCGCCCTCTTCGACCTTCTGCCGGATTTCGGGACGCGTGCCCAGCGCGGCAGCCAACCCCAGCCCGCGAGCGAAGCCGCGCGCAAGCCGGAAGCGCCCGCGCCGCAGGCCGATATCGGTACGCTGATCGCCGAAGCCGTCGCCGAGGCCGAAGCAGCATTGGAAGCGCGCCTTGCCGTCGACCACCAGGCCGCGCTCGACGCCGAGCGCCAAGCCAATGCCGAGGAAGCAAAGGCCTTTCTCGACAGCTTCGGCGGCGATCTCGGCGCCGCCGTCGCGGCACACATCGAGGCGATGGAGACACGCGTGACCGGGCTTGTCGGCGCCACGGTCGGCCGCATCGTCGGCGGCATCGTCACCGACGACCTGCAGAAGCGCTCGATCGAGGCTCTTGCCCGCACCATCGGCGAGGCCGTCGCCGATTCCGAGGCGGTGCGCATCTCCGTGCGCGGCCCGCTTTCGCTGTTCGAAACGTTGAAGACCTCTCTCGGCCCGCGCGCTGCGCAACTCGACTTTGTCGAGAGCCCAGGTTTCGACCTGACAATTGCCATCGATGAAACGGTCTTCGAGACGCGCATCGCCGAATGGTCGGCTTCCCTGTCCGAGATCCTGTCATGAGCGCTGTCGAGGCCGGCGAAGCCAGGCACGAGATCATCATCGTCAAGCGCAATCATGACGACCACGACGATGGCCATCATGGCGGCGTCTGGAAGATCGCGTTTGCCGATTTCATGACCGCCATGATGTGCTTCTTCCTCGTCATGTGGCTGATCAACGCCGCCAACGAGCAGACCAAGGCGGCCGTCGCCAGCTACTTCAACCCGGTCGAGTTGATCGACCGCAACTCCAGCCGCAAAGGGCTTGAAGATGTCGGCGATGGTCCGAGCAAGGTCGGGCTGACGGCCGACAACCCGCAGGACGGGGCCAGCAAGGCCGGCGAGGACGGCCAGGGCGCCGCCGGATCTTCGGACAAAAGGCAAGCCAAGGAATCCTCACAGGCATCGGACCACTCCGACGAACAGATGTTTGCCGACCCCTACGCGGTCCTGTCGGAGATCGCCGCCGACACCGGCGTGATGCAGAACGTCAGCGAGAAGGGCGATGGCGGGGTGCAGAATGCCGGCCCGGCGACCGGTGCCTCCGGCGGCGTATCCTACCGCGATCCGTTCGCGCCGGACTTCTGGTCGCAGCAGGTGGCCGCGCCCGGCGCCGAGGCAAGTGCCGAACGCACCAGGATCGAAGGCGATCCGGTGAAGGCCGGCGACAAGGTCGCCGAAAGTCAGGTGCCGAAGGTCAAGGCCGTGCCGCCGGCGCCGCCCGTGACGGCTGCACCGCTCGAGCCATTGGCAAAATCCGCGCCGGACAAGACGGAGCCGAAATCGGCGTCGGCGGCAAAGACCGAAGCGGCAAAACCCGAAACCATGGCGAAGGCCGAGCCGGCGCCGAAGACCGAGCCCGCGGCAAAGGTCGAAACCGTCAAGGCCGAGGAGACCGCAAGGACCGATGCCGGCGAAAAGGCGCCGAGCGCCGCCACCGTCAAGGCCGCGGCCGAGGTCAAGCAGCAACTGGCCGAGGCCTTCAAGCCGGGCGACAAGCTGCATGACGGTGTCTCGGTCGAGGCAACCGACAAGGGTGTCGTGATCTCGATCACCGACCAGCTCGATTTCGGCATGTTCGAGATCGGCTCGGCCATGCCGAGGCGCGAGCTGGTGCTGGCGATGGAGAAGATCGGCCGCATCGTCAACGGCCAGAAGGGCACGATCAGCATCAACGGCCATACCGACGCGCGGCCGTTCCGCAGCGACACCTACGACAATTGGCGGCTGTCCACGGCGCGTGCCCATTCCGCCTATTACATGCTGGTGCGCGGCGGCGTCGACGAACGTCGCATCACCGAGGTCGCGGGCTTTGCCGACCGTCAGCCGAAAGATCGCGCCGATCCGATGGCGGCCGCGAACCGCCGCATCGAGATCCTGATGACGAGCGGCGGATGAGAGGTGCGACCATCATCGGCCGCGCCATCGGCCTGCTGCTGCTGACCGCCGGGCCGCCCTCGACCGGCTTCGCCGAGGGGGCCTTGCAACCCTATCAGCTGGTGCGCTCACTGCAGCTCGTGCAGGACCGTATTGCCGCCGGCGACCATGCGGCGCTGCCGATGCAGGCCAAGCTTCTGGAAATGGTCGACACGCGCCTGCGCGCAGCGGATGCCGAGGATTTCAAGGAGCCGAAGAATTTCCGCGCCTTGCTCGTCTACGGCATGAGCGGCGGCAACCCGGTCACGGTCGAGGCGGTGACTTCACGCGCCGAAGCGGATCCGCAAAGCCACGCCATCGCCAAGGGTATCATCGACTATCTGAACGGCCGGCCCGCCAAGGCGATAGAGGCACTGAAGCCGATCGACCCGATGACGCTGCCGAGCGACCTCGGCGCTTTCGTGGCGCTGGTCAAGGGCTCGCTGCTCGCCACCGACGAGCCGGCCGAGGCACTCGCTCTGCTCGACGACGCCCGCCTGCTCAGCCCCGGCACGTTGGTTGAGGAAGCAGCACTTCGCCGCTCCGTCGGCATCACTGCGGCGCAGGGCGACGCGGCGCGCTTCGCGCTTGCTTCCACCCAGTATGTCGCGAGCTATCTCTATTCGCCCTATGCCAGCCAGTTCGCGGACTCCTTCGTTTCGGGCATGATCACGCTGCACATGGCGATCAGCCAGGACAAGCTCGCCGACATCACCGCGATGATGGATCCCGAACGCGAGAAGGTGATCTATCTGCGTATCGCTCGCCGCGCGGCGATCGACGGACTGACGGATCTCTCCGCCTTTGCCGCGGCCAGGGCCGAGCAGGGCCGCAACGGCAACAACAACGAGAACGATCCGCGCGCCCAGCTCTACTCCAGCCTGTCCACCGTGACGTCGGGCACAATCGACGACGTGCGCGCCAAGCTGGGCAAGATCGACCGCAGCAGGCTTTCGCAAAGCGACCGCGACCTGCTCGATGCCGCGCAAGCCATTGCCGGCGAAGTGGTCGCGCCGCCCGCCCCTCTTCCCGCCCAAGAACCCGGCCCTGCCGCCGCGCCGAAACCCGAGACCGAAATCGCCGCAACGGACAAATCCGACGAGGCCGGCCTTCCGCCGGTCGAAGGCGTGATGTCCGAGCAGCCGGCGCTGGAAGCATCCGCCCCTGCCGCAAAGCCGTCGGAAGCGCCGGCCGCGGCCGCCGCGTCGCCGGATAAATCGTCAGCGGCTTCTGCTTCCCCGGCGGCGGCGGCGCAGGGCTCCGCGCCTGCCGCTGCACCGGCTGTCGCGTCCGCGTCCACCGATGCCCCGGTGCCGCAACCGGCATCGGCATCGGCTGGCGGCCTCGATCCGCACGATCCCACCGACGCGGCGATGATCAACACGCGCCATCAACTCGACCTGATCGATCAGATGCTTGGAGCCGCTCCGAAATGACCACCAGCCTCGGCCAGGCCCTTCCGGGACTTGTTTCCACGCGCGCGCCATCCAAGGCGGCGGCGACGAACGGCAGCAGCGAGACGTCAAGCTTCGACGACATGGTGCGCGGCACCGAAAAGCCGGCCGGACCGGAAAGCCAGCCGAACGACGCAGGGCCGCACGGCGCACGATGGGCCAAGGGTGCGTCGGTGAACCTTGGCAAGGTGCAGCCCGACCACGAGCCGTCAGCCAGGGCCGCTTCGCCGAAACAGCCCGCCGGCAGGATCGCGAAGGCGGATGCCGACACCGATACGGGCAAGGCCAGTGACAACGCGGAACCGGCCGCGCAAAGCGCGAATGTGGCATCGCTTCAGGACCGCCTGCCGTTGCTGATGGCCTTGCATGACATCCGGCAATTCTCGGCCGCGGCCAAGGCGGAAGTAAGCGCGGCCACGGCCAACCGGGAGACAGCCGAGCCGACGCTTGAAAGCCAGCCACTGCCCGCGCAGCAACAGCTTTCCTCCTTGAAGAAATCCCGCTCAAGCTCCGGCTCCGATGCGCGCGATGTCGGCTCCATCGCAAAGGCCGAACGCATCGCCAACGGCGTGAGCCTTCCAGGACAGCTCCGGCAGCCGGACGTCGTTGGCTCCGTCCTCAAGGGGCCGCCGCGTCCAGATGACGACACTACGATCCCGTCGAAGGACAAGGTCGCGACAGACGTGCCGGCATCGCCGGCAAAACGGCCCGCGCCTGGGTCGAAGAGCCTTGAAGCCATCAGATCGGCGATGCCCTCCGAACAGGGAAAACAGGCTACGTCCGCCGCACGCATCGACGTCGTCGCCGAGCAGAGCTTCCCGGCGCCAGCGCAAAGCCCGATGAGCCAGACGACATCGGTCCTGTTTGACGCCATCACGTCCGACAGCGGCCTGCGTCAGGCTTTTTCGACGGCCTCCGCGAGCCCGCAGATGGCCAGCTCTGTTGCCGTTCCGACACATATTCTGAAGATCGAGCTTCACCCGGCCGAGCTTGGCATGGTCACCGCCAGCCTACGGCTTGCCGGCGAGCAGCTTTCGATCGAATTGAAGCCCGAAACCCATGAGGCATACCGCCGTCTGGCGGCCGACAGCGAGGCCATCGTCAAGTCGTTGCGCGGGCTCGGTTTCGACGTCGACAAGGTCGCGATCCTGCAACCTTCGATAGCAGCCCCCACCACCGCCCGCGCCGATGCAAGCAGTTCCCTGCCGATGTCGACGGGGCGTGAACAGTCCGCCTTTCAGTCCGGCGACCCGAGCGGCGGCAATGCCGGTTCCGGTGGTCAGCAGCCGGGAAGGAACTACCGCAATGACGCACAGGAAATCGGCCGTGCTGTTTCGCCTGCTCGCGAGCGCACTGGCGACGGCATGTTTATCTAGCGTCACCGCCGGCGCCGCGAACGCGGCCGGCAATCCTTGCGAGCCGGAGATCCTGCGCGCCGCCGACCGTTACGGCGTGCCCGCCGGCATCCTCTATGCCGTCGGACTGACCGAGACCGGCAACAAGGGCAGCCTCCAGCCTAACGCTTTGAACATAGAAGGAAAAGCTGTCTTCCCCAGGAGCCGGGCCGAGGCCCTGGCAACGTTCGAGACTGCCCGCCGCGAAGGCAAGACGCTGATCGATCTCGGCTGCATGCAGGTCAACCACCACTATCACGCCTCGCATTTCCGCAGCGTCGCCGACATGCTCGACCCGCGCCAGAACGTCGACTACGCGGCGCGGTTCCTGGCCAGTCTCCATGCCCGTCACCTGACTTGGTCGATGGCGGTGGCCCGATACCATGCCGGGCCCGACAACGATCCGGCGCAGAAGCTCTATGTCTGCCGCGTCATCGCCAACATGGTCGCCACCGGCTTCGGGAAATGGACGCCCAACGCTCGCGATTTCTGCAATCCATGATTGTAGATCGCGCGACAGCCTCGCCGACTTTCTCAGCCCTGCTGGAGGCAGCCGCGCCCCCGCAAGACGCAGCTGCCGATACACCGCCGATGCACCCATGCGACCGCGCTTATTTACGCGTCCCAAAAAAACTCCCAAGAAAATAGCTACAAGAAATGACGGTTGTTCAGGATTCCCGCCACCGGATACGCCTTTTTCCACGGGGCAAATGAGCTGATTCGGAGGGCGGGCCGATGATCGTGATCGTTGACGAGCGAGAGCTCGTAACTGAAGGCTATAACTCACTTTTCGATCGCGAAGGCGTCGCCTGTGCAGGCTTCGCTCCGGGCGAATTCGGGGAATGGGTGAACTCGGCGGCCGACACCGATTTGCGCTCGGTCAGGGCCTTCCTCATCGGCGACTGCCGGGAAGGCGCGATTTCTCCACGCCAGATCCGCGACCGCACCGGTGCTCCGGTCATTGCGCTGAGCGAGCAGCACTCGCTCGAAAACACGCTTCGGTTGTTCGAGAGCGGCGTCGACGATGTCATCCGCAAGCCGGTTCACATCCGCGAGATCCTGGCCCGCATCACCGCCATCCGCCGCCGCGCGCAGGAAGACGCGCCCTATACCGAGGTCGGCTCGATGCGCATCTTCATGGACGGCCGCGATCCCGAGATCGACGGCCAGCCGCTGCCCTTGCCGCGCCGCGAGCGCCGTATCCTCGAATATCTGGCCAGCAATCGCGGACGGCGCGTAACCAAGACCCAGGTCTTCAACGCCATTTACGGCATCTTCGACGAGGAGGTCGAGGAGAACGTGGTGGAAAGCCATATCAGCAAGCTGCGCAAGAAGCTGCGCGAAAAGCTCGGCCACGACCCGATCGATTCCAAGCGCTTCCTCGGCTATCGGCTGGTGTTTTGATGCCCGCGCCCGCTCGGCCCGCGCCAGCCTCGCGCAAGACACAGGGCATAGGCTCGCGACCACTGTCATGGACCCCACTCTCGGGGCATTGAGGAGACGTTTCGATGAGCCTGTACGGAATGATGCGGACCGGCGTTTCCGGCATGAACGCGCAGGCAAATCGCCTGTCGACCGTCGCCGACAACATCGCCAATTCCGACACCACCGGCTACAAGCGGTCCTCGACGGAGTTTTCGACGCTGGTTATGCCGAGCACCGGCGGCGCCTATAATTCGGGCGGCGTCACCACGACGGTCCGCTCCTCGATCAGCGCCCAGGGCGTGCTCCAGTACACCACTTCGGTGTCGGACCTGGCGGTCAATGGCGACGGCTTCTTTGTCGTCCAGGATCCGAGCGGAACGCCTTACCTCACCCGCGCAGGTGCCTTCGTTCCGAACGCCGAGGGCAAGCTGGTCAACGCTGCCGGCTACCAGCTGATGGCCTACAGCTACGACAATGGCGTGCCGGCCGCCACCGCCAACGGCTTCGAGGGCCTTGTGCCGGTGCAGATTTCCGACCAGGAAATGACGGCGACCCCCAGCACCGAGGGCACCTTTACCGGCAATCTGCCGGCGGGCGCAACGACGGTTGCTGCCGGCAGCCTGCCCTCGACCAACAGTGCGACCGCCGAATACACGTCGAAGTCCTCGCTGGTCGCCTATGACAATCTCGGCAACAAGGTGCTGCTCGACGTCTATTTCACCAACACCGGAACCGGCACCTGGGAAGTCTCGGTCTTCGACCAGTCCCAGGCCACCGCCGGCACGTCCTTCCCCTATACGGGTGGCGCACTGGGTTCGGCCAACCTGACCTTCGACACCACCACCGGCAAGCTCACGGGCGCCGTCGACAGCATCTCGCTCACCGTGCCGAACGGCGCGGCCCTGAGCATCGATCTGTCCAAGCTGACCCAGCTCGGCACCGGCTACACGGTTTCAGAAGCTGAGGTCAACGGCAACGCCCCGAGCACCATCGAGAGTGTCCAGATCGGCGAGGACGGCGTCATCTACGCGCAGTATGAGGACGGCTCCACCAAGCCGCTCTACAAGATCCCGCTGGCTGACGTGACCAGTCCCGATCGCCTCACCGCATTGCCGGGCAATGTCTATTCGCAGAGTTCAGACTCCGGCGCCGTGCGCATCGGCTTCGCCAGTGAAGGCAAGCTCGGCTCGATCGTCTCAGGCGCACTCGAGAATTCCAACGTCGATATCGCCGAGGAACTCACCAACATGATCGCGGCGCAGCGCAGCTATACCGCCAATTCGAAAGTCTTCCAGACGGGTTCCGACCTGATGGACGTCCTTGTCAACCTGAAGAGATAAACGACGGGCGTCCGCCCGTGAAAGAGCCGCATGTCGCTGTCTTCCGCATTGAGCATCGCCCAGTCGTCGCTTCTGGCCACGTCGAAACAGACCAGCATCGTTTCCCGCAACGTCGCCGATGCCTCCAATTCGGACTACGCCCGCCGCACCGCGGTCATCACCAGCACGGCGCCCGGCGCCCGTTCCGTGGAGGTCCAGCGAGCGGCCAACGACCTGCTGTTTCGCCAGAACCTCAGCGCGCTCTCGGCATGGAGTGGCCAGAGCGCGCTCTACAGCGGCATGGACCAGCTGGATCTCGCTGTAAACGGCGTCGACAACGCCTACTCGCCTTCGACCGCGATCGCCAATCTGCAGAATGCGCTGCAGCTCTACGCGACGACGCCGTCCAACCAGAATCTCGGCGCCAGCGTCATCGACGCGGCCAAGGATGTCGTGCGCTCGCTGAACGACGGCACCACGGCGATCCAGGATTTCCGCACCCGGACCGACAGCCAGATCGCCACCGCCGTCGATGACCTCAACTCGCTGCTCAGCCAGTTCCAGGATGCCAACAAGGCCGTCATCTCCGGAACGCGTTCGGGCACCGACGTGTCCGACGCGCTCGACCAGCGCGACGCGCTGCTGAAGAAGATTGCCGAATATGTCCCCGTCTCGACCTTTACGCGCGGCGACAACGACATGGTCATCACCACCACCGACGGCACGACGCTGTTCGAGACCGTGCCGCGCTCGGTGAGCTTCACGCCGTCGGCCGGCTACACCGCCGGCACCCCTGGCAACACCATCTATATCGACAACGTCCCGGTCTCCGCCGGCACCGGCGACAACACCAGCGCTGTCGGCAAGCTCGCCGGCCTGATAACCTTGCGCGACAGCGTCGCCGCAACCATGCAGAGCCAGCTCGACGAGACCGCGCGCGGTCTCATCTCCGCCTTCGCCGAAACCGCGCCGTCGCAATCCGATGCGGCCGGCCTGTTCACCTGGTCCGGCGCGCCCGCCGTGCCGGCGGCCGGCACGCTGGTCAATGGCCTTGCCGGTTCGATCAGCGTCAACATGGCGATGGATCCGAGCGCCGGCGGCGACCCGGCGCTGCTGCGCGACGGCGGCGCCAACGGCGCGGCCTATATCCTCAACACCAGCGGCTCATCCTATTCCGACCTATTGATCGCCTATGGCGACAGGCTCGACCAGCCGATGGCCTTCGATGCCGCCGCCGGCATCACGACGACATCCAGCGTCTCCGACTATGCCGCCAACGCCATCGGCTGGTTCGAAGGCGTGCGCCAGCAGGCCTCGACGACCGCCGACGCCAAGGAAGCGCTGGCCACGCGCACGGCCGAGGCGCTGTCCAACGACACCGGCGTCAATGTCGACCAGGAAATGTCGTTGCTGCTCGATCTCGAACACACCTATCAGGCCTCGGCGCGCATGATGAAGACTGTCGACGACATGCTGTCAGCCCTGCTCGATGCCGTGGGATAATCCATGAAAGCCACATCCGTCTCCTCAGCTGCATTGTCCAATGCCATGCGCTATCAGCAAATGCGCATGCAGGCCGAACTGGTCAAGGCGACCAAGGAGTCGTCGACGGGTCAGGTCGCCGATGTCGGTCTGGCGCTTGGCGGACGCACGACTCAGGCCGTGACCTTCTCGCGCGATCTCGACCGGCTGAACGGCATCATCGATTCCAATGCGCTGGTCGCCGCCCGGCTCACATCGACCCAGGATTCGCTTGGCCAGCTCTCCGATGTTGCGCAGAGTTTCCTCTCGGCCCTGACCAGCGCCGTATCCGGCGATTCCTCGACCAGCATCACGCAGGCCGCCGGCGCCTCGGCGCTGCAGCAGATGACGGGAATCCTCAACACCGGCGTGAATGGCGAATATCTGTTCGCCGGCACCAACACTGACGTCAAGCCGATCGATGATTTCGCGGCCACCGGCTCCCCCGCCAAGGCTGCCTTCGACGCTTCCTTCGTCGCCTATTTCGGTTTCGCGCAGGGCGATCCGGCCGCAGCCAGCATCACTGCTGCCCAGATGGATGATTTCATCACCACCAGCGTCGAGCCGCAGTTCCTCGGCTCGGGCTGGCAAGGCACCTGGTCGAACGCTACCGATGAGCAGATCACCAGCCGCATCGCGCTCAACGAAACCACCGAAACCTCGGTCAGCGCCAACGAAGAAGGCATCCGCAAGCTCGCCATGGCATCGGCCATGGTCACCAGCCTGCTTTCCAGCAGCACCATCAGCCAGGCAGCGAGGACTGCGGTCACCAGCCGCGCCCAAACGCTGGTCGGCGAGGCCATCGGCGGACTTGTCCAGGTGCGGTCCGAGGCCGGCCTCGCCCAGAAGCGCGTGTCCGACGCCACCGATCGCATGAAAACCCAGGTCGACCTGTTCGAGAAGCATATCATCGACCTCGTAGGCGTCGATCCCGCCGAGGCCGCGACCCGCGTCGCCGACCTGACGCAGCATATCGAGACGTCCTTCGCGCTGACGGCGCGCCTGCAGCAACTCAGCCTGTTGAATTACCTGACCTGAAACCACCCACCGGAACGGCAGAGCTCCCAAGATGTACCAATTCTCCTACGCCGACATCCAGACCGACTCCGTCGCCGACGCGAAGGACCGGGAGCGGCAGCTGCTCACCCGCTCGATCGACATGCTCGCGGCGGCGGCGGCCGTCGGCCATGGTTCGATGGAAGCAGCCGAGGCGCTGCACTTCACCAACCGGGTATGGACCACCTTCGTCGAGGATCTCGGCTCCAGCGACAATGCCTTGCCCAAGGAATTGCGCGCCAACCTGATCTCCATCGGCCTGTGGCTGCTGCGCGAGGCCGAGGACATCCGTCAGGGCCGCACGAACAATTTCGAAGGCCTGATCGAAGTGTCCCAGATCATCCGGGACGGCATTCAATGACCAACACGCTGAAGATATCGCTGAAGCCGAACGAGAAGATCTACATCAACGGCGCCGTCATCCGCGTCGACCGCAAGGTCGCCATCGAGCTGATGAACGACGTGCAGTTCCTGCTCGAAAGCCATGTCATCCAGGCCGACGAGGCGTCGACACCGCTCAAGCAGCTCTATTTCATCCTGCAGGTCATGCTGATGAACCCGCAGGCGGCCTCCGAGGCGCGCGACATGTTCCGCCGCTCGCTGCCCATGCTGCTGGCGAGTTTCGAGGACGAACGGATCTGCAGCGCGCTAAAGCAGATCGACCGCATGGTCGGCGAGGACCATATCTATGAGGCGCTGAAGGCGATCCGTGCGCTTTATCCGCTCGAACGCCGCGCGCTTGGCGGCAATGACGATGTTGCGGGTGCGCCGCGCCCGCTGGCCGTGGGAGCCCGATACTAATGACCGTTGACATGACGACCACCATACCGACCGGCGCCAATTCGACCACCACGTCGACCTCCAAGACAGCGGTCGACTACCAGTCGTTCCTGAAGCTGCTGATCGCCGAAATGAAGAACCAGGATCCGACCAAGCCGATGGATTCGACGCAGTATGTCGCCCAGCTCGCCACCTTCTCGCAGGTCGAGCAATCGGTGCAGACCAACACCAAGCTCGACCAGATCATGCAATCCTCGGCCTTGTCGCAGGCCGATGCCCTGATCGGCCGCTCGATAACGTCCGCCGACGGCAACACATCAGGCACCGTGGCGTCGGTGCGCCTCGCCAGCAGCGGCCTTATCGCTGTGCTGGAGAACGGCACGGAAGTTCCCGTGACCTCGGGCGTCTCGGTCAAGGCCGCGAGCTAGTCGCGAACTATAGCCGAGGCCGGTGCCATGAACGAGGCAGACGCCCTCGATATCGTACAATACGCGGTGTGGACGGTGCTGACCGCATCCGCTCCCGTCGTGCTGGTGGCAATGGCGGTCGGTATCGGCATCGCCCTGATCCAGGCCTTGACGCAGATCCAGGAAATCACCCTCACCTTCGTCCCCAAGATCGTCGCCATCATGCTGGTGGTGGCGCTGACCGGTCCGTTTATCGGCGGCCAGATATCGGCCTTCACCAACGTTATCTTCGAGCGCATCGAAAGCGGCTTCTAGGCCCGCGCGGAAATTCCAGCGCCTTCGCCAGGTACCATTCAGCATGCCCGAAATCTTCGGCCGGCTGCAGCGGGCACCCTCACCGACGCGCTGTACACCGCCGCGAACGCCGCGGGACCAGGCTCTAAATTGGTCCAGAGCGCCAAGACCTTTGGATTAGTTGCGTCCCGACGTATTTTTGCCGTGCTATCCTGTTGTTGGACCATGGTCTTTTTCGAAGTGGTGTTCGCCTCCCGCGCTGCCGTGTTCCACCTCCATAGGTGGCATGACGGTGAGGGGTACGGACGTAATCAGGCGGGACAGCATTGATGATCGATGACGAGCCGGGCGGCGACCGCGTCTCGGCGTTGGCGCCCTTCCGGCACGGCATTTTCCGGGCTGTATGGTCGGCCAGCCTGGTGTCGAATTTCGGCGGCCTGATCCAGGGCGTCGGCGCCGCCTGGATGATGACCTCGATCGCCACCTCGTCCTACCAGGTCGCGCTCGTCCAGGCCTCGACCACCTTGCCGATCATGCTGTTTGCGCTGGTTGCCGGCGCCATCGCCGACAGCTTCGACCGTCGCAAGGTCATGCTGGTCGCACAGACCTTCATGCTGGTCGTCTCGGTGCTCCTGACCGTCTTCACTTACCTCGGCCTGATCACGCCGTGGACGCTGCTTGCCTTCACCTTCCTGATCGACAGCGGTACGGCGTTGAACAATCCGTCATGGCAGGCCTCGGTCGGCGACATGGTGCCGCGCGCCAAGCTGCCGGCAGCCGTCGCGCTGAACTCACTGGGCTTCAATCTGACGCGCAGCGTCGGCCCGGCGATCGGCGGCATCATCGTCGCCGCCGCGGGTGCTGCCGCTGCCTTCGCCGCCAACGCAATAAGCTATGTCGGCCTGATCATCGTGCTGTTTCGCTGGAAGCCGGATCTGCCGGTGTCGACGCTGCCGCGCGAGACGCTGGGAGCGGCGATGGGCGCCGGCCTGCGCTATGTCGCCATGTCGCCCAACATCGGCAAGGTCCTGGTCAGGGGTTTTGCCTTCGGTTTCAGCGCCGGCGCGGTGCTCGCCTTGCTGCCGCTGGTGGCGCGCGATGTCGTCAAGGGCGACGCCTTGACCTACGGCATCATGCTCGGCGCCTTCGGCATCGGCGCGGTCGGCGGGGCGCTGATCAGCGTGCGGCTGCGGCAGTTGCTGTCGAGCGAGACGATGGTGCGCATGGCTTTTGCCGGCTTCGCCGTCTGCGCTTTCAACGCCGCCATCAGCGACCACGCCTGGCAGACTGCGCTCGGACTGCTCGTCGGCGGCGCCTGCTGGGTGATCGCGCTGTCGCATTTCAACGTCACGGTGCAGATGTCGACACCGCGCTGGGTGGTCGGCCGGGTGCTCTCGGTCTACCAGACGGCGACCTTCGGCGGCATCGCACTTGGCAGTTGGATCTGGGGCGTCGTCGCCGACGCGCATGGCGCCGAGACCGCGCTCATCGTGGCAAGCATCGCCATGCTGGCAGGCGGCACCATCGGCCTGCTGCTGCCTTTGCCCCAGCAGGCGGTGCTCAATCTCGACCCGCTCAACCGCTTCAAGGAGCCGCCTCTCGGGCTCGACCTCAAGCCGCGCAGCGGCCCGATCGCCATCATGATCGAATACATCATCCGTGACGAGGACGTGCCGGAGTTCCTCGCCACCATGGCCGAGCGCGGCCGCATCCGCCGCCGCGACGGCGCCCGCAACTGGACATTGGCGCGCGACCTCGAAAATCCGGCGATCTGGATCGAGCACTACCACACGCCGACCTGGCTCGAATACATCCGCCACAACAGGCGCGCCACCCATGCCGACGCCGTCATCGGCGAGCGCATACGGGCGCTGCACAGCGGCAGCGAGTCGCCCCGCGTCCGCCGCATGATCGAGCGGCCGACGACCGCCGGCACCGCGCTCGTCATGCCGAAGGGGCCGATCGAACACTGATCGGGGCCGGTATGATCTCTGGCTAGCCCTCGCCGGACAGATCCCGCCGCGCCTTGTCGAGTTCTTCGGCATAGCGCCGCATCAGATGGCTTTCGGTCAAAAGCCCAAGCACGACGCAGTCGGCGAAATCCTCGACCACGGCCAGTTCCTCGGCGCCGGCGCGCTGGAAGGTTTCGGCCGCCGACTGGACGTTCATGGTCGGCACCAGAACCGCATCCTTGAACTGGGCAAGCGTCCGCACCGGCGTCTCGCCGTTGGACAGTTCGCTGTGCAGTTCGGCCACGATCAGCACGCCGACATAGTGCCGGCCCTCGTCCACCGCGATGACGCGTTGCGCTGAGCCGAGCGGGATTTCCTTACGGAAAGCGCCAAGCGTCGTCGAAGCGTCGATGGTGCGGACATCCTTGCGCATCATCGAGCCGACGGTGAGGCTGCGCATCCAGCCGACGTCGTGCGCGCTGCGGATCGTCTCGCCGCGCAGATGGAAACGCCACGTCGAGAACGAGTAGCCGAAAGTTTCGCGCACCAGGATCGCCGACATGATCGAGGCCACCAGCACGACGCCGGTCAGCGTCAGGTCGCGCGTCGATTCCAGCGCCAGGAACGTCATGGTCAGCGGCCCACCGACGACGCCGACGGCAAGCGAGGTCATGCCCACGACGGCGGCAACCGCCGGATCGATGCCGGTTGCCGGCGATACGAATGCCATCACCCCGGCGAAGATCTTGCCGAGCAGCGCACCGAGGAACAGCGAGGCGAAGAACAGGCCGCCGCGAAAGCCCGAGCCCAGCGAGATCGCTGAAGCCGCCAGCTTCAGCACGAAGACGCTTGCGACGACGGCGATGCCGTAATTCATCGCGAACTCGCGATGCAGGGCGCCATGGCCGCTGGACAGGACCTGCGGCGTGACCAGCCCCAGCAGTCCGACGAGAATGCCGCCGATGAAGGGTCGCAGCGAGGCGTCGATGGAAAGCCTGGCAAAGCCGCGCTCGATCAGGCTGACCAGATGCATGATGGCGATGGAAGCGGCGCCGCCCAGAAGCCCGAGCAGCAGGAACGGCAAATACTGGCTGGCGGTGAGTGCCGGCAGGCCGGCGAGCTCCAGCGGAAAGGGCACGCCACCAAACACCTCGGCGGTCAGCGAAGCGCAGATCGCGGCGGTCATCACCGGCGCGACATTGGCGACCGAATAGATGCCGATGACCAGCTCGAACCCGTAGAAGGCCCCCGTCAGCGGCGCATCGAAGGCGGCGGCGATAGCACCTGCCGCGCCGCAGCCGACCAGGATACGCACGTCATTGCGACGCAGCCTCAAGGCGCGCGCCAACCGCGACGCCAAGCCGGAGCCGACTTGCGTGTAGCCGGCCTCCAGTCCGACCGAAGCCCCGAAGCCGCTCGAGATGATCGTCTGCCCGGCGATGATGAAAGTGTCGGTGAGCGACATGCGTCCACCGTAAAGCGCGTTGGCCTCGATCGGATCGACCGGGGTGCGGAACTTTCGCTTCCGCAGCCAGACCACCGACAGACCGAGCAGGATGCCGCCGATCGCCGGGATCGCCGCCTGAACCGGGTCGGATAAGGAAAACATCGCCGACAGCCGGCCGCCCGGCTGGACCCCGAACAGCAGCCCATGCATGCCCTGCACCATCTGGCTCATCGCCGTGACCAGCACGCCCGCCATCACGCCCACGACACCGGCCAGGACGACGATCACGATGCCGCGCGCCTCGAGCAGCGGGATCGATCTGATCAGCACCGCGCGGAGCCGGCGGGCATAGACTTGAGGTTCGTTTCTGGAAAGCACCGGAACGGCTCGCCGTTGAGCAAGAGGTGGAAGCTGCCGCCTGATACGCCCGGCGGCATTGCGTGACAACCGCAATGCCGACTGCTTGTGGCGCCATTTTGGCACCGCGCTGCAGCTTCCCACCCCTGCGAAGCTCAGCAGCGCCGAGCCGGCATCGCCGAAACTGTCTTCGATCGATCAGGTCGGCTTGGCATTGCCCGCTTCGTAGAGCATCAGATTGCGATCACCGATGCCGAGCGTCGCCCAGCTTGCACGCCAGTCCGCGATGTGCGCCGAGCTGAAATGCGCGTCGAGCGCGGCGCGGTCACTCCAGACTTCGGAGACGTGGATAAGCCCTGCGTCGAGGACATCTTGCGCATAGGAATATTCGATGCAGCCGGGCTCGGCGCGGCTGGCGGAGATCATCCGCTGCATGGCCGGTCTTGCCTCAGCGAGCTTGTCCGGCGGCAAACGGACCGTGCCGATGATCAGGAGCATGCGATTCCCTTCTTCTCTCAGGGCGCATTCTCCCACCCTCGCGCAAGCTTGGCCAGCTAGGCTTACAAGGCTGTCGCGCGCGGCAGGCTTATGATTTGAGGACGATTATGGCGATCAGCGAAAGCATTGCAGCCGGCACCGTTGCCAAGAACGGCCGCGACGTCTTCTTCGCGATCGGGATCGTCATCATCCTGGCCGTGCTGTTCCTGCCGATCCCGGCCTTCCTCATCGATATCGGCCTTGCCTTCTCGATCGCGCTGTCGGTGCTGATCCTGATGGTTGCGCTCTGGATCCAGCGCCCGCTCGATTTCTCGTCCTTCCCGACCGTGCTCTTGATCGCAACCATGCTGAGGCTGTCGCTCAACATCGCCACCACGCGCATGATCCTGGCGCATGGCAATGAAGGCACCCACGCCGCCGGCTATGTCATTGCCGGTTTCTCCCGGCTGGTGATGGCCAGCGACTTCGTCATCGGCCTCATCGTCTTCCTGATCCTGATTGTGGTGAACTTCATCGTCATCACCAAGGGCGCCACCCGTATCGCCGAGGTCGGCGCGCGCTTCACCCTCGACGCCATTCCCGGCAAGCAGATGTCGATCGATGCCGACCTTTCCGCCGGCATGATCGACGAAAAGACGGCGCAGCTGCGCCGCCGCGAACTGGAGGAGGAATCCTCCTTCTTCGGCTCGATGGACGGCGCCTCGAAATTCGTCCGCGGCGATGCCATCGCCGGCCTCATCATCACCGCCATCAATATCGTCGGCGGTATCGCCATCGGCTACATCCGCCACGACATGGGCATGGGCCAGGCCGCCGACGTGTTCATCAAGCTGTCTGTCGGCGACGGCCTCGTCACCCAGATCCCGGCACTCATCGTCTCGCTCGCCGCCGGCCTTCTGGTCTCCAAGGGCGGCACGCGTGGCTCGACCAACCAGGCGGTGTTCGGTCAGCTCGGCGCCCATCCGCGCGCGCTCTACGTCGCGGCGTCGCTGCTCGTCATTCTGGGTCTGATGCCCGGCCTGCCGCTGTTCCCGTTCTTTGCTCTTGCCGGCGGTATGGCCGGTCTCGGCTACATCATCCCGCTGCGCCACAACCGGGCACTCGCCGCCGCCGAGGCGGTGAAGAACCAGGAAAAGGCCAACAAGGCCGAGGAAGAGAAGAACTCGGTCAAGGCCTCGCTCGCCACCGCCGAGATCGAGCTCTTGATCGGCAAGCAGCTTTCGACAAGGCTGCTGGTATCGCATCAGGAACTGGTCTTCCGCATGGGCAAGATGCGCAAGAAGTTCGCCACGCAATACGGCTTCGTCGTGCCGGAAGTGCGCGTCGCCGATGATTTCGCCATTCCGCCGAAGAGCTACCAGATCAAGGTCCACGGCACGGTGGTCGCCGAATACCAGATGCGCGTCGGCGAGATCATGGTGCTGCTCGGCACCCGCGACGTGCCGGAACTTCCCGGCGAGGAGATCCGCGAGCCGGCTTTCGGCATGCGCGCCTTCTCCGTACTCGAAACCTTCGCCGAGGATTTGAAGCGCGAGAACTACACCTTCGCCGACAACATGTCGGTGCTGCTCACCCACCTGTCCGAGGTCATCCGCAACAACCTGCCGCAGCTTCTGTCGTATAAGGACATGAAGGCGCTGCTCGAACGCCAGGACCCCGAATACCGCAAGCTCGCCGACGAGATCTGCACCACGCATATTTCCTATCCGGGTCTGCAGGCGGTGCTGAAGCTCTTGCTGGCCGAACGCGTCTCGATCCGCAATCTGCACCTGATCATCGAGGCGATCGCCGAGATCGCCCCGCATGTGCGCCGCACCGAGCAGATCGTCGAGCATGTCCGCATCCGCATGGCGCAGCAGATCTGCGGCGACCTCTCCGAAGGCGGCGTGCTCAAGGTGCTGCGGCTCGGCAACCGCTGGGACCTCGCTTTCCACCAGAGCCTCAAGCGCGACGCCAAGGGCGAGGTGCGCGAATTCGACATCGACCCGCGCCAGCTCGAGGAATTCGGCCAGGACGCGACCAAGGCAATCCGCAAGCATCTCGAGGCCGGCGAGCGCTTCGTCCTCGTCACCGCGCCGGATGCGCGTCCCTATGTGCGCATGATCATCGAGCGCCTGTTCACCACGCTGCCGGTGCTCAGCCACGTCGAAATCGCCAAGGGCGTCGAGATCAAGGTGCTCGGGACCATATCGTGAGCGCGCTCTCGCAAGGCGTTGTGATCGCCGCCTTCCTCGCCTTCTGCCGCATCGGCGCCTGCTTCATGCTGATGCCCGGCCTGTCCAGCGCCCGCGTGCCGATCCAGGTCCGGCTGTTCGTGGCGGTGGCCGCCACCGGCGGGCTGCTCGCCTTCCTCTGGGACCGCATCTATCCGTTCGTCGATCCGCGTCCGCAGATCCTGGCGCCGATGATCGTCTCGGAATTGCTGGTCGGCGGACTGATCGGCGCCATGACGAGGCTCTACATGGAGGCGCTGCGCTTCATGGGCTCGGCCATCGCCATGCTGATCGGCTATGGCGGCACCGGCGGGCCGGCGATCGAGGAGGCGGAGCCGCAGGCGGCCCTTGCCGCCATCATCTCGTTTTCGGCGCTGCTTTTGCTGTTCGTCTTCGATTTCGACCATGAGATCGTGCGGGCGCTGGTCGCCTCCTACACCGTCGCGCCGGTCAATGTCTTCTTCAACCCGCAGGCGGCCCTGGTCGATCTCACCGACACCGTTTCGGACGCCTTCTTCCTGGTCATCCGCCTCGGCAGCCCCTTCGTCGCCTATGCCATCCTCGTCAATCTGACGATCGGCTTCGTCAACAAGCTGACGCCGCAGATCCCGGTCTATTTCATCTCGCTGCCCTTCGTCATCGCCGGCGGGCTGATCATCTTCTATTTCGCCATCGGCACCATGCTGTCGCTGTTCGTCGACGGTTTTGTCGACCTGACGCTCGCGCGGTAGGCAGATGACCACGCGCAAGGACCGCCTCAGGAAGCTGGTCAAGGTGCAGGAGCAGCTGAAGGCGCTGCACGAAACCCGTCACGCGACATTCCTGACAACCGCCGCGGCCGCCGAAGCCGAAGCCAGGGAACTGGTCGAACGTTTCGACGCCGACCGGTCGCTCGCCGGCCTGTTTCCCGACCTCTACCATCGCCGCATCGCCAATGCGCTGGTTCGCCAGGAGGCGAACCAGGAAAGCGCCAGGCAGGAGGCCGCGCTGATCGCCACGGCGACCGCGCGCACCAACATGGTCGAGCGTGCCTACAAGGACGTGCGCCGCCGCGACGAGCGCGAACGCTCCGACCGCGAGCGTCTCGACCTGATCGCCCAGAAGCGGGGACACGAGTAGCTGCGGAATTCTGCGTGGGGCTGAACTTCGAGCTGAGAAGCCTCAGCCGCCCGTCGCGGTCGTCTGGATAGGCTTGGCGCCGCCGATCCGCTCCCAGCGTTTGCCATTCCCCTGCGCCTGTCGGGCGAAGTAGCTGTAGGGAGTGCTGGACCAGTCACGGACGGAGTTCGTGAGATTGTCGAGCACCAGGTCGCCCTCGCTGGTGCGCACGGTCAGCACCGTGTGCCCATCGCCGCCATAGCTTGCCACAGTCAACAGGAGCGCCGAGGCCGGCCAGCCGCGCCTCATCAGTTCAAGCTTCTTCAGGATCGCAATATCCTCGCAATCGCCAGAGACGGTCGGCAAGCGCCAGTCGTCGTCCTTGCCGACAGCGACACGATCGCTGAGCTCCGTGATGCGTGAATTGACCGATCGGTTCACCTGCTTCAATTCCGAGCTGAGCTTGGGCTGCAGGGCGACGACCTTCTTTCCGCCGGCCGTGCTGCACAGGCTGGGTTGTCGGCTACAGAACGAATAGAAGGCGGGCGGCGCGAACGCCTTGCCCTTGGTTTCCATGGTCGTCCCTGCCTGCGCAGCAAACGGGCAGGCAAACGACAGCAAAAATGCGATCAGCGCGACATCGCGTTTCACAATCAACGTCTCCGGTGCATGGATTTGAGGATGAGCGGGGCGGGTTAATGAGCGGTTTCTAAACTGCTCAATTTGGTCCCAAACGAGGCAGTCTCGTTAACAGATTAATACTTTCTAAAATAAGACTTGAGGTTATCGGCAGACAGCCAGCGTACTTCCAGAAAGAGGCCGCAAGGGGCACGGGGAAATCGGACCTGCCCAATCTGCTCTGAAATTGACCTTCTTATGCTGTATTTGTCTCTGCGAGGAACCGCTGGACCTCGTCCATGAATACCGGCCAGGCGGGTTCGTGGCCTAAGATGATGTGGCTTCGGCTCTCCAGCACGACGAAGCGGGCATTCGGAATGCCGATGGCAAGTTCCCGGCCTTGATCGAGCGATATGCGTTGATCGTGTCGGGCGTGCAGCACCAGGGTTGGCACGTGCAGCTGCGCCAACTGGTAGCGCACGTCGATATCGCCGAATGCATCTTGGAACCGGACGGCATTGTCCGGCGAGGTGGTCTGCCGTTGGAATTCGTCGAACCAGGCAAGTTCGTCGGGTGTGCCGTCCGGCATGAAAGTCTGCGAGAAGATGTGGCGATATGCGGGATTGTTGGTGCCCCAACCGAGCTTGGTCAAGGTCATCACCGCCTGGCGCCGCTCCTGCTCTTCTGCCGTGCAGCCGATGCGCCAGCCTGCCGCGTAGCCGCCAATCAGTACAAGCGCGGACACCCGCTCGGGATGTCGCAGGGCATAGGCGATCGACACCGCGCAGCCTTGCGACATGCCGAGCAGCGGGAAACGCTCCAGCCGCAGCGCGTCGACAACGGTTTCGAGGTCGCGCACGAACGCCTCGAAGCTGATGTCGTCCACTTCCCAGTCGGAAAGACCGTTGCCGCGTTCATCGTAGCGGACAAACGTGCGTCCCTCGGCCAGCGCCTGAAAAGTCTTGCTCCAAATCGGACTCTGCCAGTCGAGTTCAAGGTGATTGAGCCAGTTGGCGGCCTTGACCAGTGGCGGTCCCGTGCCCACGGTCGCGTAGGCGATACGCACTCCATCTGCCGACTGACAAAAACCGATCGACTGGCGCTTCAGGAGGCTGGGCACCATTGTTGCCGTCTCGGCCGCGGAGGGTGGGGGCCCCACTTCCGACAGATCGTCTACCGGCGCTAACCCGGTGTCCTTGGCCATGCGCCGGTAGTTGCTCACCACCCCGGCGGCTTCGTCGCCGCGACCGAGCCGCTTGAGCGTTCGAACCAGGATGCCGGCGGCCTGTTCCGAAGTCGGGTCCGCGCTTTGCCACTGGCGCAGCCATTTGACTGCGTCGCGGTCGCTGGTTTCGGGGTGAAGCGTGATGCGCTCCAGCACACCGAGACGGAGTTGCAGCGCCTCCTCGCGCTCGGCCGCGAGCCAGGCCTGGTAGGCGTCAAGCTGCGGCAGATCGAGCCCGTCGAGCAAAGGCAGCGCCAGAAGCTTCCCCAATTCGTGCAGTTCATCGAGTGTGGCGGGCGGTGAGGAAGCCTGCAGTCGCTGGACGATTTCAAGATAGTCCACCGTCGCCGAATCCCGGATCAAGGAAACGCGTTCACGATCGGCGCTCAACCGCTCGGAGCCGGGCACGTCAACCAGGGCACGGATCTTGCTCAGTGCCCATCTCAGCGATCCGCGCGGATCGTCAGGCAGCTCCCAAAAAATCTCGCACAATCGCTCGCGCCGGTGCGGGCGACCGGTCAGCACCAGATAGGCCAGCAGCGCGCGCGTCTTCTTGGACGGCGGCAGGTCGAGCTGGCGTCCGTCCGACACAATGCGCAATTCACCCAGAAGGCAGATCTGAATGTGCGATGACATTACGCCCCGGCTGCGTTCCCCCGCTCCCCGGTCGCTTTCAACGCAAAATACCACATTTGCGGCGTTTCTTACCACGCTCGCTACCACGCTCGCTTAAACGCAGCTCCCTGATCCTGCGACCACGTTGATCGCGTTAGATCGTCGGCGGGATTTTGTTCCCGTGCCGTTGCGGGGCGGCAGATATCAAAGCAACTCAGACCCGGTACCGGCCCAGACATGTTGGGCGAGGTGGAGCATGAGACTCCAACCGGTCGTACGGATTCGAACGATTCTCGACAGCCCCCAGCAGGAAACCGGTTTTTGAGGAGACGGGGCAGTGAACACCAGCTTTGTCGAACGCCGGCCAAACGGCCGGACCGAAACCCTTGATACCAGACAGTATACGCTCGGCTATTCCGAAGGCGAATTCAAACGGCTGCAGCTGCAGGGCGACTTCGTGCGTGACCTGACAGAGGATGTGCTGCGCCGAGACGGACTGAAGCAAGGCATGCACGTGCTCGACCTGGGCTGCGGCGTTGGCGACGTTTCTCTGCTTGCCGGGCAACTGGTTGGCCCGAGCGGGTCGGTGCTGGGCATCGACCGGTCGCAGGATGCGGTCGAAACGGCAGAGCGTCGTGCCGTCGCAGCGGGACAATGCTACTGGGTGCGCTTTGCCTCGGCCGATTTTGCCAGCTTCGTTCCGGAGAGAAAGTTCGACGCCATCATCGGGCGGCTTATCCTGATGTATCTGCCCGAACCAGCCGAGACGCTGCGCCGTCTGGCAGGGTTCTTGCGCCCGGGCGGCATCGTCGCCTTCCAGGAGATGTCGATGCCTACGCACGAAGCGTCCCCACAACACCGCTCTTCACACAGGTGCTCGGCTGGATCGTTCGGGCCTTCGCGCGAACCGGTTTTGAGACCGACATGGGCGGAAAGCTGTTTTCGACCTATCTCGCTGCCGGCTTGCCCGTCCCGCAGATGATCTCCGGCGCCCGCGTCGAAGGCGGCGGGGAATCGCTTGGCTATGAATACATCGCGCAGACCGTCAGAAGCCTCATTCCAGCGATGGAGCGGACAGGCATCACCACGGCCGCGGAGATCGGCATCGACGACCTTGCCGACCGGCTGCGCGAGGAAGCTGTCGCACATGGAGCCTGCATCATGTTTCCGCCCATGATCGGCGCCTGGACCTGCTCGCAACAGTGAGGATCCGAGGCATTCACTTTACGACGCAACGGTAATCGGGAACCGCCATTCCCCACAGGCCGCATTGACGTAGCCGAATGGTTCGGCCGCGACCTTGGAAGAAGGACCAGAGTTCTCGATGATTCCGGCTGCCGTAAGCAGCCTCACGAACAGCGCACGACCAAACCCAAGACGATCGTACGCTGAACAACCTGCCGCCGCGCGTCCAGAAGGATGACGGCTGGGAGGTTTTGCTAAGTGCCTGAAAAGACGGCCATATCAACGCAGTGCAAGGCAAAGCGCGGGCCGCCAATTGTTAAACTCTTAACGATGGAGAATTGAAATGAAGAAGATCATTCTTGCCGCTGTTGCGCTCCTGTCTGCCTCCGGCATGGCTTTCGCCGGCAGCGACCACTATGGCTCGCACTTCATCCCGGGCCCCGACAGCTATCCGGTCACCGGCCACTCTTCGATGGCGTCCGACAACGGCTACTCGATCGACCCGAACAGCACGAAGAGCATCGGCACGAACGATGGCGAAAAGGCGCAGGGTGGAAATTCGGCTTTCGATAAGCCCGCGCCGGGTTATGGCCAGGGAATCTGGGGCCGTTGATGGCGAGATCGACCATCACGGTCGACATCCGACGTCCAAGCGGCGGGCTCACCCGCCGCTTGGAATCACCTCGCGACCGAGGAGCAAACTTAATGTCTGATTTCCCCAGTTCAGTTCTGGTCGCCTGCGCCGGCGGCGCCCAGGGATCAGCCATCGTGCAAGCCTGCCGCGCGGCGGGCGCGACCGTGCGCCTTCTCTTGCGCAAAGGCTCGCCCGACCCGTTTGGTGACGGCGTCAACATCGTGCGCGGCGACCTTGCCGATGCCGACCGTGTCGGCCTCGCCTGCCTTGGAGTCGATGCGGTGGCGCTGACGCTGCCGCTCGATGCCGGCCCCAAGGAAATTCTCCGCTACGGTCGCAACATGATCGACGCGGCGCTGGCGGCAGACGTCAAGCTTCTGGTGTTTAACGCCAGCGGTCATGTTTCCAGGCATTCCGGCACGGCGCTGATGGAGGCCAAGGTCGAACTCATCGACCGTTTGAAGGCTTCCGGTCTGCCGTCGATCGTCCTCAAGCCGACGCTCTACATGAGCAATATCGCCGCGCCCTGGAGCGCGCCTGCGATCGTTCACCGTGGCGTGTTCGCCTATCCGCTGCCGTCGGACTTTCGAACCTCCTGGATCTCATCGGAAGACATGGCGGCCTATGTGGTCGAGGCAATGCGCCGGCCGGAGCTTGCCGGCGCGAGTTTAGACATTGGTGGCCCCGAGGCACTCACCGGACAGCAGATTGGCGATGTTCTGTCCGACATTGTCGGCCGCCAGGTCCAGTACTATCCGGTACCGCTGGCGGACTTTGCCACGGGCCTCACCGCGATGCTGGGCAAGGAAGCGGCCGAACAGGTCGCCGCCAATTACGCCTGGGTGCACCGGCAGCGCTCGATACTGTTCGCCGTCGATCTCGCCGACACGATCGGCATGCTGGCGATCAAACCAACCTCGTTCGCCGACTGGGCAAAGGCTCAGGACTGGCCGGCGCTGGCCGGCACCGAGAGGGCGGCATGACCATGGCAGCGATCCTGATCCAGGACCGGGCCGGTTCATCCGCGCTCGAAAATGTGCCTCACGAAGCCGCCGAAGTCATCGACTTCTGGTGGCTGGTGGGACCCACCGCGTGGTTCGCCAAGGACACGGAGTTCGACCGCGTCTTTCGCGACCGCTTCCTGCCGCTGCACGAGGCGGCGGCACGCGGCGACTGCGACGGCTCGGCGGCAACACCATACGGCGCCCTGGCGCTGCTGGTGCTGCTCGACCAGTTCCCACGCAATGCCTTTCGCGGCACGCCGCGCATGTATGCGACCGACGAGAAGGCTCGCCGCATCGCGGCCGACGCCATCGATGCGGGTTTCGAGCACGAGGTGCACCCGACCTGGCAGCTGTTCTTGAGGCTGCCCTTCGCCCATTCCGAGAGCCTTGCCGACCAAGACCGCTCGGTGGCGCTGGCCAGCGAGACCGGCGGACCAAACCTGGAGCGCGCCGAACACCACCGCGACATCATCAGGCGGTTCGGACGCTTCCCGCATCGCAACCGATTCTCGGCCGCGCCATGCGGCCGGAGGAGCAATGCTTTCTCGATGAAGGCGGTTTCGCCGGCTGACAAAGGCATCGGCTCTCCTCGCAAGCCTGCCGCAAGCTTGTTGGGGCATTGTCTTGACACGAAAACGGGCAAAAGGCGGACCTTCTTGGCCATTTCTCCACCCAGCGACATCGTTCTGGATGTTGCCCGCGCAGTCGAACCGGCGGACATCGAAGCCGCCCGCGCCGCGCTGACAAAGCGGGCCGGCGGTGTTTCTGGGACCTTTTCGGTCGATACCGCCGCTTCGGCTGATGCCGGCTCGATCCTGTCGCGCAGCACGGCTGACGCAACCGGGGCGGCCAACCCGGAGAAAAAATTCCAGCGCTTCGAGGCGATGGTGCTGCAGACCTTCATCCAGAACATGATGCCCAAGGACACCGAGGGCGTTTACGGCAAGGGGCTGGCCGGCGACATGTGGAAATCGCAGCTCGCCGAGCACATGGCCGATGTCATGGCCGCGCGCGGCGGCATCGGCATCGCCAAATCGCTGCTCGCTGACCACTACATGGACGGCAAGCGCATGGTGCCCGTCGGCCCCGTTTCGGGCGGCCCGGACAAGGCCGAGATCGACCAGCAGACCCGGCTGTCGACCTCCATGGTCCAGGAACTGCAGCGCCAGGCCGCGCGGTCGATGACCGGCGATGAGACAACCATAAAAACAGATAAAGAGATCTAGGGACCTACATGGCCGACAAATCGGACTTCTCCAATCTGCCTGCCCGCACGGTCGCGCCTGACGCGCCGATCGCCTTCGCGCGCCCCGGAAACCTTGCCGCCATCATCGGCCGCATCGAGGAAGCGGTCGAAGAGGAGACGGCGGGCATCCGCACCGGCACCGGTTTCGACCTCAAGGCGTCGAACGCCCGCAAGAGCCGCTACCTCTATGAGCTGACCCGCGCCATCAAGGGCGGCAACGAGATCGAATTCCTGGAGCAGCACCGCGAGGGGTTGACGCGGCTGCGCCAGAAACTGGCGCGCAACGAGGCCGCGATCCTCGCTCATCTCAACGCCGTCAACGAGGTCGCCGGTCTTTTGAAGAACGCCATCCAGCGCGCCGAAGCCGACGGCACCTATTCGGCCGGCGAATTCGGCTGGGCAAGAGCGTGATCCCGAACCGCAGGACCGCGTCAGCGAAAAGTGGGACCCGGTTTTCGGACAAGATCATGCTCAAACAAGAAAAAAAGACATGATCAAATTCATCGCCGCCGCGATCTGGATCTGCGCCGCCACGCTCGGCGCGGTGTTCTATTCGTTCCAGGCAGCCGGCGAAAATGGCGTCGGCGAGACGCCCAAGCCGATGCTGGGCGGTCTCGATTACGTCAAGACCGACATGATCTCGGTGCCGCTGATCCGCGATTCCCGGATCGACGGCTATTTTCTAACCAAGCTCGTCTATACGGTCGAACCCGCCGAGATAAAGAAACTGTCGATCCCGGCCGCGGCACTGATGACCGACCAGGTCTATTCCTACCTCTATGCCAATCCGCAGATCGACTTCACCAAGAAGGAAACGATCGATCTCGACGCCTTCCGCAACGCCATCCGCGAAACCGTCAACGCCCGTGTCGGCGTCGAGTTGGTGCATGATGTGTTGGTCGACCAAGTCAACTTCCTGACCAAGGACGAGATCCGCGACAACGCTATGCGCCGGCGCAAAAATGACGATGAGCCAGCGACCACGGAACCGGCCAAGGCAGCCTCGGGACATTGACCTGCAGCAATGCGGATCGGCCACGAGCGCTAGTCTGGTTTCAGGCGAAAGCTCAGACGGCGCCTCACATATCGGCCGAAAACCAAGATGACGCATCCCGGCCGCGTTGACGTAAACGTCAACTCAAAGCTATATGCGCATCAACGCAACCAGACGAGGAGAACAGCCATGGGCGTTCAGGAGATTGCCGACCGGATCAAGTCGCGCGTGGCAAGCGCCGGTTTCGAGCATTCGGTGAAGTTCGACACGGGTAGCGACGGCGTCATCGTCATCGACGGCGCGACCATCTCGACCACCGACGCACCGACCGATTGCACCGTAAAGCTCTCGCTCGACGATCTGGACTCGCTAATTGCAGGCGATCTGAACCCGACCATGGCTTTCATGTCCGGCAAGATCAAGGTCGAAGGCGACATGACGGTCGCCATGGCGCTCAGCCAGCTGCTCGGCTGATCCGCTCCGGATCAAGATAGAACGCCGCCCATCGGGCGGCGTTTTTGCTTGTATCCAGGCTGGAAGCTCTACGCCGCGAACGTGAGCGGCAGCGCCTTCAGCTTGCGCCCCGCCGCCCGTAGCGTGCCCTGCGCGCCGTCAAGCGCGCCTTCCGTCAGTTCCAGCGCCAGCAGCCGGTGCCGCTCATAGGGGCCCGGCATGGTAAGTGCGCCGGTCTTTGCCGCCGAGAAACCGAAGCGCCCATAGTAGGGTGCGTCGCCGACCAACAGGATGGCGCCGTGGCCAAGGCGCGCCGCCTCGGCCACCGCGTGCCGCATCAGCGCCGAGCCGATGCCGGCATTCTTGAGGGCGGGGTCGACGGCGAGCGGGCCGAGCAGCAGCGCTGCCCGACCGCCCTCGCCCAGCCTCACGTCCCAAAGCCGCACGGTGCCGACGACGGCGCCCGAGGCGTCGCGCACGACAAAGGCGAGGCCTTCGGAAGGCCGGCGGCCGCGCCGCAGCTTCTCCGACGACTTTTTCCGCCGCTTCGGCCCCATGGCTCGATCGAGCAAAGCCTCGCGCGCCGCCTCATCGGTGGCGGTTTCGGCGACCATCACAAAGGCCGGCGAGTGGTTCACGATTTCAACTGGCATTTCCATTTCCGCGATCCTTCACGAGCGGAGATCTGTTCCACAGGCGAGCCCGGGCGGGCGACGGGCGCCCACCTGGGATGATCTGAGCGGTTCTTTCGAACCGTCAGATCACGTAGGATCGGAGCGGCTCGAAGCCATTGAAGGCGACCGAAGCGTAGGTCGTCGTGTAGGCGCCGGTGCCTTCGATCAGCACCTCGTCGCCGATGGTCAGCGACAAGGGCAGCGGATACGGCGTCTTCTCGTACATCACGTCGGCCGAATCGCAGGTCGGGCCGGCGAGCACGCAAGGCGCGGTCTCGGTGCCGTCATGCGCGGTGACGATCGGGTAGCGGATCGCCTCGTCCATTGTTTCGGCGAGACCGCCGAACTTGCCGATGTCGAGGAACACCCAGCGCACATTGTCGTTGTCGGCCTTCTTCGAGATCAGCACGACTTCCGACTTGATAACGCCGGCATTGCCGACCATGCCGCGGCCCGGCTCGATGATGGTCTCGGGCAGCGCATTGCCGAAATGCTTGCGCAGCGCCGAAAAGATCGCCTGGCCGTAGGCCTGCGCCACCGGCACGTCCTTCAGGTAGCGGGTCGGGAAACCACCGCCCATATTGACCATCTTCAAGACGATGCCTTCGTCAGCGAGCGTCGCGAACACATGCTTGGCGTCGCCCAGCGCACGATCCCACGCGGTCAGGTCGGTCTGCTGCGAGCCGACATGGAACGACACGCCATAGGCGTCGAGGCCGAGCGTCTTGGCATGGCGCAGCACGTCGACGGCCATTGCCGGCACGCAGCCGAACTTGCGCGACAGCGGCCACTCGGCGCCCTCGCCGTCGGTCAGCACGCGGCAGAACACGCGCGCGCCGGGAGCGACACGGGCGATCTTCTCGACTTCCTCGACGCAGTCGACCGCGAACAGGCGAATGCCGAGCTGGTAGGCGCGTGCGATGTCACGCTCCTTCTTGATGGTGTTGCCGAAGGAGATGCGGTCCGCCGGCGCACCGGCGTCCATCGCCATCTCGACTTCGGCAACGGAAGCGGTGTCGAAGGACGAGCCCATCGCAGCAAGGAGGCGCAGGATTTCCGGCGCCGGGTTTGCTTTCACCGCATAATAGATTTTCGAATCGGGCAACGCCTTCTCGAAGGCGCGGAAATTGTCGCGCACGACATCGAGGTCGACGACGAGGCACGGGCCGTTCGGACGTCGGGTGGCGAGGAAGTCAAGGATGCGCTGGGTAGCCATCGGGGTCTCTCCATCAGCGCCTTGCGGCGCGCAGTAAGGCTGCGGGACGCGGGCCGTCGGCCTCGCGAACACGCGGTGGACAAAGGCGGGACGGAAATCCATGGAACCAGCCGGTGGAGACCCCGGAACCATGAAGCGCCGTCTCGCGGCGGTGAACCTTGGCCTTGCCCGGCCTCGGTTCGCTTTGTCTGCCTTGGCTTGGATGGGAGACCCGTCCGCACTGCCGGCAATGAAGGTGTGCCTCTTCAGTAACCCCGGTCTTTGGACAACCGGCAGAACACCAGAAAGGCCCGCACCGTCGTTGCTTCAAGGTGTCCTCGGTCTGGCGGTTGGCCGCTAAACCGACTGGAGGGGTTAGCTCCAGTTACCTTACCGATTGCCCTCACCATTCGAGGATCGGCGGACACCCACAGGCACGTGCGACTTTGGGCAAGCGCGATATAAGAGCGAAGGGTTTCACAATCAATAAAAATCGTATCCCCTGGTTGTAAAATTTCCGGCACCGAACAATCTACGCATGACCGTATCCGGATATTGAACGATGACAGGCACACACGGCCCGCTCAACGCTTTCCTCGACCTTCGCCAAATGCCGGTGGAGCATGCGCAGTTGGGCCCGCTCGTCGGCCTCAGGCTGGCAGTCAAGGACATCTACGACGTCGCCGGCTACCGCACCGGCTGCGGGAACCCGCGCAAATTCGCCGAGGCCCACGCCGCCTCTCAGACGGCCGAGGCCGTGCAGGTGATTCTCGATGCCGGCGCGCGCTTCATCGGCAAGACCCAGACCGACGAGCTTGCCTTCTCGCTGATGGGCCAGAACGCGCATTTCCCGTTTCCGGTGAACCCGGCCGCGCCCGACCGCGTCACTGGCGGTTCCTCGTCCGGCTCGGCCGCCGCGGTGGCAGGCGGGCTCGCCGATATTGCCGTCGGCTCGGACACCGGCGGCTCCATTCGGGCGCCTGCGAGCTTCTGCGGGCTGATCGGGCTGCGCACCACGCATGGCCGCATCTCACTTGAGGGCGCCATGAAGCTGGCGCCAAGCCTCGACACGTTCGGCTGGTTCGCCGACGACATCGAGACCTACGAGGCGGTCGGCAAACTCCTGCTCGGCCGCGATCCGCATCAGCACGCGCTCAACCGCCCGCTTTCGATCGGCTGGCTGGACGCCTTCGTCGCCGGACCGGCCGAGGCCGCCGAATATGCTGAAATGAAGGCGTGGGCGGCAGCCGTTTTCGGCGAGCCGACGCCGATCGACTACAGCTTCGCCTCTTCCCCCGACGAGCTCTATTGGTGCTTTCGCCGGCTGCAGGCCTACGAGGCCTGGCAGGTGCATGGCGAGTGGATCACGGCTGGAGAGCCTCGCCTTGGTCCCGGCGTCGACGAGCGCTTCGGTTTCGGCCGCGCGGTCGACACCAGAACCGCTGAAGCAGAGACGGCGCGCCGGCTGGTCTTCCGCTCCGAGCTCGCCAGATTGCTTGGCAACCATGGCTTTCTCGTGCTGCCGACGGTTCCCGGCCCGGCACCGCTCGTCAACGGCACGGCCGAGCAGCTCCAGGCCTATCGCGAAAGGGCGCTGCATCTGTTGTGCCTTTCGGGCCTATCCGGTTTTCCGCAGATCACGCTGCCGCTCGGATCGGTGGACGGTGCGCCCTTTGGCCTCTCGCTGCTCGGCCCTTCCGGAAGCGACATTGCCCTGATACGGCTCGGCCGCAAACTTCTCGACGCCGCACGAAAGGCCTGAGCCATGGACACGCTGACCCGCATGCGCGCCTTCATCGACGTGGTCGAGGCCGAAGGCTTTTCGGCGGCCGCGCGCAAGATCGGCCGCTCCAAGGCGCTGCTGTCGAAATATGTGCGCGAACTGGAGGACGAGCTGGGCGCATTGCTGTTGAACCGCACCACGCGGCAGTTCTCGATGACCGAAGCCGGCCATACCTATTACCGGCGCGCCTCGGAGATCGTGCGCGAGGTCGACAGCCTGGCCGATGCGGTGCGCGAATCCTCCGGCGATGTGCGGGGCCGCATCAAGCTTTCGGCGCCGCGCACCTTCGCCGACGCGCCGATCGGCCAATCGCTGATCGACTTTGCCAAACAGCACCCCGACATCGTGCTCGACATCCAGCTCGACGACCGCTTCGTCGACCTGGTCGAGGAGGGCTTCGATCTCGCGGTGCGCATTTCGCGGCTGGAGAATTCCTCGCTCATCGCCAGACGTCTGGCGCCGTTTTCGGTGCGGCTGTGCGCCTCTCCGGAGCTCATCGCCAGGCACGGCATGCCGGCGCGGCCGCAAGACCTTGCCCGAATTCCCTGCATCGTCGACACCAACGGTCGCGGGCTGAACAACTGGCAGTTCAAGGGCGACGGCAGCGACACGGTGAGCGTTTCGGTCTCCGGTCCGGTCGAGGTCAACAGCCCGATGGCAGCACGGGCTGCCGCTGTGTCGGGGCTGGGGTTCACCATACTGCCGGATTTCATCGCCGCGCCCGATCTCGAGAGCGGCCGATTGGTGACCGCGCTGGACGACCGTATCATGTCGGGCGCCGGCATCTTCGCCGTCTATCCGCATCGGCGCTATTTGCCCGCCAAGGTCCGCGTCTTCGTCGATTTCCTGGTGCAATGGTTCAGGGTGCGCGACGCCGCCTGACTGGCCTCGTGCCCGGCGGTCCCAATTTCGCCCCCTTTGTGATAACTCTCGGGTCCACCTCCGAAGTCGATGGAATCGCGACCGAGAATGCAGCTGAAACGGCAGGCAATTTTGATGGCTTCGGCCATGGCGGCGACATTTGCCGCGGTCGAGTCGGCCGCTGCGCACCCCCACGTCTTCGCCGAGGCCCGCCTCGACGTCATCCTCAGCCCAGATCACCAAAGTGTGAAAGCGCTGCGCCATCTCTGGCGCTTCGACGACCTGTTTTCGAGTACGGTGATGATGGAGTTCGACAAGAACTCCGACCTGAAGCTTGACGACAAGGAGCTGAAGGATGTCGCTGACACCGTCCACGCTTCGCTCGCCGAATTCAACTACTTCCAGCTCGTCACCGTCGACGGCAAGGACGTGGCGATGACGCCGCCGCCGCACCTGATGGCCAATTTCGAGAACGATCAATTGATCATCCTGTTCGAGTCCGAGCCGAAGCAGCCGATCAAGCTGTCCGGCAAGATCGACATCGGCGTCTACGACCCGACCTTCTATACGGCAATCGACTTCACCGAGGATTCCAACATCACGGTCGAAGGCCTGCCTTCGACATGCACCAAGAAGGTCGTCCGTCCGGATCCGGACGAGGCCATCGCAGAGAACCAGAAGACCTTGACGGAAGCCTTCTTCAACGATCCGACAGGCACCGACATGAGCAAGATCTTCGCCACCAAGCTCGAACTGAACTGCCCGCCAGAAGGATAGATCCGGTGATGAAACCGTCCCCGCGCCTGGCGCTCGGCCTCGTGGCCGCCGCTCTGCTGATGACGCACTTCCTCGGCTCCGCCCATGCCCAGAGCTCGCTCGGCATCGGCACCAATGACGGCATGGCCCCCACCGCCAGCGGCCCGTTCGCCCACATCCTGATGTGGATCAATCTCAGACAGCAGGAATTCTACCGCGCGCTGGCGACGGCGATGAAAGCGATGCGCCAGGACGGCAGCAAGATGTGGCTGCTGATTGCGCTCTCCTTCGCCTATGGCATTTTCCACGCCGCCGGTCCCGGTCACGGCAAGGCGGTGATCTCGTCCTACATGGTGGCCAACGAAGTGGCGCTGAAGCGCGGAATCCTGCTGTCCTTCGTCTCGGCCCTGCTGCAGGGGTTGACGGCGATCGCCGTCATGCTGCTCGCCTATTTCGTGCTGCGCGGCACCACCGTCTCGATGACCGACGCTGCATGGTTCATGGAGATCATGAGCTTTGTCTTCGTCACCTTGTTCGGTGCCTGGCTGCTGTGGCGCAAGCTCGGTCCCACCGTCCTGCGCCTGTTCGGCCCCGGCCCGGCCTACAGTCTCTCGGCTGCTCACGCCCATTCGCATGGTGGCCATTCCCATGCCGCGCATGCGCATTCGGCGCATTCCCATGCGCGTCACGACCACGATCATACGGACCATGACCATTCGCATGATCACGACCACGGGGCACATGCCCACGATCATCACGACCACGGCGCGCACGATCACCACGATCATGGCGCGCATGCCCATCACGACCACGCGGCGGGCGAGGTCTGCGAGACCTGCGGCCATTCGCATGCGCCCGATCCGTCACTGCTGTCGGGCGATCGTTTCGACTGGCGCACGGCCTGGTCCGCGGTGGCCGCCGTCGGCATCCGCCCCTGCTCCGGCGCGCTGATCGTGCTGAGCTTCGCGCTGCTTAACGGGTTTTGGCTCGGCGGCCTGCTGTCGGTCCTGGCGATGTCGCTCGGCACGGCGATCACGGTCTCGGCGCTGGCGACGCTTGCCGTCACCGCCAAGAACTGGGCCGTCTATTTCGCCGGTGACGGCCGTATGGGCAACCGCATCCACTCGATCGTCGAGATCGGCGGCGCGGCCTTCGTCTTCCTGTTCGGATTGCTGCTGCTGTCGGCAAGCCTGACTGGCGGGGTATAACGCCCGGGCGCCATCAGGCTTAGTTCGCCACCTTGCCGTCGAGCTCATCCTCGATATGAGCGTGGATGATCTCGTCGAAACTCTTTTCGGCTGTAAAGCCAAGCTCCCTCGAACGCCGCGCCTCGAACCGCGTCGGCCAGCCCTTCACGATCGCCCAGATCATTTCGTCGGGTTGCTCGCGGATCAGCTTCACCGCGCCGGCCCCGGCGACGCGCTCGAGCGCCTCGATCTGCTCGCCGACCGTGACGGCGACGCCGGGCATGGTCAGGTTGCGGCGCGGCCCGACGGCACTGCCGTCGATCCCGGCGGCATGGATCAGGAAGTTCACCGCCGAGCGCGGGCTGGCATGGGTGTGCACGACCGAGCGCGGCACCGGCAGGATCGCCTCCTGACCGCTCAGCGGCTCGCGGATGATGCCGGAGAAGAACCCGGAGGCAGCCTTGTTCGGCTTTCCGGGCCTGACACAGATCGTCGGGAGCCTGATGCCGATGCCATCGAAAAACCCGCGCCTGGAATAGTCGGCAAGCAGCGCCTCGCCAATCAGCTTCTGCGTGCCGTAGGAGGTCAGCGGCGTCGGATGGAATTCGTCCGGGATGATATCCGGGAACGGCGCGCCGAACACGGCGATCGACGAGGTGAAGACAAGGCGCGGCGCGAACGCCGCCAGCCGCACGGCATCGAACAGCGCACGCGTGCCGTCGAGATTGACGCGGTAGCCGAGATCGAAATTGGCCTCCGCCTCGCCCGACACGATGCCGGCAAGATGAAAGATCACGTCGGGACGCGAAGCCACCAGGCTTGCCGTCGCGCCGGGTGCTGCGAGATCGCCGGTATGGATGGAGGTATCGACGCCGTCGATGACGGGCGCCTGCGGCGGCACGATGTCGTGCAGGTCTAGCGCGGTGATCTTCTGCCCGCGCAGCGTCCGGTCCTTCGCCAGCCGGGCAATGAGCTTGCGGCCGACCATGCCTGCCGCTCCGGTGATCAGAATGCGCATTTGTCAGAGACCCTTCTTGCGTTGGCTGCGGCCGCGCAGCCAGAACACGACGAACAACGCCAGCAGGAAGATGGCGGCGACGACGACTGCGAGAACGGTCGAGACGCTGCCGACCGCCAGCATCACCGTTGGCAGCCAATAGGCGGCGAGGCCGAACAGCAGCATGATCCATGCCGCCGCAATCAGTGCATTGCGCGTATCGCGATCCATCACGCGCGCCCGATGCGGCGGAAAATCATGCTCATTGCCAATGTCATGGGATTCCCTGCGTCAGTGATAGTGACCGTGATGCGGCGCCGTACCATGTGCATGATCATGATCATGGTCGTGATCATGCTCGTCATCGGCGCAATGCCCGAATTCCGGTTCGACAGTGGCATGGTTGATGCCGTGCTCGGCCGCAAGCCGTTTCTTGATGGCGCTGACGGCGGTATGGGCATCGACCCCGTCATTGAGGCAGGCGTGCAGCGTCGCCATGTTGGCTGAGCCATCGAGCGACCAGACATGCATGTGATGCACCTCGCGCACGCCCTTCACCGTCCCCTCGATGTCCTTGGCGATGAGATCGCGATCGAGGCTTGCCGGCACGCCTTCGAGCAGGACATGGGCGGCTTCGCGCATCAGCGACCACGCTGTCGACAGGATCAGCAGCGAGACCAGCACCGACAGGATCGGATCGATGGGCGTCCATCCGGTCGCCAGGATGACCAGGGCCGCAACGATGGCCGCCGCCGAGCCGAGCAGGTCGCCCAGCACATGCAGGATGGCGCCGCGCATGTTGAGGCTGTCGCGATCGCCGCCATGCAGCACGAAGAACGAGCCGATGTTCACCAGCAGGCCGGCGATTGCCACCACCAGCATCGGTCCGCCGAGCACCGGCGCCGGCGTCAGCAGGCGGCCCCAGGCCTCGTAGACGATCCACAGTGCGATGGCGAAGATGGCGATGCCGTTGGTGTAGGCGACCAGCGTCTTGACCCGCCCGAAACCATAGGTGAGCCGGACCGTCGCCGGCCGTCCGGCAAGATGGAAGGCATACCAGGCCAGGCCGAGCGCGATCGAATCGGCAAGCATGTGGCCGGCATCCGCCAGCAGCGCCAGCGACCCCGTCAGCAGGCCGCCAAGCGCCTCCGCCACCATGAAGCCAGCCGTCAGGCAGGCGGCGATCAGCACCCGTTTCTTGTCGGTCGAGCCATGCACATGGCCGGCGCCGTGGCTGTGGGCGTGCCCCTGCGAACCATGATCGTGGCTATGAGCCATACATGAAACTCCTGCTAGAGCCTGATCCATCCCGACAAAATCGGGATGGAAGCTCTATCTTCTTGTTTGACCATGATCTTGTCCGAAAACCGGTTTCCACTTTTCGGGATCATGGTTCAGGCGCCGAACTCGGCGCGAAAGTCCTCGAGCCGCCGCTTCTGCTGGCCTTCAGCATCGAAATTGGCCGGATCGAGCCATGCCTCATAGGCTCTGCGCAGATCAGGCCATTCCTTGTCGATGATCGAGTACCACGCGGTATCGCGGTTTTCACCCTTGACCACAAGATGCTGGCGGAAAATGCCCTCGAACTTGAAGCCGAAACGCTCGGCCGCGCGCTTCGACGGTTCGTTGCGGTTGTTGCATTTCCATTCGTAACGGCGATAGCCGAGCTCGTCGAAGATGTACTTCATGAACAGGAACTGCGCTTCGGTCGCCGCCGGCTTGCGCGAGATGATTGGCCCCCAATAGATGTTGCCGATCTCGATGACGCCATAGGCCGGATCGATGCGCATCAGCGTCTGGCGGCCGGCGACCTTGCCGCTGGCCTTGTCGATGACGGTGAAGAACAAGGGGTCTTCACTCGCTTCAACCTTGTCCAGCCATGGCTGGAAGGCGGCGCGGGTTTCCGGCGGATAATCGGGCAGCCAGGCGAAGCGGCCGCCGACGTCAGGCACAGACGACGCTTCGTAGAGGCCGTCGCCATGCTTTGCGGCGCTCAGCGGCTCGAGCCTGACAGTGCGGCCTTCAAGCACCTTGCGTTCGGGCCGCGGACGCGGCTGCCAATTCTTGAGATTATCCGACACGCAAGGCTCCAATCCGTTTGACTTTTGTGACCGGACGCTCACAAAAACGCACGCTGAGTGAAAGAACCACAGGGACGGGAAAAATGCTCCACACGATTTCGGCCTTCGACCGTCTCGGCGAGGAAAATGCCTTCGCGGTGCTCGCGCGCGCAACGGCACTTGCCCATCAAGGCCGCGACATCGTCAATCTCGGCATCGGCCAGCCCGACTTCAAGACGCCGCAGCACATCGTCGATGCAGCGATCAAGGCGCTGCGCGACGGCCACCATGGCTACACGCCGGCCAATGGCCTCTTGGCGACGCGCGAGGCGGTGGTGCGCCGCACGCTGACCACCACCGGCGTCGAGGTGTCGCCCGAGAGCGTGATGATCCTGCCCGGCGGCAAGCCGACCATGTTCGCGGCGATCCTGATGTTCGGCGAACCGGGGACGGAAATCCTCTATCCCGACCCCGGCTTTCCGATCTATCGCTCGATGATCGAGTTCACCGGCGCGGCCCCCATTCCGGTGCCGATCCGCGAGGAGAACGGCTTTGCCTTCTCGGCCGACGAGACGCTGGCGCTGATCACGCCGAAGACCAGGCTTCTGATCCTCAATTCGCCGGCCAACCCGACCGGGGGCGTGACGCCGCGTACCGAGATCGAGAAGCTGGTCAAGGGCTTGGAAGCCCACCCACATGTCGCCATCCTCTCCGACGAGATCTACGACGTGATGACCTATGACGGCGAGACGCATTGCTCGCTGCTCACCTTCCCCGGGATCCGCGACCGGCTGATCGTTCTGAACGGCTGGTCGAAGACCTGGGCGATGACCGGCTGGCGCATGGGCTGGTCGATCTGGCCGAACGGCGACAAGGGCGCCCATCTCTACGACAAGGTGCGCAAGCTGGCGGTCAATTGCTGGTCCTGCGTCAACGCGCCGAGCCAGTTCGCCGGCATCGCCGCCATCGACGGGCCGCAGGACGACGTCGACAAGATGATGCGCGCCTTCGACAATCGCAGGAAGGTCGTGGTCGAGGGGCTGAATGCCTTGCCCGGCGTTTCTTGCATCACGCCGAAGGGTGCATTCTACGCCTTCCCCAACGTTTCCAAGACCGGCTGGAAGGCCAAGAAACTCGCTTCGGCGCTGCTTGAGGATGCCGGCGTGGCGCTGATCGGCGGTCCCGATTTCGGCATTCTCGGCGAAGGCTATATCAGGCTCTCCTACGCCAATTCGGAAGAGAACATCCTGCGTGCGCTGGAGCGGATCGAGGCGTTCCTGGCGAAGTAGGACTTCAGCCGCTCACCCACGCCCGACGAACGGCATCTTGGTTGCCATCACCGTCATGAACAGCACGTTGGCGTCGAGCGGCAGGGTCGCCATGTGGACGACGGCATCGGCGACGCGCTCGACATCCATCACCGCTTCGGCGGCGATCGAGCCGTTGGCCTGCGGCACGCCGACCGTCATCGCTTGCGCCATGTCGGTGAGCGCATTGCCGATGTCGATCTGGCCGCAGGCGATGTCATAGGGCCTTCCGTCCAGCGCCAGCGTCTTGGTCAGCCCGGTGATGGCATGCTTGGTCGCGGTGTAAGGCACCGAGCCAGGCCGCGGCGCATAGGCCGACACCGAGCCGTTGTTGATGATGCGGCCACCCATCGGCCGCTGCCGGCGCATGGCGCCAAAGGCGGCGCGCGCGCACAGGAACGAGCCGGTGAGATTGACGCCGACGATATCGGTCCACACCTCGACCGGGATCTCGTCGATCAATGTCGACTTGTAGCCCATGCCGGCATTGTTGAAGAGCAGGTCGACACGGCCGAACGCCTCCAACACCGTCTCGAAGAGATCGTCGACCTGGTCGGCCTTGCTGATGTCGCAGGCAACCGCCAGCGCCTTGGCGTCCGTTTTCCCGGCTTCAGCGATCGCCTCCTCCAGCACCGTCTTGCGGCGGCCGCAGAACACCGTGTTCCAGCCCGCCTTGAGCAATGCCGTGGCGACACTTTTGCCGATGCCGGTGCCGGCGCCGGTGACGATGGCGGTTTTCTCTGTGATGGCTGTCATCGCCGTCCTCCCTGATCATGGCTGGAAGAACATGTGCCATCGCAAATGACGGCTCCCATGGCAAGCCGAACCATTCGTGATCGGTTCAACAAAAAGGGCGGTCATTGGCGACCGCCCCTGATCTGAACCGGGCTTGGGAGGAGGAGAAGCCGGTCCGACTGCTTAGAATGATGCGCTTGCTCGGTTAACGAGGCACTAACGCAATGGCGTCCACCTCGGCGGCCAGCAGTGCTCGCCCGAAGCTACCAGCGCGGATTGGGCGAAGTTCCGGCCGGCACCTTCGCCGCCGACACCGTCGCCTCGACATGATCGACCAGCGCGTCCGGCAGGCCGAGACGTCCGGCGAGCAGGTCGAGATAACCGCGTTCGGCGCGCGTGTCGGGATCGATGGTGAGGCGCGAGGCCGTGTAGAGTTCGAGCTTCTGCGCATCGGTCTTGGCGCCGGCGACCAGCGTATCGAGGTCGAGCGGGCTTTCCAGTTCCGTCATCAGGAATTGCTCCGCTTCCGTGCCGATGCCCGACAGGCTGAGCTTGCCGGCGATCTTCTGGCGTTCTTCGTCGTCGACATGGCCGTCGGCTTTCGCCGCCGAGATCATCGCCCGCACCAGCGTCAGCGTGAATTCGTCCTCGCCTTGCGGCGCCTGTGATGGATGGAAAGCGGTGTCGGCGGGCGGCGGCAGCAATTCCGGCTCGCCGGCGGCGGGCGTTTGCGCCGGCGCGTTGCCGGCCTTGTAATTCTGGTAGGCCTTGTAGGCGAGGCCGCCAATGGCGGCCATTCCGCCGAGCTTCACGGCCGTACCGGTGACCTGCCGGCCGGCGCCGGTTCCAAGCAGCACCGCAGCCAGCGCGCCGGCTGCCAGCGGATTGTCCTTGGCCATCTGCACGGCCTGCCCCGCCTTGTCGCGGACGGTGCCGCTTGTGCCGGGGATTTGCGAGCCCAGCAGATCGTCGAGGAGCTTCTTGGGATCGAACATCAGTGCCTCCAGAATTTGCCCGGCCGAACGGGCAGGTTTCGAACGTCGAAGAGGTAGGGCCCGCACATTGACATTACAATGACGGGCGGGCGCTTTGTCGGAAATGCCGGCGGCGGCGCAAATTGAACCCGGTGTCGAAACCGGCTCCGGCTTCGGCTAGTGTTCCGGCCCTGTCGACGAGGGAGGAGTTTGCCGTGACCGTTGAACCAGACCGCGCGCCGGCGCGGGATCCGCAGGATCTGGAGCGCCTGTTGATCGCCCGCCAATGGGTGGGCGACATCGATGGAATGGTGGCGCTGTTCGAACCCAACGCCGTTGTCGACAGCGGCGAAGGTCAGTTGACGCGTGGCCGGGAGGCAATCCGAACGCTCTTCGCGGAGATCACCGCGGCGGGCCGGAAATTCGCCGCCGGAGAGCAGCGCCCCGCCCTCATCAATGGCGACCTGGCGCTCACCTCAACCAAGCTACCTGACGGGAGCATAACCACCGAGGTCGCCCGCCGGCAGGACGACGGCACATGGCTGTGGGTCATCGATCGCTACTCGGTTGTAGCCTTCTAGGTAAGCGCGGACATCGCCGCCAGCGAGTCCATGTAGTCGCGCCAACCCACAATCTTCCGATCTTCAATCGTGACAACCGAGATGAAGCGGTTTTCGTAGAGCTTGCCGGAGCCGACTGCGTTGCCCTGAACTTCGTACTCGAGGATGACGACGCCGGGAGTCTGGGAAATGTTCACCACGAGCGCGTCCGCGCCATGCAACACCATGCCCTCCCCGTAACCCGCATACAGGGCCATGAGGGCTTCACGGCCCACTAGCTTTGTTGGCCAACCACGAAATCGATAGCGAAACTCGAACACCGCATCGGCAGCGATCGTGTCGAAGTAGTGATCACCGTCGACAAGGCCTGCCAGGCCCTGCCTAACGATGTCAAAGAAAGGATCGAGCGCGGAAAACGCAGCATAGGCAGGGTCACGCATCGCTCTACTCCCATGTTCGTAACCCGAGGCGCGCAGCGTATACGGGGCGCCAATCTACCTCCAGAGACATTTCCGCCAGCTGGCATCGGCGCGGCGACGGCATATGGGCCTCCGGTGGTGTCTCTGCCCGGGCACCAAGTCTCAGATTCTAGCCGCTATCCGCCGATATGCGGACCGTCACCACGCGCTTGCGCGAGTTCGACCTGGCGCTGACGCTCGGCATAGCGGGCGCGATCCTCATCCGAGCGCGCGTCGAAGCAATGCGGGCATGAGATGCCGGCGGCATAGCGCGGCGACAGCAGGTCCTCCGCGACCTGCGGATGCCGGCAGGCGCGGCAGAGCTCAGCCTCGCCCTCGGCGAGGCCATGCGATACCGAGACGCGCTCGTCGAAGACGAAGCATTCGCCTTGCCACAGGCTCTCCTCGGCTGGTACCTCTTCGAGGTATTTCAGGATACCGCCCTTGAGGTGGAACACGTCCTCGAAGCCGAGCGACTTCACATAGGCCGTCGCCTTCTCGCAGCGTATGCCGCCGGTGCAGAACATGGCGACCTTGCGGCCTTCCAGCTCTCCCCGGTGCTTCTCGACCCAGGCCGGGAACTCACGAAAACTCGATGTCGCCGGATCGACGGCGCCCTTGAAGGTGCCGATCGACACTTCGTAGGCATTGCGCGTATCGATGACGACGGTGTCGGCGTTCGAGATCAGCGCGTTCCAGTCGGCCGGCGCGACATAGGTGCCGGCACTCGCTGCCGGGTCTATATCCTCAACGCCCATGGTGACGATCTCACGCTTCAGCCGCACCTTCATGCGGTGGAAAGGCATACTGGCGGAGCTGCTGTATTTGACCTCGAGGCCGGCGAGGCCTTCGATCGATTGCAGATGATCGATCAGCGCGGCGATATCGGCCTCGCTACCGGCAACCGTGCCGTTGATGCCCTCATGCGCAAGCAGCAGCGTGCCCTTGATGCCGCGCCCGCAGCAGAAGGCGGCGAGCGGCGCGCGCAGCGCTTCGAAGCCGTCGAGTCGGGCAAAACGGTAGAGCGCGGCGACGCGAACAGGTTGATTGCGGGTGGACCTTGTCATCGCCAAGCCACTAAACTCTGCTGAAAGCCAATTCAAGGCAGAGCGAACGGCACAGCCTTGGGCGTTGCAAGCGGCCCGGTGCGCGTGACATCGCGACACGCCTCGTTTCGTGGACTCGGAATCTGCCTTCTGCTAATCGGTTGAAATCATCGATACCGGAGAGACAAGCGAATGCCCAGCAAGACCGAAAAGCTCCTGTCGCTCCTCAATGGCCAGCCGGTCATCCCGGTGCTGAAGATCGCCGACGTCAAGGACGCCGTGCCGCTGGCACGTGCACTCACCGCAGGCGGCCTGCCGGCAATCGAGATCACGCTCAGGACCGCCGACGCGCTGGAAGCGATCCGCCGCGTGGCCGGCGAAGTCGAGGGCGCCGTCGTCGGCGCCGGCACCATTCTCGATGCCCGTCAGTTCGACGAAGCGGCCAGCGCCGGTTCGAAATTCATCGTCAGCCCCGGCATCACGAACCAGCTTCTGGCGGCGGCAAAGGACAGTGCCGTGCCGCTGCTGCCCGGAGCCATCACGCCCGGCGAGATCATGGCCGCGCGCGAAGCCGGCTTGCGCTTCCTGAAATTCTTCCCGGCCGAACAGTCCGGCGGCATCGCCTCGCTGAAAGCCTTCGCCTCGCCGCTCGCCGACGTGAAATTCTGCCCGACCGGCGGCATCACCGGCAAGAACGCCGCCGAGTATCTAAGCCTGCCCAACGTCATCTGCGTCGGCGGCTCCTGGGTGGCGCCGGACGAATTGGTCAAGGCCGGCAAGTGGGACGAGATCGAAGTCCTGGCGAGTGCGGCAAGCAAGCTCAACCGATAGCGCTCTTCTCCCGAAGGAATGAAAAAACCCGGCCGGCTTTCGCCGACCGGGCCAGGATTTTGCTGCTTTGAACAGGATCAGTGGCAGACTTTGACCTTTTCAACGACCTTGTGGTGATGCACCCAGTGCGTGACCAGTTTGGTCCTGCAGTGATGCTTGCCGGTCTTGATGATCACCGTTTCGGCCTGCGTGGGAACGACAGCCGCGGAAACAGCAGCCAGAGCCAGAACTGACGCCAATAGAATGTTCTTCATGAATATCCCCAAAGTTGGAACGCACGCATCCTAACCCGGAAAAGAGCGCGCCGTTCCGCCTTCACGAGAAGTTTAGTCCGCCGTGATCTTGCCGGCTCAGACTTCGGTCGGCCTTGGATGATCGCTGTTGCCGGCTGGTTCCCGCTCATGGGCTCGAACCACGATTCACGCCTTCAAAGGGCGCTGTCCTACCATTAGACGAAGCGGGATGAATGGTGCCTGCTGGTTAGCATCCCGGTGCAACGAAAGCCAGCGTGAGGCCGTGACGTTCTCCCTGTTTGCAACAACAGGCCGCACCCCGAAAAAGCAAAAGTCGCGCCGGTTGCCCGGCGCGGCTTTGGTTGGTTTGATCGATCGGCTACTTGGTCTGGAAGCGGGCGACCGAAAGGAACTTGACCGCGTTGCCGGTGAACCGGTTGGGATCCACCGTCTCGCTGTCCGGCTGGAAGCCGGCCGTATAGACCTCGCTCGGCGGCGTGTGCACGATGTTGTAGGCATAGCGCGGCGCGGTCGTCGGGCTGGAAACGGTAGCGACGTATTCGTTGCTGTTCAGCGCCCAGCGCGCCGCCTGCGGCGCGGCTGCAACCACCACCGCCTTCGGGCCGGGCTTCAGATCGCGGGCGGTGGCCCTGGCTTCCTTGCGCGTCGTCTTCACGCCAGCGCCGATCGCCAGTGCGGGATCGGTACCGGCGGGACGGGCAACAATGGCATCGCGCGGCGATGCCACATCGACACCGGCCGGATCGTTGAATGCCGAGCGCGGCCCAGAGAGCGAGGCGACCTGATAGTCGCCGCCCGCAGCGGCATCGCTCGTTGCACTGACCCGCTCGAGAACCGCTTTGACCTCATCCTGCCCGACCTGATCCGGCTTGACCTCATCCGGACGCGCGGACGGCAAGACCGAGAACGCATCGGTCGCGGTCGTGTTGTGCTGGGCCGTATCGGCCAGCGCCAGCAGAACATTCTTGTCCTGCGGTGCGAGATCGGCCGGCAGGTCCGGACGCCAGGACGGCAGCGGAATGTTGTTGACCGCAACCTGTGCCGGGTCGGCGGCAGTCGCATTGGCATCGGTTGCATTGGCCGGGTCGGTTATGCCGAACGGAACATTGACCGGCGCATGCGCAGTCGCCACCGTCTGCTCGGTGCTGGCGGTGGTTTCCGCCGTGCCGAATGGAACGTTTTCAGGTGTCTGCGCACCAACGTCGGCCTTCGGACGCGGGGCGAAGTCAGGCAGCGGAATCTCTTTGGCCGGCAGCGCCGCGATGATCGTCTCCGGCGTATCCTGCTGCGGCTCGGGTTCGGCTGCGTTCTCGTCGGCAAGCTGCGGGATGTCGGCGCGCTGCGCATCCTTCGGCGACACGATGGCTATGCCAGGCAAATTGCTCGTCTTGGCGCTCGCCGCCGGCTTTGCGGTCTTCGGTTTGGGCGCGGGCGCCGCGCTCGCCACATCGGCACTGTCGTCGGCCTCGTCGTCGCCGCCGCCAAAGAAGGCAGAAAGGAAGCCACCGGATTTCTTGTAGCTGCCGCCGGCGCTGGCCAGTTCGATGGCGGGAGAGCCGGAGCCCTTGCGCGCCTTGTAGGAGGCCAAGGCCTGCTGATAGCCAGGCAGCGGCTTGCCATCGCTCGGCACATGCAGCGTCTTGCCGTTGGGGAACACGCGCACGAGTTCCTGGCGGCTGATGCCCGGCCAGTGACGCACATTGCCGACATCCATGTGCACGAAGGGCGAGCCCGACGACGGATAATAGCCGACGCCGCCGCCTTGCATCCTCAAGCCAATGTCGCGCAGCTTCTTCAGCGGCACGCCTGGAATGTAGAAGTCCATGGCCTTGCCGAGCATGTGCTGGCTTTTCTCGGCAACGCCCCGGCTGCGGCTGCGCAGCATCGAGTTCGTCGACGGCGAGCGATAGCCGCAGACCACCTGGATATAGTCGGTGGCACCGCTCTGCCGATAGGCCTCCCACACCAGATCGAGCAGGCGCGGGTCCATCTTGGTCGGCTCGTTGCGGCGCCAGTCGCGCAGGATGATGTTGATCTTTCGCAAACCCTCCGGAACGTAGCGGCCATTTCGCTTGTAGACGATTTCGGCCTTTTCGTGCGTATGGAGGTGATAAAGCTTCAGCGAGCGTGTATCGGCGCTTGCGCCGGTCGCGGCTGCGGACAGGAACGAAACAGCAAGGATCACCGCTGCCAGCCATCTCGGCCAGACGCTCATGTGATAGTGCCGCCCGTCTTTGTGTCGTTCGACTTTGTTCAAATCAAAAGGCCTTGCAGGCTGCCGTTTGTCCCCGGATTTGCCCAAACGGATGCGTGGTTGATCACATCCGAATATCGATCCTAATGGTTAATCATCGCTTATTGAAGCCGAAATGCGGTAACACCGTGGCGATATCCCGTCAAAAATAATGCACGGGGTTTCTTGGTAAACTGCTGGCTTAGATCATGATTCCGCCTCCGATCGAAACACGATCTGTTACCGCCAGCCTTAATGCGTGAACGCAACCGCCACTATGCCCAGCGCATTGCCCGGTCGAAACCGTCGATCTCGTCACGACAACGAGGTGTGCAAGCTGGTCCGGACCCTGCGGGACAAGGCCTTCCCGTCAGGAAGCGAGCCGTTCTATGCGGCCGCTTTCCGGGTCGATGCCGTATTCCTTGAGCTTCCTGTACAGCGTCGAGCGGCCGATGCCGAGACGGCGCGCGACCTCGCTCATCTGGCCGTTATAGTGATCGATCGCCAGCTTGATCATTTCAAGTTCGACATCGGCCAGCGCGCGCACATTGCCGCGCTCGTCCAGCGCCCTGAGCGTACCGAAACGCGGCTGCAGCCTGGTAGGCGGATCAGCTTCGCCGACCGCAAACCCTTCATCGTCGGCCGCAACACCGTTGGCGCGTGGCGAATCGTCGGAAGCCGGGCCGGGACCGGGCATCGCGAGCTCGGCATCGAGATTGACCGTGCCTTCCAGTTGCGCGCGGATCTGCGGGAATTCCTCTTCCGTCAGCACATCGCCCTCGGCGAGCACCGAGGCCCGGAAGACGGCGTTTTCCAGTTGCCTGATGTTGCCCGGCCAGTCATAGGCCTGCAGCATGGCAAGCGCCGTGGCCGAAATGCCGTGCAGGCGACGGCGCGGATCGGCCGGCGCGACCTTCTCCATGAAGTGCCTGACCAGATAGGGAATGTCGTCGCGGCGGTCGCGCAGCGGCGGCACGAAGATTGGATAGACGTTCAGCCGGTAGAACAGATCCTCGCGGAACTTGCCGTCCTTGACCTGCTGCAAGAGGTTACGGTGCGTCGCCGAGATCAACCTGATGTCGACCCTGACGGTTGAGCGGCCGCCGACCGGATCGACCTCGCCATCCTGGACGGCGCGCAGCAGCTTGACCTGCACGTCGAGCGGCAGGTCGCCGATCTCGTCGAGGAACAGCGTGCCCGAATGCGCCTCGACGAACTTGCCGGTGTGTTTTTCGGTGGCGCCGGTGAACGAGCCCTTCTCATGGCCGAACAGGATCGATTCGACCAGATTGTCGGGGATGGCGCCGCAATTGACGGTGACGAAAGGCTTCGAGCGGCGGTCGCCGCTGCCCTGGATGGCGCGCGCCACCAGTTCCTTGCCGACGCCCGATTCGCCTTCGATCAGGATCGGGATGTTGGACGCCGCCGCCTTCTGGCCGAGGCGGATCACGCGGTCCATCGCCGGGCTGTGGGTGATCATGTCCTTGAAGGTCAGATGGCCGCCGCGCCGCCGCGACGTTCGCTTCATCTCGTCCTCGACCGCCTCGACTTTGAGCGCGTTGCCGATCGCTGTCTGCAGCCTGTCGGGAGAGGCCGGCTTGACCACGAAATCGAACGCGCCATGGCGCATCGCCGAAACGACGGTTTCGATGCCGCCCTGCGCGGTCTGCACGATGACCGGCACATGGATGCCGCGCTCGCGCATCGCCTTGAGCACGCCGATACCGTCGAGGCCCGGCATGACCAGATCGAGGATGACAACCGAGACCTCGCGTGCATTGGGCCCGTCGAGGACGCCGAGACCGGCTTCGCCGCCGTCGGCGACGATCGCGCCGTGGCCGAATTTCGTCACCGCCGCCTCGAGCAGCCTGCGCTGCACGGGATCGTCATCGACTATGAGTATGGAACCTGTCATGACTGTCTTGGATGCCCGCCTGAGAAATTCCCCATGGATCATCTTGGCACAGGGTTCTAAACAAGGTTTCAAAAAACCCGGTGAACGAATTCCTTAGGATTTGACCGGCTTCTCCTTTCCCCTTGATTCCGGAAGGTATTGTTGATGCGCATGATGTTCGATCGGCGGCTTGCGGCGCCAGCAATCGGTCACGGCGCGTCCGAGTTGGGCGATCTGCCGGAATGGAACCTCGCCGATCTCTACTCCGGCATGGAGGCTCCCGAACTGAAGCGCGACATTGCGAGCGCCGCAAGCGATGCCACCGCCTTCGAGAGCCGCTGGAAGGGAACGCTGGCAGCCGAGGCTGAGCGCGGCAGCGCCGGCAGGCTGGGCGAAGCGCTGCGCGCCTATGAGGCACTGGAGGAACTGATCGGCCGCATCGTCTCCTATGCCGGGCTGGTCTATGCCGGCAACACGGCCGATCCGCAGCGCGCCAAGCTCTATGGCGATATCCAGGAGAAGATGACCGACGCCAGCGCGCATCTTCTGTTCTTCGCGCTCGAGCTGAACCTGATCGACGATGCCGTGATCGAGAGCGCGCTCGCAGCCGACGCTGGCTTCGCCCATTACCGGCCCTGGGTGCTCGACCTGCGCAAGGACAAGCCGTTCCAACTCGAGGACCGGGTCGAGCAGCTCTTCCACGAAAAGTCGATCACCGGGCGCGGCGCCTGGAACCGGCTGTTCGACGAGACGATGACGGATCTGCGCTTTGACGTCGGCGGCGAGGAGCTGGCGCTGGAGCCGGCACTGAACCGCCTGCAGGACGCCGACGGCGAGCTGCGGCGCCAGGCTTCCGAAGCGCTGGCCGCCACCTTCCGCAAGAATTTGCGCACCTTCACCTTGATCACCAACACGCTGGCCAAGGACAAGGAGATCTCCGACCGCTGGCGTGGCTTTGAGGACATCGCCGATTCACGCCATCTCGCCAACCGCGTCGAGCGCAGCGTCGTCGACGCGCTGGCCTTGGCCGTACGCGAAGCCTATCCGCGCCTGTCGCACCGCTACTACGCGATGAAAGCGCGCTGGCTGGGCATGGAGGTGATGAACCACTGGGACCGCAACGCGCCCTTGCCCGAGACCCCGCAGGCGGTCATCCGCTGGGACGACGCCAGGGACACGGTGCTGTCGGCCTATCAGCGCTTTTCGCCCGACATGGCCGAAATCGCCCGGACCTTCTTCGACCGCAACTGGATCGACGCACCGGTCAGGCCGGGCAAGTCGCCCGGCGCCTTCGCCCATCCGACCGTGCCGTCGGCGCATCCCTATGTGCTGCTCAACTACATGGGCAAGCCGCGCGATGTGATGACGCTGGCGCATGAGCTTGGCCACGGCGTCCACCAGGTGCTGGCCGGTGGCCAGGGCGCATTGATGGCCTCGACGCCGCTGACGCTCGCCGAGACGGCGTCCGTCTTCGGCGAGATGCTGACCTTCCGTTCGCTGCTCAACCAGACCACCGACAGGCGCGAGCGCAAGGCCATGCTCGCCCAGAAGGTCGAGGACATGATCAACACCGTCGTGCGCCAGATCGCCTTCTACGAATTCGAGCGCAAGGTGCATGCCGAGCGCAAGAACGGCGAACTGACCTCCGACCGGCTCGGCCAGTTCTGGCTGGAGGTGCAGGCCGAAAGCCTCGGACCGGCGATCAAGCTGCGCGATGGCTACGAAGTGTTCTGGACCTACATCCCGCACTTCATCCATTCGCCCTTCTACGTCTATGCCTATGCCTTCGGCGATTGCCTGGTGAACTCGCTCTATGCGGTCTACCAGAATGCCGAGCGCGGCTTTCAGGAGAAGTATTTCGAGATGCTGCGCGCCGGCGGCACCAAGCATCATTCCGAGCTTCTGGCGCCCTTCGGCCTCGACGCCACCGATCCCGCCTTCTGGCAAATCGGGCTCAGCGTGATCGGCGGCCTGATCGACGAACTGGAAGCGCTGGACAAGTGACAGGCGGTCTCGACACTCGGCTTAATCAAAATAGATTAGCCGAAGCGCATGTTGGGACCGTTCTATTCTTGTCCTAAATATCTGTTCTTGAACAACTCTCGGTGGAATTTTTCCGTTAGCTTTCCGCAGGCCGTATGATAGCGTCCCGCCTCAAGCTCAGCCGGACGCACTGCTCAGGCCAGGGACACTCTCGGCCGGTCGTGGCGCCTTGGCGAATGCGATGGCGGCCGTTGGCCATGGGTGTGTAAAACCCGATCGCCGACAGGTCGATGAAGCCGGCAGTTCCGTCAACCGCGGAACCACCTTTGAATGATCCTTGCGCCAAGGTCATCACTCCGGCCACGGCAGACGGATCGGAGTGGAGAGAGACAATGGGCACTTTTTTCTACATGCTCCTGGCGTTCGTTGTAGGTGTGTTGGTTGGCTGGTTCCTCTGGGGTCGCCTGCGCGGCGAGCTCGACAGTTTGCGCGGCGATCTGGACCGCACGCGCAGCGAACGTGACAAGCTTCGTGCCGAGCTGGATGCATGTGGCCGCGCCCGCGCCGATCTCGAGCGCCAGCTGCGCGAAGCGCCCGCCGCATCCGGCACCGCGAAGGCCGCCGGGCAGGCACCGGCCGCGCTGATGTCGACACCCGCAACGGCTCCGGCCAAACCCGCCGCCGCCAAGCCCGCTGCCAAGCCAGCCTCCGCCAAGCCAGCCGCTGCGGCTAAGAAACCCTCCGCTGCCAAGACCGCGGCCGTGCCAAAGCCGGCAGCGAAAGCCGCCGCCCCCAAGGCTGCTGCGTCCAAACCGGCCGCGGCGAAGAAAGCAGTACCGGCTTCGGCCAAGGCGGCAGCTGGCAAGCCCGACAATCTGCGCCGCTTGATCGGCATCGGCCCGGTCAACGAAAAGCTACTCAAGGGCCTGGGGGTCACCTCCTACGCCCAGATCGCCGCCTGGACGGAAGCCGACGTCAAGCGGATCGAGGACGTGCTGAATTTCGACGGCCGTATCGCGCGAGAGCAATGGATCGACCAGGCGAAGCTTTTGGCCGCCGGCGACGAAAATGGATTCGCCCGACGCTTCCCGACCGCGGGAACCGCCAACAACACCTGAGCGTATTCAGCCTGCGGGCCACAATGGCGGCGCCCCGTGCCGCCATTGTTTTTGTAGCCGTGCAACCTTTGCGTCCTTGGACGCCGCTCCCTCGATTGCACGCGGGCGAGCCCCCATATAGAGCGATCGCTGGCGTCACAGACCGCAGCATCCGAGCCCCAATGTCCCTGCCCTCCGCCATCTTCCGCAATGATGCGAGCGCGCGTCAGCTCGTCTTCGACCATCCGGCCGAAATCATCACGGCGCATGAAGCGCGCGATTTCCTGCCGGCGCTGGAAGCCGCGCAGGCGGCGAGCGACGCAGGCAAATGGCTGGCCGGCTATTTCTCCTACGAGGCGGGTTACCTGCTCGAGCCGAAACTGGTGCCGCTGCTGCCCGAGGGCCGGCGCGCGCCGCTGGTCTGCCTCGGCGTTTTCGATGCCCCGCTCGAGCAGGCCTTGCCGCAAAACACTGCGCCGGCCACCAATGGTCCGATCTTCGACGCCAGGGCCGCTTGGTCCGCCGAAGATTACGCCAGACGCTTCGCACGGCTGCATGACCACATCCGCAAGGGCGACTGCTATCAGGGCAACCTGACCTTTCCAGTCAACGCGCAATGGTCGGGCGATCCGCTCGCCGCCTTCAATGCGTTGACCGAGCGCCAGCCGGTGAAGTACGGCGCGCTGGTTGCGCTCGGCGATCCGATCGTGCTGTCGCGCTCGCCCGAACTGTTCTTCGAGATCTACGCCGACGGCATGATCGAGACGCATCCGATGAAGGGCACGGCGCCGCGCGGCGCGACCAAGGCCGAGGACGCCAAGTTGAAGGCGTTCCTGCGCAACGACGAGAAGAACCAGGCCGAGAACCGGATGATCGTCGACCTCCTGCGCAACGACATTTCGCTGATCAGCGAGGTCGGCACGCTTGAGGTGCCCGAACTGTTCCGCATCGAGACCTATCCGACGGTGCACCAGATGGTGAGCCGTGTGCGGGCGAAGCTCCTGCCGGATGTCAGCATCCGCCAGATCCTGGCTGCGCTGTTTCCCTGCGGCTCGATCACCGGCGCGCCGAAAATACGCGCCATGGAGATACTGCACGAATTGGAAGGCGTGCCGCGCGACGTCTATTGCGGCGCCATCGGCTGGATCGCGCCCGGCGGCACGATGCGCTTTTCCGTGGCGATCCGCACCATCTCGCTCTTTTCCAGCGGCGAGGCCGTCTACAATGTCGGCGGTGGCGTCGTCTTCGATTCCACGGCCGAGGAGGAGTATCGGGAGTGTCTGCTGAAAGCACGCTTCGCGACGGGAACGCCGCCGATTTCGAGCTGATCGAGACCATGCGCTGGGAACCCGGCGCGGGGTTCCTGCGCTTCGATCGCCATCTCGCACGGCTTTATGGCTCGGCTGCGGAGCTGGGCTTTGCATGCGATCCGCAACGGGTCGGCGAAGCGCTCATGAATACGGTTGGCCGACAGGAGACGGCATTGCGCACCCGCCTTGTCCTGGCGCGCAATGGCGAGGCGACGGCCTCGGTGCAGCCTTACGAACCGCTGGCAGCCGACAAGGTCTGGAGGTTGCAATTGGCGCGGGTGCGGCTCGATTCCAGCGATACGCTGCTGCGCCACAAGACCAGTCGGCGACAGACCTACATCCATGCCCGCGCCGAATATCTCATCACCCAGGCCGACGAGGTGCTTTTAGCCAACGAGCGCGGTGAACTCTGCGAGGGCACGATCACCAATCTCTTCGCCGACTTCGGCGACGGCGTGCTGATGACGCCCCGCCTCGATTGCGGCCTGTTGCCTGGCGTATTGCGCGGCGAGTTCCTGGACGAAGGCCGCGCCGCCGAAGCGATCTACAGCTTTGACGATCTGAAATCGGCCAGGGCGATCTACGTCGGCAATTCGCTGCGCGGGCTGATCCCGGCCAGATTGGCCTGACGCAGGCGGGAGATAGCGATGTTCGTCGTTTCGCTGAACTACAAGGTGCCGCTCGCCGAGATCGACCGGCTGGCGCCGGCGCATGTCGAATGGCTGAAGGCCTGCTACGTCGAAGGTATCTTTGTCGCGTCCGGACCGAAGAACCCAAGGACTGGCGGCGTCATCATCGCGCGCGGTCCGCGCGATGTGCTGGATGCCAGGCTGGCAGCCGACCCGTTCGCCAAGGCGGGTGCCGCCGACTACGACGTCACCGAATTCACCGCGAGGATGACCGCCGCCGGGTTGGACGCCTTCAACGAAGCATGACCTCTCGCCAGCCCACCCATACGCCCTATGACGGCTCGTCCAAACTCTTCACCATCGGGCTGAAGCCGCTCGACCCTGACCGGTGGATCGAGGTCGACGAACATCTGCTGCCGCATCTCGCCGAGAAACGCCGGCTCTATGCGGAAATCCCCGAAAGGGTCTTTGTCGAGGAAGACGGTACTCGCGACGCGCAGCGCGAAGTGCTCGACCTGCTCGGCGAGCATCTGCTGACGAAGCATCCTGACATCTATCGGCGCTCCGGCGACGGGATCGAGGTGGTTGGCGCCGGGAAATTTGGCGGGCCTGATGCAGGCTTACGATACGCGCCGCTCATCGCGGCGTCGCTGCTGGTCCAGGATGACCTGATCCTGATGCGGCGGGACGAAAGCGGCTGGCGCCTCGTCGCCGGCTCGCTTTGCTTTCCCTCGTCATGGTCGCTCACCGAAAAATTCGGCAAGCCGCTGCAGCAGATCCACGCGCCGGTGCCAGGTTTCGGGCCGGGCACGCGACCGGCCGATCTCATCAACCGTATGTTCGACGGCCTTCAGGGCCAGGCGGTCAAGCGCTACAACTGGTCGATCCAGGCAGGCGACGCGCTCTACCATCCCCTCTCCAACGTCGAGCGCATCGACCGCGCCAGCAACCGCCCGACGCGATTCCCTGATGGCGACGTCGACGCCCACGCCTTCATCCGCGTCGAGCGGCAGACGCTCAGGAAGCTGACCGTCTCGCGCGACGTGCTGTTCACCATCCGCATCCATCTCGATCCGCTCAAGGTGCTGGCCAGCCATCCCGACAGGCAAGCGCTGGCTGTGTCTTTCGCCGCGCAGCTTCAGGAGCTTGACCAGGCCCAGCTCGACTACAAGGGGCTGACCGCCGACCGCAACCGGTTGGTCGCCTTCCTCGACGACATGGCCAAGGCGGCTTAACCAAATGCGCAAGCCGGCCTGGCCGGCGGTTGGCGCTTTTCACTGGTTTATGACAATGATCTGTGGTGTAGCGCTTGGCCGTCCGGCGCAAATGCCCGGCTTTTCCCCCCGCGTGCTGAAGGAGTGTTCGATAAAATGGCGAATGAAAACTGGCCCGTTTACGGTGAAATCACCGGCCCGGTCGTGATGGTCGGCTTCGGCTCGATCGGACGGGGAACGCTGCCGCTGATCGAGCGCCATTTCAAGTTCGACAAGTCGCGCATGACGGTCATCGACCCGCGCGACACCGACCGCAGGCTGCTCGACGAGCGCGGCATCGCTTTCGTCCAGGAGGCGGTGACCGAGAAGAACTACAAGAAGCTCTTGACGCCGCTTCTGACCAATGGCGGTGGCAAGGGCTTTTGCGTCAACCTGTCGGTCGACACCGGCTCGGTGGACCTGATGCGGCTCTGCCGCAAGCTCGGCGTGCTCTACATCGACACGGTCGTGGAGCCGTGGCTCGGTTTCTATTTCGATGCCAAGGCCGACAATGCCAGCCGCACCAACTATGCGCTGCGCGAAGCGATGATCAAGGAAAAGCATGAGAAGCCCGGCGGTGCGACGGCGATTTCGACCTGCGGCGCCAATCCCGGCATGGTCTCTTGGTTCGTCAAGCAGGCGCTGCTGAACCTCGCCACCGATCTCGGCCTCGAGTTTCCCGAGCCGGCGCAGGACGACCGTGACGGCTGGGCCAGGCTGATGAAGAAGGCCGGCGTCAAGGGCATCCACATCGCCGAGCGCGACACCCAGCGCACCAAAAAGCCTAAGCCGATGAACGTGTTCTGGAACACCTGGTCGGTCGAGGGCTTCATCTCCGAGGGCCTGCAGCCGGCCGAGCTCGGCTGGGGCACGCATGAGAAATGGATGCCGAAGAACGGCAAGAAGCACAAGCATGGCTCCAAGGCGGCGATCTATCTGGAACAGCCCGGCGCCAACACCCGCGTGCGCTCGTGGTGCCCGACGCCCGGCCCGCAATACGGTTTCCTGGTGACGCATAACGAGGCGATCTCGATCGCCGATTTCTTCACCGTGCGCGGCAAGAAGGGCAAGGTGCAGTACCGCCCGACCTGCCACTATGCCTATCATCCCTGCAATGACGCCCTACTGTCGCTGCACGAGATGTTCGGCGCCGCCGGCAAGTCGCAACCCGTGCATCACGTGCTTGACGAGAACGAGCTGGTCGACGGCGTCGACGAGCTTGGCGTCCTGCTCTACGGCCACGACAAGAACGCCTACTGGTATGGCTCGCAGCTGTCGCTGGCCGAGGCGCGCAAGCTGGCGCCCTATCAGAACGCCACCGGCATGCAGGTCACGTCGGCGGTGCTCGCCGGCATGGTCTGGGCGCTGGAAAACCCTGAAGTCGGCATCGTCGAGGCCGATGAGATGGACTACAAGCGCTGCCTGGAAGTGCAGTCGCCCTATCTCGGGCCGGTCAAGGGCTACTACACCGACTGGACGCCGCTCGATAACCGCCCGGGGCTTTTCCCCGAGGATCTCGACCACAACGACCCGTGGCAATTCCGCAACATCCTGGTGCGATAGCGGTTCCACCAGCATGTCCGACTGCCTTGCAATCGCCCGGAAATCGGGCGATTGAAGGGATGCGGCCTAGAGCGACGTGCCTCCATTTGGAAAGTACGCTCTAGCACTTTGGATGCACGCATCGTGCTTTCCGAAAATCGCATCGATTTTCGGGCCGATGCTTGAGGAGAGGGTTTTTAGAAATGACGATTGCGCGCAAAGTTCTTTCTATGGGCGCCGCGGGCGCCCTGGCGACGATGCTTGCCGGCTGCATGACGGGCGGCCCCGAGGCGCCGCCGATGGCGTCTGGACCGAAAGGCGTCGAAGGCTCCTGGATCGATGCCAAAGGCACCGGCCTGTCGACCTTCGCGGCCGGCAGCTTCGCCACCGTCGCGACCGATACCGGCCAGAAGCTCGCCGAAGGCAGCTACACCATGACCGGCGCCACCTCGGTCGAGATCCACGGCACCTCGCTCATCCGCCAGACGCCGGTCAGCTTCAACTGCCTGATGGTCTCCACCAGCCAGCTCAACTGCACCAGCGCGGCCGGGCAGAATTTCGTGCTGACGCGCCGGGCCTAAAGCATTTTGCAGCCCAGGTGTATTCACTTGGCATCCTATGAAATGCGGCTGAAATAGCCTGGTACGACATCGATCCATCCAAAAGACGGCGGCGCGAGCCGCCGTCTTTTTTATGCCGGCAAACATCGTCCTGATTTCCACTTGCATCGATGAAAACGCGATGTGAACATGACGCAAAAGCTGGCTGTTATGCCCCCAGTCAAGCAAGGGCGTTAAATGCCTCTGGTCAGGTTCATCCGGGAGACGAATATGAAGAAGTTTGCCGCCATTGCCGCCCTGTCGGCATCCACGCTTGGCCTGTCGGCCGGCGCATCCTTTGCCGACTACACACTGAACATCCTGCATATCAACGACTGGCACAGCCGCATCGAGGGCAACAACAAATACGAGTCGACCTGTTCGGCCGAAGAGGAGACCAAGGGCGAATGCATCGGCGGCGCCGGCCGCCTGATCACCGCGATCGCGCAGGAGCGCAAGAAGCTGGAAGGCCAGAATGTGCTGCTGCTCAGCGCCGGCGACAATTTCCAGGGCTCGCTGTTCTACACCACCTACAAGGGCAAGGTCGAAGGCGAGTTCCTCAACGAGATGAAATTCGACGCCATGGCGCTCGGCAATCACGAGTTCGACGACGGCGAGACCGCACTTGCTCCGTTCCTCGACATGATCAAGTTCCCCGTGCTGGGCGCCAATGTGAAGGCCAACGCGCAATCCAAGCTAGGCGACCGCGTCAAGCCATCGATCGTGGTCGAAGTCGGCGGCCAGAAGATCGGCATCATCGGCGCCGTCACCAACGACACGCCGGAACTGGCTACGCCTGGCCCCAACATCACCATCGAGGACGACGTCAAGTCGATCACATCAGAGGTCGAGAAGCTGAAGGGCGAAGGCGTCAACAAGATCATCGCGGTGACCCATATCGGCTACAACCGCGAGCGCGACGTCATCGCCAAGATCCCCGGCATCGACGTGGTGGTCGGCGGCCACAGCCATACGCTTTTGTCGAACACCGATCCGAAGGCGGCGGGCCCCTATCCGACGATGGTCGACAACCCCGACGGCTATAAGGTGCCGGTCGTGCAGGCGGCGTCCTATTCGAAATATCTCGGCGAGTTCAAGGTCGTGTTCGACGACAATGGCGTCGTCAAGGAAGCCAGCGGCGATCCGATCTTTCTCGACAAGTCGATCACGCCCGATCCCGCCGTGCTTGCCCGCATCAAGGAACTCGGCGCGCCGATCGAGGAACTGAAGAACAAGGAGGTGGCCGAGACCACCAAGCCGATCGACGGCAGCCGAGAGAATTGCCGCACCCGCGAATGCGAGATGGGCAATCTCGTCTCCGACGCGATCCTCGACCGCGTCAAGGGCCAGGGCGTCGAGATCGTCATCTCGAACGGCGGCGGACTGCGCGCCTCGATCGACCAGGGCACCGTGACCATGGGCGAAGTGCTGACCGTGCTGCCGTTCCAGAACACGCTGGCGACATTCAAGATCTCGGGCAAGGATCTGGTGGCCGGGCTGGAAAGTGGCCTCAGCCAGATCGAGGACGGCGCCGGGCGCTTCCCGCAGGTCGCCGGCCTGAAATATTCCTTCGACAAGTCGGTCGCGCCCAATGCCGGACGCGTCAAGTCGGTCGAAGTCATGGAGGGTGGCGCCTGGACACCACTCAATCCGGACAAGGACTATCTGGTCGCCACCAACAACTATGTCCGCCAGGGCGGTGACGGCTACAAGGTCTTCGCCGAAAAGGCCCAGAATGCCTATGACTACGGTCCGGGCCTCGAACAGGTGGTCGCCGACTATCTCGGCGCGCACCGGCCCTATACGCCGAAGCTCGACGGCCGCATCACCGAAATAGCCGCAACCGTCGCGGCGGCTCCCGCGGCCGAGCCGGCCAAACCAGCCGAGCCGGCGATGCCAGCCTTGCCGGACAACTCTGGCGACATCGCCACGACCCCGCCGACCGTCCCGGCCGAAACCGCTCCTGCGGCGCCCGCACCGGCGGAGCCGGCCAAACCCGCAGAAGCAGCACCGGCCCCTGCCCCGGCCGCGGAACCCGCCAAGCCGGCAGAGGCTGCCCCGGCCGCGCCAGCCGAAGCCAGCCATGTCATCGTCGCCGGCGACACGTTCTGGGATCTGGCCAAGAACGCCTATGGCGACGGCACCAAGTGGAAGGCGATTTCCGAAGCCAACAAGGGCTACGAGCCGCGCCGTCTGCCGCTCGGCGCGACCCTGACGATTCCGCCTGCGGCGAAGTAGTCCTTTCGCAGAAACTCACAACACCCGTCTGGGAAACCAGGCGGGTGTTCTGCGTTCGGGTAAGGTGCGGCCAGACGCAGCATTGAAAACCGGCGCCGCATCGCTAGTTTCGCTGCGTCACCGGTGGTTCACGGTGCCCGGAGACCCGCATGACGCTTTCCAGTCCCGTCGACCCCAAAGCCGCGAAGGCGACTGCCCCGGCGGGTCATGCGCCGGTCAAGGCGGGCAAGATCGGCGTCATGCTGATCAATCTCGGCACGCCCGATGGCACCGACTTCACGCCGATGTGGCGCTATTTGAGGGAATTCCTCTCAGATCCGCGTGTGATCGAGTTGAATAAGGCGATCTGGTATCCGATCCTCTATGCTTTGGTCCTCACCACCAGGCCGAAAAAATCGGGCGCCAACTACGCCAGGATCTGGAACCGGGAGAAGAACGAGTCGCCGCTGCGCACCTACACCCGCGCCCAAAGCGAGAAGCTTGGCCAGGCGCTCGGTGACCTGCCCGAAGTCGTCGTCGACTGGGCGATGCGCTACGGCAACCCCTCGACGGCGAGCGTCGCCCAAAGACTGGTCGAGCAAGGCTGCGACCGCATCCTGTCTTTCCCGCTCTATCCGCAGTACTCGGCAACGACGACGGCGACCGCCAACGACCAGCTGTTTCGCGCGCTGATGAAGATGCGGGCGGCACCAGCCATCCGCAGCGTGCCGCCTTACTATGCCGAGCCTGTCTACATCGATGCACTCGCCCGCTCGATCGAGCGGCACCTTGCAAGCCTCGACTTCGAGCCGGAGGTGGTCATTACCTCCTATCACGGCATTCCGAAGCCTTATTCAGACAAGGGCGATCCCTATCAGGCCCATTGCCTGGAGACGACACGGCTGCTGCGCCAAAAGCTCGGCTGGAGCGACGAAAGGCTGATCACCACCTTCCAGTCGCGCTTCGGCGCGCAGGATTGGCTGCAGCCCTATACCGACAAGACGGTGGAGAAACTCGGGCATGACGGCGTGAAGTCGATCGCCGTCGTCAATCCCGGCTTCTCCGTCGATTGCATCGAGACGCTGGACGAGATCGGCCGCGAGGCCGCCGAAACCTTCCATCACGCCGGCGGCGAGCAATTCGCCCACATCCCTTGCCTCAACGACAGCGCCGAGGGCATGGCCGTCATCGAGGCGATGGTGCGGCGCGAGCTGGCGGGCTGGGTCTGACGGGCTTCGGCGGCACGAAAGCGGTGCGCAAAAGCCTTCGCTAACCAATATTCGTGATCACCTGATTGTAACGTTGCGGAAACACACTTAAGTGATTCCGTGAAGTCGGCGCCTATTGAGGGAGAAACGAAATGGGCTTCAGCGGTTTCGATATCGCGATTATGGTTCTTGTTGCACTTGTCGTACTGGTGCTTTTCAAGGGTATCCGGACAATCCCGCAAGGCTACAATTATACGGTTGAGCGTTTCGGCCGCTATACCAAGACATTGTCCCCCGGCCTCAACCTCATCGTGCCGTTCGTCGACCGTGTCGGCGCCAAGATGAATATGATGGAACAGGTGCTCGACGTACCGAGCCAGGAGATCATCACCCGCGACAACGCCATCGTCGGCGTCGACGGCATCGCCTTCTTCCAGATCCTCAATGCGGCGCAGGCGGCCTACCAGGTCTCCGGCCTGCAGAACGCCATCCTCAACCTGACGATGACCAACATCCGCACCGTCATGGGCTCGATGGACCTCGACGAATTGCTGTCGAACCGCGACGCCATCAACGAACGCCTGCTGCGCGTCGTCGACGAAGCCGCGCACCCGTGGGGCATCAAGATCACCCGCGTCGAGATCAAGGATATCAACCCGCCGGCCAATCTGATCGAATCGATGGGTCGGCAGATGACGGCAGAGCGCAACAAGCGCGCGCAAATCCTCGCCGCCGAAGGTCTCAAGCAGTCGCAGATCCTCGAGGCTGAGGGCCGGAAGGAAGCTGCCTTCCGCGACGCCGAGGCTCGCGAACGCTCGGCCGAAGCCGAAGCCCGTGCCACGCAGGTCGTCTCCGACGCCATCTCCCAGGGCGATGTACAGGCGCTCAACTACTTCGTCGCGCTGAAATACACCGAGGCACTGACCAAGATCGGTTCGGCCACCAACAGCAAGGTCGTGCTGATGCCGATGGAGGCCTCGTCGCTGATCGGCACGCTCGGCGGCATTGGCGAGATCGCCAAGGAAGTCTTTCGCAGCGAAGGCACGACCGGCGCGCAGCGGCAGGCCGCCCGCCCGCCGGTGGTCCGCCCGAGCGAGAATTGAGATCGTAGGAGCGCACTCCCATGCTCGATCGCATCATTTCCGAACTCGGTCCGTGGAACTGGATGGTTCTCGGCTTCGTCCTGCTGGTGATGGAAGTCATCGCGCCCGGTATTTTCATGCTGTGGATCGGCATCGCCGCGCTCATCATCGGCGCCGTGTCGCTGCTGATCTGGGATGCAGGTTTCTGGACCTGGCAAATCCAGGTGCTCGCCTTCCTCGCTCTGTCGCTGGTTTCCGCCTATTTCGGCAAGAAGCTGGTGGGCGGTCGCAATGATCCAACCGACCAGCCGCTGCTCAACCGCCGCGGCGCGCAGATGGTCGGCAAGATGGCGACACTTGCCGAGCCGATCAAGGACGGCCGCGGCCGCATCAAGCTCGGCGACACGCTGTGGCGTGTTTCCGGCCCGGATTTGCCGGTCGGCACGCAGGTGCGGGTGACGGGTGCTGCCGACACCGATCTGGAACTGACCGTCGAAGCTGTATGAGTCGACGGTTTAGGGTGTGTTGAGATTCAGGTCAGGCCGGCATCACCTGAAGATCGACAAGCCTAGGCTGCGCCGATGCGCAGCAGGTCATGCAGGTGGACGAGCCCGACCGGGCGTCCGCCCTCGACCACCATCAGGCTGGTGATGGCCGAAGTGTTGATGGTCTGCAGCGCCGTCGCCACCAGGGTGTCCGGGCTCGCCGTCTTCGGCTTCCTGGTCATCACCTGATCGACGCTCATTGCCAAGAGATCGTTGGCGATATGACGGCGGATATCGCCGTCGGTGATGATGCCTATCAGAGCGCCGTCCACGGCCGTAATCGCCACGCAGCCAAACCCCTTGCGCGACAATTCGAGGATCGCGTCCTGCATTCCGGTCCCCGTCGGCACCAGAGGAAGCCTGTCGCCGACATGCATGATCTCGCGGATCTGCGTCAGATTGGCGCCGAGCTGGCCGCCGGGATGGAAGGTGCGGAAATGATCCGGCGTGAAGCCGCGCGCCTCGAGCAGTGCGATGGCCAGCGCATCGCCCATGATCAGCTGAAGCAGCGTCGACGTCGTCGGCGCTAGCCCATGCGGACAGGCTTCAGGCGCCGGCGGCAAGAGCAGCACCACGTCGGCCGCGCGCGCCAGCGCCGATGTCGCGCCGGATGTGACCGCGATCAGCGGGATCGAAAAGCGCCGGGAATAGGCGACGATCCCCATCAATTCCTTGCTCTCGCCGGACCATGACATGGCGATGATGGCATCGTCCTTGGCAATCATGCCGAGATCGCCGTGATTGGCCTCGGCCGGATGGACGAAGAAGGCGGGCGTGCCGGTCGAGGCAAGCGTCGCGGCGATCTTCGAACCGATATGGCCGCTCTTGCCGACGCCGGTGACGATGACGCGGCCATCGGCCCGCGAGACGATGGCGACGGCCCGCGCGAACGGCTCGGCCAGTCCGTCTTCGAGCGCCGCGGCAAGTGCCGCGACACCGGCCTGCTCGGTCGCCACCGTTCTCAGCGCCGAATCGATCGCGGCCTGCCTGTCCGGCTGCTTCTTTTCTGGGGACCCCGCATGCATGCCGATGCGATTAGCGCTTTGCCCCACGCCTGTCCAACAGAAATGGCTGTTAGCGTTCCGATCTCGAACCGCGCGGACTTCGAAATCGTGCCACCAGACCGTGCTGGACGCCACCGCCTCAACCCTCCGTTAACCATCCCCATTTACGGTTCGGTAAGTATGGCGCGCATGCGCAGCGCAAGCAGTGGTGACGATGTCGCGGGCCCAGCCTGGAACGAGAAGAGGTCTAAGGGACACGACCGTCAGCACTCTGCTGCTGGCGGCCAGCGTCCTGGCTTTGCTGCGTCCGATACCGCTCCACGCCCAGGAAACCGAGCTGCGCGGCGAGGTTTCGGAATCGGCGATCCTGGCCGACCAGCAGCGCAAGGCCAGGCAACTGAGCATGGCCAGTTCCCAGGACCAGCAGGCACAAGCGAACGCAGCCGCAACGGACGACGCGCCGGCGGACACCTACCAGCCGGCCAGCCCCGGCGCGGTGCCTGACGACACCAACGCGACAGGCGCGGCCAACAGCATTTTCGATCAGCCCGCTGCCACCGACGACACATCGACCGACGAGGCGGCTCCGGTTAAGCCCCGCCGGCTCTCGACCGCAAGACAGCGTGCCGCCGACCAGGACAAGACCAAGGACGACAAGGCCAAGGCCGCCGACAAGAAGAAGACGAAAAAGACCACTGACGCAACAGCAAGCACAGCCGCCACGGATGACAACGAGACCACCGACGCCGAGCAGGACACCGCCAATCGCCGCGCCCTTACGGTCGACAGCGCCGACAGGCAAAAACTTGACCCTGGCGCCGAACGCACCGGCTCCATCGAAGGGCAGGACAAGAAACCCGAGGACGACCCCTTCGCCGCGACCGGCATCAAGGTCGGCTCCTTCCTCATCAGGCCAACGCTGGAGCAAGGCCTGACGTCGTCGTCCAATGCCGATTCCAGCAGCGGCGGCGCACCGGCGCTGCTTTCCGAAACGGCGCTGCGTTTTTCCGCCGCCTCCGACTGGCACGAGAATTCGGCGCTCATCAACGGCTACGGCAGCTTCCGCAAGACCGTATCCGGCGACGAGGTCTCCGACGCGCAAGGGCGGATCGAGGGAACGCTCAACGTCGATCTCGACAACGAGCTGCGCACCATCGCCAAGCTCGGTTACGAAGCCGTGCCGGAATCGGCCTCCTCGCCGGATGCCATTGCCGGGGTCTCCTCGCAGCCGCTGCGGCAGACCGTCAACGGCAGTCTCGGCATCGAGAAGGATGTCGGCAAGATGCGCTACACGCTGACCGGCGCGGTGACGCACGATTTCTATGGCGACGCCAAGCTTTCAGACGGCACCTCGCTGTCGCAGAAGGACCGCGACTCCACCCTCTACACCGCGACCTTGCGCACCGGTTACGAAATCTCTCCAGCCCTCGTCCCGTTCACCGAGGTCGAGGTCGGGCGCAGGGACTATGATCTGCGCTCAGACAGCAATGGGTTCGAACGCTCCTCGACGCGGCTTGCCGCGCGCGCCGGCCTTGAGCTCGACATGGGCGACAAGCTCTCCGGCGAATTCTCCGCCGGCTGGCTGCGGGAGGCGATCGACGACAATAGCCTGGAAGCGATTTCAGGCCCGACGGTGGATGCCGATCTCAAATGGTCGCCCGAGCGCGGCACCACGATCGGACTGACCGGCCAGACCACCATCGAGGACACCACCACCGCCGCCCAAAGCGGCGACATCCTCTATTCCGGCCGGCTCACCGGCGAACGGCAGATCCGCGCCAATCTGACGGCGAACGCGGCACTCGGCGTCGACTGGCGCGACTATGTCGGCATCGATGGTCATGATTTGGTGCTGAGTGCCGAGAGCAGCCTGACTTGGTGGCTGAACCGCTACGCCGGCCTCACCACCCGGGTCAGGACCGAGAAACTGACCAGCAACCTGCCCGGCCGCGACTACACCGCAAACAGCATCTTCCTTGGCGTGAAGGTGCAGCGGTAACTTAGAGGGCGGCGCCGCGCCGCTCCGACGGCTTCATCTCATCGAGCAAGGTGCGGATGACACCGCGCATGTTCTCATTCATGTCGTTGCGCCACAGGGCGAAGGCGACATTGGCCTCGACGAAGCCTTCCGGCGAACCGCAATCGAAGGTGCGGCCCTGATAGTGGTAGCCGTAGAAGGGTTGCTGCTTTTCCAGCTTCAGCATCGCGTCGGTAAGCTGGATCTCGTTGCCGGCGCCGCGTTCCTGGCCTTCGAGAATGCCGAAAATCTCCGGCTGCAGAATATAGCGGCCGTTGATGAACAGGTTGGACGGCGCGGTGCCCGTCTTCGGCTTCTCGACCATGCCGGTGATGCGGAAGCCGTGATGCGTATCCTCGCCGCGGCCGACGATGCCGTATTTATGCGCCTCGGCCGGATCGCATTCCTGCACCGCGATGATGTTGTTGCCGGTCTCGGCGTAGAGCTCGACCATGTCCTTCATGCAGCTCTTTTCCGACTGCATGATCATGTCGGGCAAAAGCAGCGCGAATGGCTCGTCGCCGACAAGCTCGCGCGCGCACCAGACGGCATGGCCAAGCCCCATCGGCACCTGCTGGCGGGTGAAGCTGGTCTGGCCCGGCGCCGGCTGCAGCCGTTGCAGGCGAGCAAGCTGGTCGTCCTTGCCGCGTTGCGCAAGCGTGTCGTAGAGCTCGAACTGGACGTCGAAGTGGTCCTCGATGACCGCCTTGTTGCGGCCGGTGACGAAGATGAAGTGCTCGATCCCCGCATCGCGCGCCTCGTCGACCACGTATTGGATGACCGGCCGATCGACGACAGTCAGCATTTCCTTCGGGATGGCCTTGGTGGCCGGGAGGAACCGCGTGCCGAGGCCGGCGACCGGGAAGACTGCCTTGCGAACTCTCTTCATGCTGTCAATTATCCGTTTGAGGGCCTGCTCCGCAATCCCGTTCTGACATTTTCGCGCCGGAATCGAGACGCATACAAGAGCAGGACCAAATATTGCATTGCGTAAAGCATCGAGGCGTCTTTTCGTTCCCGACCCCACCTATGGTAAACTAAATGCTAACCGGGTTCGGCGATGAATGATCTTCCTGATATGACGAAGGAGGAAAAGATGTCCGTTCGCAGCACCGCAAAGCGCCTGGCAAGCGCCGTGACGGCGGCCAGCCTCTCGCTTGCCCTGCTGATGCCCGCTGGGCCCGCTTTCGCCGATGCCGGGTTTCGGCAATGGGTTGCCAGCTTCCGCGCCACGGCGGTGCAGAGCGGCGTTTCCGGGGCGCTTTACGACCAGGCCTTCAAGAACATCAACGATATCGACCCGGTGGTGCTGGAGAAGGCCCGTACCCAGCCCGAATTCACCGCTCCTGCCTGGGACTATTTCGACAACCGCGTCCATGACCAGTCAGTTGCCGTCGGCCAGCAGATGGCCAGGAAATGGAAGCCGTGGCTGGACAGGATCGAGGCCAGATTCGGCGTCGACCGCAACATTTTGCTCGCCATCTGGTCGATGGAATCGAATTATGGCGAGATCCTCAAGCGCGACGACATCATGCGCAATGTCATCCGCTCGCTGGCGACGCTCGGCTATGCCGATCCCAGGCGATCGAAATTCGCCCGCACCCAGCTGATCGCGGCGCTGAAGATCCTGCAGAGGGGCGATATCGACGAAAGCCATCTCAGCGGCTCCTGGGCCGGCGCGATGGGTCACACCCAGTTCATACCGACCAGCTATCAGGCCTATGCGGTCGACATGGACGGCAACGGCAAGCGCGACATCTGGAATTCGATTCCAGACGCCCTGGCGACCGCCGCCAACCTGCTCAGGAAGAATGGCTGGCAGGCCGGCAAGACCTGGGGCTATGAGGTCACCTTGCCGGCCGGCAAACTCCCCGGCGGCTCCAAGACGCTGGCGCAATGGCAGGCGCTCGGCGTTGTCAGGGCCAGCGGCAAGCCATTCAAGAACGGCGCCGACAAGGCGACGCTGAAGGTGCCGGACGGTCGCGGCGGGCCGGCCTTCCTGATGGTCAAGAATTTCTCGGTTATCAAAGCCTACAACAACGCCGACAAATACGCGCTCGCCGTCGGCCTTCTTGCCGACGAAATCGCCGGCTATGGCGGTCTGGTGCAGGACTGGAAACGGCCTTTCACCAAGCTCACCTTCGAGGAAAGGCAGGAGCTTCAGCAGCGGCTTTCCGAGCATGGCTACTATGACGGCAAGTTCGACGGCAAGATCGGTGACGGATCGAAAGCCGCCATCCTGGCCTTCCAGGCAAAGACCGGCTTGACCCAGGACGGCTATCCAAGCATGGAAGTGCTCAAATGGCTCCGGCAAAAGTAGAGCTGACTTAGAAACGGGGGAATACTTGGTTTCGGTTGCGCGTATCCGGGTGATCCTTCGCCGCATGCCGATCCTGCTTCTGGCGATCGCCGTCCTGGCTGTCGCTGCAGCCAGCGCCTTTCACACGCCGGCCCTGGCGCAAGAGCAGCAAAATCGCGGCTGGTCGCTACGCGATCTCTTGTTTCCGCGCCGCAGCGAGCGGGTCGAACCACCGCTCGACATCCAGAAGGCGAGGCCGAAGTCCAAGACGAAAAAAAGTCGGCCCCGCCTCCCGGTCGAACCAGTGACGCCTGTCGTGGAAAAGACGCCGGATGCCCGCGTCGTCCTGGTGGTCGGTGATTTCATGGCGAGCGGCCTCGCCGAAGGCCTGGACACCGCCTTTGCCGAGAGCCCCGGCGTCAGGATCGTCGCGCGCAGCAACGGCTCATCCGGTTTCGTGCGCGACGATTTCTACAATTGGCCGGAACAGATCAAATCGCTGATCGAGACCGAAAAACCGGCGGCCGTGGTCGTCATGCTCGGCTCCAACGACCGCCAGCAGATGAAGGTCGGCGACGTGCGCGAGCAGCCGCGATCGGAGAACTGGACCAAGGAATATGAACGCCGGACAGATGCGTTCGGCAGCGCCATCGCCGCCGCCAAGGTGCCGTTCCTGTGGGTCGGCATGCCCGCGTTCCGGGTCTCGAAAATGACCTCCGACATGCTGGCCTTCAACGACATCTACCACTCGGCGGCACAAAAGCATGGCGGTGAATTCGTCGATGTCTGGGACGGTTTCGTCGACGAGAACGGCGCCTTCGTCACCAGCGGCCCCGACATTAACGGCCAGCCGGTGCGCCTGCGCTCCGACGACGGCATCAACGTGTCGAAGGCCGGCAAGCGCAAGCTTGCCTTCTATACTGAAAAGCCTCTGATGAAGATCCTTGGCATCACCGCGCCGGGAGGCGCGGTGACAGCCTCCGCCCCCGCTGGCGCCCCGGTCGAAGCGCCGGCGCCGGCCGCCGCTCCGATCGTGGTCGACCGCACCCCGCCAATGCTGCTTGGCGATCCGGCGCTCGATGGCGGCTCTGAGCTTCTCGGCGCCGCGCCGCCGGTAAAGGGCAACCCGAACTTGCCCGGCGAAAAACTTGTCATCGAAGGCAAGGCGCCCGACGCCTCGCCCGGCCGCGCCGACGATTTCTCCTCGCCACCGAAAATCCAGCCCGCCACGGCTGCCGTCGTGACCGACAAGACGACGGCAATCACTCCTTAGCGGGGCAGAACGCTCGATCCCATGAGCGCCTCGTCGATCGAACGCGCCGCCTGGCGGCCTTCGCGAATAGCCCAGACCACCAGCGACTGGCCGCGGCGCACATCGCCCGCTGCGTAGAGCCTGTCGACGCTGGTCCTGTAATCGAGGTCATTGGCCTCGACATTCCTGGAACGCCGGCTGTCGGTGGCGATCTTCATCTGCCCGTCGAGTTCCGTGACCACGCCAGCGGCTGCAGGCCCGGCAAAGCCGATGGCGATGAAGGCGAGGTCGGCACGGATGACGAATTCGGTGCCGGCGATCGGCTTGCGCTTGTCGTCGACCTCGCAGCACCTGACGCCGGTCAGCTGGCCCTCTTCGCCGATGAATTCGAGTGTCGCCACCTGGAATTCGCGCTCCGCACCCTCGGCCTGGGACGACGAGGTCCGCATCTTGGTCGCCCAATAGGGCCAGACCGCGAGCTTGTCTTCCTTCTCCGGCGGCTGCGGCCGTATGTCGAGCTGGGTGACGCGGACCGCGCCCTGCCGAAAAGCGGTGCCGACGCAGTCGGAGGCGGTGTCGCCGCCGCCGACGACGACGACATGCTGGCCGCTGGCGATGATCGGATGCGAAGGCCAGGCCACCGACTGGATCGGCTCGCCGCCGACGCGCTTGTTCTGCTGCACCAGGTAGGGCATCGCATCGTAGACGCCGCCGAGATCGTCACCGGGGATGCTGGCGGCGCGCGGCGTTTCCGAACCGCCGCAATAGAGTACCGCATCGTACTCGGCGAGCAGTTCGGCCACAGGCTTGTCGACGCCGACATTGACGCCGCAATAGAAGGTCACGCCCTCGCCCTGCATCTGCTCGATGCGGCGGTCGATATAGTGCTTCTCGATCTTGAAGTCGGGAATGCCGTAGCGCATCAGCCCGCCCGGGCGGCTTTCGCGCTCATAGACATGCACGTCGTGACCGGCGCGACCGAGCTGCTGCGCGGCCGCCATGCCAGCCGGCCCCGAGCCGATGACGGCGACGTGCTTGCCGGTCTTCTTCTCCGGCGGATAGGGCCGGATATGACCGGTCTCGTAGGCCTTGTCGGCGATCGCCTGCTCGACGGTCTTGATGGCGACCGGAATGTCCTCGAGGTTCAGCGTGCAGGCTTCCTCGCAGGGTGCCGGACAGATGCGGCCGGTGAACTCCGGGAAATTGTTGGTCGAATGCAGGTTGCGGATCGCATTGTCCCAGTCGCCATTGTAGACGAGGTCGTTCCAGTCCGGGATCTGGTTGTGGATCGGACAGCCGGTCGGCCCGTGGCAGAACGGAATGCCGCAATCCATGCAGCGCGCGGCCTGTTTCTCGACCTCCTTGTCCGACATCGGCAGCGTGAATTCGCGGAAATGCCGGATGCGGTCGGAGGCCGGCTGGTACTTGTGCACCTGCCGGTCGATCTCGAGAAAGCCTGTTACCTTGCCCATAGTCCAGTCCCTGCTGTCCGAAGGCACGCTCGTCGGCGCACCCGTTAACCTCATAAGGCAGCCATGGCAACCTTCAGTCCGAGGTCAGGATTGTTGATGAGGTGTCGGCCGGGAAGCCTTGCTCCCCGGCAACGCCCAAAGCCTATTCCGCCGCCACGCTCATGCGCATGCGCTCCATCTCGATCAGCGCGCGGCGATACTCGACCGGCATGATTTTCCGGAATTTCGGCCGGAAAGCCGTCCAGTTGTCGAGGATTTCGCGACCGCGCACCGAACCCGTAAAGTGGACGTGGTTCGAGATCAGCTGATAGAGCCGCTCTTCGTCGTGGCTGGTCATGTCGCCGGAGACGTCGACGCGGCCCTTGTGGTCGAGGTCGCCGCCATGATGGAGCAGCTTCTCCATCAGATCGTCTTCCTCCGGCACCGGCTCAAGCTCGACCATCGCCATGTTGCAGCGCTCGGCGAAGTCGCCTTCCTCGTCCAGCACATAGGCGACGCCGCCCGACATGCCGGCGGCGAAGTTGCGGCCGGTTTTGCCGATGACGACGACGATGCCGCCGGTCATGTATTCGCAGCCATGGTCGCCGACGCCCTCGACGACGGCGGCAACGCCCGAATTGCGCACGGCAAACCGCTCGCCGGCGACGCCGGCGAAATAGGCCTCGCCCTCGGTCGCGCCGTAGAGCACGGTGTTGCCGACGATGATGGACTCAGCCGCGACAATCTTGGCCTCATCCGGCGGACGGATGACGATGCGGCCGCCCGACAGGCCCTTGCCGACATAGTCGTTGCCGGCGCCGACCAGCTCGAACGAGATGCCGCGCGCCAGGAAGGCGCCGAAGGACTGGCCGGCGGTGCCGGTGAGCTTGACCGAGATCGTGTCCTCGCGCAGGCCCTTGTGCTTGAAGCGCTTGGCCACTTCGCCCGACAGCATCGCGCCCGCCGAACGGTCGACATTGCGGATCGGCAGCTCGATGGTCACCGGCTGCTTGGCTTCCAGCGCCGGCTTCGCCAGCTCGATCAGCTTGCGGTCGAGCACGTCGTCGATCGGGTGCTTTTGCCGCTCGGTCCAGTGCACGGCCTCATGCGGGGCGTCCGGCTTGAAGAACATCTTGCCGAAATCGAGCCCCCGCGCCTTCCAGTGCTGGACCACGTCGCGCTTCTCCAGGAGATCGGTATCGCCGATGATCTGGTCGAGATGGGTGAAGCCCATTTCGGCGAGCAGCCCGCGCACCTCTTCCGCAACATAGAAGAAGAAGTTGATGACGTGCTCGGGCGTGCCCTTGAAGCGCTTGCGCAGCACCGGGTCCTGCGTTGCCACGCCGACCGGGCAGGTGTTGAGGTGGCACTTGCGCATCATGATGCAGCCGGCCGCGATCAGCGGCGCGGTCGAGAAGCCGAACTCGTCGGCGCCGAGCAGCGCGCCGATGATGACGTCGCGCCCCGTGCGCAAACCACCATCGACCTGCAGCGCAACGCGTGAACGCAGGCCGTTGAGCACCAGCGTCTGGTGCGTCTCGGCGAGGCCCATTTCCCACGGGCTGCCGGCATGCTTGAGCGAGGTCAGCGGCGACGCACCGGTGCCGCCGTCATAGCCCGATATGGTAATGTGGTCGGCGCGCGCCTTGGCAACGCCGGCCGCAACCGTACCGACGCCGACTTCCGAGACCAGCTTGACCGAGACGTCGGCCGCCGGGTTGACGTTCTTCAGATCGTAGATCAGCTGCGCCAGATCCTCGATCGAATAGATGTCATGGTGCGGCGGCGGCGAGATCAGGCCGACGCCCGGTGTCGAGTGCCGGACCTTTGCGATGGTCGCGTCGACCTTGTGGCCGGGCAGCTGGCCGCCCTCGCCGGGCTTGGCGCCCTGCGCGACCTTGATCTGCATGACGTCGGAGTTGACCAGATATTCCGCCGTGACGCCGAACCGCCCGGAAGCGACCTGCTTGATCGCCGAGCGTTCCGGGTTCTTGCCGCCGCCGGGCAGCGGCAGATAGCGATCGGCCTCTTCGCCGCCCTCGCCAGTGTTCGACTTGCCGCCAATCTGGTTCATGGCGCGCGCCAGCGTGGTGTGCGCCTCACGCGAGATCGAGCCGAACGACATGGCCCCGGTCGAGAAGCGCTTGACGATATCAGCCGCCGACATCACGTCCTCGAGCGCGACCTTCTTGCGACCGCTCTCTTCCGCCAGCTTGATCTTGAACAGGCCGCGGATGGCTTGCGCCCGCGCGGTCTCGCTGTCGATCTGCGCCGAATACTCCTTGAACGTCTCCCACGAGCCCTGGCGCACGGCATGCTGCAAGGTGGCGACCGCGTCGGGTGACCACATGTGGGCCTCGCCGCGCATGCGGAAGAGATATTCGCCGCCAACCTCCAGATTGTTGCGCAGCACCGGATCGTTGCCGAACCCGTCCGTGTGACGGCTGACAGTCTCGCCAGCAACCTCGTCCAGCCCGACGCCTTCGATCAGCGTCGCCGTGCCGGTGAAATACTTCTCGACGAAGTCAGACTTCAGCCCGATGGCGTCAAAGATCTGCGCGCCGCAATAGGACTGGTAGGTCGAGATGCCCATCTTGGACATCACCTTGAGGATGCCTTTGCCGATCGACTTGATGTAGCGCGAGACGACTTCGTAGGCGTCGACCTCGGCCGGCAGCTCGCCGCGCTTGTGCATGTCGAGCAGCGTGTCGAAGGCGAGATAGGGATTGATCGCCTCGGCGCCATAGCCGGCGAGGCAGCAGAAATGATGCACCTCGCGCGGCTCGCCGGATTCAACAACGAGACCGACCGAAGTGCGCAATCCCTTGCGGATCAGGTGGTGGTGAACCGCGGCCGTGGCGAGAAGCGCCGGGATGGCGATGCGGTCCGGCCCAAGCTGGCGGTCGGACAGGATGATGATGTTGTAGCCGCCGGCAACAGCAGCTTCGGCCCGCTCGCAGAGACGCTCGACAGCGCCCTGCATGCCGGCAGCGCCCTCGCTCGAGCCGTAGGTGATGTCGATCGTCTTGGTGTCGAAACGGTCCTCGGTGTGGCCGATGGAGCGGATCTTTTCGAGATCGCCATTGGTCAGGATCGGCTGGCGCACTTCGAGCCGCTTGCGGCGCGAATTGCCGACCAGGTCGAAGATGTTCGGCCGCGGCCCGATGAAGGAGACCAGGCTCATCACCAGCTCTTCGCGGATCGGATCGATCGGCGGGTTGGTGACCTGGGCGAAGTTCTGCTTGAAATAGGTGTAGAGCAGCTTCGACTTGTCCGACATCGCCGATATCGGCGTGTCGGTGCCCATCGAACCGACCGCTTCCTGGCCGGTGGTGGCCATCGGCGACATCAAAAGCTTGGTGTCTTCCTGGCTGTAGCCGAACGCCTGCTGGCGATCGAGCAGGCTGACATCCTTGCGCAGCGCGCGCGGCTCGACCGGCTTCAAATCTTCCAGGATGAGCTGCGTGTTGGCGAGCCAGCTCTTGTAGGGGTGTTTGGTCGCGATCTCCGACTTGATCTCCTCGTCGGAGATGATGCGGCCCTTTTCCAGGTCAATCAAAAGCATGCGACCCGGCTGCAGCCGCCACTTCTTGACGATCCGCTCCTCCGGCACCGGCAGCACGCCGGCTTCGGAAGCCATGATGACGCGGTCGTCATCGGTGACGATGTAGCGCGCCGGGCGCAAGCCATTGCGGTCGAGCGTGGCGCCGATCTGGCGGCCATCGGTGAACACGACCGCCGCCGGTCCGTCCCACGGCTCCATCAGCGCGGCATGGTATTCGTAGAAGGCCTTGCGGTCTTGATCCATCAGCTTGTTGCCGGCCCAGGCTTCCGGGATCAGCATCATCATGGCGTGGCTGAGGCTGTAGCCGCCCTGGAACAGGAATTCGAGCGCGTTGTCGAAGCACGCGGTGTCGGACTGGCCTTCGTACGAGATCGGCCAAAGCTTCGAGATGTTGTTACCGAACAATTCGGAATCGACCGACGCCTGCCGCGCCGCCATCCAGTTGTTGTTGCCGCGTACGGTGTTGATCTCGCCATTATGCGCGACCATGCGGTAGGGATGCGCCAGCTTCCACGACGGAAAGGTGTTGGTCGAGAATCGCTGGTGGACGAGGATCAGCGCGGTCTCAAAACGCGGATCGATCAGATCCTTGTAATAGGCCCCGACCTGATAGGCCAGGAACATGCCCTTGTAGACGATGGTGCGCGCCGACAGCGACACGCAGTAGGAACCGATGTCCTTGTTGTCGTTCTCCGCGTAGATGCGGCCCGATATGACCTTGCGCAGCAGATAGAGCCGGGCCTCATACTCCTCGTCGTCGGTAATGTCTGCCGTGCGGCCGATGAAGACCTGCCGATGGAACGGCTCGGATGCCACGATGTTAGGAGCCTTCGACAGGGACGAGTTGTCGACGGGCACGTCACGGAACCCGATCAGCGGCAGCCCCTCGGACTGCGCCGATTCGGCGATGATGTCCTCGATATGGGCGCGCAATGCTGCGTCGTGCGGCATGAACCAGTGTCCGACGCCGTACTGACCCGCCGGCGGCAGGTCGATGCCCTGCGCGGCCATCTCCTCGCGGAAGAAACGATCTGGAATCTGCACCAGAACGCCGGCGCCGTCGCCCACCAGCGGATCGGCACCGACGGCGCCGCGATGCGTCAGGTTTTCGAGCATGGCCAGCCCGTCCTTGACGATCTGGTACGACTTCACGCCCTTCATGTTGACGATGAAGCCGACGCCACAGGCGTCGTGCTCGTTGCGCGGATCGTAAAGACCCTGGGCGGCGAAGCCGTTGGCGGTGCGCCCTACGTTGGTCAGGGACGTATTTTTGACGGTAGCCGCTTTCGTCTGCGCGGCCTGGCCGTTGATCGCAGATAGCGTCAATTCCGTCATCGTCCTGTCCTCCGTTCCCAGCCCTTCAGGCGCTGGTTTGCCTCGGGAAGCGCATAGCTTCCCCTTCATCCTTGCTGCACGTCTTGCGAAATCCTTGCCGAACCATGCGGCTTACCGCCCGGTTCGTATCCGGTATCGTACAGGCCAGAGCCGAGCCGTCTACCCGTCGCTCGCGGCAACGGCCGGAGAGGCCCAAATGATACGCCAATCCAGCCTGATTTGTGCGACAAAATAAGACAGCACTACTGTCCTAAATTTTTATGACAGAAATCGCAGGCGTGCACAAGACCGATTCACAAAAATCTCGAGCCCTTCACGACAGAAAATTACGCGTGAGAGGGTAGAAACGTAACCTTCAGTCGCCACCCGCACCGCCTGGCTTGGCTGGCTTTACTGCTTTTCCAGCGCTTGGCCCTTGCGCGTCAAACCCCAAAGCAGCCATGGTCCCGCCCGTTTTTCAAACCAGATACGGACCTCTCAATGTTCTTTGCATCCGACAACTGGGCGGGCGTCCATCCCGACATCTCGGCCAATCTGTCCCGGCACGCTGCGGGCATCGCGACCGCCTATGGCGACGGCGAACTCGACCGCGCCGTCTACCGGCGCTTCAGCGAGATTTTCGAACGGGAGGTCGCGGTGTTCTTCGTCGCCACCGGCACGGTGGCCAACGCGCTCTCCATGGCGACATGCAATCGTATCGGCGGCGTCGCCTTCTGCCAATCCGAGGCGCATATGAACGTCGATGAATTCGGTGCCGCGGGCTTCTATACCGGCGGAGCGCGCATGTCGCCGGTCCCTGGGCCATTGGGGCGCATCAATCCGCAGGCTCTCGACCGCGCCATCACACGCTATTCGCAGGACCTCGCCCCCGCCGGCCAGCCGATGGCGGTGACGATCACCCAGGCGACCGAGGTCGGCACGGTCTACACCGTCGACGATGTCAAAGCCGTGTCTGAGGTCGCTCGCCGCCACAAGCTGCCCCTGCACATGGACGGCGCGCGCTTCGCCAACGCCGTTGCCGCGACCGACATTTCGCCTGCGGAAATGACCTGGAAGAGCGGCGTCGACATCATCTCCTTCGGTGGGACCAAGAACGGCTGCTGGATGGCCGACGCGGTCGTGGTCCTCAACCCCGACATCGGGCATGATCTGCGCCTGCTGCGCCAGCGCGCCGGACAGACCTTCTCGAAGGCGCGCTTCATCTCGGCCCAGTTCGAAGCCTATTTCACCGACGATCTCTGGCTGAGGATGGCGCGCCACGCCAACGCCATGGCCGCGCGACTGGCCGAGACGATCGAAGACGCTCCAGCAGGCAGGCTCGCCTGGCTGCCGCAGGCCAACGAGGTATTCGCCATCCTCGACCGCGCCAGTGCCGAAAAGCTGCAGGCGGCCGGCGCCAAATTCTACGAATGGGGCGTACCCCAAGGCTTCGACGGCCACCTCGGCGACAATGAAGCGATCTACCGTTTCGTCGCCAGCTTCGCGACGACAACAGAGGAGGTCGACCACATCGGTCATTTGCTTATCGGGCAAGGAAATGGCTAGGCCAGAAATGGCCGTGCCAGCAGTTCCAGGCCGAGCAGGATCAGGAAGATCAGGAACCAGCGCCGGAAGGTCTCCGGGCTGATCCTCTGCCCGAGCAGTTGGCCGAGCCACATGCCGAGCAAGGCCGGCGCGACGGCCAGCGCTGACATCGCGATATGCTCGACCTCGAATGCGCCATGCGAGGCGAGGCCGACTGCCAGCGCAATGGTCGACACCGTGAAGGAAAGACCCAGCGCCTGGATCAGGTCGTCCCGGCTCAGCCCCAGCGCCTGGATATAGGGCACCGCAGGCACGACGAACACGCCAGTGCCGCCGGTGACAAGGCCGGTGAGGAAGCCTATGGCCGGCGACCACCAGCGCTCTGCCTTGGTCGGAATGCTGAGCTGCCGTGCCAGCAGCGTGTAGGCGGCGTAGAGCACCAGCGCGGCACCAAGGCCAGCGGTCGTCCATTTGACGTTGTCGCTGGCCAGCAGCCTTGCCCCGGCAACTGTGCCGATAAGGATGCCGGCCATCATCAACCACAGCCGGCGCAGGATCGATGCAAAGCTCGGGCCCGCGAAGAGCTGCCAGACATTGGTGACGAAGGACGGGACGATCAGCAGCGACGCGGCCGTGACCGGCGGCATGACGGTGCCGAGAAGCCCCATTGCCAGCGTCGGCAGGCCCATGCCGGTGACACCCTTGACGATGCCGGCGAGCAGGAAGGTGATGGCGATTGTGCCCGTCAGCGCCAGGGAAAAATCAGACATGCCCTCGATCCGTTCGCAGGACGAAAACCTCGTTCAGCGAGGCTTGCCGCGAAAGGGCCAGTATCCTTGGTTGGGGATGGCACAGACATCGAGGCAAACAAAAAGCGGCGCCTTTCGGCGCCGCTTTCGTCTCGGGAGGAGACGGTTTGTAGTCAGCCTGCATTATGCAGCGGTCTTGGTCTCGATCTGCTTGGCCTTGGCCGAAGTCGCGGTGATCGCGATCTTGCGCGGCTTCAGCTCCTCGGGGATGTTGCGCTTGAGGTCGACGAAGAGCAGGCCGTTCTTCAGCGTGGCGCCGACGACATCGACGTGGTCCGCAAGCTGGAAGCGGCGCTCGAAAGCCCTCGAGGCGATACCGCGATAGAGCAGTTCGGAACCTTCGCCATTGCCCTCCTCCTTGCGCTCACCTTTCACGGTCAGCACATTGCGGTGGGCCTCGATGGAGATCTCGTCTTCCGAGAAACCGGCAACCGCCATCGAGATGCGATAGGCGTCCTCGCCGGTGCGCTCGATGTTGTAGGGCGGGTAGGTCTGCGCGCTCTCAGGCTGGGCAAGCGAATCCAGCATGGTGAAGAGACGATCGAAGCCGACGGTGGAGCGATAAAGCGGGGAAAAATCAACGTGACGCATGAGGTGTTCTCCTGTTGAGCAACATGGTTTGCGTTTGGCCGGTGCGAAACCCGAGACGGCGTTCCGGATAGGCCAGCGGTCCCGACATTGGCGACCGCATCAGACATTTGGGGAGCGCAAAAGCGCATTTCAAGATTTTTGCCGGCCGGCGAATTCGCGCTTCGATGAACGGCAGATGAACCGCTGCTTTGGCGCCCGTTCAGCCAGGCAGCGCTAGAGTGCGGCCAGGATCAAAAACAAGCGGCACTGGAAAGCGCCGCGACGAGGCCGAACCGGGTGTAACGTCCCTTCCTCCCGGATCGACAGAGGCCGGAAGCACGCCGCAGGCTGCTTCCGGCCTCATTCGTTGCCGGAAGTTGCTGCCTTTCCCTTCCAACCGGAAGCCCTTTGCTTTTGCCGCGTTGGCGTCTATCACCGGGCCTGCGCCTCGCAGGGCTAGGGCGCGACACGAAAAACGAAACGCCGAATGACGGACCTCTTCCACGAATTTCCTGGCAATCCGTCACCGGTAAACGCGGCAGGCGGTTACTTCACCACCCACGACCGCAAGCTGATCCGCTACGGCCTTTTTGGCGCCGTAACCCGCCCGATCAAGGGCACGGTGGTGGTGCTGACCGGCCGCAACGAGTGCACCGAGAAATATTTCGAGACCATCCGCAACCTTACCGAAAGAGGCTTTGGCGTTGCCACCTTCGACTGGCGTGGCCAGGGTGGCTCCGACCGGCTGATCCGCGACCGGCAGCGCGGCTATGTCCGCAGTTTTCGCGACTACGCCAGCGACCTGGAACAATTCTTCGAAGAGATCGTGCTGCCCGATTGCCGCGGGCCTTATTATATCCTGGCCCATTCAGCCGGTGCGGTGGTCGCCCTGCTTGCCTCGCCCTCGATGGTCAACCGGGTACGTCGCATGGTGCTGATCGCCCCTTTCCTGACCTTGCCCGACCTTCCGGTCTCGATCACGACCGTTCGCCGCGTCTGCACACTTTTTTGCCTTCTGGGTCTCGGCCGGCTTTATGCCGCATGGGGACCGCGGCCGAAGCAGACCACCCCCTTCGCCGTCAACAAGGTGACATCGGATCCGGAGCGCTACCGCCGCAACACGGGGATCTACGAAGCCTATCCGCAATTGGCGCTTGGCGGCCCGACGATCCGCTGGCTGAAAGCCGCCGCCGAAGCTTCCGAAGCCGTAAGCGATCCGGACTTTGTCGCCGCGATCCAGGTCCCCATGCTGGTGATCGCCGCTGGCGCCGACAAAGTCGTTTCGACCAAGGCGGTGGAGGCCTATGCCAGGCGTCTGCGCGTCGGCTCGCTGCTGATGATCGACGGCGCGCACCATGAAATCCTGCATGAGGCAGACATGTATCGCGAGCAATTCCTCGCCGCCTTCGATGCCTTCATCCCAGGCACCGGCGACGACACCTGAGTGACAGCAATCCGCAGGCGCGGACCCTCGGAGATCAGGCCTGACGGGCGAATTCCATGATCCAGTTGGTTTCCCAGGTCTTGCCGCCATCCGGCGAAAAGGCCTGCTCCCAGCGCGCAGACTTTTCGGTGATCCCCGACCAGAGGAAGCGGACCCGGATCGGACGGCCTTCGAAGACGTCGTCGCACAGGAACGTGCCGATGCCGCCCTCGAACGACCCGCGCATCGGCACGTCGATGGTCAGTGGATTGCGGCCGTCGATCCACCAGATCGACCACTGCTTCGTCGCCGGATCGAAGGTCCGTACCGTGGCGGCGCGATAGGCGCCGCCGGGCAATTCAATCACATTGTCGTCGACATTGCCGAGCCCGCCGAGGATCGGGCGCACGTCACACGTTCCGCCAAACATGTCCCAGTTGGTATCATCAGCCAGCCGCGTGCGCAGCCGTCGATGGCTGACCGACCAGCGTCCGTGGAAGAAATCGAAATCGTTGCGGCCGTCCGCGGGATCTTTGTCGGAACGGCCGGCTTTTGACTGCGTCTGCATGTGCGATCCTCCCTCAGGTGAAATCCTTCTATAGCGGAAGGATACTGACACCTGCCTGTCAGGAGGGTTGGGCAGGCATGGCGAAAAGACGGGGCCTTGCCCGGCTCAGCCGCGCAGCGCCGCCATCGCGGCAGCGTGCAACTCGGGTGTTGCAGCCGCCAGGATATCTCCACCTTTCTCGGCCGGACCGCCGTCGAAGGTGGTGACGACGCCGCCGGCCTTTTCGATGATCGGGATCAGCGCCACGATGTCGTAGGGCTTCAGCCCGGGATCGGCGACGACGTCGACGCTTCCCGCCGCGACCATGGCGAAGGCATAGCAATCGGTGCCGTAGCGGGCGAGTTGGACCTGCTTTTCGAACTGGTCGTAGCGGGTGCGCGCCTCGCCCTTGAACAGTGCCGGCGTGGTGGTGAACAGCGTCGCTTTGCTGAGCTCCGTCGTCTTGCGCGTCGCAAGCTTGCGCGGCCCGCCCGGCCCCTCATAGTGGGACCCGGAGGCGTTGGCGTAGAACAGCTCGCCGGTGAAGGGCTGCGACATCAGACCGGCGACGGCATCGCCGTCGACCGTGAACCCGACCAGCGTTCCCCAGACCGGCAGGCCGGAAATGAAGGCACGCGTGCCATCGATCGGATCGATCACCCAGACATGCCTGCTGGATATGTTCTCACTGCCATGCTCCTCGCCCAAAATGCCGTGATCGGGATATTCCGCCGATATCAGCGCCCGGATCACCCGCTCGGCCTCGCGGTCTGCCTCGGTGACCGGATCGAAGCCGCCCGCCTCCTTGTTGGCGACGGCGCCCTGGCTGCGGAAGCGCGGCAAGGTCTCGGCAGCGGCGGCATGTGCGATGCGCCGCATGAAATCGATGCTGATATCCAACTGATTCTCCCGCGTTGCAGCATGTCATTGCCGGTGATTTCGCGCCGGAGCAAGGGCTTGGAGCCCTCCAGCGCCACGACCCACTGTTGCCTGAATGTCACGCAAGCGCCGTCGAAACGCAATTTCCACTTCATAGTGAATTAAAAAAACCTGAAGTCGGTTGACATTTGTGCAGCGCACAATACTTTTGTTCTCGGACAGGTCTTCCTGTCCATGCCCTCCTTGGGCGTTTCCTCCCTAGACTTCGACCGTGTCGTGCAAACGATGCGGTCTTTTTTTCGCCGCGACACTGGCGCGGGCGCTGACCTGTGCGGCCTGTCGCCAAACCTATTCGGCGGCGAGCGGCAGGTCGATGAAATGGTGATCGGGCATCGCCATCAGGTCGGCCGAGAACCGTGCCAGATCGTCGGCAAGCGCATCGAAGCCGGCGGATTTCTGGAACGTCCGCTCATTCATGTAAAGCCCGCGATTGACCTCGATCTGCAGCGCGTGGAGATGGCGCGCAGGCCGGCCGTAATGCTCGGTGATGAAGCCGCCGGCATAGGGCTTGTTGTGGGCGACGGTATAGCCCATGCCGGTGAGCAGGCCGATCGCCGTCTCGGTCAGGGCCGCCGTGGCGGAGATGCCGAACCGGTCGCCGATGATGAAGTCCGGTCGCACCCCATTGTCGCCGACCCTGATGCTGGCAGGCATCGAATGGCAGTCGATCAGCACGGCATAGCCGAACCGCGCATGGGTCCTGGTCAGAAGCCGCTTCAGCGTCTCGTGATAGGGCTTGTAGACGGTCTCGATACGCGCCACGGCCTCGGCCAGCGGCAGGCGGCCGGAATAGATGTCGAGTCCCTCGCCCACCAGCTTCGGCACGGTGCCAAGTCCGCCCGCCACCCGCGCCGAGCGGATGTTGCAGAAGGACGGCACCGGTTCGGCGAACATGCGCGGGTCGAGCTCCCAGGGCTCGCGATTGACGTCGAGATAGGCGCGCGGGAAATTCGCCGCCAGCATCGGCGCGCCAAGGGTGACGGCGCCGCCGAACAGTTCCTCGACATAGCAATCCTCGGACCGGCGGATGGCATTGCGGTCGAGCCGCGCCATGGCCAGGAAGCGGTCGGGATAGTAGCGGCCGCTATGCGGTGAGTTGAAGAGAAAGGGAACGCGCTGCTCGGCGCCCGATCGGATTTCGAAGGGTGGAACGACCGAAAAATCCTCGGCTGCCGTCTTCAATTTGAGCGAACCCGGAAACAGCACTGCATCATGATTTGAAACTGCCATCTCGCCGGCCGCATGTCCAGCATTTCAGCACCCTCACAGCTCAGCCAAAGTCAGGATAATGCCGCCATCGTTCACTTGATGTTTACCGTCACCTCCTCATATACAGGATGGTTAACGGGCATGCCCGGCGCCAATGTCGGGGCGGGTGATTCGGACGGGATATGATGGCACGCATTCTGCTGGCGGAAGACGATGACGATATGCGCCGGTTCCTCGTCAAGGCGCTGGAGCGCGCCGGCTACCAGGTGAGCGATTTCGACAATGGCGCCAGCGCCTATGAGCGACTGCGCGAGGAGCCTTTCTCGCTGCTGCTGACCGACATCGTCATGCCCGAGATGGACGGCATCGAGCTTGCCCGCCGCGCCACCGAGATCGATCCCGACCTCAAGGTCATGTTCATCACCGGTTTCGCCGCCGTTGCGCTCAATCCGGATTCAAAGGCCCCGAAGGACGCCAAGGTCCTGTCGAAGCCGTTCCACCTGCGCGACCTCGTCAACGAGGTCGAAAAGATGCTGCAGGCCGCCTGAGGCGCTTCCGGCTCGATCCCGGCGCGTCCTCGGCGGCGCGACAAAACGAGCCTTTCTTTCCCTTTCCGACCTATTGACGCGCTGGATCAAAAGTGGTGTATGCGCGGCTTCGGATGGGCGTGTAGCTCAGCGGGAGAGCACTGCATTGACATTGCAGGGGTCACAGGTTCAATCCCTGTCACGCCCACCATCCAGACAAGCCTTATCGCATCTCGCCACACCTGAGGCCCGTCCCGGTGGGGAGTAAGGCAATAGGGCCGTAGGGCAATTGGTGCCGCTCGTCCTATTCCCCTACTCCCAGATCGCCCTACTTCACTGCGGCCGTGGATCGGGCCTGTTGTCGTGCTTGTCACCGTTCCTGCCTTCCTTGCACGGCGCGTCGCCGATGCCGCAGCATTTGGCGTTGTGGGTGACACCCGGCTTTGTCTTGTCGCAATCTCTTGGCGCCGTCGTCTGGCAGCCTGCCAGCACGGAAACGGCGATGGCGGCAAGCAAGACGTTTCTTGATCGAATAAACATAGATGCTCTCCTTGATAACCGCGTTTGTTACGCAGCGCTTGGTCGCGCGCCGCGAGCGATTGGTTCAAAGGAACGAAAAAATAGTCTGCGGAACTTTTCTCGATGCCCGAACAGGCAAGTGCACCGATAGCGCCCGAGGTCGAATTGAGCCGTGACGCACGACGTGCAAAAGGCTAGGAGACGACTGAAGGTTTGCAGGAGAGAAGCAGGAGATGGCGGCAATCGGATGGTCCATGATGACATGCGATCCCGATCGTCCCCGCATGCTCCCTGGCGGGCAGCCATGACCCCAGTTCCAGCCGAGCGACGGTCCACCTGGCAACGAATACTCCTCGAGCTCAAGCGGTCGAGGAGGTATCTCAAGTCGCCGCTCACGAGTCTTGGCAATGCGCTGGTTTCGGCAAAACGCAAGCTCGAACACCGGCATGTCGTGAGGCTGCGCATAAAGGCGGCGCGTGACGGCTACGCGGCCTCGCCGATTTCGCGCGTGAAGGACAGCTTCATGCTTGTCCGCATCATCGGCAATGACCTCGAGCCGCGACACCGCAAGGGCCAGTCATACGACAACGCCCTGTTCATCCTGGACAACGAACCCGCCTTCCCGGACTGCGAGAAATTCTGGATCGTCAACCGGATAACGGACCCCGAGGAAGAGGCCCGCATCATCGGCCTGCTGGAAAGCTGGAACCAGAACTTCCACAGGATCCCTTTCGACCTCGATGCCTATCGGCAAATTCCCTGGAACATGGACGAACTGGCCACGGGCCTGTTCAGGTCTTCGGACAGCGTCCGATCGGCCGAGCCGAATGCCGCGCGTTATGAAACGCACATCCGGCGCGGCAAGAACCTCTATGTGATGAACAACAACGGCGCGCGCAACACGGCTCTTGAGATCGCCCGCGGGCGGGCGAAGTGGCTGATGCCGTGGGACGGCAACAGCTACCTGACGCTGTCGGCCTACCAGCAGATCCGGGCGGCAACCCGAGAAAACCCGCATTTCCGCTATGTCGTGGTGCCGATGGCGCGCATCGTCGACAACGCAATTCTGCTCGACACGGCCTTCAAACCGCGGGCTAACGAAGAGCCGCAAATCATATTTCGAACCGATACGACCGAACTGTTCGACGAAAACTATCCCTATGGACGCCGGCCGAAGGTCGAAATGCTGTGGCGGCTTGGCGTTCCCGGGCAGTGGGACCGGTTCCGCGACGACCGGTGGGATTTCCCGCGTCGACCCCTCTCGCCCACCGCCGGGCTTTTCCAGAATGCCGGCTGGGTCGCGCGCCTGGATTCAGGGCGCTCGCATCTTGAAATCGGCAAGGCGGGCTTCCTCGCCCGCTGGACCAGCCGCGACGAGGCGATCGTCGACATGCTCGACCGCTGTGACGCCAGGGCGGTCTCTGCCAGGCTCGATCCGTCGCGCCTGGCCTTCTACGACGAAGACGCGCTCGCCGCCGCCTCCAGAAACAAGGACGCCGATCTTCAGCGGCATCTGCGCAACTGCGCCGACCAGGCGCTGACCCGCGGTCCGTTCAGTGTGACGGACAAGACAGGCGTGGCGCCGAGCGGCAACCCGCACGACTACTTCCAGCCGGCGCCCTATTGGTGGCCCGATCCCGACAAGCCTGACGGACTTCCCTTTGTCGGGCGCGACGGCGAGCGCGCGCCCGGCACCAGATTGTATGAAACAGGCAGCGAAGCCTACGATCGTACGCGCCTGCAGCGATTGCTGGACGATACCACCGTGCTTGCACTGGCGGCGACCGTGCTTGGCGAACAGCACTATGCCGGCCACGCCGGCGGGCTCATCCGCACATGGTTCATCGATCCCGCGACAAGAATGAACCCGCATATGCGCTACGCGCAGGTGCGGTTCGGTCACGACGACAACGAAGGGAACGGGCAAGGTATCATCGAGCTCAAGGATCTCTATTTCTTCCTCGACGCGGTTCGTCTGATCGAACGTGCCGGCGTGTTGGACGCAAGCGAAGGGGAAGCATTCAGATCCTGGCTTGGTTCATACCGCCAATGGCTGGACACGGCGCCGGCCGCGGTGGCGGCGTCCAAGCGCCTCAACAACCACGGTGTGTTCTTTGACCTGCTGCGGGCGTCGATCGCCGCATTTCTGGGGGAAAGCGCAATGCTGGCCGAGATCGGCCGTCGCGCCAGGGAGAGACTGGTGGATCAGATCGCGCCCGACGGCTCGCTGCCAAGGGAATTGTCGCGCACCCGGCCCAGACACTACACACTGTATACCTTGCAGGGCTGGACGACGCTGGCGCGCATCCTGTCCTCGGTCGGCGACGATCTTTGGCAGCATCGTGCTGGCGAAGGACAGGGGCTGGTCCGAACCCTGCGCTGGCTGGCGGCGAATATCGACAGCCATGACACCACGCCGATGGATGCGGTCGATCCGCACCGGCTTTGGCCGCTATTGCTCGATCTTGCGCGCCACGATCCCGAAGCAACGATCCGCAACGCCGAGGCGCAGACCGTCATGCCCGTCTTCCACCCGGACGAAGGCATCGCTCCGTTCTGGATGTGGAGAAGGCCCTAAGCAATTCCAGGAAAAGTGCGTAGCGGTTCCGTCCGGAATTGCGCAAAAACAAACAGTCAGATTCTCAGACCTGCTTACCAGAGCCGCGACCGCAGCTTCGACAGGGGACGGCCGCCCAGACCGTCATCTCTCATGGCGGCAATCAGCGTCGATCGAGGTTCAGACCGCGCCGAGGCGGACATCACCTTTCTCAATATGCTGGAGAAACCACGCATAGGTCTGTTCCAATCCACTGCGAAGCGGGTAGCCCGGACGCCAGCCCGTGGCCAACAGGCGCGACACATCCAACAGCTTGCGCGGCGTGCCATCAGGCTTCGTCGGATCGAACGTGATCGCTGCCTCCACGCCGACGACGGATACGATGGTGCGGGCCAGATCCGCAATGCTGACCTCCTGCCCCGAACCGACATTGACATGGCTGTCTCCGGCATAATTTTTCAGCAGCCAGACCAGGGCGTCGGCGGCGTCGTCGACATGCAGGAACTCGCGCATCGGCGTGCCCGATCCCCAGACCTCCAGGGTCTTGCCGCCGATGCGCTTGGCCTCATGAGCCTTGCGCATCAATGCCGGCACGACATGGCTGGTGGAAAGGTCGAAATTGTCGCCCGGACCATAAAGATTGGTCGGCATCGCTGAAATGTAATCGACGCCATACTGGCGACGGTAGGCCTGGGCGAGTTTCAGCCCGGCGATCTTGGCAACCGCATACCATTCATTGGTCGTCTCGAGCGGGCCGGTCAGCAGCGCGTCTTCGGGGATCGGCTGCGGCGCGAGCTTCGGATAGATGCAGGACGAGCCGAGAAACAGGAGTTTCTCCACTCCATTGCGAAAGGCGGCCTCGATGACGTTGGTCTGCAGGACGAGATTTTCATGCAGGAAATCGACCGGGAACCTGTCATTGGCGAGGATGCCGCCGACCTTGGCCGCCGCCATCACCACCGCGTCCGGCCTGTGGTCGGCCATCCAGCGCCGCACGCCGGCCTGGTCGAGAAGATCTAGCTGCTGACGCGGCACGGTCAGGACCTCGCAATCCTCGGCCGCCAGCCGGCGCACGATTGCCGAACCGACCATGCCGCGATGCCCGGCGACAAAGACCCGCTTGCCCAGGAGCTCGAAAGTCATCGCGGCGTCCTATGACTGGTGGCCGTTGCGCCGGATGTCGTCGACGGAGCGCACCAGGTCGGCCTGCACCATTTCCGCGACCAACTCCTTGAAGCCAATCGTGTGCGACCAGCCAAGCCTGGCTCGCGCCTTGGATGCGTCGCCGACAAGGATCTCGACCTCCGTCGGCCTGAAGTAGCGCGGGTCGATGCGCACCCGCACGGCGTCCGAACCGGCATCCATACCGACTTCATCGACGCCTTGGCCTTGCCAGCGAATGGTCCGTCCGGTCTCGGCGAAGGCCAGTTCGACGAACTCGCGCACGGAGTGCATCTCGCCCGTCGCCAGCACGAAATCATCCGCCTCGCTATGCTGCAGAATGCGCCACATGCCTTCGACATAGTCGCGCGCATGGCCCCAGTCGCGCCTGGCGTCGATATTGCCGAGATAGAGCGTGTCCTGCAGCCCGCGATGGATCGCGGCGACGGCGCGCGTGATCTTGCGGGTGACGAAGGTTTCGCCGCGTGTTGGGCTCTCATGGTTGAACAGGATGCCGTTTGCGGCAAACATGCCATAGGCCTCGCGGTAGTTGACCGTGATCCAGTAGGCGTAGAGCTTGGCCACCGCATAGGGCGAGCGCGGATAGAAGGGCGTGGTCTCGCTTTGCGGGGTTTCAGCAACCTTGCCGTAAAGCTCCGATGTCGACGCCTGATAGAAACGCACCGACTTTTCGAGGCCAAGGATGCGGATCGCCTCCAGCAGCCTGAGCGTGCCGAGCGCATCGGCATTGCCCGTGTATTCCGGTGTCTCGAAACTTACCTGGACATGGCTCTGGGCGCCGAGATTGTAGATTTCACCCGGCTTCGTCTCCTGCACCAGGCGGATCAGGTTGGTCGAGTCGGTCAGATCGCCATAGTGCAGGAAGAAACGGGCGCCATGCTCATGCGGATCGACATAGATGTCGTCGACGCGCTCTGTATTGAAGGAAGAAGAACGGCGTTTGACGCCATGCACGACATAGCCCTTCTGCAGCAGCAACTGTGCCAGATAGGCGCCGTCCTGGCCCGTCACCCCGGTGATCAAAGCTACTTTGTCGGTCATGCCCTGCTCGTCCCTCCCCATGGGCCATACCGAATACAGATTTGCCCAAGCAAGGCAAATCCGAACATCGGCCCGAGGCGGAGACGAAGCCTGCCTGCTCAGACGCCGGCGACCGCGCAGAGGTGTTTCATCCTGGCGACGGCAAGTTCCGGGTCGGCCAGCAACCCGGCTTGATCGGCGAGCCGGAAGACATCGGCATAGTGGCGGACGCCGCGCGCCGACTGCATGCCGCCGACCATCGAGAAATGGTCCTGATGGCCATTGAGCCAGGCCATGAAGACGATGCCGGCCTTGTAATATTCGGTCGGCGCCTCGAAGATTTTTCGCGACAGCGGCACGGTCGGCGCCATCAGAGCGTCATAACCGACACGATCACCTTCGGCGAGCTTCGCCAGTGCTGCATTGGCGACCGGCGCGATGGCGTCGAAGATGCCGAGCAGCGCGTGTGAATGTCTCCTGCCGTCGCCGGCGATCAGCTCTGGATAGTTGAAATCGTCGCCGGTGAACATCACGACGCCTTCCGGCAGCCGGTCGCGCAGCAACACCTCCTTGCCGGCATCGAGCAGCGATATTTTTATGCCCTCGACCTTGCCGGCATGCCGCTCGATGATGGCGACGACCGTGTCGAGCGCCGCCTCAAAATCGTTGCTGCCCCAATAGCCTTTCAGCGCCGGGTCGAACATGTCGCCCAGCCAGTGCAGGATGACCCTGCCGGAGGCCTGTGAGAGGATGCGGTCGTAGACGCGGGCATAGTCGTCCGGTCCGTTGGCGACGGCCGCCAGCGCGCGGCTGGCCATCATGATGGCCTTGCCGCCCTCGCCTTCGATGAAGGCGAACTGCTCCTCATAGGCGCGGATTACATCGTCGAGCGTCTTTGCGGTTGCAGGTGCCAGATGGTCGGTGCCGGCGCCCGAAGCGAGGTCGGCACTCGGCACCGTGCGCGCCTCGGCGATCGAACGCCGGATCAATTCCTTCGCGCTTGCCCAGTCGAAACCCATGCCGCGCTGCGAGGTGTCCATCGCCTCGGCAATGCGGAAGCCAAGCGCCCACAGATGATGGCGGAACGCCATCGTCCTGTCCCAGTCAACCGCCGGCGTGGACCACGGATCGGTCATGGCCAGGGGATCTGCCACGACATGGGCGGCGGCATAGGCGATGCGCGAAAACCGCGCGCCGGCCACCGGCTGCACAGGCTGGCCGACCAACCGGTAGCTGGCGCGACGACCGCCCTCTTCGGGCAAGGTGATGTCCATGAAACTCTCCCTTTGTCGCGCCTATAAATGGAACGTTCCAATAAATCAAGAACCTTTATGATTCGCGCCCAGCGCGACCGGATGCTGCATCGCAACACAGGAACCCTTGTCAGGAAAGATCTTTCAGCGAGGTCAATCAATTTTTCGCAGCAGGGAAAAATCCGGATTGACTCCCATTCTCGGCAGTGATTAGAACGTTCCAATAAATTCGACCAAAAATACCGGGAGGACGTATCTGGATGGCCAGCCGGGCCAAGGCGACGATACTCGACATTGCCCGCGAGGCGGGCGTGTCCAAATCGACGGTATCGCTCGTGCTCCAGGGCAGCGGGCTGATCCGGCCTGAAACCGCGGTCAAGGTGCGCAAGGCGATCGAGGATGTCGGCTATGTCTACAACCGCGGCGCCGCCAATCTGCGCAAGGCCCACTCCAATGTCATCGGCATGGTCATCAACGATCTCACCAACCCCTTCTTCGCCGAACTGGCAGTCGGCATGGAGCGTGTCTTCCAGTCGGCCGGCATCGTGCCGTTCATCGCCAACACGGCGGAGAACCCGGTGCGCCAGGAGGAAGTGCTGAAGTCGCTGATGGAACAGGGCGTCGCCGGGCTGATCGTGTCGCCGGCGCGCGGCACCACGCCGGGCGCGTTCCGCCGCCTGGAGACGGCAGGCCTGCCGGTCGTCTTCGCGATGCGCCGCTTGCCTGAAAGCCGCATCCCGGTAATCGCACCCGACAATCATCGCGGAGCGTTTCTGGCCACGCAGCATCTGATCGGCAAGGGCCATCGCCGGCTGGCCTTCTTCGGCGGCTCCTCCGATCTGGTGGTCTATCACGAACGATTGGGCGGTTTCCGCGAGGCCTGTGAAACGCTGGGCATCGCCGCTGGTGACAGGCTGATCTTCGAAGGCGAGACCAGTCGCAAGGGCGGCATCGCCTGCATGGAAACCGCCCTTGCGATGGCCGCGCCGCCGACGGCGGCACTCTGCTTCAACGACGCGGTCGCCTTCGGCGCCATGCTGGCGCTGCGCAAGCGCGGGCTTGAGCCGGGTGCGGATTTTGCCGTCGTCGGCTTCGACGACGTGGCCGAGGCCGAGCATTACATGCCGGCGCTAACCAGCGTCGCGGTCGACTCGGCGGGCCTCGGCGAGCGCGCCGCCCATGTCATGCTGAAGATGATCCAGTCGCGCACCACACGTGCCGAGGATCATATCGGCGCGGTCAATCTGGTGATCAGGGACAGCTGCGGTCCCGATCGCCGCGCAGGAATGGGAGACGCGGCATGAGCGTCAGATGGGGTCTGATCGGCGCCAGCACGATCGCCAGGCAATTCATGATCAATGCCATCCGAGCGCAGGCCGATGGCGATATCACCGCGGTGATGAGCTCCAACCGGGAGCGCGGCACTTCTTACGCCCAGGAAAACAACATCCCGCTCGCTGTCTCAACGCTCGATGCCTTGCTCAACTCAGACATCGACGCCGTCTACATCTCGACCACCAATGAATTGCACCTCGAACAGGCGCTGGCAGCGATCAAGGCGGGCAAGCATGTGCTGTGCGAGAAGCCGCTGGCGCTGAGCAGCGCCGATGCGCGCAAGATGGTCGCCGCCGCCAAGGCGGCGGGCGTCGTACTCGGCACCAACCACCATCTGCGCAATGCCGGCTCCCATAGGGCCATGCGCGAGGCAATCGCAACTGGGCGCATCGGCAAGCCGGTCGCCGCACGTGTCTTTCACTCGGTCTATCTGCCCGAGAACCTGCAGGGATGGCGCATCACCAAGCCGGAGGCGGGCGGCGGCGTGGTGCTCGATATCACCGTGCACGACGCCGACACGCTGCGCTTCGTGCTCGGCGACGATCCGGTCGAGATTTCCGCCTTTACGCAATCGGCAGGCATGGCCAATGGCGGGCTGGAGGACGGCGCCATGTGCATCTGGCGCTTCAAGTCGGGCGTCATTGCCCAGTCGCATGAGGGCTTCACGACCAAATTCGCCGGCACCGGCTTCGAGGTGCATGGCTCGGATGGCTCACTTTTCGCCAGCAACGTCATGACCCAGAAGCCGGTCGGCTCGGTGCTGCTGCGCACCGCAAAAGGCGAGGAAGAATTGAACTTCGACCGCGAGGATCTCTACACGAGGTCGCTGCGCCAGTTCCATGCCGCCATCCACGGCGACGACCAGCCATCCGCGACGGGTGAAGACGGCGTCTGGTCGCTGACGTCGGCCGAGGCAGCGTTGCAGTCCGCGAAATCAGGCAAGGCGGTCGCAATCGACCCGAAACTTGGGAGCACCGCGTGAGCAAGGTCGTTTCCGCCGCGCAGGCCGCCAGCCTGATCAAGGACGGCATGGTCGTTTCCGTCTCGTCATCGAGCGGCCTTGGCTGCCCGGACGCGGTGCTTGCCGCGATCGGCGAGCGCTTCGACACTGAGGGCCATCCGCAGAACATCACCACGCTGCACCCGATCGCCGCCGGCGACATGTACGGCATCAAGGGCATCGACCATCTGGCCAAGCCCGGCCTGCTGAAGCGCACCTTGTGCGGTTCCTATCCGTCCGGCCCCTCGTCGTCCGAACCGCCACAGATCTGGAAGATGATCGGCGACAACTCGGTCGCCGCCTACAACGTTCCGTCAGGCATATTGTTCGACATGCACCGCGAGGCCGCCGCCAAGCGCCCGGGCGTGCTCACCAAGGTCGGTCTCGACACCTTCGCCGACCCGCGCCATCAGGGCTGCGCCATGAACGCAGCCGCCAGCGAGCCGATCGTTTCGGTCGAGCAATTCGACGGCGAGGAATGGCTCTATTTCCGCTCGATCGTCCCTAACATCTCGATCATTCGCGCCACCACCGCCGACGAGCGCGGCAACCTCACCTACGAGCATGAGGGCGCCTATCTCGGCGGCCTCGAGCAGGCGCTCGCCGCACGCAACAATGGCGGCGTCGTCATTGCGCAGGTCAAGCGCGTCGTCGAGAACGGCACGCTGAAGCCGCATGACGTGCGCGTGCCCGGCGTGCTTGTCGACCATATCGTCGTTGCGCCCGACCAGTTGCAGACGACGCTGACACCTTACGACCCTGCGATCTCGGGCGAGATCTTCCGGCCGCTATCGACCTTCCGCAATGCAGAGATGAACGTCCAGAAGGTCATCGCGCGCCGTGTCGCCATGGAGTTGCGCGACGGCATGGCCGTCAACATCGGCTTCGGCATTTCGGCCAATGTGCCGCGCATCCTCCTGGAGGAGGGTCAGCATGGCAAGGTCACCTGGGTGATCGAACAGGGCGCGGTCGGCGGCGTGCCGCTGCTCGACTTCAAGTTCGGCTGCGCCTCCAATGCCGAGGCGATTATGCCCTCGCCGCACCAGTTCATTTATTTCCAGGCCGGTGGTTTCGATGCCTCGCTGCTGTCCTTCCTGCAGATCGACCGCCACGGCTCGGTCAACGTCTCAAAACTTTCGGCAAGGCCGCATGTCACCGCCGGCGCCGGCGGTTTTGTGGACATTACTGCCCGCGCGAAAAAGATCGTCTTCTCCGGCTTCTTCAATGCCGGGGCCAAACTCTCGCTGGCCGATGGCGGCATCCGCATCGACCAGGAGGGTAAAGTCAAGAAGGTGGTCGACGAGGTCGAGCATATCTCGTTCTCGGGAAAGCGCGCGGTCGCGCAGGGACAGGACATCACCTATGTCACCGAGCGCTGCGTGATGAAGCTGACGCCGGACGGGTTGATGGTGACGGAACTTGCACCCGGCATCGACCTGGAACGCGATGTGCTGGCGCAGGCCGAGATCCCGCTCGGCATCGCCAACGACCTCAAGGTGACACCGTCCGCACTCTATCAGGATCGGCCGATCGGCCTGTCGCTCAATGGCGGCGCCTCGCTCGGAGGCACGCATGGCTGAGCATCTTGTCACCTTCGAGCAGGACGGCGCCATCGGCATCGTCACGCTGCGTCGGCCGGAGAAATTCAACGCACTCGATATCCCGATGCTGCGGGCGCTGGAAATGGCGATCGACGAGGCGGAGATGGCCGACGGCGTTCGCGTCGTGTTGCTGCGTGGCGAAGGCAAGGGCTTCTGTGCCGGCGGCGATGTCGAGGCCTGGGCACAGATGAGCGCCGCCGATTTCCAGGTGCAATGGGTCCGCTACGGCCACCGCGTCTTCGACCGGCTGGCGCGGCTCAGGCAGCCGACCATCGCGGTTCTGTCCGGCCATGCGCTGGGCGGTGGGCTGGAACTGGCGGTCGCCTGCGACTTCCGCGTAGCGGAAACGCAGGTGAAGCTTGGCTTCCCTGAGACTTCGATCGGCGTCGTTCCCGGCTGGTCCGGCACGCAGCGCGCCGTGCGCCGCTTCGGCGCGCAGGCGGTGCGGCGCATGGCGCTCGGCGGCGAGGTTTTTCTCGCCTCTGACGCACTCGCTTTGGGCATTGTCGATAAGGTTGTCGAGACTGGCAAGGCGTTCGATGAGGCCAAGGCCTGGGGAGAAAAAATCGCCGAGCGCGGGCCGCTGGCAACCGAAGCCGCCAAGCTGATGATTGCGGTCGCCGAAGGTGAGGAAAGCGCTGCCGCGACCGAAGCGCTGGCCAGCGGTTTCATCGCGCTGACCAGCGACCTCAAGGCAGGCGTCGGCGCCTTCAAAACCAAGCAGAAGCCAGCCTTTTCCCGATGCTAGATAAGAGTGGAAATCCTATGAACGCGCCCCTCAACATCGCCATGCCCGCCGAGGCATCCGCCGCGCCGAAGAGCTACCGGCTGCTGATCGACGGCAAGCATGTCGAAGCTCGCGACGGCCGCACGCTTGAGCGCAACAGCCCCGGCCACGGCTTCATTGTTTCGCGCTATGCGCAGGCCGGCGAGGCGGAAGTCGAGGCGGCGGTCCAGGCCGCGCACAAGGCATTCGAGACCGGCCCATGGCCGCGCATGAAAGCTTCCGAGCGCGCCGCGATCCTGCTCAAGGCCGCCGACCTGTTCGAGGCCCAACTGGAAGACATCGCCCGGCTCGATGCGCTGGAATCCGGCAAGCCGATCGCCCAGGCGCGCGGCGAGATCGGTGGCGCCGTCGACATCTGGCGCTATGCCGCCGCGCTTGCCCGCACGCTGCACGGCGAGAGCTACGCCAATCTCGGCGATACCATGCTGGGCGTCGTGCTGCGCGAGCCGATCGGCGTCGTCTCGATCATCACGCCGTGGAATTTCCCCTTCCTGATCGTCAGCCAGAAATTGCCTTTCGCGCTTGCCGCCGGCTGCACGGCCGTGGTCAAGCCGAGCGAGATGACCTCGGCCTCGACCTTCGTCCTCGGCGATATCCTGATGCAGGCGGGCCTGCCAAATGGTGTCGTCAACATCCTCGCTGGCCTGGGCGGCGATGTCGGCGCGCCGATGGTCAGCCATCCATTGGTCGAAATGGTGTCGTTCACCGGCTCCACCCGCGTCGGCAAGACGACCATGGCCTCGGCCGCCAACTCGCTGAAGAAAGTATCGATGGAACTCGGCGGCAAGAACGGCCAGATCGTCTTCCCGGATGCCGACCTCGATGCGGCCGCCGACGCAGCCGTATTCGGCGGCTTCTTCAACGCCGGGGAATGCTGCAACGCCGGCAGCCGGTTGATCGTCCATGAAGCGATCGCCGACGACTTCCTCTTGGCGGTCAAGGCGCTCACCGCCAAGGTGACCGTCGGCGATCCGCTCGATGACCGCACCAAGGTCGGCGCCATGATCTCGTCCGACCATCTCACCAAGGTAGCCGGCTATGTAACGGCGGCGGCAAGCGACGGCAGCAGCGTCTACAGCGGCGGTAAGCAGCTGGCGTCCAATGCTGGCCAATACCTTGACCCAACCATCATTCGCGGCGTGACCGAGGACATGGCGATCGCGCGCGAAGAGGTGTTCGGCCCGGTGCTTTCCGTGCTGACTTTTGAATCGATTGAAAAGGCGTTGCACATCGCCAACAACACGCCCTATGGTTTGTCGGCAGGCGTGTGGAGTGCCAGCATCGACACCTGCATGTCGGTGGCGCGGAATGTGCGTTCGGGGACCGTTTGGGTGAACACGTTCATGGAAGGTTATCCCGAACTGCCTTTCGGCGGCTACAAGCAGTCCGGTCTCGGACGCGAACTCGGCAAGCGCGCCGTCGAGGACTATACCGAGGAAAAGACAATCCAGTTTCATCGCGGCCAGCGCACCGGATGGTGGGTCGGCTGAGTTGGGAGACCCCGGCGGACATCCGCCGGTTATGTGCATGCAACAAGGGAGGAAGTACATGTTGCGCAAACTGCTTATCGGAACGGCTCTTGCGTCGAGCTTTGTGTTCTCGGCGCATGCCGAGGACGTCAAGGAAGTGCAGATGCTGCATTGGTGGACGTCGGGCGGCGAAGCGGCTGCTCTGAACGTCCTCAAGGAGGATCTGTCCAAGGAAGGCTTTGCCTGGAAGGACGTGCCGGTGGCCGGTGGTGGCGGCGACGCTGCCATGACCGCGCTGAAGGCCATGGTCGCGGCCGGCAATTACCCGACCGCCTCGCAGATGCTCGGCTACACCGTGCTCGACTATGCTGCCGCCGGCGTCATGGGCGACCTGACCGAGACCGCGAAGAAGGAAGGCTGGGACAAGTCCGTTCCGGCGGCCCTGCAGAAATTCTCGGTCTATGACGGCAAATGGGTCGCGGCTCCGGTCAACGTCCATTCGGTCAACTGGCTGTGGATCAACAAGGCGGTGATGGACAAGATCGGCGGCACCGAGCCGAAGACCTTCGACGACTTCGTTGCGCTACTCGACAAGGCCAAGGCAGGCGGCGTCATCCCGCTCGCTCTCGGCGGCCAGAACTGGCAGGAAGCCACCATGTTCGACTCGGTCGTACTGTCGACCGGCGGACCGGAGTTCTACAAGAAGGCCTTCAACGACCTCGATGAGGAATCGCTGAAGTCCGACACGATGAAGAAGTCGTTCGACAACCTCGCCAAGCTGGTCACCTATGTCGACCCGAACTTCTCGGGCCGTGACTGGAACCTCGCCACCGCCATGGTCATCAAGGGCGATGCGCTGGTTCAGGTCATGGGCGACTGGGCCAAGGGCGAGTTCAACGCCGCCAAAAAGACCCCGGGCACCGACTTCCTGTGCTATCGCTTCCCGGGCACCGACGGCAGCGTGATCTACAACTCCGACATGTTCGGCATGTTCAACGTTCCGGACGACCGCAAGGCCGCCCAGGTCGCGTTGGCCACCGCCACGCTGTCCAAGAGCTTCCAGTCGGCCTTCAACGTCGTCAAGGGTTCGGTTCCGGCCCGTACCGACGTGCCGGACACCGACTTCGACGCTTGCGGCAAGAAGGGCATGGCCGACCTTAAGGCCGCCAATGATGGCGGCACGCTGTTCGGCTCGCTGGCCCAGGGCTATGGCGCACCACCGGCCGTCGCCAATGCCTACAAGGATGTCGTCTCGAAGTTCGTCCACGGTCAGATCAAGACCTCGGACGAGGCCGTGACCGAGCTGGTCAAGGCAATCGACGACGCCAAGTAAGGCTTTCGCCACCTGAAAGGGCCTTCCCCGCGCAGGCGGGGAAGGCCCCCGATGCAGGGTTTGAGGCTGCTTTGATCGGTGCATTCGTGCGCCGGCGAGCCTCCGCACGAACCGGTACTGGATGAGCCAATGAGCACGGTTGCCGAAACCAAGATCAAGCTGACGCCGGAGCACAATGCGCGCCCAGGCGCCTCCGTCCGCTCGCGGCTGCAGGACGCTTTGCCGAAGATCGTGCTGGCGCCCAGTTTCGCCGCCACCGTCATCTTCGTCTACGGCTTCATCCTGTGGACGATCTATCTGTCCTTCACCAATTCCAAGACCTTCCCGTCCTACGCCATCACCGGACCACGCGCCTATCAGCGGCTGTGGCGCTGGACCTTCGAGAGCGACCCGCCGTCGAGCTGGTACACCTCGATTACCAATATGGGTATTTTCGGTTTCCTCTACATCTTCATCTGCCTGGCGCTCGGCCTGTTCCTGGCCATCCTGCTCGACCAGAAGATCCGCGGCGAAGGCGTACTGAGGCCGATCTACCTCTATCCGATGGCGCTGTCCTTCATCGTCACCGGCGTCGCCTGGAAATGGTTCCTCGATCCCGGCCTCGGCCTCGAGCAGACGCTGCACCAGTGGGGCTGGACGAGCTTCCATTTCGACTGGATCAAGAACAAGGATTTCGTCATCTACACGGTGGTCATCGCCGGCGTCTGGCAGGCCTCCGGCTTCATCATGGCGATGTTCCTGGCCGGCCTGCGCGGCATCGACGGCGAGATCATGAAGGCAGCGCAGATCGACGGCGCCACCACCTTCCAGCTCTATCGCCGCATCGTCATTCCGCTGCTCAGGCCGGTGTTCCTGTCGGCCTTCATCGTGCTCGCGCACCTCGCCATCAAGTCCTATGACCTTGTGGTGGCGCTGACCAGCGGCGGGCCGGGCGGCTCGGCCTGGCTGCCGTCCAACTTCATGTATGAGTTCACCTTCAAGCGCAACGAGATGGCGGTCGGTTCGGCCAGCGCCGTGATCATGCTGATGACCATCACCGCGATCATCGTGCCCTATCTCTATTCCGAACTCAGGGAGAGACCGCGATGAGCGCCGTCACCTCACCTGCCCGCGAGGCCAGCACCGGCATCAGCGCCAGGACCGTCAACCGCATCGTCATCTACGGGCTGCTGGCGCTGTTCGCACTGTTCTACCTGATGCCGCTCTTCGTCATGCTGGTCACCTCGTTCAAGACCATGGACGAGATCCAGAACGGCAACATGCTGGCGCTGCCGCAGTCGCCGACCCTCGAACCGTGGTTCAAGGCCTGGGGAGAGACCTGCGTCGGCCTGACCTGCGCCGGCATCAAGGGCTATTTCTGGAACTCCATCAAGATGGTAGTCCCGGCGGTTCTGATGTCGACCCTGCTCGGCGCGCTCAACGGCTATGTGCTGACCAAGTGGCGCTTTCGCGGCCACACGCTGGTCTTCGGACTGATGCTGTTCGCCTGCTTCATCCCGTTCCAGTCGGTGCTGTTGCCGATGGCGACCATTCTCGGCAGCCTCGGCCGTTTCGGCGTGACGCTGCAGAATTCGACCGGGTTCTCCTTCGGCCTGGGCAATCCGACCGTCAACCTCGTCTTCGTCCACGTCGTCTACGGTCTCGGCTTCACCACTTTGTTCTTCCGCAACTACTACGAGGCCTTCCCAACCGAACTGATCAAGGCGGCGCAGGTCGACGGCGCCTCCTTCTTCCAGATCTTCCGGCGCATCATGCTGCCGAACTCGATGCCGATCTTCGTCGTCACCGTCATTTATCAGTTCACCAACATCTGGAACGACTTCCTGTTCGCCTCCGCCTATGCCGGTACCGGTGACGCGATGCCGATGACGGTGGCTCTGAACAACGTCGTCAACACCTCGACCGGTGTCGTCGAATACAACGTCAACATGGCGGCAGCGATGATCGCCGCCCTTCCCACCCTTCTCGTCTACGTCGTCGCCGGCCGCTATTTCGTGCGCGGGCTGATGGCCGGCGCGGTCAAAGGATAATCTGATGGCTTTTCTGGAAATTGATGGGCTGAGGAAGCGTTTCGGGACGGTCGAGATCCTGAAGGGCATCGATGTCGAGCTCGAAAAAGGCGGCTTCCTGGTGCTGGTCGGCCCGTCGGGCTGCGGCAAGTCCACGCTGCTCAACACCATCGCCGGGCTGGAGACCATCACCGAGGGCGAGATCCGCGTCGACGGCCGGGCGATCAACGATCTCCACCCGTCCAAGCGCGACATCGCCATGGTGTTCCAAAGCTATGCGCTCTATCCGAACATGACCGTGGCCGGAAACATCTCCTTCGGCATGGAGATGCGCGGCGTGCCGGCCGACGAGCGCCAGAAGGCGATCGACAAGGTGGCCAAGGTGCTGCAGATCGGCCACCTGCTGCAGCGCAAGCCGAGCCAGCTTTCCGGCGGCCAGCGCCAGCGCGTCGCCATGGGCCGGGCGCTGGTGCGCGATCCGAAACTGTTCCTGTTCGACGAGCCGCTCTCGAACCTCGACGCCAAGCTACGCGTCGACATGCGCATCGAGATCAAGCGTCTGCATGCCACTACCGGGACCACCATCGTCTACGTCACCCACGACCAAATCGAGGCGATGACGCTGGCGACCAAGATCGCTGTGATGCGCGACGGCGAGGTGCAGCAGTTCGGCACGCCGGCCGAGATCTACAACAACCCGACCAACATCTTCGTCGCCGACTTCATGGGCTCGCCGGCGATGAATCTGGTGCCGGCGACGATCGGCGGCAATGGCTCTGCCTTGTCGGTGGTGCTGCAACGCGACGGGCGTGAGCCGATCTCGCTGCCGCTCGCCGGTGCGCCGACAGGCCTGTCGGCGTTCAAGGACAAGCCGATCATCTTCGGCGTCCGCCCGGAAGCGCTGACCGATCCGGAAGGCGCCGAGCGCAATGCGTCGAACATAGCCACCGCCGATTGCCACATCGAAGTGATCGAGCCGGCCGGTTCCGACACGTTTGCGGTCACCAATCTCGGCGGCAAGGCCGTGGTGGCGCGGCTGCGCGCCGATGCCAAGATCCAGCCGGGCACCATCACGCCGCTCGCCTTCAACCTGACCAAGGCAGTGTTCTTCGACCCGGCGACCGAGAAGCGCATTCTCTGACGGCCATGGCAAACCCCGATATCGTCATCATCGGCTCCGGCATCGGCGGCGCCACGATCGCCTCCGGCCTTGCCGGCAGCGGTGCTTCGATCCTGATGCTGGAGCGCGGCGAGAAGCTGCCGGCGACGCCCGAGACGCGCGACACCCGCGCCATCTTCGTCGACGGCCATTATCGGCCGAAGGAGATGTGGCGCGAGGCCGGCGGTGCTGCCTTCAATCCGGGCAACTACTACTATGTCGGCGGCAATTCGAAATTCTATGGCGCGGTGCTGATCCGCTACCGCAAGGAAGACTTTTCAGCCATGGAGCATTTCGGCGGCATCTCGCCGGCCTGGCCGTTTTCTTATGACGAGCTCGAGCCCTGGTATTCGAAAGCCGAGCAGCTGTTTCGCGTCCGCGGCACACTTGGCGAGGACCCGACCGAGCCCTTCCACTCGATCCCTTATGCCTTCAAGCCGGTACCCGATGAGGCGCCGATCGCGCGAGCACGCGCCGAACTGAAGGGACTCGGCCTGCATCCCGCTTCGCTGCCCCTCGGCGTCGACATCGACGCCTGGCTGAAGGACGGCAAGACGGGCTGGGATGCTTTCCCCAACACCGGCCAGGGCAAGATCGATGCGCAGTCCGGCCCGCTGACGGCGGCGCTGACGGACGAGAACATCCGGCTCGAGACCGGCGCCTACGTCGAGCATCTCGAAGCCTCGGCCGACAGCAAAACCATCGCCGCCGTCCATTACCGCCAGAACGGCGCGCTGAAGAAAATCTCGCCGAAGCTGGTCATCCTCTCAGCAGGAGCGGTCAATTCCGCCGTGATCCTGCTGCGCTCGCCCTCCCCCAATGGCAAGGGCCTCGCGAACTCTTCCGATCAGGTCGGCCGCAACTTCATGAACCACAATTCGAGCGCCATGCTGGCGATCGATCCACGCCGAAGGAACGACGCTGTCTACCAGAAGACGCTGATGCTCAACGACTACTATCTGTCGGACGGCAAGGGCGGCAAGCCGCTGGGCAACGTCCAGCTTCTCGGCAAGATCGACGGCAACATGCTCAGGGCGAACGTGAAACTGGCGCCGAAATTCGCGCTCGACTTCATGGCCGGCCACGCCGTCGACTGGTATCTGATGTGCGAGGACCTGCCCGATCCCGAAAGCCGCATCATGGTCGACGGCAAGGACATCGTCATGCAGTGGCGGCGCTCCAACATGCAGTCGCTAGAAGGCCTGACCAAGGTAATGCGCGAAAACTTCCGCGCCTGCGGCTATCCGATCGTGCTGTCGCGCCCTTTCGACAAGCGCACGCCGTCGCACCAGTGCGGCACCGTGAAGATGGGCAACGATCCGGCGACGTCGCCGCTCGACCCGTTCTGCCGCGCTTTCGACCACCAGAACCTGTTCGTCGTCGACGGCGGTTTCCTGCCCAACTCGGCGGCCGTCAACCCGGCATTGTCGATCGCCGCCCAGGCACTGCGCGTCGCCGATCATATCCGCAAGACGGAGCTTGCCGCATGACCCGCCCGGCAGTCATTGTCACCGGCGGCGCGCGCGGCATTGGACTGGCCTGCGCCGAAGCGCTGGCCGATGCCGGCTTCGATATTCTTGTCGCCGACCTCGCCGAAAAGGCCGACGAAGGACTTGCTGCCAACATCACCGCGCGTGGCGCGGCATTCGCCTATCATCGCTGCGACATCGCCAATCTCGACGGCCACGCCGCATTGGTCGACGCTGCAACGAACGCCTTCGGCCGCATCGACTGCCTGGTCAACAATGCCGGCGTCGGCGCCGTGGTGCGTGGCGACCTGCTGGACCTGAAGCCGGAGAATTTCGACCGCACGCTCGACATCAATCTGCGCGGCACGGTCTTCCTCAGCCAAGCCGTCGCCAAGGCAATGCTGGCAGCACCTGGCGGCCATCCGAAATCGATCATCACCGTCACCTCGGTCAGCGCCGAAATGGCCTCGCCGGAACGCTCCGACTACTGCATTTCCAAGGCGGGGCTGTCGATGTGGGTGAAGAATCTGGCGCTAAGGCTCGCCGCCGAGAACATCGGCGTGTTCGAGCTGCGGCCGGGCATCATCCGCACCGACATGACGGCAGGCGTCGCCGCCAAATACGACAAGCTGATCGACGGCGGTCTGGTGCCGGCCAAGCGCTGGGGCGAAGCAGGCGATATCGGCGCCGTGGTGGCCGCCCTTGCCGGCGGCAAGCTCGGCTTTTCCACCGGCTCGATCATCAATGTCGACGGCGCGCTTTCGGTGCCGAGGCTCTGAACGGATGAGACCATGACCGACTACATAATCGTTGGCGCCGGCCCGGCCGGTTGCGTTCTCGCCAACCGGCTGAGCGAGGATCCCTCGAATTCGGTTCTGCTGCTCGAGGCAGGTGGCAAGGACTGGCACCCGCTGATCCACATGCCGGCGGGCTTCGCCAAAATGACCAAGGGCATCGCCTCCTGGGGCTGGTCGACCGTGCCGCAGAAAAACATGAAGGACCGCGTCTTCTGGTATACGCAGGCCAAGGTGGTCGGCGGCGGCTCCTCCATCAACGCCCAGATCTACACGCGCGGCAACGCCCGCGACTACGACGCCTGGGAGAAGGAGGAAGGCCTTGCAGGCTGGGGCTATCGCGACGTGCTGCCCTATTTCAAGCGCGCCGAGAACAACCAGCGCTATGCCAACGACTTTCATGGCGAACAGGGTCCGCTCGGCGTCTCCAACCCGATTTCGCCGCTGCCGATCTGTGAGGCCTATTTCCGCGCCGGCCAGGAGATGGGCATTCCTTTCAATCCCGACTTCAACGGCGCCAGCCAGGAAGGCGTCGGCTATTATCAGCTCACCCAGAAGGACGCGCGACGATCTTCCGCCTCGGTCGCCTATCTGAAGCCGATCCGCGCCCGCAAGAACCTCACCGTCAGGACGGACGTGCTGGTCACCCGCATCGTCGTCGAGAAGGGCCGCGCCATCGGCGTCGAGATCGTCGATAAGCCCGGCGGCGAGACAAAAATCCTGCGCGCCGAGCGCGAGGTGATCGTCTCTTCCGGTGCCATCGGCTCGCCCAAGCTTCTCATGCAGTCGGGCATCGGCCCGGCCGATCATCTGAAAGCGGTCGGCGTGACGCCGGTGCACGACCTGCCCGGCGTCGGCTCCAACATGCAGGACCATCTCGACCTGTTCGTCATCGCCGAATGCACCGGCGACCACACCTATGACAACTACGCCAAGCTGCACCGCACGGCATGGGCCGGCCTGCAATATCTGCTATTGAAGAAAGGCCCGGTGGCCTCCAGCCTGTTCGAGACCGGCGGCTTCTGGTACGCCGACCCGACCGCCGCCTCACCCGACATCCAGTTCCATCTCGGCCTCGGCTCCGGCATCGAGGCCGGCGTCGAGAAGCTTAGGAATCCGGGCGTGACGCTGAACTCGGCCTTCCTGCGCCCACGCTCGCGTGGCACGGTGCGGCTGAAGAGCGCCGACCCGGCCGACCACCCGATGATCGACCCGAACTACTGGTCCGATCCCTATGACCGCGACATGTCGATCAAGGGACTCCGGCTGGCGCGCGAGATCATGCGCCAGAAGGCGCTGCAACCCTATGTCCTGCGCGAAGTGCTGCCCGGCCCTACCCTGCAGAGCGACGACGAACTGTTCGACTATGCCTGCCGCAGTTCCAAGACCGATCATCATCCGGTCGGCACCTGCCGCATGGGCCATGACGAGATGGCCGTGGTGACACCCGACCTCAGGCTGCGCGGCATCGACGGCCTGCGCGTCTGCGATGCTTCGGTAATGCCGCGCGTCCCCTCCTCCAACACCAACGCGCCGACCATCATGGTCGGCGAAAAGGGCGCCGACCTGATCCTTGGCCGCGAGCCGCTGCCGCCGGCTGTTTTCTCTGGAAACCGCGCAGCGTAATCGGAGGGACAAAAATATGATCAGGCACTGTGTCTTCGTCCGCTTCCGCAGCGATGTCGCCGACGCCGAACGCGCGGCGATCCACGCCGATCTCGAAGCGCTGCGCTGGGCGATCGATGGCATGGATGTGGTAAAATTCAGCGCCAATGTTAGCCCCGAACCGTTTGCGCGCGGCTTCTAGCACGGCTTCACCATCGACTTCCGTGACGCCGCCTGCCGCGACGCCTATCTGGTGCACGAAGCGCATCAGCGCGCCGGCGCTCGCCTGGTCGCGGCGCTTGAAGGTGACACCGACGGGCTGATGGTCTTCGATCTGGAAATCTAGAACCAATCCTCGAGCTGCGTCCCGGACCTGTCATTCCAGGCGGCGTTCGATCACATGAGCCGCGCGAAAAAGTGACCACCGGCCTTACGCAAACTGGCCGATAGTTCCTCGCATCCGTGAAGATGGAAGGAGGAACAATTTGCCCCTTAATTCGCAGCAGAAGAAAACCGTACTGGCGTCATTTCTGGGCTGGACCCTGGACGCCTTTGATTTCTTCCTTCTGACATTCCTGCTCACGGATATTGCAACTGAATTCCATGCTGACGTGCCGGCCGTCTCCAAGGCGCTGTTCCTGACACTGGCGACGCGCTTCATCGGCGCATTCTTCTTCGGCATGCTCGCCGACAAATACGGCCGCAAGCCGATCCTGATGCTCAACATCGTCAGCTATTCGGTGATCGGCGCACTGGCCGCCTTCTCGCCCAATCTCGGCATCTTCCTGGCGTTGCGCGCCTTGTTCGGCATCGCCATGGGCGGCGAATGGGGGCTCGGGAGTTCGCTCGCCATGGAGTCCATCCCGCCCAGCGCACGCGGCATGGTCTCGGGCATCCTGCAGTGCGGCTATCCGGCCGGCTACCTGCTGGCGGCAGTGGTCTATGGCTTGCTCTATCAGCAAACGATCGGCGGCTATACGATCGGCTGGCGGGCCATGTTCCTGCTCAGCTTCCTGCCGGCACTGATCGTCCTGTTCATCCGCTCCCATGTGCCGGAATCACCGGCCTTCGTCGACGCACAGAAAACGGCCAGGCCGGGGCTCCTGGAAACGCTGCAAAAGCACTGGGGCGTCGCGCTCTATGCGGTGGTGCTGATGATGTTCTTCAACTTCTTCAGCCATGGCACCCAGGACCTCTACCCGACCTTCCTGAAGAAGCAGCATGGCTTCGACCCGCATACGGTGAGCTGGATCACCATCGTCGCCAACATCGGCGCCATCGTCGGTGGCCTGGCGTTCGGCGCGCTGTCCGAGAAGATCGGCCGCGTCAATGCAATCACCATCGCCTGTTTGATCGCCTTGCCGTCGATTCCGCTGTGGGCCTACTCGACCACGCCCTTCATGCTGGCCATCGGCGCCTTCATCATGCAGGTCGCGGTCCAGGGCGCCTGGGGCGTCATTCCGGTGCACCTCAACGAGCTTTCGCCCGGCGCCGTGCGCGCGACCTTGCCCGGCTTCATCTACCAGGCCGGCAATCTCGCGGCCTCCTATGGCGGTCCTTACCAGGCAGGCATCGCTGAGGCTCCGGGCGGCAGCTACGGCTACGCGCTGGCGCTTTTCGCGGGCATGGTCGCGGTCTGCATCATCGTCGTCATCCGCTTCAGTCCGGAACGGCGCGGCCAGGTGATGACGGTGCTTGGCTAACCCAGCCTGAGCGCCACGACGCCGGCGACGATGCTGAGCGCGGCGGCACCCCGCCAGCCCGTCATCTTTTCGCCCAGCGCGAAGACCGAGATCAACATGGCGAACAGGATGGAGGTCTCGCGCAGCGAGGCGACCGAGGCGATCGGCGCCTTGGTCATCGCCCACATGACGATCCAGTAGGCGGCACCGCTGAGCACGCCGGTGAACAGACCCGCCTTCCAGTCGCGCGCCAGCACCGGCAGCGCTTGGCGTCCACGGAAGATGAGGCACAGTACCAGCGCCCCGATGGCATCGCAGATGAACAGCCAGGCGGCATAGCTCTGTGCGGTAGCGGCGAGCCGCGCGCCGCTGCCGTCGGACAGCGTATAGCTGGCGATGAAGATCGAGGTGCCGAGCGCAAAACCGACCGCGCGCAGATTGAGCCGCTCCAGATGCGCGCCGCCGCGAAACGACATCACCACAGTGCCGGCCGACAACAGCAGAATGCCGAGGATGGCAAGCGGTGCCGGCACCTCCTTGACCACCACCATGCCGCCGAGTGCGGCGAGCAGCGGCGCCGTGCCGCGCGCCAGCGGATAGGTCTGGGCGAAATCGCCGGCCCTGTAAGCGCCGATGAGGAAGGTTCGGTAGCCCATGTGGAAGATCACCGAAGCGATGATGTAGGGCCACACTTCGGCCTTCGGCACCTCGACGAAAGGCAGCACCACCAGTCCTGCCGCGCCCATGCCGAGCGTCATCAGCGTAATCGACAGGAAGCGATCGAGATGCACCTTGACCAGCGCGTTCCAGATCGCGTGCATGGCGGCGGCGGCAAGGACCGCGAAGAAGACGAACAAGGTCATTGCTGCCTCATCCGCCTCCGGCTGTCGCAGCGGCGAGCGGCGTCTCCAGGTCGATGTCGACACGCAGCGGAAAATGGTCCGAGGCGATCTCGCCGATGTCGGCCCTGACCGAACGCACGCGATCCGCAAAAGTGCCGCCGACGAAGCAATGGTCGAGCCGGCGCTTGGTCACTTTGCCGTCGATCGTCTTCACATGCGTATGGAAATCCGCCACTGGCTCGGCGGCAACGGCGGTGGCATCGACAAAGCCGTCGAGATACGCGGCACCCCGATGATACGGCGTGCTGCCGACGATGCGCCGGTATTCGGCGCTCCCGGGCTCCATATTGAAATCACCCAGCCAGATCGCGGCGAGCGGGTTCTCCGGCTCGGGCTCGCCATTGCTCCAGTTGCGCTCGGGCTCATCGTCGGCGCCGCTCCAGGGACCGCCATCGGACGGCGCCCGGCGATGTTCGTTGAGCAGATAGTCGATCTGCTCCAGCCGCTCCTCAGCGGCGATGTGGGCGAGATGCAGCGAGAGGAACCGAACCGGCCCGGCTGGGGTACGGATCATGCATTCGAGTGCCGCATTGCGGGTGTTGAGCGGCCGCAGCGTGCGGCGCAGCGGCAGCGTGTGCAGGCGCGACCAGACGATCGGCAGCCTGGACAGCAGCATGGTGCCGAACTGCCGGCGACGGGTGACCATGCGGCCATCGCGTTCCTGGCTCGCATCCATGTCGAAGGCCGGGCCATAGACCCAGTGATAGCCGGGCAACAACCGGGAAAGAAGTTCCGGCTGATCGTCCTCGTTTGTGCGCTGCCAGTGCCGCTCCACCTCCTGCAAGGCGATGATGTCGGCGCCGGCAACGATCTTGGCACAGCGCGCGAGGTCGTAGCGGCCATCGCCGCCGAAGCCGTACTGGATGTTGTAGCTGACGAGCTTCATTGCTTATCCGGCTCAATTTCGTGATGGCAGTAGCGGTTCGGCGAAGGCCTTGCAATGGACCGCACCAACGCCGGGGCTGGGCCAGATGTGACCAGTGTTCGGCTTTCTCTTTCCCGATCTAGGTTGTCAGCGGTTGGAACCGCCCGGCTGGAGAGGCCGCCAGTTCGGACCAGTCGATCTCCTCCTCCAGACGGTGATAGGCCTCGTCGCCTATCGTGCCGTTGCGGCGCAATTCTTCGAGAGCGTCGCGCTGACTGTTGATGGCATAGAGACGCAGCCGGTCATACTCCGTCGCCGCCTGCGCGTTTTCCGGGTTTTCCGCGATCGTCCGCTGGGCCGTATATTGCTCGCGCACCGCGGCAGCCGCATTCGATGTCTTGCCGCTCAATACACTAAGCGCCGCCTCCATGATGGCCACGCGTGCCTGCGCCACCTCGCGATCGACCGTACTGTCCGGATCGAGGTCAAGCCAGCGCAGCAGCGGCTTCAGGGTGATGCCTTGCAGCACCAGCGTGCCGAGAACAACCGCGAAAGCGGCGAGCACGATCGGATCGCGGCCGGGAAAATCGGCCGGCAAGGCGAACGCCGCCACCAATGTCACCAGCCCACGCATGCCGCACCAGCCGATAAGCACGCCGCCGCGAACAGTTGGCGCTTCCCTTCGCCGCTCGGCACTGCCGAAGCGAGCGAGCCATCTGATGATCACACCGTAGCTCATAACCCAGACGAGACGCGATACGATGACCACGGCCAGCACCGTTGCGGCGAAGACGAATGCTTCGGCCTGCCCTTCCCCGGCCAACCGGCCGACGATCGACCGTGCCTGCAGGCCCATCAGCACGAAGGCCAGCACGTTGAGCACGAACACCGCCGACTCCCAGACCGAATAGGTGCTGACGCGTCTCCTCGCCGACATCAGGCGCGGTGCGGTGCGTGCGATGGTCATGGCGTAGACGACGATGGTGATGATGGCGGAAAGCCCCAGCCTGTCTGCCAGGATCCAGACGCCGAATGTCCCGGCGAATTGCACCACCGTGCTGCTCGCCGCGTCTTCGATGCGGGTAAGCGTGAGCAGCGAGAAGCGGCCAAGCACATAACCCGCGACCAGGCTGCCGATCGTCGACAGCAGGATCGTCGGAATGGCGTTGCTCAGCATGATCGAGCCGAGCGTTGCCGATACCGCCAGCCGGTAGATCAGGAGCGCGGTGGCATCGTTGAGCAGGCTCTCGCCCTGCAGGATGGCCGTGATCCGATGCGGCACCTTGAATTGCCCGAGCACGGCGCTCGCCGCCACCGCGTCCGGCGGTGCGACGATGGCGCCAAGCGCTATCGCCGCGGCTATCGGCAGCCCGGCCATTTTCCAGCCGACGAAGGCAACGGCTGCGGTGGTGAAGATGACGGCGCCGAGCGCCAGCGCCACGAGTGGCAGCCGGTAGCGGTTGAGATCGCGCAGCGACGTGTCATAGGCCGCATCGAGCAGCACCGGCGCGATGAACAGCGCAAGCGCCAGTTCCGGGTCGATCTCGATCGTCGGCGCCCCGGGCACGAACGCAATCCCGGCGCCTGCCAGAGCCAGCAGGGATGGATAGGGTATCTCCAGACGCCGCGACACCGCAGTCAGCGCAACAGCGATCAGGAGCAGGACGAGGGTCAGTTCGAAAAGCGCCATATCCCCATCGTAGCGGCGAAGCGGGGTAGTTGGCAGTGGCAATGCGGCAAGATGCTGTTGATTGTCCCTAGGTCCGGACTCACAACCAATAGCTGACGGTTACGCCGATGCAGACGGCGAAGAAATTCTGCGCGAGAGGATCGCAACGGTGGCGATGCGCCGCAGAACGTGCGCTCGATGGCGTTGCGATCCCGGTAGAGGTAAGGTGAAAGCAATCGTTGCATTTTCTCTTCGCCTTGGGCGGGATTTTGGCGAAAGCGCCTGTATCCGTTACTTGGTTAAAGGGGGCACATTTCGTATTCTATAGTTCTCGTTCAGACTTCTAAATTGACAAAACGCTCCGCAACGTAAAGAATGAGTCCTTTCGATGGGAGGAAAACGATGCAACGCTTGATTATTATTTCTAGTTTCGTCTTCGCGTTAGTGCCGAACGCTTTCGCGGAAACGATGACCGCCAAGCAAATCGAGGAGGAATTGATTGGAAGGACACTGTGCATAACCGCGAAAGCGGGAGTTGTCTGCGCCCGTCATAAGGCGGGCGGAACGTCAGAAATCGTCTCCGGGCTAGAGAAGCAAAAGGGCACTTGGAAGCTCAAGGGTAACAAACTCTGTGTCACATGGGAGAAGATTCGGGCGGGGAAGGAAGGCTGTGCGGGCTACGACAAAACCAAGAACGCATTTAGTAGTCCGTCGTTTGGAAAGATCACTGTGAAGCAAGGTGACGACGCGAGAGGCGCGGAAGCGACCGCAGCCACAATAGCAGCACAAACGCGGCCGTCGCGATGGAGCCAAGCAAAAACGGCCTGACCGTGGAGGCAAAATGAAGGCTGGCCAAGCGGGCCGTCAGGCCCAGATTTTCAGGGGCGATCATAACGTCGATGACGGTTAAGGCGATGCCGATGACCCAGACGATCTGCCGGTTGATGGCAGCTTCTGTTTTTGCCGTAATGACTTCCAGGTCTGTCGGGGACGCTATGCCCTTGTCTGCTTCATCATAGGCTTCGCCAGAGGCAGTCGTGATTGCCGTAGCATTCTCCGCTGCTATTCATCGCGTCGGCTTGCAGCCTCGACCTTTCGGAACACCGCCGCTGTTTGTCTAGTGCAGCACCAGCATATCGCCCGACGAGAACGAAATCTCGGCCTTTTCGCCGACGGCGGGCGGCGGTGTTGCCGGGCTGTTGAACGTGTCGAGCGAGACCGTGCTGCCGCCGATGCCGACGCGAACCCGGATGACCGAGCCGAGGAAATGCACCTCGGCGATTTCGCCCGAAAGGCTGGAATCGCGACCGGGCTGGCGGCCGAGCGAAATCGCCTCGGGCCGCAGCGCCAGCGACAGCGTGTCGCCGGACTTGGAACCGTTGAGCTTGCCTTTGAGCGCGACCTCTTGCGAATTGACGCGCACCGTGCCCGAAGCGGCGTCGGTCACCGTGCCTTCGAGCACATTCAGCGTGCCGACGAAGTTGGCGACGAACTTGGTTGCCGGCCGGTTGTAGATCTCGAACGGCGTGCCGACCTGCTCGGCCTTGCCACCATACATGACGGCGATGCGGTCCGAGATCGACAGCGCCTCTTCCTGGTCGTGGGTGACGAAGATGGTGGTGATGCCGAGCTTCTTCTGGATCGAGCGGATTTCCTCGCGCAGCGACACGCGCACCTTGGCGTCGAGCGCCGACAGCGGCTCGTCGAGCAGCAAGAGCTTCGGCTTCGGCGCGATCGCGCGCGCCAGCGCGATGCGCTGCTGCTGGCCGCCGGAGAGCTGGTAGGGATAGCGATCGCCCATCTGCGGCAGCTTGATGAGGTCCAGCATCTCGGCGACGCGCCTGTCGGCATCGGCCCTCGGCATGCCGGCGACCTTCAGCCCGAAGGCGATGTTCTGCGCGACCGTCAGGTTGGGGAACAGCGCATAGGCCTGGAACACCATGCCGACATTGCGCTGGTTGGGCTTGAGCCTTGTGATGTCCTTGCCGGCCGCGACGATCTTGCCGGCGCTCGGCTCCTCGAAGCCGGCGACCATGCGCAGCACCGTCGTCTTGCCGCAGCCCGATGGCCCGAGGAAGGAGACGAATTCGCCCGGCTGCACGTCGAGATTGAAATCCTGCACCACGGTGGTGGCGCCGAAGGACTTTTGGACATGCTGGATTGAGAGGAATGGCTCGGCCATGGCATTTTCTTTCGATCAGTTCGGACGGTTCGCCGATTTCGGCGCAAAACGCGACAGGATCTGGATCAGCGACATGCACCCCCAGGTAATGGCAAACGAAATGATCGCCAGTGCTGACGGCTCATAGGCACTGTTGGCGCCGATGTTCTGCAGGTAGGGGCCGAAGGCCGGGCGATTCAACAGCGAGGCCATGGTGAATTCGCCAATGACGATGGCAAAACTCAGGAACGCGCCGGACAAGACGGCGATCAGTACGTTCGGCAGGATGATGCGGGCGATAATGGTGGTCCAGCCGGCGCCGAGGATTTGTGCGGCTTCGGTGAGCGTTCTGACGTCGATGGTCCGGAGACCGGTATCGACCGCCCTGTACATATAAGGCAGTGCCAGCACCGCATAGCCGATGACCAGCAGAACATCGGTGCCGCGCGCTGTCGCCAGAAAAGGCAACGCCGAATTCGAACCGAACATTCTGATATAGCCGAAGACAATGACGATAGCGGGAATAACCAGCGGCAGCAGAGTGATGAACTCTACAACCGGCCGCAGGTTCGGTAGCCGTAGCCGAATCCAGTAGGCCGTCGGGACAACGAGAAGCACGCCCAAAAGAATGGTGAAGACCGCCACCACCACGGAGTAGGTAAATGTCGTCTGGAAATTCGGATCTCCGAAGACTGAGCGGTAGGCGTCAAAGGAGTATTCCCCGCGCCGCTTGCGCAAGGAGAATTCAAAGGTCGCCAAAAGCGGCAGGATAAAATAGGTGATTCCCACGCCAAAAACGAGCCAAGCCCAAAAGCGACTGCCTTGCTTCATTTCAGCCACCGTTCGGCTCGCCGTTGGAACAAGATATAGAAGAGGTTGGCCAGGCCGGTGATGACGATCATGCCGAATGCAAGCGCGTAGCCTAGATTGGGATTGTAAAGCACGTCGCCGCGTATCTGCGCGAACAGCTGGATTGGCACGATGTTGAGTGACGGTCCCGTCAGTGCATAGGCCGTTGCGACCGCTCCGAACGCGTTGGCAAAGAGGAGGACCGTCGTACCGAGAAAACTCGGCCACAAGACCGGGATGACCACCATGCGCCAATATTGCCAATTGGTTGCGCCGAGCGTGGCGGCGGCTTCGCCCCATTCCTTCTTCAGCCCATCGACCGCCGGCGTGATGATGACGATCATCAATGGAATCTGGAAATAGAGGTAGGTGAGGATAAGGCCCCAGAACGAAAAGATACTGAAGCCGAGCGAATAGATGTTAATGCCGAAAATGTCTCGCAACAGGATCGTCGCCACTCCGAGCCGACCTAGCGTCGCGATGAACGAGAATGCCAGCGGTACGCCGGCGAAATTCGAGGCGACGCCAGAGAAGGTCAAGGTCGCCGAGCGTAACCACGACGGCAAGCCTCCGCGAACGACTGCCACTGCCATTGCCAGGCCGATCAAGGCCCCAAGCACCGCGGAAACAAAGCTGATCTGAATGGAAACCAGATAGGCCGCGGCGAGCTTGGGCTGCGACAACGCTATGATGTTGTCGAACGTATAGTCGCCGGCTGCATTTTTGAACGCACCCGCGATCAGCCCTACCGTCGGCAAGATCAGAAAGAGCAGCGCGAAAACGAAGAACGGAGCTACGCCTAACCAATACAGTGGCAGCCGAAGGCGGCTGATCTCCGGCGCACGCGGACTGACGCTGGCTGTCTGGGGCATTGTCGAGTCTGCCATGGAATTCCCGAAATTTGGCATAGGGCGCCGGGCAGCGAACCGGCCGGCGCCCTATGCATTACTTCACGACGGCGCCAACGATGGCGTCCCAGTTCGTGCTAATTTCCTTCTTGGCAGCGTTCTGTTCCTCCAAGGTAGGGAAGACCGCCTTTTCGTAGTTCTCGGCCGCCGGTAGCTTGTCCAGCATTTCCTTCGGGATCGCGTTCTTCTTGGCGAGGTCATTGAAGCGGATCGGGTGGCAGTAGCCCTTCAGCCAGCCGAGCTGGCCTTCGTCGGAATACAGATACTCCATCCACAGCTTGGCTGCGTTCGGATGCGGCGCATAGGCACTGATCGCCTGTACGTAGACGCCTGCGACCACCGCTCCCTTTGGCACGACGATTTCGATTTCCGGATTACCAGCCATCTTGTCGCGCATGGCAAGCAGGTTGTAGTCCCAGTTCATCACGATCGGGGTCGTGCCCTGGGCGACAGCCGCCGCTTCACCGTCGACCGGCACGAAGTTGCCGGCGTCGTTGAGCTTCTTGAAGAACTGCAGCCCCTTGGCGGCGGCGTCCTGGCCGGCGGTGCCGCCAGTCGCGAGGCCCGCAGCGTAGACCGACATGACGGCGTTGTTCGACGTGCGCGGATCACCAGCGAGCGCCACCGAGTTGGCATATTCCGACTTCTCCAGGTCAGCCCAGTCCTGTGGTGCGTTCTGGACGACGGCCTTGTTCACGCCGAAGGCGAGCACGCCGTAGTAATCGCCGTACCAGTAGCCTTCAGGGTCCTTGGCACTGTCGGGGATCGAGTCCCAGGTCGACACCTTGTAGGGCTGGATCAGGCCGTCAGCCTTGGCGGACGGGCCGAAGGACAGGCCGACATCGATGACGTCGGGCGCCTGCGGACCCTTGTTGTCCTTGTTGGCCTTGATCGCTTCGATCTCGTCGCCGGAGCCGGCGTCGGGATTGAGCTCATTGATGGTGATTCCCGGATACTTCGCCTTGAAGCCGGCGATGACGTCGCCGTAGCCGCACCAGCTGTGCGGCAGCGCGATGGTCGTGAGCTGGCCCTCGGCCTTGGCGGCCTTGACGAGATCGTCCAGCGCATCCGCGGACGAAATCACCGTCGACGCGAAAAGCGCCGCGGCCGAAAGGGAAAGCACTTTCCCCGTGAATTTGAACATGTGTTCTCTCCGTTGAACTGACGCCGTTGGACGCCTGCGATGCGGTATCGTTTTCGTGTGACAGCCAGATGAAAGCTTTGTGAAACCGGCACCCCGCAGTACGAAAAAGTAAACTCTTTTTAACCGGCTGTAGCAATCGCTTCGCGACTATTTTTCCGGCTAACTAGTTTTTGCCCTGCCTGTAGCCCTTTCCCCTTTCCTTTCCCCTCGTTTTCCAGATCACTTCCGACGCGAAATCCGCCTCAGACGGCGCCGGCGATGGCGTTTTCGAGCAGCGTCAGCGCCGCCTTCTTGGTCAGCTTGACCGGGTTGCCGCCGGCGGTCGGATCGACCACCGCCATGTCGGCAATCAGCCCCTTGCGCTTCTTGTCCATGTCGAGCCCCTTGATCAGGCCCGGCAGCGCATGCGGCACCTTGAGCTCCTTGCGCAGCTTGATGATCGCCCTGGCGAAACCATCGAAGCCGCCCTTGATGCCGCAATAGTCGGCGAGCCTGGCGATGCGCTCATCGATCGCGTCGCGATTGAAGGCCAGCACATAGGGCATGAACACGGCGTTGGTCATGCCGTGATGGGTGTCGTAGAGCGCACCGATCGGATGCGACAGCGAGTGGATGGCCCCTAACCCCTTCTGGAAGGCGGCGGCGCCCATGGCCGCCGCGCTCATCATATGGGCGCGGGCGACGAGATCCTTGCCGTTGGCATAGGCCTTCGGCAGGTTCTCGAAGACCAGCCGAATGCCTTCCACTGCGATGCCGTCGGCCATCGGGTGATAGCCCGGCGCGCAATAGGCCTCGAGGCAGTGGGCCAGCGCATCCATGCCGGTGCCGGCGGTGATGAAGCCCGGCATGCCGACCGACAGTTCCGGATCGGCAATGACGATGGCCGGCAAAAGTTTCGGATGGAAGATGACCTTCTTGGTGTGCGTCGCCTCATTGGTGATGACGCCGGCGCGGCCGACTTCGGAGCCCGTGCCGGCGGTGGTCGGCACGGCGATGATCGGCGCGATCGCATCGGAATCGGCTCTGGTCCACCAGTCGCCGACATCCTCGAAATCCCAGACCGGGCGCGTCTGGCCGGCCTGGAAAGCGATCAGCTTGCCAAGATCGAGTGCCGAGCCGCCGCCGAAGGCGATGACGCCGTCATGCTTGCCCTTTTTGAAGACGGCGATGCCGGCAATCAGGTTCGAATCCACCGGGTTCGGCTTCACCTCGGAAAACACGCCATAGGGCACCTTGGCATCGTCGAGGATCTTCAAGGTCGAGGCGACGACCGGCAGCTGGGCCAGCCCCGGGTCGGTGACGAAGAGCGGCCGCTTGATGCCGGTGGCCGCGAGTACATCGGGCAGTTCCTTGATGCGCCCGGCGCCGAAGCGAACGGTGGTGGGGTAGTTCCATTTGGAGATGAGCTTGGACATTTTTGTCTTTCGAAATTCAGATGGCTTCACGCAGATGATAGGATTTCGGCCGGGTCAGATTGTCGTAGCCGATGGCCGAAAGGGCCGCGCCCTTGCCGGTGTCCTTGACCCCGGTCCAGACCAGCGCCGGATCGAGATAGTCGCAGCGGTTCATGAACACCGTGCCGGTCTCGACGCGGTCGCCGATCGCCACCGCATGCTCGATGTCACCGGTCCAGATCGAGGCGGTCAGCCCATAGGGGCTGTCGTTCATGAGCGCGATCGCCTCCTCGTCGTTGCGCACCTTCATGATGCCGACGATCGGGCCAAAGCTTTCCTCGCGCATGACGCTCATCTGGTGGTCAACCCCGGTCAGCACTTCCGGCGCCAGATAGGGCGAGCCGGCTCTGTCGTCGGCCACCTTCATGTCGATGTGCGCTGCAGCACCCTTGCGCAGCGCCTCGGCCTTCTGCTCGCGGATCAGGTCGGCGAACCGCGCCTGCGCCATCGGCCCCATCGTCGTCGCCTGTTCCAGCGGATTGCCGACGACATAGTTCTTCGTCTCGGCGATGAAGCCTTCGACGAATTCGTCATAGACCCTCTCATGCACATAGACGCGTTCGATGCCGCAGCAGCACTGGCCGGAATTGTAGAAGGCACCGTCGACCAGGTTGGCGACGGCGTGGTCCATCTTGGCATCCGGCAGCACATAGGCCGGATCCTTGCCGCCGAGTTCGAGGCCGAGCGTCATGAAGGTGCCGGCCGCCGCCTTCTCGATGGCGCGGCCGCCGCCGACCGAACCGGTGAAGTTGACATGATCGATCTTGCCGGAGCCGAGCAGCTTCTCGGTCTGGGCGTGGTTCAGCACGACGTTCTGGAACAGGCCCTTGGGAAGCCCCGCCTTGTCGAAGGCCTGTTGGAAACGCTCGCCGACCAGCAGCGTCTGCGCCGCGTGCTTGAGGATGACCGCGCTGCCCGCCATCAGCGCCGGCACGATGGTGTTGACGGCGGTCAGATAGGGATAGTTCCACGGCGCGATCACCATGACGACGCCGAGTGGAACCTTCTTCACATAGCGGCGGAAACCATCTTTCGGGTTGGAGGCCATGACCGGCTTCAGCGCCGATTCGGCGATCTCGACCATGTAGTTGGTGCGGTCCTTGACGCCGCCGAACTCGCCGCCATAGCGCACCGGGCGCCCCATCTGCCAAGCGATCTCCGGCACGATCTCGTCGCTCATGGCGACCAGCGCTTCCAGCATGGCAAGCATGTACTTGCCGCGCTCGACGATCGGCGTCTCAGCCCATTTTTCCTGCGCCGCCTTGGCGCGTTCGACCGCGGCGTTGATGGCCTGGTCCGTGGCGATCGGACGCTCGGCATAGATCGAACCATCGACGGGTGATTTGAGTTTGACCGTTTCGGTCATTTTCTAAGTCCTCGCACGTTCTAACAATCGAAATCATATGGCTTGGTGTGCCCCTCATCCGCCTGCCGGCACCTTCTCCCCCGTATAGTGATGGGGAGAAGGAAGAAGCTCCGGCGCTGACGCCGTCCGCCCATTGTTCACGGGGTTAGGGTGAGGGGCGCCGGCGTTCCCGGCAACCTTAATACCGCTCGAACCCTCTGTGCAGTTCCCAATCCGTGATCCGGCGGTCGTATTCGAACTGCTCCCACTTCGCGGTGTGGACATAGTGTTCGAGCACGTCCTCGCCGAGCGCCTGCTTCAGCATTTTCGACTTGGCCAGCGTCTCGGTGGCGTCTCGCAGTGTCTTCGGGATCTCCGGCAGGCGCGAGGCCTGGTAAGCGTCGCCGACAAACGGCTTCTGCAGCTCGAGCTTTTCGTCGATGCCGGCAAGGCCGGCCGCGATCAGCGCCGCAAAGGCGAGATACGGGTTCAAGTCGGCGCCGCCGATGCGGCATTCCATGCGGATGCCCTTGGTGCCCTCGCCGCAGAGGCGGAAGCCGGCGGTGCGGTTGTCTTCGCTCCACATGATCTTGGTCGGCGCGAAGGTGCCGGCCTGGAAGCGCTTGTAGGAATTGATGTAGGGCGCCAGGAACCAGGTGAATTCCTTGGCGTATTTAAGCTGGCCCGCCGCCCATTGCTGGCCGAGCGTCGACAGCGTCCAGTCGGCCTTCTTGTCGAAGAACAGCGGCGTCTTGCCGTCGGCGCTCCACAGCGAATTGTGGATGTGGCTGGAATTGCCGGCGAGCCCGTAATTGTACTTGGACATGAAGGAGATCGCCTTGCCTTCGGACTCGGCGATTTCCTTGGCGCCGTTCTTCAGGATGACGTGGCGGTCGGCCATCTCGAGCGCCTCGGCATAGCGCACATTGATCTCTTCCTGGCCCGGACCCCACTCGCCCTTGGAGTTCTCGATCGGGATGCCGGCCGCATCCATCTCGTTGCGAAGCCGGCGCATGACGCCTTCTTCCTTGGTGGTGATGCCGATCTGATAGTCGCCGATGTAGGGCGAGGCGGTGTCAAGGCCCTGCCAGTGCTTCTTGCGGGCGGAATCATAGGTCTCGTTGAACAGATAGAATTCGAGCTCGGAGGCGAAATAGCCGATATAGCCGCGTTCCTTCAGCCGCTTGACTTGCTTCCTCAGGATGGCGCGCGGCGAATGCGGCAGGTCGTCATGGGTGTGGTGGTCAAGCACGTCGCAGATCACCAGCGCGGTCTTTTCCAGCCATGGAATGCGCCGTAGTGTCGCCAGGTCCGGCTTCATGACGAAATCGCCATAGCCCTTCGACCAGCTTGCCGCCTTGTAGCCGGGCACCGGCTCCATATCGATGTCGGCGGCCAGCAGATAGTTGCAGCCATGCGTCTCGTCATGGGCGGAATCGACGAAATATTGCGCCAGGAAACGTTTCCCCGCGAGCCGGCCCTGCAGATCGACGATGCAGGCCAGCACCGTGTCAATCTCGCCGCTGGAGACCGCCTTCTTCAACTGATCGAACGAGAAATTTCCGGCCATTCTTGTGGCACTCCAGCGCTTGTCGATTGAGAGGGGTGAACGAAACCATGGCCGGCGCGATGCCGGCCATGATTGAGATGACGACGTTAGTGGCCGGTCTCGCCGACCGCCTGTTCGGCTGCCTTGATCGCCGCCTGGCGCGCCGCGATGATGTCGCCGAGCGGCGGCCCCTGGAAGCGGTTGCGCTCGAAGGCAAACCACACGATCGCCGTCAGGATGAAGAAGCTGACGGTGATATAGAGCGCCCAGTTGTTCGGCGGCTGGATGCCGATGACGAAGATCAGGATCATCGACAGGATCGAGAGCACGGCAAACAGCATGAAGATGCCGCGTCCCATGTTCCAAGGTCCCATCTTGTCCCACTTCGGCGTGCCCCAGGCCATCATGCCGAGCACGATCGGCACGGTGAAGGACAGGAACAGGAAGATGACGGTGCAGGACACGACGATGGTGTAGGCCGAGGTGCCGGCGACCGAAACCACCGACGAACCCCAGACGAAAAGCACCGACAGGATCGATGCAGTCCAGATCGCCGCCACCGGCGTGCGGTAGGTCGGGCTGACCTTGGCCAGCGCCGCTGAGCCCGGCAGGCCGCCGTCACGCGAGAAGGCGAAGATCATGCGCGAAGCCGAGGTGACGGTTGCCAGGCCGCAAAGCAGCTGAGCGATGAACACGACGAGGTAGACGAACTCCTTGATGCCGGGGCTGACGCGCTGGTCGAAGGCCCAGAAGAACACGTTCCAGCCCTGCTTGGCGGCGTCGTCCATGTTCGGGATCATCAGGATGAAGGCTGCCAGGAACAGGTAGCCGAAGACCGCCGACCAGATCACCGACATGACCATCGCGCGCGGCACCGAGGAGGCTGCCTTGATGGTTTCCTCCGACGTGTGCGCCGAGGCGTCGTAGCCGGTGATCGTGTAGATCGGCAACAGCAGGCCGAGCGCGAACACCCAGGCATTGGACACGGACGGCCAGACGCCGGCGCCGGCGTCGCCCGAGTAGTTGTGGAAGGTGAACAGGCGGCTGAAATCCCAGGTCTCGGCGGCAGCAAGGCAGACGATCGCGATCAGGATCGAGCCGAAGAAGATCAGGTAACCCGAGAAGTCGGTGAGCTTGGCCGTCAGCTTGATGCCGAGATGGTTGATCAGCGCCTGGGCGCCGGTGATGATGACCAGGAAGATCATCTGGTTGGTCAGCGTGCCCTCGATGCCGAGCGTCGGACCGAAGGCGCCCAGGAAGAACGTCCAGGTGCCGACATTGATGGCGCCGAGCACGGTAATCAGTCCGAGCAGGTTGAGCCAGGCCGTCACCCAGCCGGTGCCGCGATTGCCCAGGATCGAACCCCAGTGATACAGACCGCCGGCGGTCGGATAGGCCGAGCTGATCTGCGACATGGCGACCGCGAAGGTCAGCGAGACGAAGCAGCCGACCAGCCAGCCGATGCCGATGCCGATGCCACCGGCGCCGGAGGTTGCCTGCGCCAGCGAATTGATGCCGCCCGACAGGATGCAGATGATCGAAAAGGAAACCGCGAAGTTCGAAAAGCGGCTGAGCCGCCGCTCCAGTTCCTGGGCGTAGCCCATGCTGTGGAGGTGTTTTACGTCCTCCGCCTTATCAACTTCGGTATAACCCGGTGCTGCCATTTGAAGTCCCCTTTTTAAGTTCTTAGCTGGCCGATTGAACTGACTTTCCCACTGCACGCTGTCGGGAGCCCTTGGCCTCCTCGGGCTCCAGATCCGAAAAAATACCCGTGAGCAGATCCGCCCATTTCCGCTGCCCGGTCTCGCCGGAGATTTCATCATTGCGGATTTCGATCATCGCGCAGGCAAGGCCGCGCGAACGCGCGTGGCGTTCCAGCGTGAAATAGACGCGGTCGGCCGGCGAATAGGGTTCGTTGACGCCGACCGTGACGCCGGTCAGCCGCTGCAGCGCTGATATCAGCGGCGCCGCCAGCCGGCGGTCCTCGTCATGGATGATGCCGATATGCCAAGGCCGGCTCTTGCCCTTGTAGACGGGCGTGAAGGAATGCACCGATACCAGCCGCGTCTCCTGCCCGCGCGCCAGCCTTTTGTCGACGATCTCTGCGATCGTGTCATGGAAGGGCCGCCACGACAAAGCGACACGCTCCGCGCGCTGCTTGCCCGACAGGCCGGCATTGCCGGGGATGATCGTGGTCTCGCTGACCGGCGGCACAAGGTCCGGTGCGTCGAGCGGACGGTTGCAGTCGATGACGAGGCGCGAGATGCCGGTCTCGACCAGCGTAGAGTCGAGCGCCTCGGCCATGCGCCGGGCGACCGGCAGCGCGCCGGGATCCCAGGCTATGTGGCGCGAAAGGTCCTCGGCCGGCAGGCCGAGCGTGCCGAATTCGGCGGGCAGGAAATTGGAAGCGTGGTCGCAGGTGAATACGAACGGGCTCGATCCGCCGGGGTTGGTAACCCTTACGGTTTCAGGCGATGCAAGGCTGGCGGGCCGTGCTGTCTCCATAGTCTGCCGTCCCCGGGGGAGCGCTGTATCGTATGTTACGTATTTTGTCTCATTGCGTCCCTATGGATGATTTCATACAGTTTGACCGGCTTTGTCAAACGCGATTTCAAGAACGCGGCGCCCGACATGCCGTGAGCGGGGGAAAACATGATTTCCAGCATTGCCGAACTGATCTCGGACCGCATCGGCGCGATGCCGGCAAGCGAGCGGCGCGCCGCACAAACGCTGATCGCCAACTATCCGCTGATCGGCCTGAAGACGGTCGCCGAGTTCTCTACAGCGGCAGGCGTGTCCTCGCCGACGATCCTGCGTTTCGTCGCGCGGCTGGGTTTTCAGAACTATCCCGAATTCCAGTCGGCACTGCAGGACGAACTGGCGGCGCAATTGCAGTCGCCGGCAACGCGGACGCTCAACCCGGCCTCATCGGGCGGCGCGGTGTCGCCGATGCTGGAGGCGACCCTCGACAATATGCGCGAGACATTCAGGCATCTGTCCGAAAGGCAGCTTGCCGACATTGCCGCGACACTTGCTCATCGCCGCGGCAAGACCTTCCTGATCGGCGGCCGCTTCACCGATCCGCTGGCGCGATACATGGCCGCCCACCTCGCCATCGTCCAGCCCGACGTCTACCACCTCGCCGGCCAGGAAGGCATCTGGCGCGACCGGCTGATCGACATGGGCAAGCGCGACGTGCTGGTGATCTTCGACATCCGGCGCTACCAGGACAGCCTGGTGCGCTTCGCCGAAACGGCGCATCAGCGCGGCGTGCACATCGTGCTGTTCACCGACCAGTGGCTGTCGCCGATCGCCCGCTTTGCGCGCCATGTCATTGCCGGCCGCACCGCCGTGCCCTCGGCCTGGGATTCCTCGGCGGCGCTTTTCGTCGTCGCCGAAACGCTGATCGGCGCGGTGACGAGACAGCTCGAGACCGACGGCGCCAAGCGCATCCGCGAGCTGGAAAGCCTGCGTTGACAGTCCAGAATTTCTGTCGCGAGCCCGCCAAACGTTACGCAGATTTAATGTGCATGGCAGCGGCAGAATTGCCATAAAGCCATGATATTTTCGTCGCTTCGCACAAACCGGGTGCGTTGCTGCGTTTTATGCTTGGGGAAACCGGTAGACGTTTGCCAACCGGAGTGCCGATGGCCGCCTGGAAACAGATCGTTTTTGCGCTTGTGGTCCTGGTGGCCGCGGCTGCCGCCTGGGTTCGCTTCTTTCCGGGCGCGCCGGAGGTGCTGGCGCGCTGGGGTATCGACTGGGCTTATGCCGCGGCGCCCAATGTGACGACAGGTGCGGTCGACACGACAAGGCAGGCAACCGGTGGCAACGGCGCCGGCCAGCGCGCCACCGTCATCGCGTTGCCGGCTGGCACAGCCACCATCAACGACCGTCTGCAGGCGATCGGCACCGGCCGCGCCAACGCTTCGGTGGCGGTCAATCCCTACAGTTCCGGTCGCCTCACCGGATTTCTGGTCGAATCCGGCACCCGTGTCGAAAAGGGGCAAATCATCGCTACCCTCGATTCCGAGACCGAGGTGATCGCGCAGGATCGTGCCAAGCTCGTTTTACAGGACTCGCAGAACAAGCTCGACCGGGTGAAATCGCTGCAGGCTTCCAACGCCGCGACACCGGTCGCCGTCGCCGATGCCGAAGTGGTGCTGGCGGTCGCCAAACTGGTACTTCGCGATGCCGAACTCGCCCTGCAGCGCCGCTCGATCGCCGCGCCGATCGCCGGCACCGTCGGCATCCTGCCGATCGCCGCCGGCAACTATGTGACCAACGAGTCGGCCATCGCCACGCTGGACGACCGCTCCTCGATACTGGTCGACTTCCTCGTGCCGGAGCGCTTCGCCGCCGCCGTCAAGGTCGGCGCACAACTGTCGGCGACGCCGATCGCCAACCCGGCACAGGCCTATACCGGAACGATTTCGGCCATCGACAACCACATCGACGAGAACAGCCGCACGCTGCTGGTCAAGGCAACGATCGCCAATCCGGCGGATTCGTTGCGTGCCGGCATGTCGTTCCAGATCAGCATGAAGTTTCCCGGCGACTCCTATCCGGCCGTCAGCCCGCTGGCGATCCAGTGGGGCTCTGATGGCGCCTATGTCTGGGCAGTGCAGGACGGCAAGACGAAACGCGTCGCCGTACGCATCATCCAGCGCAACACCGAGACGGTGCTGATCGATGCCCCGATCGTCAGCGGCGACATGGTGGTGACCGAGGGCACCCAGAGCGTCAGCGAAGGCGGCGAGGTCCGCATCGCCGGCGAGGAGCAGCGCGCCGCCGACGCTGACGGCTCATGACCGGCACCGCCAACGCCGCCAGCGAAACCGGCTCCACTGCGCTGTTCATCCGCAGGCCTGTCATGGCCCTGGTGCTGAACACGCTGATCGCTGTCGCCGGCCTTGCCGCCTTCTACGGCGTCGAGATCCGCGAACTGCCGGATGTCGACCGCCCTGTCATCACCGTCAGCACGGTCTTCGAGGGTGCGGCCGCCGAAACCGTCGACCGCGAACTGACCGATACGATCGAAGGCGCGGTCGCCCGCGTCTCCGGCGTCAAGTCGATCTCGTCGACCTCCTCCTTCGGCTCGAGCCGCGTCACCATCGAGTTCAACGACGGCGTCGACCTCAATGTCGCCGCCTCCGACGTACGCGACGCCGTCGGCCGTGTCGCCAACCAGATGCCGGACACCGCCGATCCGCCGCGCATCGTCAAGGCCGACGCCAATTCCGAACCGGTGATGCGGCTGGCCGTCACCTCCGACACCATGTCGGTGCAGGACATGACGGTGATCGTCCAGGACCAGATCGAGGACGAGCTTGCCGCGGTGCCGGGCGTCGCCGATGTCCAGGTTTCCGGCGACCGCGACAAGATCTTCCGCATCGACGTCGACCAGAACAAGCTGGCCAGCCACGGCTTCACCGTCGCCGATCTTAGAACAGCATTGGCCTCGGTCGCCTTCGATTCGCCGGCCGGCTCGATCACCACCACCAACCAGGACCTGATCGTGCGCACGACGGCGGACGTGACCACGCCCGACGAGTTCGAGAACATCATCATCGGCGGCAAGACGCGCATCCGCGACGTCGCCACCGTCACGCTCGGCCCCGACATCGGCCAGACCACATTGCGCTCGGACGGCAAGACCGGCATCGGCCTCGGCATCATCCGCCAGGCGGAATCGAACACGCTGGACATCTCGACTGGCGTCAGGGCTGCCGTCGCCAAGCTGCAGGAGAACCTGCCTCAGGGCATGGCGATCAAGGTCACCAGCGACGATGCCGTCTTCGTCAACGGCGCCGTGCATGAGGTCGAGATCGCACTGGCCCTGTCGGTCTCGATCGTGCTGATCGTCATCTATGCCTTCCTGCTCGACTGGCGCGCGACGCTCATTCCGGGTCTGTCGATGCCGGTCGCCATGATCGGCACCATCGCCGCGATCTATCTCGCCGGCTTCTCGGTCAACATCCTGACCTTGCTCGCTCTGGTGCTGGCCACCGGCCTTGTCGTCGACGACGCCATCGTCGTGCTCGAAAACATCGTGCGCCGGCGCAATGAAGGCATGGGCCCGCGCGCCGCCGCCGTGCTCGGCGCGCAGGAGGTGTTCTTCGCCGTCATCGCCACCACGCTGACGCTGGTCGCCGTCTTCGTGCCGATCTCCTTCCTGCCCGGCCAGACCGGCGGCTTGTTCCGCGAATTCGGCTTCGTGCTCGCCATGTCGGTGCTCTTGTCCTGCGTGGTGGCGCTGACACTCTGCCCGATGCTCGCCTCGCGCATGCTGTCCAGCGCAGCGCTCCACCATGAGGGCGGCAACGGCATCGGCGCCCGCATCGGAGGCGCGCTGAACACGACCTACCGGCGCTGCCTGCATGCCTGCCTCGACGCGCCGTGGATCGTCATCCTGGTGGCGCTTTTGTTCGCCGGCACCGCCTTCAGCCTGTTCGGCACCATCCGCCAGGAGCTGACGCCGAGCGAGGACCGCGCCGTCGTGCTGTTGCGCATCAGCGCGCCGCAAGGCGTCAGCCTCGATTACACGACGCAGCAGATGCAGAAGATCGAGAAACTGATCCAGCCGCTGCGCGATTCCGGCGAGATCCGCAGCACCTTCGAGAATGCCGGCCAGAACGGTGCCTACAACAACGGCTTCATGGTGATGACGCTGGCGCCCTGGAACGAGCGCACGCGCAGCCAGCGAGAGATCATGGCCGAGATCAGCCAGCTGACCCGGCAGGTGCCGAGCGTGCGCGTCTTCCCGGTGCAGCCCAACAGCCTGGGCATCCGCGGCGCCGGCAACGGCCTGCAATTCGCGCTGGTCGGCAATGACCGCAAGGCGCTCGGCGAAGCGGCGGTCAAGGTCATCGACGAAATGCGCAAGGATCCGGGCTTCCAGTCGCCGCGGCTCTCCGTCGACCCGACACAGCCGCAGCTTGCCGTCGCCATCGACCGCGAGCGGGCGTCGGACCTCGGCATCGACATAACCGGGCTGGCCAACACTTTGCAGGCCATGCTCGACGGCAATGATGTCGTCGACGTCTACATCGCCGACCGCAGCTACGGCGTGAAGCTGGTCTCGACGACCAATCCGATCAACGACCCGACTGATCTGGAAAATATCTTCCTCAAGACGGCCGACGGTCGCTTCGTGCCGATGTCGACCATCGCAACGCTGACCGAACGCGCCGTGCCACCGTCGCTGACGCGCGAACAGCAACAGCCGTCGGTGGCTATCACCTCGAACCTCGGCGGCAATTTCGCGCTCGGCGACGCGCTGAGCCGCGCCGAGGAGATCGCAACGCCGCTGCTGCCGCCGGGCAGCCGCATCCTGCCGCTCGCGGAAGCCGCGACGCTGGGCGAGACAAACAGCGCCATGATCACCATCTTCGGCTTCGCGCTGGTCATCATCCTGCTGGTGCTGGCCGCCCAGTTCGAAAGCTTCGTCAGCGCCATCATCATCATGGCGACGGTGCCGCTTGGCCTTGCCTGCGCCATCTTCGCGCTCCTGCTCTCAGGCACCAGCCTCAACGCCTACAGCCAGATCGGCCTGGTGCTGCTGGTCGGCGTCATGGCCAAGAACGGCATCCTGATCGTCGAGTTCGCAAACCAGCTGCGCGACCGCGCGTTCGGCGTGCGCGAGGCAATCGAGCAGGCATCCATCATCCGCCTGCGGCCGGTGATGATGACGATGATCTGCACCGTGCTCGGCGGCGTGCCGCTGGTGCTGGCCGTCGGCGCCGGTGCGGAGGCGCGCATCGCGCTCGGCTGGGTTATCGTCGGCGGGCTTGGCCTCGCCACCATTTCGACCCTGTTCCTGACCCCCGTCGCCTATCTCCTGCTCGGCCGCTTCGTGACGCCGAAGACGCACGAGGAAGCGCGGCTGAAGCGCGAGTTGGAAGAAGCCGCCTACACCAATGTCGAGCCGGCGGAGTAGTCATCTCTGTTTGCTGAGATTGTGCGGGGTTACTGGCCTGTGAAATCCGGCAGCAGAATATATGGATTCCTCTGATCGTAGGGATAGCTCGGTTCACCCTTGCCAGTTGAAACGGCACCCGCGATCAACACTCCTTTAGGTCCGAACATATAGTCGATACCGGCACACAGGTGAGCGAGATCCTCGTAGGCGAAACTGCGCAGCGCACTGCCACCTGCGAATGCGGCTGCCTTGAGTTGCTCAGGCGTAAGCGGGCCAATTATCCTGTCGCGATAGGCTTTGACCTTGGCTTTCTTGAGCCTGGACGACTGACATGAGGCGCCGATAACCCGCGCCAGCATTATGCTTCTGACTGCGGTCCCGGCGGGATCATCCAGAGGGGTTGAATATTTCTTGAGGAAATAATTTGTACTCGGATCGTTGGTCATCGACTTGCGCCAAGCCGGCGGGAACTCGTCTGCAGCCTCGGCGATAACGGCACTTGTCATCGACACCAGGACGATTCCTACAAACCACTTTAACCGCATGCACCTAACCCGAGCTGTTCTGATTTAGGGCCGAATAAACACCTTCCCGTTCGGCTTGGCCAGCTCCGCCGGAATCTTCGCCATCGCCTCGGCCAATGGCACCACCGCCGTCACATCCGTCGACCAGCGCCCGTCGGAAAAGCGCTTCTGTGCCTCCAGGATCGCCGGGCCGCGCTTGTCGCGGAACTGGCGCATCCATTCGCTCAGCCAGAAGCCTTCGATATGCTTGTGCTGGAAGATCAACTGGCCGGGCTCGCGAATGACCGTCGCCTCGCCATCTAGCCGCCCGTAGATGATCCAGCGCGAACGCTTCGGCATGGCGTCGAAGATGGTCGAGGCTAGTGGCCCGGTCACCGCATCGAGGAAGATGCGCGGCTGCTCGGCCTTGATCACCTCGCGCAGCGCAGCCTTGAAATCCGCCGCCTTCTCGTTGAGGACATGGGCCGCGCCGATCTCTTTCAACAGCGGGATCTGTTCGTCGCGGCGCACGGTGACGATCGGTCTGTATCCCTCCTCCTTGGCAAGCCCTGCGATCAGCTTGCAGAGCTGGGAGGCGCCGGCGGTCATGATGAAGGCCTTTTCGCCCACCTCTTTGACGATATCGAACATGGCGAGCGCGGTGAGCGGGTTGACGATCATCGCCGCACCATCCTCGTCGCGAACCGTGTCGAGGAGCGGAATGCAGACGACCGCCTCGGCGACGGCATAGTCCGCCCAGGAGCCCCAATTGGTGACGCCGGTGGCGAAGGCGACGCGCTTGCCGACCAGGCTTTTTGGGTAGGGCTCGTCACCGCCAGCGACGACGATGCCGACCCCTTCGAAGCCAGCCGGCTGGCCCTTGGCGCGCGGCTGGCCGTACTGGCCCTTGATGAAGGCGACGTCGGACGGGTTGATCGAGGCGAGGCTGACCTTGATCAGCACCTGCGTCGGTCCGAGCGCCGGCACGGCGATCTCGCCAGGCTCGAGATAAGGCTCCATCGCTTCCAGCGCGAAGCCGGAAGGCGTCCTGGTGTAGCCGTCGCCGACAAGCAGCAGCGCCTTCATCTCGGACGGAATGGCCATCGGGAACTCCTTACTTGCCGGCGGATTTCAGTGGTGGTTGGCCGAGCCGCTGCTTAGACCTTTTCCTGCGTGTACTTCTTCAATTCGGTCCGCGCCACCTGCCGGCGATGCACGGCGTCCGGCCCGTCGGCCAGGCGCAGCGTCCTGAGATGCGTCCATGAGCGCGCCAGCGGCGTGTCCTGGCTGATGCCTTGCGCGCCGAACATCTGCACCGCCTCATCGGTGACCTTGAGTGCCACACGCGGCGCGATCACTTTGATCTGGCTGATCCAAGGCGCGGCGGCGCGGGCATCGCCCTGATCGATCATCCAGGCTGCCTTGAGGCAGAGCAACCTCGCCATCTCGATCTCCATGCGGCTTTCGGCGATGATGTCGAAATTGGCGCCGAGCTTGGCCAGAGGCTGGCCGAAGGCCTCGCGCCGCACCGAGCGCTGGCACAGCATCTCCAGCGCCATCTCGGCCTGGCCGATGGCACGCATGCAGTGGTGGATGCGGCCCGGCCCGAGCCGCCCCTGCGCGATTTCGAATCCCCTGCCCTCGCCGAGGATCAGATTCGATGCCGGTACGCGCACGTTGTCGAACCTTAGATGCATGTGGCCGTGCGGCGCATCATCGTCGCCATAGACCTGCATGGGCCGCACCTTGGTCACGCCTTTCGCCTCCGACGGCACCAAGATCATGGAATGCCGGCGGTGCTGCGGCTCGTCGTTGCCGCCGGTCCTGACCATGACGATGTAGACGGCGCAGCGCGGGTCGCCGGCGCCCGATGCCCACCACTTCTCGCCGTTCAGCACATAGTCGCCGCCCTGCCGCGCGCAGCGCATCGAAATATTGGTGGCGTCGGAAGACGCCACATCCGGCTCGGTCATCAGATAGGCCGAGCGAATTCTTCCGTCGAGCAGAGGCTCCAGCCACTGCTGCTTGTGCTCGGCCGAGCCGTAGCGCTCCAGCACTTCCATGTTGCCGGTATCGGGCGCCGAGCAGTTGAAGGTCTCGGCGCCGAGATGCGCCTTGCCCATCTCTTCGGCCAGATAGGCATATTCGACCGTGGAAAGCCCGTAGCCGCGCTCGGAACCGGTCAGCCAGAAATTCCACAGGCCGCGCTCCTTTGCCGTCTTCTTCAGCCCTTCGAGGATTTCGGTCTGGCGGTCAGTGTAGACCCAGCGGTCGCCGCCCTTGCCGATCTCGGCCAAAAATTCCTCGCCGAGCGGCATGATCTCGTCGCGCACCATCGCCGCGACGCGCGCGTGGATCGGCTTCAGCCGCTCGGTCATGCCCAGATTCATGTCCGCCATCGATCTCCGGCCCTCCAACGCGCATCCAGGCCCCTTTACCCGTGGCAAGGATGACCGTACTTCGGGTAGCCTTGTCAACGCGAGCCCTTTCGCCCGGCCGCGAGACAGGGGCAAGGCGGAGGAAATGCGATGAGCTATCTGGATGAGCTGTTTTCGGTCGCCGGCAAGACCGCGCTGGTCACCGGCGCCGCGACCGGCATCGGCCGCATGGCGGCAACCGCCCTGGTCAAGGCGGGCGCCAGCGTCATGATCGCCTCGCGTAAGGGCGAGGATTGCATCAAGGTCGCCGCCGAACTGAACGGTCTCGGCGCATTGGGCCGCGCGGAGGGCTTTGCCGGCGATGTCTCCAGCGAAGCAGGCATTGCGGCTCTGGTCGCCGAGGTGAAGTTGCGCGCGGAAAAACTACACATCCTGGTCAACAATGCCGGCGTCTCCTGGGGCGCGCCGCTGGAAAGTTTTCCTTATTCGGCCTGGGCCAAGGTGCTCGGCGTCAACGTCACCGCCGTCTTCCACCTGACGCGCGAACTGCTGCCGCTGCTCGACGCCGCGGCCAGCGACGACGATCCGGCAAGGGTGATCAATCTGGGTTCGGTGATGGGCACGCAGCCGCTGGCCGACGACGCCTATTCCTACACCGCCTCAAAAGCCGCCGTTCACCATCTGACGCGCACGCTGGCGATCGAGCTCGCCGGTCGCCGCATCACCGTCAATGCCTTTGCCCCAGGCCCGTTCCAGAGCCGGATGACCGCTTTCGCCACTGGAACCGAGGAACAGGCAAAACATGTCGGCAACCATGTTCCGATCGGGCGTATCGGCACCCCGGATGACATTGCTGGCGCAACCCTTTATTTGTGCAGCCGTGCCGGCAGCTATGTTACCGGTGCCATCCTGCCGATCGACGGCGGGCAGTCGGTGCAGCATGGGCTGAAACTGTTCAAGGAATGACATGTCGGCCGGAGAAGCCGGCGGGCGAAGTGGAGGACATCAGCGTGGAACCGATCAGTCTCGATGTGCTTCTGGCCAGCGTCGGCAAGGAAGTCGGCGTGTCACCGTGGCGCGTCGTCACCCAGCGCATGATCGACCAGTTCGCCGACGCCACCGACGACCATCAGTTCATCCATTGCGACCCCGAGCGGGCCGAGCGCGAGACGCCGTTCGGCGGCACCATCGCGCATGGTTTCCTGTCGCTGTCGCTGCTTTCGGCGATGACCTTCGAGACCATGCCGCCGCTCGAAAACAGCAAGATGGGCGTCAACCACGGTTTCGATTCGCTGCGCTTCCTGGCGCCGGTGAAGACCGGCTCGCGCATCCGCACCCGTTTCGTGCTGGCCGACGTCAAGGTCCGGCCGTCGGGCTGGGTGCAGACGGCGCATGACGTGACCATCGAGATCGAGGGTTCGAAGAAGCCGGCGCTGACCGCGCGCTGGCTGACCCTGACGCTGATCGAGCGCCAGCCAGAGACGGCATGAGCGGCGACGCCAACGCGCACGACAAGTCGGCGCTTGCACTCGATCAGGCAGCGCTTGCGCCTTATCTCGAAGCGCATATTCCGGGCTTCGCCGGGTTGAGCGCGATCGAGAAATTCAAATCCGGACAATCGAACCCAACTTATCTTTTGACGGCGGCAAGCGGCCGCTATGTGCTGCGCGCCAAGCCGCCCGGCCAATTGCTGAAATCCGCGCATCAGGTCGACCGCGAATTCCGGGTGATGCAGGCGCTTGCCGGAACAGCCGTGCCGGTGCCCGCCATGCTGCATTTGTCCGGTGAGGGCTCCCCGATCGGCCGCATGTTCTATGTCATGGAGTTCCTGGACGGCCGCATCTTCTGGGATCCGTCCTTGCCGGAAGCCTCTGGCAACGAGGAGCGCGCCGCCATCTACGATGCCATGAACGCCACGCTTGCCGCCCTGCATGACGTCGATATCGAAACGACTGGGCTCGGCGACTTCGGCAAACCCGGCAATTATTTCGAACGCCAGTTCGCCCGCTGGACCAGCCAGTACCGCGCCTCCGAAACCGGAGAGGTGGCCGACATGGACCGGCTGATTGCCTGGCTCGAGACGCATATGCCGGCTGATGACGGCCGTGTCTCGCTGGTGCATGGCGACTACCGGCTGGACAATATGGTCTTCGCCAAAGACGGGCCGCGGGTGCTGGCGGTGCTCGACTGGGAGCTGTCGACGCTCGGCCACCCCTTCGCCGACCTCGCCTATCAGTGCATGCAGTGGCGGCTGCCGCACGCCTCGGGGTTTCGCGGCCTCGGCGGCATCGACCGCGCGACGCTCGGCCTGCCGTCCGAAGAGGCCTATGTCGACGCCTATTGCCGGCGGCGCGGGCTCGCCGGCATCGGCAACTGGAGCTTCTTCCTTGCTTTCTCCTTTTTCCGGTTGGCGGCAATCTGCCAGGGCGTCTACCGGCGCGCGCTGGACGGCAACGCCTCCAATCCGGAAAAGGCGAGAACCTATGGCGAAGCGGTCAAGCTGCTGGCCGGCCTGGCGGTGGGATTGATCGACAAGAATACTTGAAAATTGGGAGAGCTGAGCGATGGGTCGTTTCGACGGGGCGACGGTGCTGATCACGGGCGCTGCCGGCGGCCTCGGCCGCGGCGCGGCAAAGGGCTTTGCCGCCGAAGGCGCGCGGTTGGTGCTCTCGGATCTGGACGAAAAAGCATTGGCCGCCTTTGCCGAGACGCTTGGAGTGGAGACGACGATCCTTGCTGGCAACATCGCCGAGGAAAAACTGTCGGAAGATTTGGTGACGCTGGCAACGGAACGGTTCGGCCGGCTGGATGTCGCCGTCAACAATGCCGGCATCGTCCACAGCTTCGAGCGCCTGCCGCAGGTGGCATCGGACGAGGCCCGCCGCGTGCTCGAGATCGACCTTTTGGGCGTTTTCTTCGCGATGAAGCATCAGATCCCGTGCATGGAGCGACAGTTCAAAGAGAGCGGCAAGGGCGGCACGATCGTCAATATCGCCTCCGTCGCCGGGCTTGGCGGCGCGCCAAAGCTGTCGGTCTATGCCGCCGCCAAGCATGGCGTCGTCGGGCTGACCAGGTCTGCGGCCGCCGAGTACGCCACCAAGGGCATACGCATCAACGCCATCTGCCCGGCCCATACGCGAACGGCGATGGTCGACGGTTTTGTCCGCGGCAGCGGCGCGCCGGAGGCCGAGGCGCTGGCAGAGCTGACGCGCGGCGTGCCGATGAAACGGGTCGCGGAGGTGGATGAGATCATCACCGCCATCTTATTCGCCGCTGACCCGACCAACTCGTTCATGACCGGCCATATGCTCGCCGTCGATGGCGGCATTGGCGCGATCTGACGCAGCGCCAGGGAACCAAACCCGCCCTTGTCGGTTTTCGTACAGCGTATATAATTTAGTCAGGCAACCAACAACAAAGGCAGGCAGGAATTGCCGCTTAGCGTTCAGAACCGCCGCGAAAGACAGAAAGCCGAGTTGCGCTCCGAACTGGTCGAGGCGGCGCACAAGCTTGTGCAGGAAGAAGGCTATGAAGGCCTGACCATCCGCAAGCTGGCCAAGCGCGTCGGCTATGCGCCGATGTCGGTCTATTCCTATTTCGCCGACAAGCAGGACATCCTCTTCGCGTTGGCCGAGGATGCGTTCGAGACGCTTGCCCGCCGGATCGAGGAGCATCCGTCCGATGATCCAATCGAGGCATTGCAGGCGGTCATGACCGAATACGCTGCCTTCGGCCTCGGCAATCCCAACGAATACCGCACCGTCTTCATGACCGAAAAGACCAAGCCGCCGGAAGGCAGGTCCTACGAGGAGATGGAAGAGAGCAACCCGGCGATGAAGGCGCTGATCAGCAGGGTCGAGGCCTGCGTCGCCGCCGGCAAGCTCAAGGGCGATCCGCGTGCCATCGCCACCATGCTGTGGGCGGTGGGCCACGGCACGATCTCGCTGCTGATCACCTTTCCATTCTACCCCTTCGGCGACCCGCAGGCTTTCGTGAAGCGGATGTGCAATTTCACTCTGGCCACGCTGTCGACACAGGAGGTGCAGCCGCTGACCGAGACTCCGGTCAACTGCTGACAGGCCTGCGTTCCAACATCGTTTGATCCAGCCAGCGTCTGGAGCATGATCCCGAAGTAGAACCGGATTTGCTGCGCTAACCTTCGGTTCGGAAAAAAGATCAAGCTTAAACAGAGAGATAGAGCCCATCCCGATTTCATCCGGATGGAACAGGTTTTTGCCGCGCCATGCGGCATTTTGGCCTTTAGGAAAAATTTGATCGTACGTGTACGATTTCTGACTTGAAGTCCCGATCTCCGAGACGTATATGTACGCCGTATCGTACATGTACGAAGAAATTGAACCGGAGACAAACCATGAAAAAGACAATCCTCACCCTCGTAGCGGTGCTGGCGTTTTCAGGTGCGGCCTTCGCCGGCTCCACCCAGCCGACCAAGCAAGCGCCGGCTACGGCCTGCGTCCATACCAAGACCAATGTGAAGCTCGATTGCCGCACGACCGGCTCGGTCGAAAAGACCGGCGCGACCAAGACCGACGCAGCCAAGGGCCCGCGTCTCGGCATCGAGATCAACCCCTGGATCGTGCCCAGCACGTTCTAAAGCATGATCCCGAAAAGTGGGAACCGGTTTTCGGATAAGATCATGCTCAAACAAAAGGTTTGATACCGCTGCAGCGGCGCTCTCCCCCCAAGGTCGACGACGCCGTGGCAGCTCTATGCGGATGAAGAAAAGGGCGGCAGGAGAATCTGACCGCCCGTTTTCATGTCAGGGCGCTGCCCTGCCGAATTACTTCTTGCGCTGTTTTCGCCCGGCCACAGTCTTGGCCTTGCCGGGTCTTGCGGGAGCGCCGGAGATGGAGGTCGAGGTGATCGATATCGGATCGCTGGCTGGGAACGTGTCCTCGAGGCCTTCCTCGAGTTCCTCTTCCGGGCTCACCTCGTGATCTCGTTCGCGTTCGAGCGAACGGACGGCAGCGGTCTTCCTGGCCGACTTCGGCGCGGATTTCGGCGGCATCGGCATTCTCCCTCGGCCTGCGGAAGCAGAACGAGCCTGCGCGGCAAACGTTCCTGACTCGCGCTACGCTGCCGCGTCGCTCGCTGCTTCGGATAGCAAAGTAAAGACATAGTCCGAGAACGAACGCCAGCATTCGACCCGGAAGGCATCCGCCGCACTGCGCAGCAGCACGATCTCGGACTTGCCCAGGATGGTGCGCGAAGCAGCGCCCACCGGAAAGACTTCAAGCGACAGATCCTGCGGGCAGCCGCCATTGATCGCCGCGGCGGCAGCCGGACCGGTGACGGAAAAGGCGACGTTGCGGTGCGAGATGCCGACCGCCGAATGCAGCGCGCTGACCTTGGCGCAATCGGCGAGCGGGTCTTTCCCGGCCTCGTCGATGATCAGCCATTCGTCCGGTCCGAGCCACAGCGCCGTGCGGCCGGCTTTGGACGCCGAGGTCTTCGGCTTTGTCGGCAAGGTCACGCCGAGCGCCTTCGAAAGCGCTGCCACGGAAGCCTCCGGCGCGCGCAGCGAGATGCGCTCGGCCGGCGGCATAACCTCGAGCTTGACGCCCGTCGCCGATACGCTGCGCCCGGCGAGCGCCGGACGGCGCTCGGCCGAGTACATCGCGGATGCATTGGTTTTCGCGGCAGCCTTAGCCATTGAGGCGCTCCCCTTTCTCGTCGAAGAACACCATGCCGGTGACCTCCACTTCGATCACCCCGTTCGGCATCGGCACGTAGAGCGTCTCGCCCATGCGGTCGCGGCCGCCGGCAACCAGCGCCAGCGCGATCGAGCGGCCGCAATTCTCCGACCAGTAGCTCGAGGTGACGTGGCCGATCATCTTCATCGGGATAGCCTGCTTCGGGTCGGCGACGATCTGCGCGCCTTCTTCCAGCACCACTTTCGGGTCCTTGGTCTTCAGGCCGACAAGTTGCTTGCGGCCCTTGGCGACCAGGTCCGGGCGCGCCAAACCGCGAATGCCGACGAAATCGGTCTTCTTCTTGCCAACCGCCCAGTCGAGCCCGGCATCGTTCGGCGTCACCGTGCCGTCGGTGTCCTGGCCGACGATGATGTAGCCCTTTTCGGCGCGCAGCACGTGCATGGTCTCGGTGCCGTAGGCGACGGCGCCATGCTTCTGGCCCTCGGCCCACAGCGTTTCCCAGACCGCCTGGCCGTAATCGGCCGGCACGTTGACCTCGAAGCCGCGCTCACCGGTGAACGACATGCGGAACAGCCTGGTCGGCACGCCGCAGATCTTGCCCTCGCGTACCGACATATGCGGCAGCGCCTCGTCCGACATGTCGATGCCCTCGACCAGCGGCGCGATGATGTCGCGCGACTTCGGTCCCTGCACCGCGATGACGGCCCATTGCTCGGTGATCGAGCTCAGCCAGACATTGAGATGCGTGAACTCGGTCTGGAGGTAATCCTCCATAAGGTTCATGACGCGCGGCGCGCCGCCGGTCGTCGTCGTCACATGGAAACGGTCCGGCGCCAGCCTGCCGACGACGCCGTCATCATAGATGAAGCCGTCCTCGCGCAGCATTATGCCGTAGCGGCAGCGGCCGGGTTCCAGCTTCTCCCACGGATTGGTGTAGAGCAGTTCCATGAACTTGGCTGCATCCGGCCCAACCACCTCGATCTTGCCCAGCGTTGAGGCGTCGAACAGGCCGGCCGTCTTGCGCACGCCGACGCATTCGCGATCGACGGCGGCATGCATGTCCTCGCCGCCCTTCGGGAAATACCACGCGCGCTTCCACTGGCCGACATCCTCGAACACGGCACCTTGGGTCTCGGCCCAGGGATGGATCGCGGTTCTTCGGGTCGGATCGAAGAGCGGACCCCGCGCGTGTCCGACGATCGAGCCAAAGGTGACCGGCGTATAGGGCGCGCGGAATGTGGTGAGGCCGACCTGAGGGATCGGCTTGCCCAGCGTCTCGGCGGCAATCGCCAGACCATGCATGTTGGAGGTCTTGCCCTGGTCGGTCGCCATGCCGTTGGTGGTGAAGCGCTTGACGTGCTCGATCGAATGCATGCCTTCATGCACCGCCTGGCGGATGTCCTTGGCGGTGACGTCGTTCTGGAAATCGACGAAAGCCTTCACCGTCGTATCCGGCCCGGCGCCAGGTGCCGCACCCAGCATGCCGCGCGACCAGCTCTCGCCGGCGTCGACTTTCGGCTTCGTACCTTTGGCGGCTTTGGCGCCTGCGTCCTTCGCCGCCTTGGCGCCGGCCGCATAGGCCTCGTCGACCGTCGCCGCCAGCCCGTCGGTGCCGTTGCAGGCGCCGACCGAGACGCAATCCTGCGCATAGGTGCCGGGCACGAAGCGCTTGGTCTCGTCGTTGAAGGCGACCTTGCCGCGCGACTGCGAAAACAGATGCACCGACGGCGTCCAGCCGGCCGACATCAGGATCGCGTCGACCGGAATGGTGCGCTCGCCGCCGCCATTCTTCGGCTGCACGGTCATCGAGGTCACCCGCAATTTGCCGCCGGCGCGGACCACCGCGCGGCCGAAATTGATCTCGATACCGAGCGCCCTCGCCTCGTCGATCACCGGCCCGGTCGGGTTGTCGCGCAAATCGACGATGGCAGCTACGTTGACACCGGCCTTCTTCAGGTCGATCGCCGCCGCATAGGCGGAGTCATTGGCCGTGTAGACGCCGACATTCTTGCCGACGGCAACGCCGTAATGGTTGAGATAGGTGCGCGCGGCGGAAGCCAGCATGATGCCGGGACGGTCGTTATCGGCGAACACCATGTGGCGCTCGATGGCGCCGGTCGCCAGCACGACGCGCTTGGCGCGAACCTGCCACAGCCGCTCGCGGGCCAGTTCGCGACCCGGGTTCTGCAGATGATCGCTGACGCGCTCGACCAGCCCGACGAAATTCTGCGCGTAGTAGCCGAACGCCGTCGTGCGCGAGAGCACGCGGACGTTGGACATGGCCTTCAGCCTGGCAATTGCACCTTGAGCCCAGGCAAAACCGTCCTGGCCGTCGATCCTGGCGCCAGTCTCGAAACGCAGGCTACCGCCGAACTCCGCCTGCTCGTCGGCGAGCATGATGCTGGCGCCGGTTTCGGCTGCCGCAAGGGCTGCGGCGATGCCGGCGGCACCGCCGCCCAGCACCAGCACATCGCAATGCGCGAAGCGCGCCGAATAATGGTCGGGATCAGGCTGGTCCGGCGACACGCCGAGGCCGGCCGCGGCGCGGATCTTCGGTTCGTAGAGGTTTTTCCACGCGGCCTTCGGCCACATGAAGGTCTTGTAGTAGAAGCCGGCCGAAAAGAATGGCGAGGCGATGTCGTTGACCGCGCCGACGTCGAAGGCGAGCGACGGCCAGCGGTTCTGCGACTGCGCGGCGAGCCCATCATAGAGCTCCTGCACGGTTGCCCGCACATTCGGCGTCTTGCGCGCCTCGTCGCGCGCGATCTGGACCAACGCATTGGGCTCTTCGGCGCCGGCGGACAGGAAGCCACGCGGACGGTGGTATTTGAACGAGCGGCCGACGAGATGGACGCCGTTGGCAAGCAGTGCTGAGGCCAGCGTGTCGCCCTCGACGCCGGCGTAGGCCTGGCCGTCGAAGCTGAAGCGCGCCGTCTTCGCCTGCTTGAGGCGCCCGGCGCCGGGAATGCGGAACGCGCCGCTCATTTGGCAACTCCAGGCAGCTTCGACGGCTTCGGCTCGCCGGCCTTGTAGGTCATGATGAACTTGTCGGTGACGGTGTCGCGCACGGCGTTGAAGAAGCGCGCGCAGCCATTCATGTGCCGCCAGCGCTCGTAGATGATGCCCTTGGGATTCGAGCGGATGAAGAAGAACTTCTCGAAATCGTCGTCGCTTTCGCCGGCCATGTTGGCCGAGCGCGCAATGTGCGCCTCACCGGCGTTGCGGAACTCGAGTTCCGGGCGCTCTTCCTCGCAATAGGGGCAGCGGATAAGAAGCATTGTACTTGGTTCCTACAATTCGCCGTGGCCGACATGGGCGCCGGCCGGTTGGTCGCAAAGCTTCTGGCCGAGCGCCGCGAAGGGCGCGACCTGCCGGATGCGTTCCTCGATGCTTGCTGCCGGGCGGAACAGCTCGCGATCGGCCATGTTGCCGAAAGTGAGCAGCACCGGATCGGTCGTCACGATGACGTGGCGCGGCTGGAATGTCTCACGGTCCTCAAGATCGGCCGGCCTGTTCTCCAGGAAGCTGACCACCTTCTGGCCGCCGCTCCAGACGCAGGTCAGCACGCCCGCATCGACGGAAAAAGGCCATCCGGTCTCGTTTTCGGTGCGGCTGATCGGCTGCAGGCGCACCTCTTCGACCGAGGGAAAATGAAACATCCCCTGCTCGCCGGCGAGCACCAGCGGCATCGCGACAGCCATCTCGGTCATCATCAGTGCGCCACCGCCGCCGCTGCCGCCTCGTCGATCAGCCGGCCGGTGCGGAAGCGCTCGATGGTGAAGGGCGCGTTGATCGGGTGCGGGTCGTCCTTGGCGATGGTGTGGGCAAAGACATGGCCCGAACCCGGAGTCGCCTTGAAGCCGCCCGTACCCCAGCCGCAATTGACATAGAGGCCGGGCACCGGCGTCTTGGCCAAGATCGGCGAGCGGTCCGGCGTCACGTCGACGATGCCGCCCCACGAACGCAGCATCTTCATGCGCGTGAAGATCGGGAACATCTCGCAGATGGCATCGAGCGTGTGCTGCAATATGTGCAGACCGCCGGTCTGCGAATAGGAGACATACTGGTCGGTACCGGCACCGATCACCAACTCGCCCTTGTCGGACTGCGAGATATAGGCGTGCACCGTGTTCGACATGATTACGCACGGCACCACCGGCTTGACCGGCTCCGAGACCAGCGCCTGCAGCGGATAGCTTTCCAGCGGCATGCGCACGCCGGCCATGTTCATGATGACGGAGGAATGACCCGCCGCCACCACGCCGACCTTCTTGGCGCCGATGAAACCGCGCGTCGTGTCAACGCCGGTGACGGCGCCGTTCGCCGCGCGCTTGACGCCGGTGACTTCGCAATTCTGGATGATGTGGACACCGCGCGCCGAAGCGCCGCGCGCATAGCCCCAGGCCACCGCATCGTGGCGCGCCGTGCCGCCGCGCCGCTGCAAGGCGGCGCCCACAACCGGATAGCGCGCCTGCTTGGAGATGTTGAGCGGCGGGCAGAATTCCTTCGCCTGCTCGGGCGTCAGCCATTCATTGTCGATGCCGTTCAACCGGTTGGCGTGGACATGGCGCTTCAGCACCTGGATGTCGTGCACATTGTGCGCGAGCATCATGACGCCGCGCGCCGAATACATGACGTTGTAGTTGAGCTCCTGGCTGAGCCCATCCCACAGCTTCAGCGCATGGTCGTAGATGCCGGCGCTTTCGTCATAGAGGTAGTTGGAGCGGATGATGGTGGTGTTGCGGCCGGTGTTGCCGCCGCCGAGCCAGCCCTTTTCCAGCACCGCGACATTGGTGATGCCGTGCACCGTGGCGAGATAATAGGCGGTGGCCAGGCCATGGCCGCCGGCGCCGACGATGATGACGTCGTATTCCTTCTTCGGCTCAGGCGAAGACCATTGCTCGTCCCAGCCCTTATGGCCGCGCATGGCCTCGCGGGCGATGGCGAATACCGAATATTTCTTCACGTTCCAGCCTCGCGCCAAAGGTCTCGCAGATTGCGGCCGGGCATTCGTTCAGGCTCCGGCGCGCGAGGTGTATCACTAGCGAAACAGCGCTGCCACCCTTGCGCTGTTTGCGACGGCGCTTGCCGTTTTGCGCCGTGGGGAAAAAGACCCATCTGGATGCCTTCGCGGGTATCGGGTGGCTCGCATCGCCTCGACCTGCGATCAAGCATCCCAATTGCCGGCAAGACCGCCGCCATGCAGAAGGATGCAAGAAAATGTTCGCACTCGCCAACAAGGTCGCCATCGTCACCGGCGCCAGTTCCGGCATCGGCCGCGCCACCGCCAAACTCTTTGCCGAGGAAGGCGCCAAGATCATCGTCGCTGCCCGCCGCCAGGCGGAACTTGACGACCTCGTCGCCGAAATCGAGGACGCCGATGGTACGGCGATCGCCCTTGCCGGCGACGTCACCGAAGAAGCCTATGCAAAGGCCCTTGTCGAGCAGGCGGTCGGCAGGTTCGGCGGGCTCGATATCGCTTTCAACAATGTCGGTTCGGTCGGCAAGATGGGTCCGATCTCGGAATTGTCGCTCAACGGATGGAGAGAGACGCTCGACACCAATCTGACCAGCGCTTTCCTTGGGGCGAAATATCAGGTGCCGGCAATGGTCGAACGTGGCGGCGGATCGCTGATTTTCACCAGCACCTTCGTTGGCCACACAGTCGGCATGCCCGGCATGACGAGCTATGCCGCCAGCAAGGCCGGGCTGATCGGATTGACGCAGGTCCTCGCCGCCGAATACGGCCCGAAGGGCGTGCGGGTCAACGCGCTGATGCCGGGCGGCACGGACACGCCTGCAAGCATCACCAACGCGCCGGATGCCGGCCCCGAGGTGCTGGCTTTCGTCGAGGGCCTGCATGCCCTGAAGCGAATGGCGCAGCCCGAGGAGATCGCCCGCTCGGCGCTCTATCTGGCCTCGGACGCGTCGAGCTTCACCACCGGAACCGCGCTGCTTGCCGATGGCGGCGTCTCGATCAACCGGACGTGAAGGGGTTTTCGCGGCGAACAGGCATGTTCGTCGCCGCAACGCAGGTCCCCGGTCTTGCTTTTTCGGCGCGATTTGGCGATTCCGTTTCCCTGTCGAAAACAGGCAGGGACCCATGCTGCTGATCAGAACCTATGTCGCCCAGAGCGCAATCGAAGGCGTCGGCGTGTTCGCCGCCGAGCCGATCCGCAAGGGCGCCTCGATCTGGCGCCTCGATCCGGATTTCGACCGGCTGATCCCGGTAGAGAAATACGAGGCGGCACCCGCGCACCTCAAGGAATTGCTCGACCGCTATGCCTATCCAAGCCCCGACCGTCCGGGCTTCATGGTCTATGAAGTCGACAACGGCCGTTTCATGAACCACGCCGAAAGGCCCAACACGGATTTCTCGCGCTATGGCGGCGCGACCGCGACCCGCGACATAGCCGCCGGTGAGGAGATAACCTGCGACTACGGCGAGTTCTTCGACGGTTTCGAGCAGCTCCATCTGGCCACTGCCTAGGTTGAAAACCCAATCCGACGGCGACCGGCCGCGGTTTGACCGCTCAGCCTCATTTCGGCTGTGGACAGCGCGGCCTGATTCTGCTATCAGCCGCCACAATTCGTGGTGCAACTCGCCGCGGAGGCTCGTGGCTATGGCCGCTTGCCTGTTGATATCAAACCCGAAAGACAGGATTGCCCGTGCAGGTACTCGTTCGCGACAACAATGTTGATCAGGCGCTTCGCGCGCTGAAGAAAAAGATGCAGCGCGAAGGCATTTTCCGCGAAATGAAGATGCGCGGACATTACGAGAAGCCTTCCGAGAAGCGCGCCCGTGAAAAGGCCGAGGCCGTGCGCCGCGCCCGCAAGCTGGCCCGCAAGCGCGCCCAGCGCGAAGGCCTGCTGCCGATGACGCCGCGCCCGGTTGCGGCCGGTGCTGCCGGTGCAGCGCGTCCGCCGCGCTGATACCGCCAATTTTTCGTCCTTTTCGAAGGATATCCAAGGTGGCGCGATGCGGAATCGCCGCCACCTTTTTATTTAGAGTGACGTGCGTCCACCTTGACGCACAAAGTTCGCTCTAGCACTTGCGACAATTTTCGACCCGGTTCGGAGAGGGAACGGACCTGACGGCGCGGCGGGCAGTGAGGACAGAGCAGACATGAACGCAATTTCCGTGGAGCGCAGAACCGCATTGCGCGGCTTCGCCCTGACGGCAGCCCTGCTTTCCGGCTTGGCGCTTGCCGGCTGCCAGACGGCCCCGACCGGCGAATTCAACAACATCGACAAGGCGCAAGGCTCGACCGAGAACATCTCCTCGCTCTCGGCCGTGATCCAGCGCAATCCCCAGGATCCGGAAGCCTACAATGTGCGCGGCTCGGCCTATGGCCGTGGCGGCCAGTATCAGGCGGCGCTGAAGGATTTCGACACCGCCGTCCAGCTCAATCCGAATTTCTACCAGGCCTATTCGAACCGCGCCTTGATCCAGCGCTTCCTCGGCAACCAGGAAGCCGCGCTCGCCGACTACAACCGTTCGATCCAGATCAATTCGAACTATGACGCCGCCTATATCGGCCGCGGCAACCTCTATCGCAAGGCAGGCCGCACCACCGAAGCCTTCAACGATTTCCAGAAGGCGATCCAGCTCGATACGACCGATGCGCGCGCCTATCACAATCGCGGCCTGATCTATCAGAGCCAGGGCCAGCACAAATTCGCCATCGAGGATTTTTCGACCGCCATCTCGCTGGCCCCGGACGCCGCCGAGCCCTACAACGGCCGCGGCCTTTCCTATCTCGCCATGAACGACGAGGACAACGCCTTCTCCGACTTCAACATGGCCATCAAGCTCGACGGCAAGAACGCCGAGGCCTGGGCCAACCAGGCGCTGATCTACGAGCGGCGCGGCGACAAGGTGAGAGCCGCCAAGTCCTACCGCGAGGCGGTCCATCTCGATCCGACCTACCAGCCGGCCAAGGACGGTCTGTCCCGCACCTCAAGCGCCACCGCCAGCTAGCTAGAGCAATTCCAGGAAAAGTGTGCAGCGGTTTTCCGTCCGGAATTGCGTCAAAACAAAAAGATCGTAGCCGTTCAGTCCGACCTTGAGCTCGTACGGGCTCAAGGCAGCGTTTCGCCACGCGTCGCCAACGCCCCGATAACGGCACATTAACTCTTGCCATGTTCGCGCCAAGTTTTCGGCGGAACGCTCCGCGCACCTCGATCGTTAATCGAGGCTTGCGAAGTTTGCGAAAGGGACCTTCCCGATGATCAAGATACTTGTTTGTGCCTCAGCGCTGGCCACCACGGTCCTCGCCTCTCCCGTCAGCGCCGGCGCGCTCCGGCTCGGCACGCTCGATTGCACCATCGACGGCGGCGTCGGCTATGTCATCACGTCAAACAAGGGCGTGTCCTGCACCTTCCGTCCCTATAATCACGGGCCGTCCGAGCAGTACACCGGGATGATCTCGAAGCTCGGCGTCGATATCGGCCAGACGCATCAGGGCCAGTTGGCATGGGCGGTTCTGGCAGCCACCCGCAGCCATGACGAGGGCGACCTCGCCGGCAGCTATTACGGCGTCAATGCCGAGGCCAGCGTCGTGACAGGCGGCGGCGCCAATCTCCTGGTCGGCGGGCTGGACGGCGCCTTCATGCTGGAGCCGCTCAGCGTCCAGGCGCAGACCGGCGTCAATCTGACGGTAGCCGTGGCCTCGCTCCAGCTGATCCACTCGTTTAAATAAGCGCATTTGATCCCTCTACGCGCGGCGCGGAACAGGATACTGTTTCCGCGCCGCATGCTTTTGGGGGATCGCCTTGCACAAAACCATCATCGCCGTCGCCGTGATCGCGGCCGCGCTTACAGGACAGGCTCACGCCCGGGACCAAGGCATCGAACTCGGCACACTGGAATGCGCCATTGGCGGCGGCACCGGCTTCATTTTCGGCTCGAGCAAGGATCTGAGCTGCACCTTCACCCCCGCCGACAAGACCTTCGCGCCGGAAGCCTATTTCGGCGCCGTCAACAAATACGGGCTGGACATCGGCACCACCAAGCAGAGCGTGATGCAGTGGCTGGTGCTGACGCCGCTGAAGAACATCTATGCGCCCGGCGCGCTGGCCGGCGATTACATCGGCGCCAGCGCCGAAGTGACAGCGACGGTCGGCGCCGGCGCCAATCTCCTCGTCGGCGGCTCCTCGCAGGCCTTCACGCTGCAGCCGCTCAGTCTGCAGACGCAGACCGGCATCAACATCGCCATCGGCGTCAGCCAGTTCCAGCTGCGCAGTACCGCGAACTGACCGTCCGCAGCTTGGCTGCGCAAGCGTCTCAAAAACCGCTTGAGCTCAACCGCGGTTGACGTTCTACAAGCGCTTCCCGACGGGCGGCGCATCGTTTTCGACGCATGCTGCGACCCTTTCAATGGCCGGCAAGTCGGGAGAATGATGTGAGCAGTGAAACCAGCAACAGGGTCGATTGGCAGGCGCTGTGGGCGAGCGGCGATCTGGCGCGTTTCTGCTTCATCAACCTCGGCATCCTGCTCTACGCCACCAACGAGACGATGGTGGCGACGGTGATGCCGGCCATGGTCGGCGAACTGGACGGCGTGCAGCTGGTCGGCTGGTCGCTGGCGATCTACGAGCTTGGCGCCATCGTCGCCGGAGCCGCCGCCGGCCGGCTCGTCAGCTATGTTCCGCTGCGCACCAACATGGTGATCGCCGCCTTGCTCTACGCGACGGGCGCCCTGGTCAGCGCCATCGCCCCATCCATGCCCCAGTTTCTCGCCGGCCGGCTGATCGAAGGATTGGGCGGCGGCGCGCTCGTGTCGCTGGCCTTCGTGTCGGTCGAGCGGTTGTTCCCACGCAACATCTGGCCGCAGCTTTTTGGCATCCTGTCGGCGATCTGGGGTATCGCCGCGTTCAGCGGGCCGATGATCGGCGCTATCATGACCGAGCTTTTGTCCTGGCGCTGGGCCGTCGGCATCTTCACCCTGGGCGGGATCGCGCTCGCGCTCGCGAGCCTCATCGTACTCAACACGCCGGAGGCTACCCGCCTGCAGGCAACCGGCGGCACGGCGCCGCCCTTCCCCTATGTCGCGCTCGGTTGCCTCGCCGTCAGCGTCGTGCTGATCGCCATGGCGGGCGTCGACATTGCCCTGCTGCGCTCGTCCCTGCTGCTTGGCTTCGGCCTGATCGGCCTCGCGCTGTTCTTCCGCATCGACGGGCTGAAGCCGCAATCGCGGCTGTTCCCGGCCAAGCTGTTCTCATGGCGCTCGCCGGTCGGCAGCGGCATGACCATGGTCGCCGCCTTTTCGGTGGCCACCATCTCCTTTGGCGTCTACGGACCGCTGCTCCTGACCAGCCTGCAGGACATACCGATCCTGACCACAGGCTATATCATCGCCGCCGAGTCGATCTCCTGGTCTATCCTGTCGATCCTCGTCGCCAACGCACCGCAGGAACGCGAACGGCCGATCATCGTCGTCGGCGCGCTGATGATCGCCTGCGGCATTGCCGGCCTCGCCTATACGATCCCGGTGGGTTCCATTCCGTTGATCCTGCTGTGCGCCCTGCTGCAAGGCGGCGGCTTCGGTGTCGCCTGGCCGTTCCTGACCCGCGTCATCGTCGCCTCGGCCCGGGACGACGAGCAGACCATCGCGTCGGCCGCGGTGCCGACCATGCAGCGCATCGGCTATGCGGTGGGCGCTGCCGTGGCCGGTATCATCGCCAATGCCAGTGGCTTTTCGGAAGGGTTGAACCGTGAGGCGGCGGCCAGTGTCGCCAGCTGGCTGTTCATCGCCTTCGTGCCGCTCGGCATTGTCGGATGCGTGGCGGCCTTGAGGATTGCGGTACCGGAGACGCCTCTGGAGAAGACTGCCGGCTGATCGAGGACCTCAGACCACAACGGTTTTGAGGCGTTCGGCGATCAAGGCGGCGAGCCGTGCCGCCACCTCGTCCTTATCCATCTCAGGCCATTCCTCGACGCCGGTTTTGGAGACGATCCGCACCTTGTTGCGGTCGCCACCCATCACTCCCGAAGGGCCGACGCCGCTTTCATGCGAGACGTCGTTGGCGACGATGAAATCGGCGCCCTTCTTCCGGAGCTTGGCCTCGGCGTTGCTGACGAGGTCCTGCGTCTCGGCGGCGAAGCCGACGACAAGCCCCGGCCGCTGTTTGTGATGGCCGACGCCGGCAAGGATGTCAGGATTTTCGATCATCTGCAGGGCCGGCGGTCCCTCACCCGCCACCTTCTTGATCTTCTCGCCGGCGGCACTGGCGGTGCGCCAATCGGCGACCGCGGCAACGAACACTCCAGCGTCGGCCGGCAAAAGCTGCTCGACCGCCTCCTTCATCTCGGCCGCGGTCTCGACATGCACCGTCGTGACCCCGGCCGGATCGGCGATATTGACCGGTCCGGAGACCAGGCGCACATCGGCGCCGAGCCTTGCCAGCGCCGCCGCAATCGCATGGCCCTGCTTGCCCGACGAGCGGTTGGCGATGTAGCGCACCGGATCGATCGGCTCATGCGTCGGCCCGGAGGTGACGATGATCCTGCGGCCGGCAAGCGGCTTCGGCCTGGTGTCGAGCAACGCCTCGATGGCGGCAACGATCTCCAGCGGCTCGGCCATGCGGCCCTCGCCGGCCTCGTTGCTCTCGGCCATCTCGCCCTTCGCCGGTCCGATCAAGGCAATGCCGTCCTTGCCCAGCGTCGCGCGATTGCGGCGCGTCGCCGGATGCGACCACATTTTTGGGTTCATGGCCGGCGCCATTAACACAGGCTTGTCGGTGGCGAGAAGAACGGTGGACGCCAGATCATTGGCATGGCCGTTGGCGAGCTTCGCCATCAAATCGGCGGTGGCAGGCACCACGACCAAGAGGTCGGCCTCGCGCGACAGGCGGATATGGCCGACATCGTGCTCGTCTTTGCGGTCGAACAAATCGGTGAAGACATGGTCGGCCGAAAGCGCGCCGACCGACAGCGTGGTGATGAATTCCTGCGCCGCTGATGTCATCACCACGCGCACCGCGGCCCCTCGCTCGCGCAGCCGGCGGATCAGGTCGAGCGCCTTGTAGGCGGCGATACCACCGCCGATGATGAGCAGGATGCGCTTGCCGGAGAGGCCGCCGCGCGGCAGGACCTTGCTCGCCGCGGCAGCGACCGGCGCCGCCACGCTGCGTGCGCTCGCCAGTTCGCGCAGCGTCTGTTCGATCTGGTCGATGCGACCGGCCGGACCGAGCTGGCCTTCGACCGCGGCGCGGATCATAACCCGTGCCTGCTCCTCCATCGAGCGGTCGTTCTCCGCCGCCACTTTCCGCAGCAGATCCTTGACCTCGTCATCGAGGTTGCGAATGGTGATGCTGGCCATATGATTGCACTCATCTCGGCTATGCTGCCTGCAATGATAGCAATGCTATCAAATGAGAGCAAGCGGTCGAGGATGAGGCTAGAAAATCCGCCACGAAATATAGAGCAGCGTCAGCGCGATGACCCACAGTGCCAGCCGGCCCGAGCGGGTGTAGCGCGCCTCTGCCTTGCCGATGGCGCGCGCCGTCGTTTCGTCGAAGCGCAGGCCGTGCTCGGCCATCAGGTCGATCTCGCGTGACAGCCGCTCGGTGCGGACGGCAAGGTCTGGCGCCTGGCGGGCCAGCGCCAGCATCGCTCTGGCGCCATCGCGTGCATCGACCAGCAGGCCGCGCGGACCGAGATTGCCGGCGATCCAGTCACCGACCACCGGCTCGGCCGTCTTCCACATGTTGAAGGCCGGGTCGAGCGTGCGGGCGACGCCTTCGACCACCACCATGGTCTTCTGCAACAGGATCAGTTCCGGCCGCGTCGCCATGTCGAACAGCTCGGTGACTTCGAACAAAAGCGTCAGCAGCTTGGCCATCGAGATTGTCTCGGCCGGCTGGCCATGGATCGGCTCGCCGATGGCGCGGATCGCCTGCGCGAAGGCCGAGACATTGTGCTGGCGCGGCACATAGCCGGCCTCGAAATGCACCTCGGCGACGCGCAGATAGTCGCGGGTGATGGAGCCGTAGAGGATTTCGGCGAGGAACCGGCGCTCCTTCTTGCCGAGTCGGCCGGCAATGCCGAGATCGACGGCAACGATGGTGCCGTCGGCCTCGACGAACAGGTTTCCCGGATGCATGTCGGCATGGAAGAAGCCGTCGCGCAACGTATGGCGCAGGAACGACTGGATGAGGTTGGCGGCAATCGCCTTGAGGTCGTGCCCGGCCTCGGCGAGGCCGGCAATGTCGTTCATCTTGACGCCGTCGACCCATTCCATGGTCAGCACGTCGCGGCCGGTGCGCTCCCAGTCGACCGACGGCACGCGGAAGCCCGGATCCTCCTTGGTGTTCTCGCCGAGTTCCGAAAGTGCTGCCGCTTCTAACCTGAGATCCATCTCGATCTTGGTTGTCTGCGCCAGCGTCTCGGTCACCTCGACCGGCCGCAGCCGACGCGACGACGGGATGTATTTCTCCTGCAGGCGGGCGGCGAGGAAATAGCTCTCGAGGTCGTGGAAGAAGCGGCGGCGCACACCCGGCCGGATGACCTTCACCGCCACCCTGGAGGCAACGCCCTCATGGATGGTCTCGGCGCTGTGCACCTGGGCGATCGATGCGGCGGCGACGGCACCGTCGAAGCTGGCGTAGAGTTCACCGATCTTGCGCCCTAGCGAGGCTTCGATGGCGGCGATCGCCTCGGCCTGCGGGAACGTATGCATCTTGTCCTGCAGCAGGGCCAGGTCGAGCGCCATGTCGTTGCCGACGACATCCGGCCGCGTCGCCAGAAACTGGCCGAGCTTGACGTAGGACGGCCCCAGCCGCACCACCGCCTTGGCCAGACGGTCGCCGCGCTTGTAGGCAAGCGAGCGGCGGCGGGTGAACAGCCTGGCCATGCGCCAGCCGAATTTCGGCAGGCCGGAAAGCTCCTCGCCCGGCAAGGCGGCGATGACGCCCTCGCGGACCAGCACCCAGCCGGCCCGTACGAGCCTGAAAGCGGCGCCGACTGTGCTCATCGCTGCACTCGCCTCAAAGCTTCCAGCCCGAATGAAGCGCGGCGATGCCACCGGAATAGTTGCGGAACGTGACGCGGTCGAAGCCCGCGCGGGTGATCATGGAAGCAAAATTCACCTGGTTGGGGAATTTGCGGATCGACTCCACCAGATAGGAATAGGGCTCGCCGTCGCCGGTGACCGCCTGGCCGATCTTCGGGATGGCGTTGAACGACCAGGCTTCGTAGACCTTGTCGAGCAGCGGCATTTCGACTTCGGAAAACTCCAGGCAGAGCAGGCGCCCGCCAGGCTTCAGCACACGAAAGGCCTCAGCCAGCGCCACATCGATGCGCGGCACGTTGCGGATACCGAAAGCGATCGAATAGGCATCGAATGTGGCATTGGCGAAAGGCAGTTCTTCGGCATTGGCTTCGACGAAATCGGTGTTGTCGGACAGGCCCTTTTTCTCGGCCTTGTCGCGGCCGACGGCGAGCATCGAGCCGTTGATGTCGAGCACCGTGGCATGCGCGTTGCCGTGGCTCGCCTCGACGATGCGGAAGGCGATGTCGCCGGTACCGCCGGCAACATCGAGCACCTTCCAGCCAGGCCGTTTCGGCGGATTGAGCCATGTCACCATGGCGTCCTTCCACAGCCGGTGCAGCCCGGCCGACATCAGGTCATTCATCAGGTCGTAGCGGTTCGCCACCTTGTGGAAAACGTCGTTGACCAGCGACTGCTTGTCGTCTGCCCCTACCCGCTTGAAACCATAGGAGGTTTCCATGCCGCCCGCGGCCGTGGTTCTCTCAACTGACATTATTTTGATCCGTCATAAAACCGGCGGGACCATAGCCGATCGATTGTGCGGGCGCTATTGTTTAAGGCGCGGTGTTCGGCCGCGCTTCCAGGTGGTGGGCCTATGTGACCTGGACCGACGTGACGGGATGATTGAATGCCATTGAAAGCGGAACTGCACTGCCACATAGAAGGGGCAGCGGCGCCCGAACTCGTCATCAGCCAGGCGCGCAAATACGGCAAGGACACGTCGCCCTATATCCAGAACGGCTCCTTCGTCTGGCACGATTTCACTTCCTTTCTGGCCGCCTACGATTTCTCGTCCGACCTGTTCCGCACCGAAGAGGACTATGCGCGCCTCGCCGACCACTACCTGACCAGCCTTGCCCGCGACGGCGCCATCTATTCCGAGGTCTTCACTTCACCGGATCACGCCAAAAAGGCCGGCCTGTCGGCCAAGGCATATACGGACGCGCTCGGCGAAGGCATGGCCCGCGCCAAGGCCAAGACCGGCATCGAGGGCCGCATGATCGTCACCGGCGTGCGCCATGTCGGCGTCGAATCGATCGAGCAGGCGGCACGCTTTGCCGCCCGCTGCGGGCATCCGCTGGTGACCGGCTTCGGCGTCGCCGGCGACGAGCGCATGGGAGATTTCGAGGACTATGTCCGCGCCTTCGAGATCGCCCGCGAGGCAGGGCTCGGCATCACCATCCATGCCGGCGAACTGATGGGCTGGGAGAGCGTCAAGGCAGCGCTCGACCACATCCGCCCCTCCCGCATCGGCCACGGCGTGCGCGCCATCGAGAATCCCGACCTTGTCCGCCGCATCGCCGACCAGGGCGTGGTGCTCGAATGCTGCCCGGGCTCGAATATCGCGCTGAAAGTCTTCGACAGTTTCGCCGACCATCCCTTTCCGGCGCTCAAGGCGGCAGGCTGCAAGGTGACGCTCAACTCCGACGACCCGCCCTATTTCTGGACCTCGCTGAAGCGCGAATACGACATCGCCGCCGAGCATTTCGCCTTGAACGACAAGGCGCTCACGGCTGTCACCAGGACGGCAATCGAGGCGGCATTCGTCGACAGGAAGACGAAGACGGCGCTTCTCGCCCGGCTCAACGGCGCTTCACGCTGATCTTTTCACCGGCAAATTTCCGGCAAAAACTGTGGTCGGTGGCGGCCAAGCGGTTCCTTGCCCGCCGCATTGTCGCTAGGGTCTTTCGAATTGCCGGAATTCCAGGAGAGCACCATGCAGGGCGTCACCGTCGTCGACCACCCGCTTGTCCAGCACAAGCTGACCATCATGCGCAAGAAGGAGACCTCGACAGCCGGCTTCCGGCGGCTGTTGCGCGAGATCTCGCTGCTTCTGGGCTACGAGGTGACCCGCAATCTCGAATTGACGACGACCGAGATCGAGACGCCGATCGAGACCATGGAAGCGCCGACGCTCGAGGGCAAGAAGCTGGTCTTCGCCTCGGTGCTGCGCGCCGGCAACGGCCTGCTCGAAGGCCTGCTCGACCTGGTGCCGGCGGCGCGCGTCGCCCATATCGGGCTTTACCGCGACCATGAAACGCTTGAGGCGGTGGAATATTTCTTCAAGGCGCCAAGCGATCTCGCCGACCGGCTGGTGATCGTTGTCGACCCGATGCTGGCGACCGCCAATTCGGCGATCGCGGCGATCGACAAGCTGAAGGGCCGAGGCGCCACCAACATCCGCTTCTTGTGCCTTCTGGCGGCCCCCGAAGGCATCGAGCGCTTCATCAAGGCGCATCCGGACGTCCCGGTCTTCACCGCCTCCATCGATCGCCAGCTCAACGACAAGGGTTATATCATGCCCGGCCTTGGCGATGCCGGCGACCGCATGTACGGGACGAAGTGACGGCGACTTGAGCCTTCCGCCGACAGCTGCCGGGTCGTTTACCTTCCGTTTACGCAAAGGCGCGGTTCCCGCGCGCGTTAAAGCTGAAAACACCATGTCGGCGTAGAAATGGGGCCTTCACGAAGGTCCATTCATGCTGCGCAAGCTTCTCTTCCTTGGCGTCTTTGCCGGAACCTCGGCATCGATCCCGATCGTCTATCAGTCGAACCCTGAGATGCTGGACGGACTGCTGAGATCGGCCGTCGCCTCCAAGCCGGCAGTCGAGACGCAGCCGGACCTCAATCTCGCCTCGGTGCCGGACAAGCAGGTCGCCCCCCTGCCGCTCGGCCGCAAGGTGGTGGTCAACGCCGACGCGCGCGGCCATTTCACTTCGGCCTTCAAGTTCAACGGCCGTCAGGTCGACGGCATGATCGACACCGGCGCCACATTGGTCGCCATCAACACCTCCACGGCGCGCCGGATCGGCATCTCGCTCAATCCGTCGGATTTCATCCATCAGGTCAACACCGCCAACGGCGCCATCAAGGCGGCGGTGGTCACTCTTGACCGTCTGCAGATCGGCAAGATCTCGGTCGATAACATCCAGGCGGTCGTGCTCGACGACAAGGCGCTGCACACCAACCTTATCGGCATGAGCTTTCTGCAGAAGCTGCAGAAATATGAGGTCGAAAACGGCGCGCTGCTGCTTGTCCAGTAGGACAACGACGCCCTATCTGCGCGGCAGGATCCGCCGCATGACGGTCTTTTCCGCCGCCGGCTTCGAAGCGCCGATCGTATAGGCCGCGAGCACGGCGGCCGCAGCCGCTTCCGCATCCGACTCTGAACGGGCATGAACCACCGCCAGCGCCTCGCCGGCCGGCACCTCAGCCCCGATCGGCGCAAGCCTTGTGATGCCGACCGCATGGTCGATCCTGTCGTCGGGCCGGGTGCGCCCGCCACCGAGGCCGACGACGGCAAGCCCGATGTCGCGCGTCGCAATGCCGGTGACAAAACCGTTTTCTGGCGCCGTCACGGCCAGTTCCACCGGTGCCTTGGGCAGATACTTTTCCGGTGTGTCGACGAAATCGGCGGGACCGCCGAGTGCCGCCACCATGCGCTGGAAGGCGGCGGCCGCGCGGCCGCCGGCAAGCGTCTCGGCGGCGCGCCTGATGCCGTCCTGGTTGGACGCAGCCAGGCCGGCCGACTGCAGCATTTCGGCGGCCAGCGCCAGCGTCACATCCTCCAGCCGCTTGTCGCGAAACCGGCCGGTGAGAAAATCGACGGCATTGCGCACCTCGACCGCGTTGCCGGCGGCGGACGCCAGCGGCTCGTTCATGCCGGTGACCAAAGCCGAAGCCTTCAAGCCCGCACCATTGGCGACCTCAACCAGGCTGTTGGCCAGTGCGGTGGCGTCGCGCGACTTCTCCATGAAGGCGCCGTTGCCGACCTTGACGTCGAGCACCAGCGAGCCGAGCCCCGCGGCGAGCTTCTTCGACAGGATCGACGCGGTGATCAGCGGCGCCGATTCCACCGTCCCGGTCACGTCGCGGATCGCATAGAAACGGCGGTCGGCGGGCGCCAAATCGGCGGTCTGGCCGATAATGGCGCAGCCGGTTTCGAGCACGGTCTTGCGGAAGAGCGCCAGATCCGGCTGGCTGATGTAGCCGGGGATGGCATCCATCTTGTCCAGCGTGCCGCCGGTGTGGCCGAGACCCCGGCCGGAGATCATCGGCACATAGGCGCCGCAGGCCGCGACGATCGGCGCCAGCATCAGCGAGACATTGTCGCCGACGCCGCCCGTCGAATGCTTGTCGGTGACCGGACCGGGCAGATCCGACCAGTCGAGCACGTCGCCGGAATCGCGCATGGCAATCGTCAGCGCCACCGCCTCCTCGCGGCTCATGCCGTTGAAGAACACCGCCATGGCGAAGGCGCCGACCTGCCCTTCCGTAACGCTGCCGGCGGTCAGCCCGTCGACGAAGCTTGCGATCTCGGGCGCAGACAGTCTGTGGCCGTCGCGCTTGCGGCGAATGATTTCCTGGGCAAGCATCCGGCCTAGACCTTACTCTCCGGCAGCCCGTCCTGGAACACGCGCCTGAGGATCGTCGCCAGCCGAGCGCCCCCCAGCGGCGCCATGTCCTTGGTTTCCTGGTGCGAAAGCTCCGCCCCGGTCATCCCGGCGGCGAGGTTGGTGATGACCGAGCAGGCGGCGACGCGCAAGCCAAGGAAGCGGGCGAGAATGACTTCCGGCACCGTCGACATGCCGACGGCATTGGCGCCCATGACGCGCGCCATGCGGATTTCGGCCGGCGTTTCGAAACAGGGTCCGGAGAACCACATGTAGACGCCCTCGTGCAGGTCTGTGCCGGTCGCCTTGGCCGCCTTCTCGATCGCCTTGCGCAGACCCGCATCATAGGCCTCGGTGAGGCCGACGAAGCGGCGGTCGCTGGGTTCGCCGATCAGCGGATTGGAACCAGAGAAATTGATGTGGTCGGTGATAAGCATCACCGAGCCTGGCCCCATCTCCGGATCGACCGAGCCGGCGGCGTTGGTGAGGATCAATTGCGTGATGCCGATGCCGGCCAGCACCTCCAGCGCCGGACGCATCGCAGCCGCGTTGCCGTGCTCGTAATAATGGGCGCGGCCGGACAGCATCACCACCGGCGTACCGGCAAAATGCCCTGCCACCACCTCGCCGGCATGGCCGCTGACGCCGCTTCTCGGGAAGCCCGGTAGCTCGGCATAGGAGATGCGCCGGGCGTCCTCGACCTGATCGACGAGGCCGCCAAGACCGGAACCCAACACCAGCGCGACTGTCGGTGCCAGCCCGTCCAGCCTTTCGACGAGATGATCCAGAGCTTTTTCAATCATTTTAGCCAGCTCTTCATTTCAACCAACTCTTCATTTCAACCAAGTCTTCATTTCAAAATATCGCCCTTGAAGCCGTAGGGCAGCATCTCGCCCATCGTCACGGTCTCGACCACGCCGCCATTGTCGCAAAGGTAGAGTTTCGTCTCCGGCCGGCAGAATTCCGCCAGCCTCTGCCGGCAGCCGCCGCAGGGCGAGCATTTCGCCATCCGCTCGGCGATGACCGCGATTTCGGTGATCTCGCCGCCACCGCCCATGATGTAATGACCGAGCGCCGTGGTCTCGGCGCACCAGCCCTCGGGATAGGACGCCACCTCGATGTTGGCGCCGGCAAAAACCCGGCCATCCTCTGTACGCAGCGCCGCGCCCACCGGGAATTTCGAATAGGGTGCATAGGCCTTGGCCATCGCCGCTTTGGCCGCTTCGAACAGATCATGCGACATTCAGGTGTTCTCTCCCACGATCTTGTTCAAAAGCCGGTATTCGTTGGCAGATGCCGATTTCCGCGTCGCGATCGCTCAGCGTTCCTTGACATAGGGCACGCCGCCGGCGCGCGGCGGGATCGCCTTGCCGATGAAGCCGGCAAGCAGGATCACGGTCAGCACATAGGGCAGCGCCTGCATGAACTGCACCGGCACCTTGCCGATCAAAGGCAGCGGCGTGCCTTGCAGGCGGATCGACAGCGCGTCGAGGAAGCCGAACAAAAGGCAGGCAAACATGGCGTTGACCGGCTTCCATTTGGCGAAGATCAGCGCCGCAAGCGCGATATAGCCCTTGCCGGCGGTCATGTCCTTCACGAAGCCGCCATTCTGCACCATCGACAGATAGGCGCCGGCGACGCCGGTCAGGATGCCGGTGCAGATGAGCGCCCGGTAGCGCAGCCAGGCGACAGAGATGCCGGCCGTGTCGACGGCCGCCGGGTTTTCGCCGACGGCGCGCAGCCTGAGCCCAAAGCGGGTGCGGAACAGCACCCACCAGGTGAACGGCACCATCAGAAAGGCGATGTAGACCAGTATGGAGTGGCCGGAGATCAGCTCCGAATAGATTGGCCCGATGATCGGCACGCCCCGCACCGCGTCGACGCCGGGCCAGATGATCGCCTCGAAGCGTTCGCCCGGCGCCAGCGCCGGCGTGCGCCCGCCCTGCTGGAACCAGTGCTGGCCGAGCATGATGGTCGAACCGGCGGCGATGAAATTGATCGCCACGCCGGAGACGATCTGGTTGCCGCGATGGGTGATCGAGGCAAAGCCGTGGATGAGGGCGAAAGCGACCGAGATCAGGATCGCCATGCCGAGGCCGAGAAAGGCAGAGTGGAAGACCGAGGCGGCCGCAGCACCGGCGAAGGCGCCGACCAGCATCTTGCCTTCCAGCCCGATGTCGAAAACACCCGCCCGCTCCGAATAGAGGCCGGCAAGGCAGGCCAGCAGCAGCGGCACCGACAGGCGGATGGTCGAGTCGAGTATCTGCACGATGGCGATGAAGATATCCATCTCAGGCGCCCTTCCCCTTGACCGCTTCGATGCCGACCGCTTTCGGGCTGATCGAAGCGAACAGCGCCTGGATGTAAGGCCGGAACATGTGTTCGAGCGCGCCAGCGAACAGGATGACCAGGCCCTGGATGATGACGATCATGTCGCGGGAAATCGCCGGCATCTCGAAGGCGAGCTCGGCGCCGCCCTGGTAGAGCATGCCGAACAGGATCGCCGCCAGAACGATGCCGACCGGGTGCAGGCGTCCCATCAGCGCCACCGCGATGCCGACGAAACCGGCGCCGGAGACGAAATCGAGCGCGACATTGTGCTGGTCGCCCATCGTCGGGTTGAGCGCCATCATGCCGGCCAGTGCGCCCGAGATCATCATGGCGACGATGACGATGCGGATCTCCGAAATGCCGGCATAGCGTGCCGCCTTCGGGCTGTGGCCGTAGGTGCGCATCTCGTAGCCGAGCTTGGTGCGCCAGATCAGCAGCCAGACCAGATAGGCCATGACCAGCGCCAGCAGGAAGCTGATGTTGAGCGGGGCCGAGCGGATCTTGGCGCCGAACAGTTCGATGACCCAGTTGAGCTTCGGCAGTTGCGCGCCGTCGAGGAAGGTGCGCGTCTGCGGCGCCATCGAAATGGCCGGCTTCAGGAAGCCGACAAGTGCATAGACCATGACGCTGGCGGCGATGAAGTTGAACATGATGGTGGTGATGACGATGTGCGAGCCGCGCTTGGCCTGCAGATAGGCCGGGACCAGCGCCCACAGCGCCCCCATCGCCGCGGATGCAATGATCGCCAGCGGGAAGGTCAGCCACCACGGCAGCACGCTGTCGAAGGCCAGGCAAACGACACCAATGCCGAGCCCTGCAATGTAGCCTTGACCCTCGCCACCGATGTTGAACAGGCCGCAATGCGCCGCAACCGCCACCGAAAGCCCGCTGAAGATGAAGGTGGTGGCGTAGAAAAGCGTGAACGCAATGCCCGTGCCCCTGCCGAAGGCGCCTTCGACCAGGATGACCGCGGCGCGGAACGGATTTTCTCCGACCAGAAGCACCACGAAGCCGGCGACGACGAAGGCGACGAACAGATTGATCACCGGGATCAGGCCGTAGTCGGCCCAGGCTGGCAGCTTGGCGTAAGGCGTGCTCATTCCGCGGCCTCCCGCTGCTCGACACCGGCCATCAGCAGGCCGAGTTCGCCCTCCGTCGCCTCGGGGCCGCGCTCGCCGACGATGCGGCCGGCGAACATCACCAGGATGCGGTCGGAGAGCGAGCGGATCTCATCGAGCTCGACCGACACCACCAGCACAGCCTTGCCCTGGTCGCGCATGGCGATCAGGCGCTTATGGATGAACTCGATGGCGCCGACATCGACGCCGCGCGTCGGCTGGCCGACGATCAGCACGCCCGGATCCTGTTCCATCTCCCGCGCCAGCACGATCTTCTGCTGATTGCCGCCGGAGAAATTGGCGGTCTTGAGCCGGCAGTCCGCCGGGCGGATGTCGTATTTGGTGATCTTGTCCTTGGCATCGTTGCGGATGGCGTCGATGTCGAGCAGCGGCCCCTTCAGGTAGCGAGGGTCGTCGTGATAGCCGAGGATCGAATTCTCGTTCTCCTCGAAGGCCAATACCAGGCCGACATGATGGCGGTCCTCCGGCACATGGGCGAGGCCGCGGTCGCGCAGCTCGCCCGGATCTGCCTTGCCGGTAAGGTCGATCGGCTTGCCGTCGAGCATGACCGAGCCGGAGACGGCGTGCCTGATGCCGGATATCGCCTCGAGCAGTTCGGACTGGCCGTTGCCGGCGACACCCGCGATGCCGACGATCTCGCCGGCGCGCAGGTCGAAGGAAACGTCGTCGACCATGGTGACGCCGCGGGAATCCTTCACCGTCAGGTTCTTGACCGCGAGCTTGACGCCACCGGCTTCCGCCTCGCCTTTCTCGACCCTCAGCAGCACACGCCGCCCGACCATCAGCTCGGCCAGTTCCTCGACCGTCGTCTTCTTGGTTTCCCTGGTTGCCACCATTGTACCCTGGCGCATCACCGAGACCGTGTCGGTGATGGCCATGATCTCACGCAATTTGTGGGTGATCAGCACCACCGTTTTTCCCTGTTCCTTCAATTGCTTGAGGATGCGGAACAGGTGGTCGGCCTCGGCCGGCGTCAACACGCCCGTCGGCTCGTCTAGGATCAGGATCTCGGCGCCGCGATAGAGCGCCTTGAGGATCTCGACGCGCTGCTGCAGGCCGACCGGCAATTCCTCGATGATCGCGTCGGGATCGACCTCGAGCCCGTATTCGCGCTCGAGCCGCTCCAGCTCGGAACGCGCCTTGGCAATGCTCTTCTTCAACAGCGCGTCGCTTTCAGCACCGAGAATGACATTTTCCAGCACCGAGAAATTATCGACCAGCATGAAGTGCTGGTGCACCATGCCGATGCCCAGCGCGATCGCGTCATTGGGCGTCTTGATCGATGCCGGCTGGCCGCCGACGCGGATCTCGCCGCTGTCGGCCTGGTAGAAACCATAGAGGATCGACATCAGCGTCGACTTGCCGGCGCCGTTCTCGCCGACGATGCCGTGGATGGTGCCGCGAACGATTTCCAGATTGATGTCGCGATTGGCGCGCACGGCGCCAAAACTCTTGTTGATGCCGATCAGCTCGATTGCGGCTTGCGCCATGTCCCACTCTTATTTTTATCGCTTGGTCAAAACGCCTAGCATGACACCCCGCCCGTGCCAATTGGCGGAGTGCTGTCCACTCTCGACAAATCCCCGCGCGCTTGTCAATTTCGAACGTGCCCGAGACCTTCACATTCGCTAATATGGACACGCGGCCTGGGAGCCGCGCAACGGACCGGGGTTTTGAATGATCATGCCTGCCGACCGGCTGACGACGCTGGAAATCCGCGCCGCCGAGCAGGAAAAGACGATCGAGGAACTGTCCGGCCAGATCGCCGAGCAGTGGAAGGTGATCGAGCGCATGCAGCGCAAGCTCGACGCGCTGACCGACCGGTTCCTGGCATTGGAGGAGCAGTCCGCGCCCGACGTGCCGGTGACCAAGCCGCCGCACTGGTGAGGGAGGAGCAAGTGTCATGGCCAGTGAAAGCGACCGCATTGCCCGCGCCGGCGATTATGTGCTTGGCCTGATGAACGACAGGGACCGCCAACGCGCCGAGCGCGACCTGGAGATCGACCCTGCTTTTCGCGACACGGTGCTGCGGCTCGCCGAACGGATGCGCGTCTTCGACGACGCGGCACCAGTGGACGGAGCGTCCGACAATCGCTGGAAACTGGTCTCGCAGCGCATCGCTGACCTGCCGCAGATGCGGCTGGCCGCCCTTGGCGAGGCTGAAGCCAAGCCGCCCGTCGTGATCCACAGACTGGAGCGCCCAGCCTATGGCGTTGGCGTGCATTCCCGCGGCCGGCGGCGCGGAACCGTCATCGCCATTGCCTTGGCCACAGCCTTCGCGCTCGGCTATCTGGCCGGACAGCTATAGGCGGAGCTTGCGCGACATCAACTGCATCGGCCCGCTGTCCTGTTCGAACGTCTCGACCGCAGCCCAGCCAAGCCTGGCGTAGAAATCGCGCGCTTCCCAGGTGTAGAGATAGAGCACATCGACGCCGAGCGACGCGGCACGCGCCTCGACCGCGCCGACCAGCGCCGTGCCGATCCCGCGGCCGCGATGCCCGGCATCGACGACAAGCCCGGCAAGCCAGGGCGTCAATTCATGCGCCGGTTCCAGTTCGTTGCGGACCAGCAGACAGGTCCCGATCGCGACATCACCCTCACGAGCCACGAAAGCGGCTTGGAAGCTGTCTCCTGCCGAAAGCCTGTTGAGGTCGGCGATGTCTTCCCCGAGCATCCTTCCCGTCCCCTCGAAGAAGGCGGCAAGGCGCATCCGTGCAAGAACCTCAACATAGCGAGCTTCCATGAGTTCGATTATCGGCCGCATCGTCTCTCCCGTGGCTGACGCTGCTCGGTCGACCAGTCCAGTCAAAACAAAACCGCCGGGACGATGCCCGGCGGTTTGCAAACTGAGATTGGCCGATCAATACGGGCAGGCGTTATCCGACATGTAGTCGTGCACCTTGACGGTGCCGGCGATGATGTCGGCCTTTGCCTTCTCGACGGCCGTCTTCATCGCGTCGTCGACAAGCGCCTTGTTGTTGTCGTCCATGGCGTAGTCGACGCCGCCTTCCTTGAGGCCGAGGTCGTTGATGCCGCCGGTGAACTTGTCGTTCTTGGCGTCCATGAAGGTGTTGTAGACGGCGACGTCGACGCGCTTGACCATCGAGGTCAGCACCTTGCCGGGCTGCAGGCCGTTCTGGTTGGAATCGACGCCGATGCCGAGCTTGCCGGAATCGGCCGCTGCCTGCAGCACGCCGACGCCGGTGCCGCCGGCCGCGGCGTAGATCACGTCCGCGCCCTGGTCGATCTGCGTCTTGGCGATCTCGCCGCCCTTGGCCGGATCGTTCCAGGCGGCGGGCGTGTCACCCGTCATGTTCTGGATGACGTCGGTCGCCCCTGCCGACTTGGCGCCGCCGACATAGCCGCAGCCGAACTTGCGGATCAGCGGAATGTCCATGCCGCCGATGAAGCCGACCTTCTTGGACTTCGAGGCCATCGCCGCCATCACGCCGACCAGGTAGGAGCCTTCCTGCTCCTTGTAGACGACGGAGCGGACATTGGGCTTGTCGACGACCATGTCGATGATGGCGAACTTGGTGTCGGGGAATTCGGTGGCGATCTTGTCCAGCGCGTCAGCCCAGGAGAAGCCCGCCATGACGATCGGATTGCGGCCGTCCTCGGCGAAGCGGCGCAACGCCTGCTCGCGCTGGGTGGCGTTGGAGACCTCGAATTCGACATAGGCAATGCCGGTCTCGGTCTTGAATTTTTCAGCGCCGTTGTAGGACGCCTCGTTGAAGGATTTGTCGAACTTGCCGCCAAGATCATAGAGAATGGCTGGCTGGATATCGGCGGCGAAGGCCGGAAGAACCATTACGGTTGCGGCCAGGAGGCCGAGAACGATACGTTTCATGTGATCCACACCCTGTCGGTTATTTTTCCGTTGTACACCGCGTCCTGCCCGGTTCTCCGGCAGGCACGCGACGTCAGGCAGGAGTGTACTCCCCTCCCGCTCCGGGCCAATCTGGCACGGCCCGAAACAAAATTCACGCGGAATTTTGACCTTTTGGAAAAGCATGCCGCGGGCGGGCTGCGGCGTGCCTCATTCCGTTCTTGGAGGTCCTGGGCAGAGATGGTGGCCGGCACGACGCAGTCGATGCCCCGCGCCCTTGAGGCCGCATCAACCGCAAGGATTCTTGCCCAGATGTTGCCGGTGGTCTGCTTCGGTCAGGTCGCGGCGAATTCATTGCGCCGCTGCCGCCGGTAGCCGACGGCATAGAGCAGGAAGGCCAGCACCGCGAACACGGCAAAGCCGGGCTGGCCGAGCACAAAGGCGATGGCGCCGTCCCACAGCAGCGGGCTGGCCTTGTCGCGCACGTAGATTTCGAAGGCAGCGCGGGTGTCGGGGGAGACCGCCAGCCAGCTTGCGTTGAGCGGCGTCATGACAAGCGCCGAGGCCGCCACCGAGCGCGTCGCATCGACCACCGCCATGATGACGGAAATCGAAAGCGCGACCATCGCCGCGAGACGAAAGATGAAACGGAACATCCAGACTTCCTCCCCAGGATTTCCCTGGCCCCTTGGGCCCGGTTACGTCCTTCCCGTCAGAGAGATAGAACGCGCCTGCCCGGACGGCAATCGCGACACGCGAATTTGAAATTACGCGACCGGCCTGGCCCTTCGCCGGTTCACACGCCAGACGGCAAACAGCCCGCCGGCGATGGCGCCGACAACCAGCCCGGCCAGGCCGATGAAAACGGCGAAATAGCCGCAGGCGCCTTCGAAGCAGCTCATGTCGGTGATTTCGGCGATCAGCGAGCCGGCGGCAAATCCGACGCCGGCGCCGAGCACAGCGCCGAGGAGGATGCCGAGCAAAGCGGCAACGACCGAAACCAGAACCGACGGGCTTTCGGTTTCCGGCTTGGCATAGACCGTCTCGGAGCCCGAGCCGCGGCGCAAAAGATAGATGCAGAGCACGCCGATGGCGATTTCGCCCAGGCTGAAGACAAGCCCTTGCGCTGAAAAGCCGAAATCCGGCGCGAGCAGCACATAGGCCAGCCTCGCCGCCAGCCAAACGATGGTGGCGACTTGCCAGATGATGAAATGACGCGGAAAGCGCGCCGAGCGGTTGAAGGCAAGGCCGAGCAGATAGAGACCCCATAGAATGGTCACGATACCGCCGGCGAGACCGCTGTAGACGAAGTAGGCGACGCTGTCCGGCAGGTCGTGGCCGCCGATCACCCGCCATGACGAGACCAGGCCATAGGCCGAAAGCGCCATTGTGATGCAAAGCCACGCCACCGGCACGTAGGACAGGCCGCTGTCCGGCCGCCTGGCCGGCTCCTGGTTGATGGACGTCATGTGCCGACAATGCCCCCGCAAAGCCTCGTATCCACTCGACAGGGGACGGCTGGCGAAGTCAAGCAACGACAGGCTGTGCCGCACTGCCTGTGCACATCATTCGCCCGCCGCCGTGCCGAAAAGCACCGCGCCGGCGGCATCGCCGACGATCCGTGCGCGGCAAAGCCGGCGAAGCGCCATTATGGCTTGGCATTCGCCGCGGGATCGACTAGATGAGCCCCGCGCCTGTTGCTTCGACGGCTTCAGGTGCGGGGAAGGGTTGCCCGCGGTTGACGGCGCCCACGACGCGGAGGTTCCGCCCCCAAGGGAATGCATGTCCCCAACCCGCGCGGCAAGACCGGCCGGCGCGCCATGCAAGGACGGAGAGGTGGCCGAGTGGTTGAAGGCGCACGCCTGGAAAGTGTGTTTACGGGAGACCGTAACGCGGGTTCGAATCCCGCTCTCTCCGCCATTCAATATTCCTAATAGTCTTTTTATTTCGATGACTTAACTGACTTCGGTCAGTGCCTGCAGGCTGAAACATTTCTCATCTGTGCAACAAACTGCCAGAAATTCGATATCGCACCATGCCGTGATGAATTCGGTCCTCAGACCAGATCGGGCACGCGTTCCACCGGCGGAGGTCCTTCGCAATCGGAATTTTGCGCCGGCCCGCGACCCCTGCAGGGCGCGCATCGGCCGCCATGTCTCAAGCCGTTACCCTTTGCGAGTTACTGTGATAACTTGGGCAGTCCGCCGCGCCATCACAATGCTGGCAAAGCAGCCTATGCCCGCCAAAGCCATGACGATGCCCATCGGCGCCGGCGTTCCGTTGGCGAAGAGCCCGACCAGTGCCGAACCGACCATGCCGCTGCCATACTGGATGGCGCCTACCACTGCTGACGCCGCGCCGGCACGTTGCTGTACGCTTGAAAGCGCCCCAGCTACCGCGTTGGCAAGGATTAGCCCGTTCATTGCCGTAAACAGAAACTGTGTAACGATGAGCCCGGCAACGCCGCCAATGCCTGTTGTCGTGACGATGGCCAGTGCAGTGCCGAAAACGGCCGCTCCCAACGCTCCAGCAAAGAGCATCCGATCGCTGCCAAGGCGAATGACGAGGCGCGCATTGACGAAGTTGGCGGCCATCAGCCCCAGTACGCCCGACGAGAATATCAGCCCGTAAAGCTCGGGGCTGAGACCATGATAGGCGATGTAGGCAAAGGCGCCGCCGGCGATGTTGGCGAACACCCCGACATAGAAGAACCCAACTGCGGCCGCATAGCTGACCAGCACTCGGTTGCGCAGGACCGAACCGTAACCTCCGACAGCCTGCCAGAACGTGTCTGGATGTCGCTTCTCGGCCGGCAGTGTTTCCGGCACCGTCAGGATGGCTACCGCGGTGGCAATGCCGATCGCGACCAGCGTCCAGAAGATGGCTTGCCATGATGCTGCGGCGAGGATCTGCGCGCCCATGCTCGGTCCCAGCAGCGGCGCGATCGCCATCACGGTCATCAGGGTGGACAGCACTTTGGCGGCGCGGTCCCGGTCGTAGAGATCGCGTACCATGGCTCGCGCCAGAGCGACGCCGGCGCTGGCGCCGAGGGCCTGCACGACGCGCCAGCCGATAAGCTGCCAGCCATCCGTCGCCAAGGCACAGCCGGCCGAGCCGATGACGAAGACGACGAGGCCGAGTGCCACCGGTCCGCGCCTGCCGAAACGGTCGCTGACCGGCCCCCAGAACAATTGCCCGAAGCCGAAACCCAGCAGGTATCCGGAGATGGCAAACTGCAGCGTGCCCTCGGTGGTGGCGAGCGCCACCTGCATGGTGGGCAGCGCAGGCAAGAACAGGTCGGTCGAGATCGACGCGAAGCCGAGCAGCACCGCAAGGATGAACAGCAGGCGGAAGCCGCCGGGCTCGGAGGTGGTGCCTACGCTCACAGGCCCGATCGCTTCATGAGGTCTTCCGGATAGCGCTCCCCTTCGACGCGGTAACCGGCCGCCCCGATCTCGATCAGGTCGGCTTGGCTGAGCTGTATGTTAAGCGCCCCGATATTCTCCTCGAAGCGCGCGAGCGTGCGGGTGCCGAACAGTGGCACGATCCACGGCTTCTGCGCCAGCAGCCAAGCGAGCGCCACCTGGGCGGGTGTGGCGCCGTGCCGCTCACCGATGCGGCGGATGAGAGCGACTAGCGCCAGGTTGGCCTCGCGGGCCTCCTCGGCGAATCGGGGAATGCGGTTGCGCAAATCGTTGCCGGCGAATTGGGTCGAGGCATCGATCGTGCCGGTAAGGAAGCCCTTGCCCAGCGGGCTGAACGGGACAAGGCCAATCCCCAAATCCTCAAGCGTAAGCAGGATCTCGACTTCGGGCTCGCGGGTCCAGAGCGAATATTCGCTCTGCAGCGCCGCTACGGGATGTACGGCATGTGCGCGGCGAATCGACTTGGCGCCGGCTTCCGAAAGGCCGAAGAAGCGCACCTTGCCCTCGGCGACGAGGTCCTTGACCGTGCCGGCGACGTCTTCCATCGGCACATCGGGATCAACCCGGTGCTGATAGTAGAGGTCGATATGGTCGGTGCGCAGTCGCTTTAGACTTCCTTCGACGGCGCGGCGAATCTGGGCTGGCTTGCTGTTGACGCCGCCGCGATGCTCGCCGGTATCCTGGTCGATGTCCCAGCCGAACTTGGTCGCGAGGGTGACCTTGTCGCGGATGTCTGCAAAGGCCTCGCCGATCATCTCCTCGTTGGTCCAGGGGCCGTAGGTTTCAGCCGTGTCGAAGAAGTCCATGCCGAGGTCGACCGCCTCGCGCAGCAGGTCTATCATTTCCGCCCGGTCCGGGATGTCGCGGGTCTTGCCGTAGCCCATGGCGCCCAGTGAGAGCGCCGAGACCTCGAGGCCCTGCCCGAGTCTGCGTTTTTTCATGCTGTCCTCCTAGATATCGCCGGGGCCGTAGAGCACTGTTCCTTGCATGGTCGAAATTCCTTTCACGCGCCGTATTGCTGGTCGCTGACCTTCTCGAGCCAGTCCACGACTTTGCCGTCCTCCGCCTCCTGCAGCGCGATGTGGGTCATGCCCACCGTCGGGGCCGCGCCGTGCCAGTGCTTTTCGCCCGGCTCGAACCAGACTACATCGCCGGGCCGGATTTCCTCGATCGGCCCACCTAAACGCTGGCAGCGGCCGACCCCGGCGAGGACGATGAGCGTCTGCCCGAGCGGATGGGTATGCCAGGCGGTGCGGGCGGCCGGCTCGAAGGTGACGGTGGCGCCCTGGACTCGTTCGGCGTTCTGCTTGGCGAGCAGCGGGTCAATGCGGACCGGCCCGGTAAACCAGTCGGTGGGGCCTTTGGCGGATGGCCGTGAGCCGGCGCGGACGATGTCCATGGCTATGTCCCTCTCGTGCAGTTTGATGAGGACAAACCTATACGCAGCGCACTCCATCGATTAGATAGTTCAATCTTGATGTAGCTGTGAGCTAAACTCATCAATGCCGAGAGACAACATCCACGAGATGGTCGCCTTCCTCGCCGTCGCCAGAGAGCGCAGCTTCACCAAGGCCGCCGGCAAGCTGGGTGTGACTGCATCCGCGCTGAGCCATTCGATCAAGGGGTTCGAGGAGCGGCTGAAGATTCGGCTGCTGTCGCGCACCACCCGTGACGTATCGCCGACCGAGGCTGGTGAGCGCCTAGTGCGCTCTGTGGGGCCGCTGCTGGAAGCAATGGAGGCGGGGATCGCCGGCCTCAGCGATCTCGCCGAACGCCCGGCGGGGACCATTCGCATCGCCTGCAGCGACTATGTGATCAGTTCGATCTTCCGGCCGGTGCTGGCCACGTTCCTGCGCGAATACCCCGACATCCAGGTGGAAATCGCCGTCGACAATGGCATGACCAACATTGTGGAGCAGCGCTTCGACGCCGGAGTGCGGCTCGGCGAAGCGTTGAGCAAGGACATGATTGCTGTGCGCATCGGGCCCGACTGGCGCTTCAGCGTGGTTGGTTCGCCTGCCTATTTCGAACGCCGGTCGCCGCCAGAGACGCCGCAGGACCTCACCAACCATTCTTGCATCAACATGCGCCTGCCAACTGCAGGCGGCATCTATGCCTGGGAGTTCGAGAAGGACGGGCGCAAGCTCAATGCGCGGGTCGAAGGCCAGCTGACTTTCAACAGCGTGCTGCCGATCATCGAGGCGGTGCTGGACGGCCACGGCCTGGCCTACGTCCCCGAGGACCTGGCTCGGCCCTACATCGCCGACGGACGCATGCGGGAGGTACTCGCGGATTGGTGCCCGCTTTGCCAGGGTTACCACCTCTACTACCCGAACCGGCGGCAGTCCTCGCCAGCCTTCAATCTGTTCGTGGAGGCGCTTCGGCGCAGTGCTTGAGGCGCGCTACTCAGGCGTCGAGCGCACGTTGACACCTGCAACATCTCGACCGAGCTTCAATCGAAATGCCACCAATTCCACGCCGGTTCCGACGCGGGCTCCAACGCTCGGCCCCTCGGTCGTCCTTCATTGTCCTTCCATCGACGGCGCGAATGGTCGCGTCGCCAAGGATGGAGACGACAATGACGACGATGGATCATGGAAGTTACGAAACCGGCCGGAGGAAGCTCGACATCCTCGGCTTTGCCGGCCGCGCTCTGGGCCTAGCCTATCATGCCATGAAGATGCGCAGCGATCGCGCCGCGCTGCATGAAATGCCGGACCATATGCTCAAGGATCTCGGCATCAGCCGCTCGGACATCGACCGTTACACCTCCGTGCGCTACGCCCTTTCCCATGGCGAGAGGTTCGATGCCTGAAGGACCCGCTCCCTCCCGGTATCTTGTGACGCCGCGTCAGCCGGCGGTTCGACCCCGGCTTCGACCAACTGGTCGAGTAGCAGGGCCGCAACGCGCAGGATCTCCCTTTCGGAGGGGGTCAGGACCTTGTTCATGCTTTCCGATAGCCAGGCGTTCTGGCGGTCGGCGTCGCGCGCCAGCAGATCGTGCCCGTCCTTGGTGATTTCGATCAGGAACTGGCGCCGGTCGATCTGGTCCTGCGTGCGCCGGATCAGTCCGCGTTCGTCGAGGTCGGCGATGAGCCTTGTGAGCGACTGAGGCTGCAGGCGTTCCAGGGAAGCGAGATCGGACGCCGTCATCGACCCACCGATCCGCTCCAGCCGCCGCAGCAGGCCGAGCTTGGCCGCGCTGACGCCATGGCTAGACCGCATCAACCGCAATTGTCGTCCCAGCCCAAGAACGCTGCGCCTGACAACATCTGCTGTTTCCAGCATCCCCGTCGGATCGTCGTGCCGGTCCATGCGATGCCTCCCGCTCCTTTTCGCGTTGGCGCGTGCGAGTGCCACCTTGCCACCATCGGCCAGCAGGTGTCGCACCAAGGTCAGCGTCTCCCGCAGGCAGCTGCGCACTTGCGCATGTGGTCCTCAGCACCAGGAGAAAGGCTGCAGCAAAAGTGCGCCATGCGGCCGGGCGGCGAAGGCCAATACCTTACGGGAATTTAATTTAGTACGCAATTGCGTAGTAAAATTCGAGAGCGTACGGTTTCCTGCGGGTGGCGCGGAGCCCATAGGATTGCGAGCAGGAATTCAATGAGGCCGTCTCTGACAGGGTGCTTGCTGCCTCTATGGGCTCGTGCCCGGCCGGATACGGTTCGCGGGACAGAAGTGGCGCTGTGCTTCTTCGCCGCCACACTCGCGAATGTCGCGCCTTCCACGGAGCAAAACCGTCGTGGACGATGACGTCGGCAATCGGCTCCTCTCCCAGAGCGAACAGGCAACGCAGCGCATAAAGCCCCGCCGGCGCGGCTGGATCGTTCTGCTCCTAATACTGGCCGCCGCCGGTGGGCTTGCCGTTTGGCTGCATCCGTTTTCGCGACCGCAGCAGGCAGCCGATGAAGATCGCGGCGGCCGTTCCGGCCGCAACCGGCTCACTCCACAGCCGGTGGCGGTCGCTCCCGTTGCCACAGGCAGCATTCCCATCGTCTTCGACGCGCTTGGCACGGTGACCTCGCTGTCCACCGTAACCGTGCGGCCGCAGGTCAGCGGCCAGATCACCCAGATCGCGCTGAGCGAAGGACAGATGGTCAGGAAAGGCGACTTCCTGGCCCAGATCGACGACCGCAACTTCGTCGCCTCGCTGCATCAGCTCACCGGCCAGCTCAAGCACGACCAGGCGTTGCTCGATGATGCGCGACTGGATCTGAACCGCGACGAAAAGCTGACAACGAACGCCATCACCATCCAGGCCGTCGACCTTCAGCGCGCCACCGTCGAGGCCGATGAGGGCACCGTCGCTTCCGACCAGGCGCAGATCGAGGCCGTCCAGCTCAACATCTCCAATAGCCATATCGTCGCCCCCGCTGACGGCCGCCTCGGCCTGCGCCAGGTCGATACCGGCAACTACGTCACGCCGGGCGACGCCAACGGCATCGTGGTGATCACGCAGATGCAGCCGATCTCGGTGATGTTCTCGCTGCCGGAGGATAGCCTTTCAGCGGTGACCGATGAGATGCGAAACGGCGCGACGCTGCCGGTGACGCTGTTCGACCGCGATGATGTTCAGCAGATCGCCTCGGGCACCTTGCAGACGGTCGACAACCAGATCGACCCGACGACAGGCACGGTGAAGATGCGCGCCATCTTGGCCAACGCAGATGGGGCGCTGTTCCCGAACCAGTTCGTAAATGCCCACCTGCTGGTGCGCACGCTGAGCAATGTCATGGTGGTGCCGAACGCGGCGATCCAGCATGGCGCGCCTGGAACCTTCGTCTATGTGGTCGGCGCCGACGATACGGTTTCCGTCCGGCCGATCGCCACCGGGCCCGGAGATGCCACTGCCACGCAAGTTCTGTCCGGGCTCTCGCTCGGCGACAAGGTGGTCGTCGACGGAGTCGACCGGCTGAAGGACGGCGCAAAGGTCACGGTCCCGGATGCCGCCACCCCGGCGATCGCCCCATCAGCGACGGCGCCGGCTGCGGGCCAGGCACCAGTTGCCGGGCAGGCACCGGCGGCGCCAACCGCTGGCCAGCCGCCGATGCAAGGCGCGCCTCCTGCAGCCACCAATGCCCCAGGCGCCCAGCAGCGCCACCACCGCCACCGGAAAAGCGGCGCGGGCGGCGGCACCGGCACAGGCGGTTCGGGCGGTGCGGGCGGCGACAATGGATGAGGATCGGGATGCTGGCCCGGACGGCAGCCTGAGCCCGTCGCGGCCGTTCATCTTGCGGCCGGTGACGACGACGCTGCTGATGGTCAGCATCCTGCTCGTCGGCATGATCGCCTACCTCTTCCTGCCGATTTCGGCCTTGCCGGAGGTGGATTACCCGACGATCCAGGTGCAGACCCTCTATCCCGGCGCCAGCCCCGACGTGATGACCTCCTCGGTCACCGCGCCGCTGGAGCGCCAGTTCGGGCAGATGCCGGGCCTCGACCAGATGTCGTCGAAAAGCTCGGCCGGTGCCTCGGTGATCACGCTGCGCTTCAGCCTCGATCTCAGCCTCGACATTGCCGAGCAGGAGGTGCAGGCGGCGATCAACGCGGCCGGCAACCTGCTGCCCGCCGACCTGCCGGCGCCGCCGATCTACGCCAAGGTCAATCCGGCCGACGCGCCGATCCTGACCCTGGCGGTGATGTCCGGCACCTTGCCGCTGACGGAGGTCGAGAACTACGCCGAAACCCGCCTGGCGCAAAAAATCTCCCAGGTTCCCGGCGTCGGCCTCGTCAGCCTGAGCGGCGGCGAGCGGCCGGCCGTGCAGGTGCGCGTCAACCTCAAGGCGCTGTCGGCGATGGGTCTCAACATGGATGATTTGCGCACCACGATCGGCAATCTCAACGTCAACACGCCGAAGGGCAGTTTTGACGGGCCGAGCCGCTCCTACACCGTCAATGCCAATGACCAGATCAGCGACCCGAAAGCCTATTCCGACGCCGTCATCGCCTACCGCGACGGCGCCCCGGTGCGGCTCTCCGCGGTGGCCGACATCGTGCAGGGCGCCGAGAATTCCAGGCTGGGCACCTGGATGAACGGCACGCCGGCGATCATCCTCAACGTGCAGCGCCAGCCGGGCGCCAACGTGATCCAGGTCGCCGACTCCATCAAGACGCTGCTACCGCAGCTGCGCGCCGGCCTGCCGCCGTCGGTTCAATTGAGCCTGCTGACCGACCGGACCGATACGATCCGCGCTTCGGTCCACGACGTCGAGTTCGAGCTTGGACTTGCCGTGCTTCTGGTGGTGCTGGCGATCTTCCTGTTCCTGCGCAATTTGCCGGCGACGATCATCCCCAGCCTCTCGGTGCCCCTGTCGCTGATCGGCACCTTCGCGGTCATGTATCTTTGGGGGTTCAGCCTCGACAATCTGTCGCTGATGTCGCTGACCATCGCCTCCGGCTTCGTCGTCGACGACGCTATCGTGATGATCGAGAACATCTCGCGCTTCATCGAAGGCGGCGAGCCCCCGCTCGACGCAGCCTTGCGCGGCTCCTCGCAGATCGGCTTCACCATCATCTCGCTGACGGTTTCGCTGATAGCGGTGCTGATCCCGCTGCTGTTCATGGGCGACGTGGTGGGCAGGCTGTTCCACGAATTCGCAATCACGCTCGCCATCGCCATCGTCATCTCGGCGATCGTTTCCCTGACCCTGGTGCCGATGATGTGCGCGCGCCTGTTGCGGCACCAGCCGGAGCGGCGGCAAGGCTGGGTGGCGCGCAAGAGCCAGGCGGCATTCGACGCCGTCACCTCGGCCTATGCGGCAGCGCTGCGCTGGGTGCTGGACCACCAGACGTCGATGCTGCTCGTCGCAGTGGCGACGCTGGCACTCACCGCCTATCTCTACATCGTCATCCCCAAGGGCTTCTTCCCGGTCCAGGACACCGGCGCCATCGAGGCGGTCACCGAAGCCGTCGGTTCGGTCTCCTATGCCGACATGGCGGCCCACCAGCAGGCGCTGGCGGCGGCGATCCTGAAGGATCCGGACGTGGCGAGCCTGTCGTCCTTCATCGGCGTCGACGGCCAGAACCTGACGCTGAACAGCGGCCGCATGCTGATCAACCTCAAGCCGCGCGACACCCGCACCCTCGACGCCAGCGCCATCATCCGCCGGTTGCGGCAGGAGACTTCAGGCGTCACCGGCATCTCGCTCTACATGCAACCCGTGCAGGATCTCACAGTCGATACGTCGGTCAGCCCGACGCAGTACCAGTTCGTGCTGCAGGACGCGGATCCCGCAGAGCTCGCCGACTGGGCGTCGCGGCTCACCGCCAGCTTCGCCCGCCTGCCCGAGCTGGCCGACGTCGCCAGCGACATGCAGCAGAACGGCCTTGCCGCTGACATCACCATCGACCGCGCCACGGCGGCGCGTTTCGGCATCACGCCGGCGACCGTCGACAATGCGCTCTACGACGCCTTCGGCCAGCGCATCATCTCGACCATCTTCACCCAGTCCAATGAGTACCGGGTCATTCTCGAAGCCGATCCTTCGGTCAAGGAGACGCTGGCCTCGCTGAATTCGATCTACCTGCCGTCGGCCGGTTCCGGACAGGTACCGCTGTCGACGATCGTCAGCGTCACGGTCAAGCAGTCGCCGCTGCTGGTCAGCCATCTGGCGCAGTTCCCCTCTTCCACCATCTCCTTCAACCTGGCGCCCGGCGTCTCGCTCGGCCAGGCGACCGAGGCGATTACCGCGGCCGAGCGCGCGCTAGGCCCGCCGCCCAGCCTGGTCACCGGCTTCCAGGGTGCGGCCCTCGCTTTGCAGAGTTCATTGCGCAACGAGTTGCTGCTGGTGCTGGCGGCGGTCGTGACCGTCTACATCGTGCTTGGCGTCCTCTATGAGAGCTTCATCCATCCGATCACCATCCTGTCGACGCTGCCGTCGGCGACGGTCGGCGCACTCGTCGCCCTGATGATCGCCGGGCACGACCTCGACATTATCGGCATCGTCGGCATCGTGCTCCTCGTCGGCATCGTGAAGAAGAACGCCATCATGATGATCGACTTCGCGCTGCAGGCCGAGCGGCGGGAAGGCCGCAGTCCGCGCGAGGCGATCTACGAGGCGAGCCTGCTGCGGCTGCGCCCCATCCTGATGACCACCATGGCCGCCCTGTTCGGTGCGCTGCCGCTGATGCTGGGCGGCGTCGCCGGCTCCGAACTGCACCGGCCGCTCGGCATCACCATCGTCGGCGGGCTGATCGTCAGCCAGGTGCTGACGCTGTTCACGACGCCCGTCATCTATCTCGCCTTCGACCGGCTAGCGCGGCGGGTCGGTCGGACCGGCGCAACCAGGGATGCCGCGCTGGAGCCCGGCCGGTCGGCATCGTGAATTTCTCCGCACCATTCATCGCCCGACCGGTGGCAACCACCTTGCTGACGCTCGGCCTCGCCGCGGCGGGCCTGCTGGCTTACTTCCATCTGCCGGTCTCGCCGCTGCCGCAGGTCGATTTCCCGACCATCTCGGTGCAGGCCTCGATGGCGGGTGCCAGCCCGGACGCGATGGCTGCCGACGTCGCCTCGCCGCTCGAGCGCCATCTCGGGCAGATCGCCGACGTGACCGAAATGACCTCGCGCAGCAGCACCGGCTCGACCAACATCGTGCTGCAATTCGGTCTCGACCGTGACATCGACGGCGCCGCCCGCGACGTCCAGGCCGCCATCAACGCCGCACGCGCCGACCTGCCGTCAGACCTGCACAGCAATCCGCGCTATCGCAAATACAATCCGGCCGATGCGCCGATCATGATCCTGGCGCTCACCTCGCGGACGCTGACGCCCGGCCAGCTCTACGACACCGCAGCCACGGTGCTGCAGCAGAAGCTCTCGCAGGTCGAAGGCGTCGGCAATGTCGATCTCGGCGGCAGCTCGCTGCCGGCCGTGCGCATCGAGCTCAACCCGGGCGCGCTGTTCAACTACGGCATCGGTCTGGAAGACGTGCGCGCCGCCATAGCTTCGGCCAATGCGCACAGCCCGAAGGGCGACATCGACGACGGCGCGCAGCGCTACCAGCTTTACACCAACGACCAGGCGAGCCACGCCGCCGACTATCGCGACCTGGTGATCGCCTGGCGCAACGGCGCCGCGGTGCGGCTGCGCGATCTCGCCGATGTCGAGGACTCGGTCGAGGATGTCCGCAATCTCGGCCTCGCCAATGGCGCGCCCGCCGTGCTTCTCGTGCTCTACCGCGAACCGAACGCCAACATCATCGACACCGTCGACAAGGTGCGCGCGGTCATTCCGCAGCTCGAGGCGTCCATCCCGGCCGATGCGCATCTCTCGGTAAGCAGCGACAGCAGCACGACGATCCGCGCCTCGCTGTCCGACACCGGCATGACGCTGGCGCTCGCCATCGGGCTCGTCGTGCTCGTCGTCTTCTGCTTCCTGCGCGACTGGCGGGCGGCGCTCATCCCAAGCGTCGCGGTGCCCTTCTCGCTGCTCGGCACCTTCGGCGCCATGTACCTGCTGGGCTATACGCTCGACAATCTGTCGCTGATGGCCTTGACCATCGCCACCGGCTTCGTCGTCGATGACGCCATCGTCGTCCTCGAAAACATCATGCGCCATGTCGAAGACGGCATGCCGCGACGGCAGGCGGCACTTCTCGGCGCCCGCGAGGTCAGCTTCACGGTGCTGTCGATGAGCGTGTCGCTGATCGCCGTCTTCCTGCCGATCCTTCTGATGGGCGGAATCCTTGGCCGGCTGTTCCAGGAATTCGCCGTGACGCTGTCGCTGGCGATCGTCATCTCGCTCGTGCTCTCGCTCACCACCACACCGATGATGTGCGCGCATTTCCTGCGCCTGCCGCAGACGCGCCGATCGCTGCTCGCTCGCCTCGGCGAGGGCGCGTTCGAGCGACTGCGCCGCTTCTACGGACGCTCGCTTGCCTGGGCGCTCGACAATGCCGTGATCGTGCTGGTCATTCTCTTCTGCGCAATCGCCCTCAACGTCTATCTCTACGTCGTGGTGCCCAAGGGCTTCTTCCCGCAGGAAGACACCGGCGAACTGGTCGGAGGTATCCGTGCCGACCAGAGCATTTCCTTCCAGCTGATGCGGCAAAAGCTGACCGAGCTGCAGTCGATCGTCCGGAGCGATCCGGCGGTGGCCAATGTCGTGGGTTTCATCGGCGGCCGGCAGACCAATTCCGGCTTCGTCTACGTCACCTTGAAGCCGCAGGCCGAGCGAGCGCCGTTGCAGGCGGTGGTGACGCGCCTGCGCGCAGCACTGCAGCAGGTGCCGGGCGCCCAGCTGTTTCTGTTCCCGCGGCAGGAGATAAGGGTCGGCGCGCGCCAGAGCCTCGCCACCTACCAGTATTCGCTGCAGGCAGACTCGATCGCCGAGCTCGACGTGTGGGCACCCAGACTGCTCGATGCGCTGAAGCAGGCGCCTGAGCTCGCCGACGTCAATTCCGACCGCGACGCGGCAGGCCTGGAGACCAATTTGTCGATCGACCGCGAAAGTGCCGCCCGGCTCGGCGTCAGCACCTCGGCCATCGACAACACGCTCTACGACGCGTTCGGACAGCGCCAGGTCTCGACGATCTTCAATCCGCTCAACCAGTACGAAGTTGTCATGGAACTGGCGCCACGCTATTTGCAGGATCCGTCGGCGCTGTCGCGCATCTATGTCAGCACCTCGGGCGCTGCCGCCAGCGGCACCCAGCGCACCAACGCGCTGGCCGGCACGGTGACGGCCGCCGCCAGTACGCCGGCTTCCGCCGCATCACTTGCCGCCAGCGCATCCGTCCGCAACCAGGCCATCGCCGCCATCGCCGCCATCGGCCATTCCAGCGCCTCGAGCGGTGCGGCGGTCAGCACGGCGCAGGAGCACATGGTGCCGCTGTCGGCCTTCAGCCACTACGCACCCGCCACCATGCCGCTATCGATCAGCCACCAGGGCCATTTCGTCACCACGACGATTTCGTTCAACCTGGCCGAAGGCGCTTCGCTCGGCGATGCAACGGCGGCGATCGACCGGGCGATGGCGACGCTCAAAATGCCGGAGTCGATCCATGGCGCGCTTGCCGGGACGGCGCTGGCCTTCCGCTCGGCGCTGACCAACGAGCTGCTGCTCGTCGCCGCCGCGTTGGCCACCATCTACATCGTGCTCGGCATGCTCTATGAGAGCTACATCCATCCGATCACGATTCTGTCGACGCTGCCCTCGGCCGGACTTGGCGCGCTGCTTGCGCTTGAACTCACCGGGATGGATTTCAGCGTCATGTCGCTGATCGGCATCATCCTGCTGATCGGCATCGTCAAGAAGAACGCGATCATGATGATCGATGTCGCGCTGCAGACCGAGCGCAAGGAGGGTGCCGCACCGCGCGAAGCCATCTACAGAGCGTGTCTGACGCGTTTCCGGCCGATCATGATGACGACCTTCGCCGCCCTCCTCGGCGCGCTGCCGCTGGCGCTCGAAACGGGTACCGGGGCGGAGATAAGGCAACCGCTCGGCACGGCAATAGTCGGTGGCCTGATCGTCGCCCAGATGCTGACGCTCTACACGACGCCGGTCGTCTATCTCTGCCTCGATCGCCTGCGTCTGTCGGCGGCACGCCGGGCAGCACCCACTGTGCAAACAGCTGGGATTCGCGCCGACGCGGACTTGATGGTGCCGGATATTCCTTGACGATTGCGCTCATCTGCCCCGTGAGGCGGTGAACTGTATCCATCGCCTCACGGATATGACCCCTTGCCGCTGCGCAAGAACCTGTTCGTCAAAGCATGAATACTCCCCGCAGCCAGGCGAAGAAACCGAACTTCCCGGACACTGCCGCGCGGACGCGCGTCGCCGCCCATCGAGCCGGCATCGTCGCGCCGACATGGCAATGGCAGACGATTTCGTGCAACTGCCAATCGGTCAGTTCGAAGAAGCGCTTGGCTTCACCGTAAGTATCCTCCTTCAGGCCTTGCGCGCGAAAGATCGGATCCTCGAATGCCACGGTGATGGGTGAGCCCGCGGAACGCATTCTGTCGCGGACCTCCGCGCTTATGTATTCGGTGCCGGCAAGCGCCCCGAGGCACCGGTCGGGATTTTGCTCCAGAAGTTGCGCCCAGCGCTCGAGGCGTTGGCCTCGAGTGGCAATTAGAAGCGTTGCTTCGGCGTGAACGTCGGCAACGCTTTGCAGTTCGTCAAGTGTTTGGTGTTTCACGGCCGCCTCCTACCAGCAGGTGATTCACCCCAACCCCAGAGTGGAATTATGGCACTCCGCGAGGTCGGCAAGACCCGGCATGCGCGGTGCAAAAATATCCTCGGATCAGGCCATGGAACCGTGCAGCCGACGCCTTCGAAACATGGCGATCAAGGGACAGATTTACCCAAACCGCGCTGGCGTCCACGCCCCGCCGCCGGCGTTCGATTCAACGGTCGCCGCGACGAACTTCACGCCACGCGCACCATCGACGACATCGGGCACCTGCGCCGCCCGCGCCGCATCGACGGCGGCACCCGAACGGTGGGCGCGGACGATGTCGGCGGCATCGCGGTAGAAGTTGGCGAAGGCCTCGATGTAGCCTTCCGGGTGGGCGGCCGGCATGCGCGACACACGGCGGCTTTCCTCGGTCGAGCCATGCCCGCCGCGCACCAGCGTGCGCGCCTCTTCGCCATAGCGCGAGAAGCGCAGTTCTTCCGGCCGCGTGCCCGACCATTCGAGCCCGGCCTTGTCGCCATAGATGCGCACGGAAAGGTCGTTGTAATGGCCGGGCGAAGTCTGGCTGGCCAGGATCGTGCCGCGCGCGCCGCCTGTCCAGCGCACCAGCACATGCGCATTGTCGTCGAGCCGCCGACCCGGCACGGCGGTGAACAGATCGGCCGAAACCGCCTCGGCCTCGCAGCCCGAAATGAAGCTAGCCAGGTTGAAGGCGTGCACACCAATATCGGCGAGCACCGCGGACTGCCCGGCGCGCGCCGGATCGGTGCGCCACTCGGCCTGTTTCTGGCCCTGCGCGTCGATCGGCTGCGTCAGCCAGTCCTGGATATAGGCACCGTGCACGGACACGATGCGGCCAAGCTCGCCCGCCGCCACCATCTCGCGCGCCTGCCGGACCATCGCGTAGCCGGTGTTGTTGAGGGTGACGACGAACCGGCGGTTTTTCGCCCGCGCCAGCGCCACAAGCGCTTCGGCGTCGGCCAGCGTCGTCGACAACGGCTTGTCGCAGATGACGTCGATGCCGGCCTCGAGGAAAGCGGTGGCAATCGGCGCATGCAGATGGTTGGGCGTGACGATGACCACGGGCTCGATGCCGTCGGGCCGTGCCGCTTCCGCCTTGGCCATGGCATGATAATCGGCATAGCTCCGCTCCGGCGGGATGCCGATCTCTGCCGCGGACGCTGCTGCATTCCCGGGATCCGAGGACAGCGCGCCGGCAACCAGCGCGATCTGGTCGTCGAGGCGCATGGCGAGGCGATGCACCGCGCCGATGAAGGCATTGCGGCCGCCGCCCACCATCCCGACCCTAAGGCGTTGGCGCGTCGATCCGTCCGATGTTGCATAGACCATGACTTTTCAAACTCCTTCCGGATTTTCGATAGCGTGCATAGCCTGAAATGCCGCTAGCATTTTCGAACACGATTTCCAATTTCCATTTTGTAAAACGATCGTACCGCGCTAGCGTGAAGCCATGAGCGGAGCGCAAAAATCATCGGAACGGTCCAGCATCCACGAGGCCGCGACCAGGAAACGGGGACGCTCGCTAGCGGCGCTTGGCTACACCAAGCCGCAAACCTACGAGGAACTGCGCGCCGTGCTGTCCTCCGGCACCGTGCATTTCCCGAAGCGGCTGCGCCAGGTTGCGATCTTCCTGTGGCAGCATCCGAGCGATGTGGCGTTGGGCACCATCGCGCAGGTCGCCGAGCAGGCCGGCGTGCAGCCTTCGACCCTTGTCCGCTTCGCGCAGATCTTCGGCTATGCCGGCTTTTCCGATTTCCAGGGATTGTTCAAGGACCATATGAAAGGCTCCTGGCCGGAGCGTGCGGGCGCCGAACGTACGGCCGAGCCCAACGCCAATCTGCATTTTCTAAACGGCATGGTCGGCGCGTCGCAGGCCTCGCTCGGCCGCATCGACAATAGCTTCGACATGGAGAGCTTCGACAAGATGGTCGCGCTGCTCGCCGCCGCCGACCTGATCTATGTCATCGGCAGCAAGCGCGCCTTTCCTGTCACCACCTATCTCTCGCTGACGCTTTCGCAACAGGGCGTGCGCAATGTGCTGGTTGACAATGTCGGTTCCACCGCGCTCGATCAGGTCGGTTGCATCGGCAAGCGCGATGCGGTGCTGGCGGTGAGTTTCAGCCCTTACAATTCGATCACGCCTGATCTGGTCGCCGTCGCGCATGAGCGCAAGGCGCGCATCGTCACCATCACCGACAGCACCTTCTCGCCGCTGGTCAACTTGTCCGACATTTGGCTGGAAGTCGTCGAATCCGACTTCGCCGGCTTCCGTTCGCTGGCTGCTTCGTTGGCCGTCGGCATGGCTTTGGTCCACGGCGTCGTCGCACGCCGGACAGCATGACCGGAACGATTGACTGAAAGGAATTGTCGTTCCATATTTAAAAAAATAGAAACCTTGTTCCGGGAGGATGAATGGACGTTCGGCTCGACGGCAAGGTGGTGCTGGTCACCGGCGCCACGCAAGGCATCGGCCTGGCGATATCAGAAACGCTGGCGCGCTCCGGCGCCGAAGGCCTGCTGATCACCGGCCGTGAGCCTACGCGCGGCAAGGCCGCGGCGGCATCGCTCCGCGAAATGGGCACGCCGACGGAATTCGTCGCCGCCGATCTCGCGGACCCCGAGGCGCCGGCCCAACTGGTCGCGGCATGCCTTTCCCGTTTCAAGCGCATCGACGGGCTGGTCAACGCCGCCGGCCTCACCGATCGCGCCTCTTTCCACGATGCCGGCCTCGACGACTGGGAAGCGTTGTTTGCCGTCAACGCCCGCGCGCCTTTCTTCCTCATGCAGGCGGCCATCGCCGATATGGTCAAGCGCGGCCAGGGCGGCGCAATCGTCAACATCCTGTCGATCAACGCGCATTGCGGCTCGCCCGAGCTTGCCGTCTATTCCGCCACCAAGGGAGCGCTGGCGACGCTGACCAGGAATGCGGCCAACGCCCACCGCTTCGACCGCATCCGCGTCAACGGCATCAATGTCGGCTGGACCGACACGCCCGCCGAACGCATCATGCAGGCAGAGACACTCGGCCAGGGTCCGGGCTGGCTCGACGCCGCCAATGCCGCGCAGCCATTCGGCCGGCTGCTGACGCCGAACGATATCGCCAACCTTGCCGTCTTCCTGCTTTCCGATGCGGCCGGGCCGATGACCGGCGCGGTGATCGACCAGGAACAGTCGGTGATCGGGGCGAATCGGTGAGCGCCACCGCCGCGCCCGAAATGCTTGGCCCGGAGCTGCTTAGCCGGCTTCCAACTTCCGTCCAGCGGCCATCCTATGACCGTGCGGCCCTCATACCGGGCATGGCCCATATCGGCATAGGCGCCTTCCATCGCTGCCACCAGGCTGAATACACCGACGATCTTTTGTCCCGTCATTTCGACCGCTGGGGCGTGGTCGGCATCAACATCCGCCCGCCTCACCTGTCGGAAACGTTGGGCCGGCAGGGCGGCCTCTACACACGCCTGATCCGGCAGGACAATCATGTCGAGGCGCGCATCATCGGCAGCATCATCCGCGTTGTCGACAGCCAGGATAGCGCCGCGCCGGCGTTGGAGGTGCTGGCTTCGGCCGACATCGAGATGGTCACCATGACGGTGACCGAGAAAGGCTATTGCCATATCCCGTCGACCGGCGTGCTCGACCTCGATCACCCTGACATCGTCCATGACCTCGCCAACTCGCATGTACCGCGCAGCGTGCCCGGCATTCTGGCGCGGGCGCTGGAACTGCGTAGGACCTCGCATGGGCGGCCGGTGACGCTGCTCTCCTGCGACAACATCCCGGCCAACGGCGTCATCCTCGGGAATGTCGTGCGGGCGATGGCCGAGCGGAGTGGCAATGGGCTTTCGGACTGGATCGCCGCCAATGTCGCCTTTCCTTCGGCCATGGTCGACCGCATCGCACCAGCAACCACGCCGGCCGACATCGACACCGTCGAGCAGCGCTTCGGCTATCGCGACGCCGCCGTGGTCGTCGGCGAACCGTTCCGGCAATGGGTGATCGAGCAAAAATTCGCCGGTCGCGTGCAGCGCTGGGATCTTGTCGGCGCCAGCTTCGTCGACGACGTCACGCCGTTCGAGCATCTCAAGATGCGGGTGCTGAACGGTGCGCAGACGACGCTTGCCCATCTTGGCGTGCTCTGCGGCTTTGAGCACACGTCGGATGCCATCGCCGATCCGCTGCTCGCCACGTTCGTCCGCCGCATGCTGACCGAAGAGACGCTGCCAACGCTCAAGGCGGTGCCTGGCATTTCTGCGCCTGCCTATATCGAGCAAAGCCTGGCGCGCCTCACCAACACCGCGATCCGCCATCGCAACCACCAGATCGCCACCGACGGCTCGCAGAAGATCGTGCAGCGTCTGCTCAACCCGATCCGCGACCGGTTGCGGCAGGGTAGGAGCATCGCCCTGCTGTCGGTGCCCGTCGCCGGCTGGATGGCCTATCTGATCAAGGCCGCCCCGCGCTTCGGCAAGTGCTGGCAGGTGTCCGACCCCTTTGCCGGAAGGATCTCGGCCCTCGCCGACCGCATCGGCGCCGACACCAAGGGGCTCGCCGACGCCATTCTTGCGATAGACGCGATCTTCGATCCGTCACTGGCCACCAACACTATGTTCCGCACAAATGTCATCGCCGGGCTCGATGGTCTGCTGTCAGAGAATCCGCTGGCCTTTGTCAGACATGCCTGCACTGAGCCAATAGATGCGCGGTTGAAGCGACCAACACGATCTGCATAGTACGATAGGTCGTGAAGTTCACGACCAGGGGAGGCATCATGAAACTTGGACTGCTCACAGCACCATTTCCGGATACTCCACTCGCCGAGGTCGCCGACTGGGCAAGCTCGGCCGGCTTCGAGGCGCTGGAGATTGCCTGCTGGCCGAAGTCCTCGGGCGACAGCCGCCGCTATGCCGGCACCAGCCATATCGACGCCACCGCGACCTCGGCCTCGCAAGCCAAGGAGATCGCCGCCGCGCTCACCGAGAAAAACCTGTCTATGTCGGCGCTCGGCTACTATCCCAACCCGTTGCACCCCGATGCGGCGCACCGCGAGGGTGTGATCGATCATCTGAAGAAGGTGATCGTGCTGGCCGGGCGGATGGGCGTTTCGCTGGTCAACACCTTCTGCGGCGGCGATGCCTCGAAGCCCGTCGACGTCAATTGGGAAGAAGCGCTCAAGGTCTGGCCCGCCATCATCGCCCATGCGCGCGACCACGGCGTCAGGCTCGCCTTCGAGAACTGCCCGATGATCTTCAGCTATGACGAATGGCCGGGCGGCCACAACATCGCCTATTCGCCGCAAATCTGGCGCCGCATACTCGAAGCCTTCGGCGGCGATATCGGCATGAATTTCGACCCGTCGCACCTGGTCTGGCAGATGATCGACCAGGCCCGCTTCATCCGCGAATTCGGCGCCTACATGCTGCATGTTCATGCCAAGGATCTGATGATCGATCATGATGGACTCTATGAGGGCGGAACCCTCTCGGCCGGCATAGGCTGGCAGGTGCCGCGCATGCCGGGGCTCGGCGATGTCGACTGGAACGTGATCTTTTCCGGCCTCTACCGCGCCGGCTACGACGGACACGTCATCATCGAGCACGAGGACCGGCGGTTCGAGGGGAGCGACGACAAGGTCAAGCGGGGCTTCCTGCTCGCCCGCGACGTGCTGCGCCCCTTCGTGAAGTGACGGACAAACGGCTTTAAGACTGAAACCAAAAGATCAATGTGGAGGAGTACTGAAATGAAAAAATACCTGACCATGGTCCCGCTACTTGCCGGCGTGGCCTTCCTGGCCTCGGTGGGCGCCTCGTCCGCCGAGGGCAAATACACGATCGGCATCTCCAACACCGTGCAGGGCAATGGCTGGCGCGAGGAGATGATCTGCGCGATGAAGGCGCAGGCGCTCGCCTCCGGCGAGGTGACGAAGCTCAACATCGCCCACCGCAACACCGACGCCGCCGGTCAGCTGGAGGACATCCGCAACCTGATCAGCGCCAAGGTCAACGCCATCGTCGTCAACCCGGCCGACCCGGCCGGCATCAAGGCTGGCCTGGAGGAGGCCACCAAGGCCGGCATCGTCGTCGTCGCCGTCGACCAGGCGGTCACCGAACCGTCCGCCTACATCATCTCCAACAACCAGGAACAATACGCCTATCTCGGCGCGAAATGGCTGTTCCAGCAGATGGGCGGCAAGGGCGAGGTGGTCTATATGCGCGGTGCCGCCGGCGCTTCCGCCGACAGCGACCGCGACAAGGGCTTCAAGAAGGCGCTTGCCGAATTCCCCGATGTAAAGGTCGCGCAGGAGGTGTTCACCGGCTGGCAGCAGGACCAGGGCAAGCAGCAGATCCTCTCCTTCCTTGCCACTGGCGCACCCTTCAACGGCATCTGGACCTCAGGCATCGACAACGTCATCGTCGACGCACTGGTCGAATCGCAGGCACCGCTGGTGCCGGTGGTCGGCGCCGACAATGCCGGCTTCGTTGGCCAGCTCAGCTCGGTCAAGGGCCTCGTTGGTGCTGCGGTCACCAACCCCGGCTCGATCGGCGGCGCCGGCGTCACACTTGCCTTGCAGATCCTAAACGGCAAGAAGCCGGCGCAGCAGACCGTGCTGGTCGAGCCGCAGCTGTGGGAGAATGCCACCGAGGAAGGCAAGGCCAAGCTCAAGGCCGCCGCCGACTCGTCGCTCAGCCCGGAATGGCCGGTCTCGATCTCGATCCCGGACTGGACGACCTACACGAAAGAGCAGATCGTCGCCTGCAAGGGTCCGGGCGAGTAGGCGCTGATGCGAATTGCATAGCGAGGATGGCAGGCTGCCGTCCTCGCTATGCGAGGTTCGATAGATTAGCGCTCTACGGCGCCCCCCTCTGTCCTGCCGGACATCTCCCCCACGAGGGGGGAGATTGGATGTCGCGACCGCTTCGCCAATTTTCAGCGTTGCAAGACGAGAGCCGGCGCCGCAACTGCCAAACTCCAGCGATTTGACCACCAACCCGCTCCTTGACGCCACCGGCGTCGCCAAGAATTACGGTGCAGTTGCAGCACTTCGCAACGCTTCGCTGTCGGTGCTGCCGGGCGAGGTCCATGCGCTGATGGGCGCCAACGGCGCCGGCAAGTCGACGCTGGTGAAGATCCTGACCGGCGCTATCCACGCGGACGCTGGCCGCGTACTGATCCGCGGCGAGACGCGCGACATACGCTCGCCCGCCGCCGCGCGCCGCGCCGGCCTGCTTCCCGTCTACCAGGAGCCGTCGCTGATCCTCGATCTCGACGTGCTCTCCAATCTGCGCCTGACCGGCACTCCGGTCGAGCCGTTCCGCGCCTGGGTGCGCGAGCTCGGCATTCCCGACCTCGACCTGCGCGACACCGCACGCGACATCCCGCTCGCCGTTTTGCGCGTGCTCGACCTGGCGCGCGCGCTGGCCGTCGAGCCCGACGTGCTGCTGCTCGACGAGATGACGGCGGCGCTGCCCGCGAACCTCGCCGAAAAAGTGCTGGAGGTGGTGCGCCGGCAGGGCGACAGCGGCCGCTCGGTGATCTTCATTTCGCACCGCTTCGTCGAGATCTCGGCGCTGTGCGACCGCGCCACCGTGCTGCGTGACGGCGAGACTGTCGGCGTCGTCGACATCGTGCCCGGCGTCGAGGAAAAGATCGTCGAACTGATGCTCGGCGCCAGGATCGTCAAGACCCAAATGGCCGCGCGCCAGGCGAGCCAAGTCGCATCGCCGGCCGCAAGCCGCCCGCGCCTTGGCGTGCGCAATCTGCGCGTCGGTTCCAAGCTCAACGACGTCTCCTTCGACCTCGCCAATGGCGAAGTCGTGGGCGTCGTTGCGCTCGAGGGCCAGGGCCAGGATGAACTCTTTGCCGCCCTTGCCGGCTCCATCCGCCCCTCGGGCGGTACGATCGAAGTGGACGGCCAGGGCGTAAAATTCACCCACCCGAGCGACGCCATTCGCGCCGGCATCGCCTATGTGCCGGGCGACCGCACCGAGGCGCTCGCCATGCAGCGCTCGGTGCACGAGAACATCGCGCTGCCCTTCAGCGCGGCACTGCGCAAGTGGGGACCGATCCGGGTGCACAAGGAGCGTACGGTGGTCGCCAGCGCCATCGCCCGCCTGCAGATCGACACCCGCGCGCAAGGCGAGGTGCAGCGGCTCTCGGGCGGCAACCAGCAGAAGGTAACGATCGCCCGCTGGATCGCCGCCAACGCCCGCACCATCCTGTGCTTCGACCCGACGCGCGGCATCGACGTCGGCACCAAGCAGGAGATCTACAAATTGCTGCGCGAGCTCGCCGGCCTGGACAAGTCGGTGCTGTTCTATACCTCCGAACTGGAAGAGGTGCAGCGTGTCTGCGACCGCGTCATCGTCATCTTCGGCGGGCATGTCGTCGACATCTTCCCCGTCGAACTCGCCGACGAGCCGGCGCTGATGCGTGCCGCCTACGGCCTGCCGCGCGGCGTCACCGCCGATGTCGGCATCCTGGCCGACCCGACGTCGAAACCGCCGCAGACCCCGGAGGCGGCCCCTTGACCCGCTTCTTCCGCAACCAGGGCTGGGTCGCCGGCCTGTTCACCCTCTTCGTGCTGCTGTTCGTGCTCACCAAGCTGATCCAGCCGGGCTATGGCAGCGGCGATTTCGGCTCGCTGGTGCGCGCCGTGCTGCCCTACGCCTTTGCGGTGGCCGCCCAGACCGTCGTCGTCATCGCCGGCGGCATCGACCTCTCGGTCGCCGCCATGATGGCGCTGACCAGCGTCACCGCCGCCTCGATGATGAACGGCGCCAGCGAGGAATACGCACTGTTCGTGGTGCCCTTCGTGCTGGCCATGGGGCTGGTGCTCGGCGCGCTCAACGGCATCCTGATCGTCGTCACCCGCGTGCCCGACATCGTCGTCACCTTGGCCACTTTGTTCGTGCTGCAGGGCGCGGCGCTGCTGGTGCTCGGCGCGCCGGGTGGTGCTGCCGCCGAATGGCTGAAGGCCAGTATCGTCGGCACGCTGCCGATCCCCAGCCTGCCCGACAGCATTGACGCCTGGGTGCCGAAGGCGCTGGTGCTGCTGGTCGTCTGCCTCTGCATCATCTGGATACCGCTAAGGCGCTCAAAGCTCGGCCTCTCCATCTACGCCATCGGCTCGAGCGAGCTGGCCGCCTTCCGCAGCGGCGTGCCGGTCGCGCGCACCCGCATCATCGCCTACGCGCTGTCGGGCCTGTTCGCCGCCATGGGCGGGCTGGCACTGACCATGAGCACCGGCATCGGCGCGCCCATCCCCGGCCCCTATCTGCTGGCCAGCGTCGCCGCGGTGGTGCTCGGCGGCGTCGCACTTGGCGGCGGCAAGGGCGGCCTGCTCGGCCCGATCGTCGCCGTCTTCGTGCTGCGGCTGGTGCGCACCGATCTGACGCTGCTCGCCATCGACCCCAATGTCACCGCCATCATCGAGGGCGCCATCATGGTCGCCGTGGTGATGTTCGGCGCCTTCATCACGATAAGAGGCCGCCCGGCAGGAGCAATGCCATGACGCTGGCGTATCGGCATGAAGTAGGGCGTAGCGATCCTTCGCGCCCCCCTCTGTCCTGCCGGACATCTCCCCCACGAGGGGGGAGATTGTATGTCGCCACGGCCTTCGCCAATCTCCGAAGGTGCAAGAAGGGCGCCGAGGGTGAAGCCGCCAATCTCCCCCCTCGTGGGGGAGATGTCCGGCAGGACAGAGGGGGGCGCCGTAGAGCACCATCCTCACGAAACGCCACCAACATCAGGCGAAACCAGTCGCCACCACGAGCCGCCCCATGAGCGCCACCGCGATCACCCCCGTCCCCTTCGGCCGCCGCGTAAAACGCTTCATGGCCGACCGGCCGCTCGTTCCCCTGATCATCCTGCTCGTCATCCTGGTGGTGATCCTGCAGATCCTGCGGCCCGGCATCGTCAACGAGCGCTGGCTCGCCAACACGGTGAAGTTCGCCATCCCGCTGGCGATCCTCGCCGGCTGCCAGACCATGACCATGCTGACCGGCGGCATCGATCTCTCGGTCGGCACGGTGGCGACGATGAGCGCCTTCATCATGGCGACCCAAATCGTCAGCCAGGACCCGGCGGTGGCCTTCCTGCTGGCGATGATGCCGGCGATACTGATCGGCCTGATCAACGGCATCGGCGTCGGCGTCTTCCGTGTCCATCCGCTGATCATGACGCTCGGCACCAGCCTGATCGGCACCGGCTGCCTGCAGGTCTACCAGCGCACGGTGATCGCTTCCGGCGCCAAGATCCCGGATTTCCTGAACTGGCTGGGCACCGGCCTGACCTACGGCTTCCCCAACGCGCTGCTTTTGTTCGTGCCGCTGGCGGTGCTGATCGTCTTCACGCTGCGCCGCACCGGCTTCGGCCGCCTGCTCTACGCCGTCGGCGACAATGAACGCGCGGCGCGCTTGTCGGGCGTGCGCTACTGGCAGGTCATCACCGCGCTCTACGTCATCTCCAGCCTGCTCGCCGGCATCACCGGCCTGCTCTACATCGGCCTGATCAAGGCGCCGTCCCTGTCGCTCGCCGAACCGCTGGTGCTGCCTTCGGTGGCCGCCGCCGTGATCGGCGGCACCTCGATCTTCGGCGGCCGCGGCGGCTACACCGGCACCATCATCGGTGCGCTGATCCTCACCGTGCTGACGACGCTGCTGACCATCCTGCAGATGCCGGAAGGGGCAAGGCGGATATTGTTTGGGCTGATCGTGCTGTTCGTGACGGCGGCGTATTTGCGGATTGTGGAGGAGCGGTAGGGGAAGCGCTGACGCGGCATTCAGCGGGGTTCTTCTTCCGGCCTCACGATTTTCAGAACCGGATGTATCCAAACACGGGGATATTGCGGGCACGTCCTTGGGCACCGTTCACTGAAGGGAGGGGTCATGACATGCAGGCAATGCCGATAGCACATCACACGGAGCAAGCTGCCGCTGGCCCCATGTCCTCTATGACCGGTTATCCGGCCGCCGTCCTATGCTGGCTTCTTTCGGCTGGTGTGTATATCGCGGCCAAATGGGTTGCGCCTGAAATGCCGCCCTGGGGCCTCTGCTTCTGGCGGTTGGCCCTGGCCTGCGCCATCCTGCTACCGATCGTGCACCGTCATCACGACGCGATGATAGGGCTTGTACGATCCCGGGCGGTGGAGATCGTCGCCGTCGGAGCGATCGGCCTCACGCTGTGCCAGGGCATGATCTACCACGGCCTCAGTGACACCGACGTAACCACGGCCGGCATCATCATGGCGCTGTCCCCTGTCATGACGATGGTGCTCGCGCGTTTTGTTCTTGGCGAGCCGCTCGGGCTTTGGAAGTCGCTTGGCGCGCTGCTCGCTTTGGCCGGGATGATGGTCATCGTCGCGCACGGGAACCTGACGGCGCTCCTTCAACTCCGGTTCAATCCCGGCGAGTTGTGGATTGTCGGCAGCGCCTTCTGCTGGGGTCTGTACACCGTGCTTTTGCGCCGTTCCAAATTCGGCCTCGAACTCCTGCCCCTGGTCGTGCTCCTGCTCGGAGCCGGCGCGCTGGTCGCTTTGCCTTTCCACCTGTGGGAACTGTTCAACGACGAACGCTCCGCCATGAACATCAATGGCTTGCTCGCGCTCGCCTATCTGGCAGGCCCGGGCGGCGCCTTGATGTACTACCTCTACAACCGAAGCGTGGAAACGCTTGGCGCGAGCAGGGCCAGCATGCTGCTCTATCTGCAAACGATGTTCGTCGCCATACTCGCCTATCTGTTGCTTGGAGAGAGCTTGCACGATTACGATCTGATTGGCGCTGCCTTTATCGTTGCGGGAATCGTGCTCGCCACTGTGCTCAAACCTAAGACGAGTCACGCCCGCATCTCGTAAAAATCTACCGAGTGACAGGGCGAGGAATTGGCCGTTCTGGAATGCCCGCTCCAACTGCCCCCAAGCGGACTCACTTCTTCTTAACCCTTGCCGCTGAGTTGTGTCCGGGGGCCTCTGGAGGATAGCAATTATTCTGCTGAGGGGCTTTTCATCATGACAACCCGCTTGGGTCTGCTGGCAATCTCTTGCTTGATCGTCGCAGGTTTATTTCTGCCCTTGGTTGCTACCGTATCGCATGCCGCAAAGCAGCAGACGCCCGAAGAATGGCCGATGAATTTCGCTCTGGTTAGGAACGGCGATTGCAAAGTAAGTTGCGTCCAATGGATATCTGCCGAAGGCACGATAACAGCTGACACAGCTACGCAATTTAAGAAGTTTCTGAGGCGCCTGAAGGGCCAAAGACTTCCTGTCGTGTTTCAGTCTCGCGGCGGGTACGTGGACTCCGCGCTCGCGATTGGACGTATGATCCGGGCCGCTGGCCTCGAAACCGCGGTGGGCAGGACGCAGTTGAACGGCTGCCCGATGCTGGTGCCGCGCTGTCCGGAAAAGATCGTCAAGAACGGCTGGTCGGAAGGCGAAGTTCACGCAGGCGGGGCGTACTGTTTCTCGGCTTGCCCCTTCGCGTTGGCTGGGGGTCAGGTCCGCGCCGCGGCTGTCGGTGCCAGGATCGCCTCCATCAAATAACGGACGGCAGGAAAAGAGCGCCTGCACCGACGGGGCACAGAAACCTCGATGAAATTTCGACGAGGCCCGATCCGGCCCTGAAGCGGATGCTTTCCGACTATTTCGACGAAATGGGCGTCCGCAGCGGCGATGTGTTTGCCATGATGGGCCTGGCAACGCCGGAGGGCCTCTATAACGTCTGGAGCGAAGCGCTCAAATCAGGCATCATTACGAAAGTCTTCTCATACTCGGACGAACCGGGCTACGTCATTGGTGGAACCGATGACGAACCGGGCGACGTCATCAATATCCCGCCTGGGATCGAGCATTTGCTCAAATAGGCGGCCAGCCCGGGAGCCAATCAACCCAGAAGGTTGCGCGCCGTGCGCATGAATATTCTGGATCCGATCGGGATCAAATCGTCTGGAAAGTCATAGTCGGGATTGTGCAGCGCCGGGTAGCGCTCGCCGGCACCGAGGAAGAACATCGCCGACTTGGCCTTGTGGCCAAAGATGCCAAAATCTTCCGAGGCGCGCATCGGCAGGGCTTCCTCTGTGCGTGGCACGCCTTCTTCGTCCAGCGCGCGCTGCAGATGGTTCACGGCATCCGGCGCGTTGACGCTAGCAACGAAGATCTCGTGGTAGTCATAGCGGGCCGAAAGGCGATGCTCTCCCGCGATCCTTGTGGCCAGCGCTTGCGCGGCGGCGCACAGGTCCGCCATGCGCTCGTCGCGCCTTGTGCGCAGCGTCGCCCACACTTCTGCATGTCCCGGCGCAATGCCGAACACGGCTTCGCCCATCAGGGCATGGGTGACGGTCACCATGCTGAAGTCGTCGTCGGCAAAGGTTCCGTGCCCGAGCGCAGGCAGCGCCGGCATCAGCTGGCTCACCGCCAGCATTGGCGAGACGCCCGTTTCGGGCATCGACGAATGCGCGGTCTTGCCCTCCAGCACGATCCGCATGCCGCGTGAGGCACAGTTGACCACGCCGGGTTTGATGCGCACCTCGCCGAACGGCACGCCGGGCAGATTGTGCAGCGAGAAGGCGAAATCCGGCGCGATCTCGGAAAAGCGCGGATCGGCGACGACGCCGGCGGCGCCATTGCCGGTTTCTTCGGCCGGCTGGAACATCAGCACGACGCGGCCGCGGGCAGGTCTTTCGCGCCCGAACTGGCGGCCAAGTGCGGCGAGGATCGCGGTATGTCCGTCATGGCCGCACATATGCGACTTTCCCGGCACCAGCGATGCATGAGAAACGCCTGAAAGCTCGTAGATCGGCAGCGCATCGAGTTCCGACCGGAACAGGACCGTCGGTCCGGCCTTGCCGCTTTCGTAGACCGCCGCCACACCGTGGCCGCCCAATCCGGTCAGCACCTTGTCCGGCTCCGTGTCGGCGAGGAAGTCGACAACCTCGCTCGCGGTCTTCTCTTCCTCGTTCGAGATTTCCGGATGCTGGTGCAGCTTGCGGCGCCATGCCGTCAGCTCGACAATGTCTCGATTGGTCAGGGTCATGTTTTCCTGCTCCGCTTGGCACAATTCCAGGAAAAACGCGTAACGGTTTTCCGTCCGGAATTGCGTAAAACAAATACTCTAGCGCTGCCGTCTCCATAGCACGCCCAACTGGAGCACGATGCCATCACCTGCAATTTCGAACCAGGAGGACAGCGCCATCCGCCTGTCGGCTATGCCGGCAGGCAAGCACGAAAAATCACAGCCCCTTGCAGATCGGCACCGGCTGCGGCGGCGGTGCTGGATGATCCTTCCTGTACTGGGCGATGATCGGCTCGAGCGTTTTCCGCGGCCAGAATTTCGGCGTACCGATCTCCTTCAGGCAGGATGCATTCCAATAGGCGCCTGCTTTCGCGACGGCGGCGATGTCGCGCGATTCTGGATAGATGTAGAGCGTCGTCGGGTTGTTCTTCACCATCGCGATCATCTGCCGGGCATCCGCCGACGACCAGCTGGTGCAGCCATTGCTGCGCCCGCCGGCGTAATCCACCAGCTTGCCGAACGGCACGTAGCCGTCATGGTCGGCGTAGGAGCTTTTCGGGCTTTTGCGAAGGCACATTCCCCTCAGCACCTGCGCCGCGTGCCCGCCGATCACCCGCTGCCTGGCGTTGGCGGCTTCGCCTTCGCCGTCGAACTGTATGAAGGTGCGCAACAGCACCGTGTCCTGTTTCGCGCCGACGCGGTAATAGCCCTTGAACGAGGTTTTCGCCTCGCCGGTCATATAGGCGCCGCCGGTCGTCAGTGACGAATCCAACGCATTGCCGAAGTTTTTCGCGCAGCGTCTTCCGTTGGAGAAATCGACGACGCCTTTCAAATTGCGGCCGCTGCCGTGACCCGACGAAATCGCACGAAACGACTGCTCGGCCTCGCAGATGACGTAGTATCGACGCCCCAGCACGCCATTGCCCATATCGCCAGGGCGCGTCGCGTCCATGGCGAAGTAGCAGGGGTTTTTGACGGCGCCCTGGCCCACTTTCTTCAGGTAGAGCGCGCGGGCCCGCTCCAGCACCACTTGCGCGACTTGCCCGTCGCCGGCGCCGACATGGGCCTGCAGCCAGCCGGGGATATCGGATCGTGCGGCGAAAGACCGGGCCGACGCCGTCAAGGCGATGACGGCGACGAGGAGGCCGAGGATACTGACGACACCCAGCGGAACAGATCTCAACCGCACCGGATCAATTCTCCTGCCAAAACCGTTCTGCGAATCATCGCTGCGTTAGCATAAAAGGCCTCGCGCCAATCGGCGAAACACTTCTGGTTTAGCGCGCGTCATCGATCACAGCGCCAGGCTCCCCTGCTCCGCCTCCTCGGCGTTGGGGTCGCCCGGGGCCGTTGCCCAGGCGAGTTCGACCAGCGTCACCGTGCGCCGGCCGGTGCCGTCGAGCTGGCACACGATGAGGCCCTGCTCCTCGATGTAGGTCAGCAAACGCCGGGCGCGGCGCAGCGAGTGCGAGCCATAGGCGCGGGCGATCGCGGCGTCGCTGGGACAAGGCCAGCCCTCCTTCGCCGCACGGGCGATCATCATGAACACGCCCTGCATATCCTCGGGCAGCAGCGAGGCGCGCACCGAGACGTCCTGCCAGGCGTCATCCTGCGCCACATCCGAGCCAAGGCCGGCGCGGGCGCGTGTCAGCATGCGGCGGAACGCCGGAAGATCGGGCACGACCGAGGCAAGGCCCTCAATGCGGCAGCGGACGACGAACTCCTGATAGAGCACGCCGATCACGCGAAAACCCGCATCAGGCTCCGCCAGCACGGCACGCAGAACCCGGTCCACCCGCTCGCGGCGCTCCGCCAGATCCTCGGCGCTGATCGGCGCCTCCGCCGGTTCGGGACGGATGTCCAGCGCCGCCGACTTCGCCGCCATCAATTGATCGAGTAGGTCCGGCGACGCCGCCCGCCGCTGCGGCCGCACAGGCTCGGGCGGCGGGGCGGCCAGAATGATCGCGCGGGCGTCCTCGAGGGCTGCCTCCGGCAGCGGCATCAGCCGCGGCGTGCCATTGCGCGGATTTGTATCGGTCGGGCCGATGCGCAAGCCCAGCGGCCGGCGCGACAGCGCCGGGCCGAGCGCCATGAACTGCCCGCGCTCCAGGTCGCGAAACGCCTCCGCCTGGCGCCGCTCCATGCCCAGAAGATCGGCCGCGCGCGCCATGTCGATATCGAGGAAAGTCCGGCCCATGAGGAAATTGGAAGCCTCGGCCGCGACGTTCTTGGCGAGCTTGGCCAGCCGCTGGGTGGCGATGATCCCGGCCAGCCCGCGCTTGCGGCCGCGGCACATCAGGTTGGTCATGGCGCCGAGCGAGAGTTTTCGCGCCTCGTCCGATACCTCGCCGGCGACGGCCGGCGCGAACAGCTGCGCCTCGTCCACCACCACCAGCATCGGGTACCAATGGTCGCGAGCGACCTCGAACAGCCCGCCGAGGAAGGCGGCGGCGCGCCGCATCTGGTTCTCGGCGTCGAGCCCTTCGAGATTGAGCACCGTGGAGACGCGATGGATGCGCGCCCGCTCGCCGGCGCTCTGCAGGCCGCGCTCGGTATGCTCCTCGGCATCGATCACCAGATGGCCGAAACGCTCGCCCAACGAGACGAAATCGCCTTCGGGGTCGATGATGGTCTGCTGCACCCAGGGCGCGCTCTGTTCGAGCAGCCGGCGCAACAGATGCGACTTGCCGGAGCCCGAATTGCCCTGCACCAGCAGGCGGGTCGCCAGCAGCTCCTCAAGGTCGAGGGCCGCCGGCGCGCCCGCAATCGTGTGTCCCATCTCGATCGCAACGGTCATGTCGACTCAAGGCTCTCCTTCGCAGACGGGCTTATCAACCGCATGGCAGCCCGTCGAGCGCGCAGAGCCGGCCGCTCCGTGTTGCGCACAAGCTGGGCGATCGCCATCAGCCTAGATGGGCAGCAAACCCCAGATGCCGGCCTGCCTGCCTCTTCGACACCGCCTCACGCAGGCTTGACCGGCGCCAATGGCGGCGCATCCAGCCCCTTGAAGGGGTCGCACCAGGCGTCGATGTCTTCGAGCTGGCCATACCAGCTGAGGACGGAAGGATAATCATCGAGGGGCAACCCGGCGGCATCGTTGAAGGGCAGGAACGTGGCCATGCGGAAATCGGCATAGGAAACGGAATTTCCGACCAGCCATTGCCGCCGGGAGAGCTCCGCCTCGAGGATCGCAGCCGCCTTGCGGAACTCTGCCAGCCCCTCCTCGATCTTTTCCGGATCGATCGGGCCAAGCCCATAGCGCTGCTTGGTGCCGCGCTCGAAATGCACGGTGTCGCAGGCCCACACAAAATTCTCCTTGCCCCAGCTCAGCCAGCGGATCATGTCGGGTTCGTCATCGCCGCTGCGCCAGAAATCCGAATTCGCGTCGCGCGAAAGCCGGCAGGCAATGGCGTCGGCCTCCCAGAGGCTGTCTCTCGAACCTGCCAATATGGGCAAGGTAAGATTGGGGTTGAGCGGCAGAAATCGCTCGGCCTGCCCGGGCGCCATGGGTGCGGCGAATTCAAACTCGACCTTCGCCTCGAGGGCGCGCGCGACCGCCACCGCGAGGCGAGGATTTGGATTGCGGCTGAAGAACAGTTTCATCTCGAATGACGGTCCTGGATGGGGTATCGGCTCGACCTTATCACACGCAGAATTGCGCCTGCCTTCCTCTCTTGTTCGGCCAGCCGACAACGCGCCTTGCCAACTGGTCGGACCACCATTTCGCTGGCGGAAATTGCCGTTCGGCGTATCATCCTTTTCGGGAGGGTTCATGGCAGGAGGTGGCCAATGAACGTCGTGCTGAACGTGCCTGTCATCGACATGACGGCGCAAGAACTTGTTTCTTCTGCGCTTTCAAGATTCCGCGCCGGCGACACCATTTCGACCAGGGCGGCGATCGAGGCGATCCGCCGGATCAGCCCGGCCTGCGAGGACAGCGACGACGATCTCGTCGAACTCATCGTGATGGCGGCAATTGGTAAGACCATGGGGGTGGTGTTCGATCACCGGACCCACTGAGCAATTCCGGGAAAAGTGCGAAGCGGTTTTCCGTCCGGAATGCGTCAAAGCATATGGGGGGAGCCGCAGTTTCGACTGCATGGGAACGAATAGCCTGTTGCGCCGTTCGATTCGTTGGAATCGAGGAGTGGCGTCAATGCGTGATGAACAATTCGACGTTCCCGTGACCATCGAAACTGAACGAACAGGTCGGTTCCTGACCGTAACCGGCACGGTCCAGGCCGCCTCGCTGCTGGTCGACAAATGGCCGCAGGCAAAGCGCGGCCCGAAATACCGCTCGGCCTTGAAAGCGATGATGGATGCGATGGAGCAGCGGCGGGCGGTTGGCACCGCGCGGCGGGTCCGCCAGGGAGGCGCATGTCTTCGTCGGCGAAGGCCGACACTAGCCTGGCTCGGATTGCGCCTGGGAACTCCTGGAAATCTTGCTCGTTATGCTCTTGGTTGAAACGAGGGACGCAGTCATGGCCGATGACAAGACCAAGACCGACAACCGCGACCGCTCGCAAGTGGCCCGCGACGAGGACTACGAGGTCCGGCATTTCGCCGAGGAGGCGGGCATCACGCCGGAGCAGGCCCGGACACTCATCAAACGGCATGGCACCGATCGCAAGGTGCTGCACGAAATAGCCGAGAGCATCAAGGGATCGTAGAAACGTCCTAGGGCCCGATCGGCGGCGACGCTGCTAGCTGCCTAACGGATGCGGCATATAGCCGACAAATCCCGCTATCTTCCAGCGGCCGCTGACTTTCGTGCAGAAATAGAGGGTCTGCCATTTCAACCGGTCGACGCTGCCGTCGGCCTTGGCGACGGAACCGTTGAACTTCTTGTGCAGCACCGCACGGTCGCCGTCGACATCGATGTCGCGCATGTTGGTGACCCGAAACAGCGCCTCGCGCAGCGGCTCGGCAAATGCCGTCGCAGCGGTCTCCCTGGCTTGGCGCAGCCATTCGTCGCGATAGGCAGCAAGCGTCGGGAACTGCAGGCGCCAGGCGTCGGCATCGCTAAGAAAATGCGCGTGCATGCCGAAGAAGCTTTCGGCAACAAAGTCGTCCTCGACCATCGACCAGTCCTGTCCGAGAAACGCGTCGATGTCGCGCCGCACCAGCATCTCCCACAGCGCGTTGCGATCGGCGTCGCCGGCCGGAAACGGGTTCTTGTCGAGAGTCATTTTCTTTCTCCTGGCTGGAAACGCGCCGGCAGGCACCGACCCCGCTTCGCCAAGGGTGATCGCATTCGGCAGTGGCGGTGCTGGGCCGCCTGCAGAAAAGCAACATCGGTTTTCGAAAATGTTGCTTTCCAACTGGGCCTCTATGAGGATCGCGCCGATAGGCGTAGAGGGTCGGCAACGGCGCGACCACGAACGGTCCTGCTAGGTCTGAACAGGAGTTTTTTCTTGCCCAAGCAGTGTTTTGGAACATCCCATGTGCCGCTCTCGCCCGCCGTGCGGGCCGGTGACTTTGTCTATGTCTCAGGCCAGGTGCCGGTCGGCAGCGATGGCGTGGTGGTCACGGGCGGCATCACCGAACAGACCGAGCAGGTGCTTTCGAACATCAGGTCGGCACTGGCGCTGGCCGGCTGCACCATGGACGACGTCGTCAAGACCACGGTCTGGCTCGAGGATGCGCGCGATTTCAGCGCCTTCAACACCGTCTATGCCCGGCATTTTCCGAAGGATCCGCCGGCCCGCACCACGGTCGAATCGCGGCTGATGATCGACATCAAGATCGAGGTCGAAGCCGTCGCCTACCGGCCGCTCTGACCGGACAGTGCAACGCAACGGAGGCTGGCCGATGCAATTCGATCTCCTGGTAAAAGGCGGCCGCCTCATCGATCCGGCCTCAGGCCTCGACGCGTCGCGCGATCTCGCCATCGCCGACGGCAGGATCGCGGCGATCGATGCAGCCATCGATGCCGAACATGCCACTCGAATCATCGATGCCAGGGATTGTATCGTCACCCCCGGCCTCATCGACCTGCATAGCCATGTCTATTGGGGCGGCACCTCGCTCGGCGTCGACGCCGACCGCCTCGCCGCCAAGAGCGGCACCACCACCTTCGTCGACGCCGGCAGCGCCGGCGCCGGCAATTTTTTGGGCTTTCGCCGCCACGTCATCGAGCGCTCGAAAGTCCGCATCCTCGCCTACGTCAACATCTCCTTCGCCGGCATATTCGGCTTTTCGCAGACGGTTTCCGTCGGCGAATGCAGCGATCTGGGGCTCTGCGAGCCGCGCGAGGTCGTGGCGGCAGTGCGCGAGCACGCAGACGTGGTCGTCGGCGTCAAGGTCCGCTCCGGCCGCCATGCCGGCGGCACCAGCGGCATCGCGCCAGTCGATCTCGCGCTCGAGGCCGCCGACAAATCAGGCATGCCGCTGATGGCGCATATCGACGAGCCCCCACCTGGCCGCTCCGAAGTGCTGCCCCGGCTGCGCAAGGGCGACATCCTCACCCACTGCTTCCGGCCGTTCCCCAACGCGCCGGTCTTTGCCTCGGGCGCGGTGCGCCCCGACATGCGGCTGGCGCGCGAGCGCGGCGTCATCTTCGACATCGGCCACGGCATGGGCTCCTTCGACTTTGAGGTGGCGAGAGCCATGCTCAGGGAGGGGCTGGCGCCCGATGTGATCAGCAGCGACGTGCATCTCTACTGTGTCGACGGTCCCGCCTTCGACATCCTGGTCTGCATGTCGAAATTGCTGGCGCTCGGCATGCCGCTGGTCGAGGTGCTGCGCGCCGCCACACAGCGGCCGGCCGAAGCGATCGCGAGGCCCGATCTCGGCACGCTCAAAGTCGGCGGCATAGGCGACGTCGCTGTGCTCAGGCAGGTACCAGGCCGCTTCACCTTCGTCGACGCCGTCGGCGCCTCGCTGGTCGCCGAGCAGCGGCTGGTCTCGGATGGCATCGTCATCGGCGGCAAATGGTGGCCGAACGAGGCGGCCGGCGATGTCAGTGAGACCGAGCGTTTCGAGGCGCATAGCCACCACACCCATGTCGAGGTTACGGCCAGGCATTTCGGCCACAGCCACGAGTAGCGCTCGGAGTCAGGTGCCGAAGTTACTCGGCGCCCCATAAACCGGCGTTGCAATCCCTTCCATCCGCGCCTTGATCTGCAGCGCCACATATTTCGAATAGAACCGCGACAGCGCCAGATTGCCGCCATGGAACCACAGCGCGTCCTGCGCCGTCGGCTTCCACATGTTGCGCAATTCGCCCTGCCACGGTCCTGGATCGCCTTTCACGCCGGAACCCAGCCCCCAGCATGGACCGACCTTATCGGCAACCTCGCGCGAGACGATCGCGGCAACTGTCTCGTTCATCGACTGGTAGCCGGTGCACGAGATGATTGCGTCGGCGGCAAGCTCGCTGCCGTCTTCGAAGAGAATGCCGCTCGGCGTCAGCGACTTGATCCCGACACCGCTGCGCACGCCGATCTCGCCATTGATGATCAGCTCGCAGGCGCCGACATCGATGTAGAAGCCCGAGCCGGTGCGATAGGCCTTCATCAACAGCCCGGTCTCGTCCTCGCCGAAATCGATAGCGAAGCCCGTGGCCCGCAAGCGGTCGTAGAACGCAGCATCACGCGTCCTGATGACATCGTAGAGCGCCCGCTGCCCCTTGGGCACCAGCGCGAACGGCGTCGAGGCGACGATCATATCGGCCTTGTCGGTAGAGATGCCGCGCGCCAGCGCCTTCTCGGAAAAGATCTCGAAGCCGACCTCCATCAGCGTATCGGATTTGACCACAGTCGTCGGCGAGCGCTGGACCATGGTCACCTCGGCGCCGCTCTCCCAGAGGTCGACGCTGACATCATGCCCCGAACTTGCCGCACCTATGACCGCAACACGTCTGCCACGGAATTTCTCGCCGCTGGAATATTGGCTGGAATGCAGCAGTTCGCCTCGGAAGGTCTCGGCGCCCGGCAGCGCGATCTGCCGGGGCGGACCGTAGGCGCCGGTGGCGAAGACGATATGCTTCGGCTTCAGCGTGATGTGCTGGCCGACCCGATCGACCACGACCGTCCAGACCTTCTCGGCTTCGTCATAGCTGGCGCTGACGCATTTGGTGGCGACCCAGTAATTGAGCTCCATGACCCGCGTATACATCTCCAGCCAGTCGCCCATCTTGTCCTTGGGCGTGAACACCGGCCAGTTCTCCGGGAAAGGAATGTAGGGGAGATGGTCGTACCAGACCGGGTCGTGCAGCACGAGCGAGCGGTAGCGGTTGCGCCAGGAATCGCCGGGGCGCGCGTTCCTCTCGATGATGAGGGAGGGCACGCCGAGTTGCCTCAGCCGCGCGCCCAGCATGATGCCGCCCTGGCCGCCGCCGATGACCAGGCAATAGGGCTGCTCGCGCACGCCGAGGTCGCGCGCCTCGCGCGCCCTCGCCTCCGCCCAGGTCTCGCGACCGGGATCGGCCTTGTGGCGGATGCCGAGCGGCCGCGCCGGACCCTTCTGCTCCTCGAAGCCCTTCAACTCGCTCATCGCGGTGAACAGCGTCCGGCAGCGGCCGTCCTGCAGCCGCACAATGCCCTCGCCTCGCGCCACGTCCGTTTCGAAGCTGAACCAGGCCTCGACAATGCCCTCGTCCGCGCTCGTCTCACCGGACAGGTGCCAGTGAGACGGCTTCGCGGTCGCCAGCGTCGCCTCCAGCATCTCGCGGATCGCCGCCCGGCCTTCCATGGTCTTGATGTTCCAGGTGAAGGTCAAAAGATCGCGCCAGTAGCAATCCTCGACGAAGAGGTTGGTCACGGCGTCGACATCGCCCGCTTCGAGTGCCCGGCCGAAGGAGCCGAGCCAGGTGGCTGCCTGCTGCGATGGTGCGATGTCGAGCATCTGTCTTCCTTCGTCAGTTCCCGATGCGCCGACAGGATGCTCGGTCGCCGCGTCGTCGCAAGGTAGGATAATTGGAGCCGACCTGTCACGCTGCAGCTCTGATCACATTCATGGCCGACCGACAGGACGACAATCCCATGCGGGCCGCGAAGCGGCGCGTGGCGCTTTTCGACACCAGCCCTGAAATCAGGGCACCAAAACGTTTATAGGATTCCTATTTCTTTCCGCCCTGCCCCGTCTCGAACCTTTATGGCGATCGGGTCCATATTCCATCACGAGCAAAACGCCCCGGACGCCGTGACCGTTCAAGGTACGGCGGGCGTTTTCATGGAATTTATGACCTGCCAGGCGCGATCGCCAAGCACAAAACGAAAGCAAGGAACATCACAATGGACGTTGTTGTCATCGGCATAGGGGTTTTGTTCTTCGCCCTTTCCTTCGCCTACATCAAAGCCTGCGACAATCTCTGAGCAGAAGGATCGAAAAATGCTTCTCGACTACATCCTCGGTGGCGGTGTGACCTTGTTCCTCCTCGTCTACCTGACATACGCCCTCGTTCGCCCAGAACGCTTCTGACAGCAACTGGCGCCAGGCACGGAAAGCCACTCTCATGACCCTCATCGGATGGATACAGATCCTTCTCTACTGCGTGATCGTCGTTTTGCTGGTGAAGCCGCTCGGCGGCTACATGTACCGCGTCTTCAACGGCGATCGCACATTTCTCTCGCCCATACTCGGCCCGGTTGAACGCGGCCTCTATCGCATCTCGGGAACCAGCGAGCGCGAAGAGCAGCACTGGACCACTTACGCGGCCGGCATCATGTTCTTCAGCCTGGTCAGTTTCCTGGTGCTGTATGTCATGCAGCGCCTGCAAGGGATCCTGCCCTATAATCCGGCCGGCATGACCGCCGTCGAACCCAACCTTGCCTTCAACACCGCCGTCAGCTTCCCGACCAACACCAACTGGCAGAATTACGGCGGCGAAAGCACGATGTCCTATCTCGTGCAGATGGCCGGGCTGACCGTGCAGAACTTCATGTCGGCCGCCGTCGGCATCGCCATTGCGGTGGCGCTGATCCGCGGCTTTGCCCGCGCCTCGGTCAAATCGATCGGCAATTTCTGGGTCGATATGACCCGCTGCACCCTCTACATCCTTTTGCCGCTCTCTATCGTGCTGACCCTCGTCTATGTCTGGCTCGGCATACCGCAGACGCTCGGCCCCTATGTTGACGCCACAACGCTCGAGGGCGCGAAGCAGACGATCGCGCTCGGCCCGGTCGCCTCGCAGATCGCCATCAAGATGCTCGGCACCAATGGCGGCGGCTTTTTCAACGCCAACGCCGCGCATCCGTTCGAAAACCCCGACGCGATCTCCAACCTGATCCAGATGGTGACGATCTTTGCCCTAGGTGCGGCACTCACCAACGTTTTTGGGCGTATGGTCGGCAACCAGCGTCAGGGCTGGGCGATCCTGGCCGCCATGGGCACTCTCTTCATCGCCGGTGTCGCCGTCTGCTACTGGGCCGAGGCATCAGGCAATCCGCTCGTCCATGCGCTGGGCATCGACGGCGGCAACATGGAAGGCAAGGAGACCCGCTTCGGCATCGCGCTATCGGCGCTGTTTGCGGTCATCACCACGGCCGCATCCTGCGGCGCGGTGAACGCCATGCATGACAGCTTCACTGCCATCGGCGGCCTGATCCCGATCCTCAACATGCAGCTTGGCGAGGTCATCGTCGGCGGCGTCGGCGCCGGCTTCTACGGCATCTTGATGTTCATCGTCATCACCGTATTCGTTGCCGGACTGATGGTCGGGCGCACGCCCGAATATCTCGGCAAGAAGATCGAGGCCAAGGAGGTCAAGATGGCAATGCTGGCCATCCTATGCCTGCCGCTGGCGATGCTGATCTTCACGGCCATCGCGGTGGTGCTGCCCACCGGTGTCGCTTCCATGGCCAATGGCGGCCCGCATGGCTTCTCCGAGGTGCTCTATGCCTACACTTCGGCCGCGGCCAACAATGGCTCGGCCTTTGGCGGCCTCAGCGGCAATACACCCTGGTACAACATCACGCTCGGCATCGGCATGCTGATGGGCCGCTTCCTGGTCATTGTCCCGGCCCTCGCCATCGCCGGCTCGCTGGTGGCGAAGAAGTCGGTCCCGGCCTCCGCCGGCACCTTCCCGACCGACGGTCCGCTGTTCGTCGGCCTGCTGGTCGGCGTCATCCTGATCGTCGCCGGCCTCACCTTCTTCCCGGCGCTGGCGATCGGACCGATCGTCGAGCATTTGGCGATGATCCACGGGCAGACTTTCTGATACGGCCCACCTTGGATAAAAATCATGTCCTGGTTCAACATCGGGCGTCGCAAGGCCCGGTCCCGAGCCGACAATGAGGGGGAGGCAACCCCCCCTCCCTTCCCGACCTTGTCCACCTTCATCGGCATCGCGGCGGTCATGATCGTCATCTGGCTGCTGGCCTACGGGCCACCGCATCTTTTTTCGGCATCCGATCGATCGGCGCCGTCCAACACCATCGATACTGGAGCCACCAAATGAGCCAGTCCAAATCCGCTGTAATCATGGATGCCCGCATCCTGTGGCCCGCAATAGGCGGCGCCTTCAAAAAACTGGACCCGCGTACCCTGATCAAGAACCCGGTGATGTTCGTCGTCGCCATCGTGTCGCTGCTCACCTCGGTCCTCTTCCTCAGGGACCTGGCGACCGGTGGCGGCGACTTCGGCTTCACCCTGCAGATCATCATCTGGCTGTGGTTCACCGTGCTGTTCGCCAACTTCGCCGAAGCCGTCGCCGAGGGGCGCGGCAAGGCGCAGGCCAACTCGCTGCGCAAGGCGCGCACCGAGACCCAGGCCAAGCTCTTGAACGGCGAGGGCCGCGCCAAGTTCAAGCTGGTGCCCGGCACCAGCCTGAAGGTCGGCGACATCGTGCTCGTTGAAGCCGGCGACATCATCCCGTCCGACGGCGAGGTGATCGAGGGCGTCGCCTCCGTCAACGAGGCTGCGATCACCGGTGAATCCGCGCCGGTCATCCGCGAATCCGGCGGCGACCGTTCGGCGGTGACCGGCGGCACGCAGGTGCTGTCCGACTGGATCCGCGTGCGCATCACCGCCGCTTCAGGCCACACCTTCCTGGACCGCATGATCTCGCTGGTCGAGGGTGCCGCGCGCCAGAAGACACCCAACGAGATCGCGCTCAACATCCTGCTCGTCGGCATGACGCTGATTTTCGTGCTGGCCACCGCAACGATCCCGAGCTTCGCCTCCTATTCGGGCGGATATATCTCGGTGACCGTTCTCGTCGCGCTGTTCGTAACCCTGATCCCGACCACCATCGGCGCGCTGCTGTCGGCCATCGGCATCGCCGGCATGGACCGCCTGGTGCGCTTCAACGTGCTGGCCATGTCGGGCCGCGCTGTCGAGGCGGCGGGCGACGTCGACACGCTGCTGCTCGACAAGACCGGCACCATCACGCTCGGCAACCGCCAGGCCACCGAGTTCCGCCCGGTCAAGGGTGTCACCGAGCAGGAGCTGGCCGATGCGGCACAGCTCGCCTCGCTTGCCGACGAAACGCCGGAAGGCCGTTCGATCGTCGTGCTGGCCAAGGAGAAATACGCCATCCGCGCACGCGACATGGCGACCCTGCACGCCACCTTCGTGCCCTTCACCGCGCAGACTCGCATGAGCGGCGTCGATATCGACGGCTCGTCGATCCGCAAGGGCGCGGTCGATTCGGTACTCGCCCATGTCAATCAGTCGACGCTCGCCAGCAGCGGCACGCGGCCCGGCAGCGACGCCGTCCGCGACCTGCAGGCGATCGCCGATGAGGTCGCGAAGTCGGGCGGCACGCCATTGGCGGTCGAGCGCGACGGGCGCCTGCTCGGCATCGTCCACCTTAAGGACATCGTCAAGGGCGGTATCCGCGAGCGCTTTGCCGAACTGCGCAAGATGGGCATTCGCACGGTGATGATCACCGGCGACAACCCGATGACGGCGGCGGCGATCGCGGCGGAAGCCGGCGTCGACGACTTCCTCGCCCAGGCGACACCCGAGGACAAGCTGAAGCTGATCCGCGACGAACAGGCCAAGGGCAAGCTGGTCGCCATGTGCGGCGACGGCACCAACGATGCGCCCGCCCTTGCCCAGGCCGATGTCGGCGTCGCCATGAACACCGGCACGGTCGCCGCGCGCGAAGCCGGCAACATGGTCGACCTCGACAGCGACCCGACCAAGCTGATCGAGATCGTCGAGATCGGCAAGGCGCTGCTGATGACGCGCGGTTCGCTGACGACCTTCTCGATCGCCAACGACGTCGCCAAATACTTCGCCATCATCCCGGCGATGTTCGCCGTCTTCTACATCGCGCCGGGCCAGACCACCGGGCCGCTGCAAGCGCTCAACATCATGCATCTGGCGACGCCGCAAAGCGCCATCCTGTCGGCCATCATCTTCAACGCGCTGATCATCATCGCGCTGATCCCGCTGTCGCTGAGGGGCGTCAAATACCGCGCCATCGGTGCCGGCGCGCTGCTCAGCCGCAACCTGCTCGTCTACGGCCTCGGCGGCATCATCGTTCCGTTCGTCGGCATCAAGGCGATCGACATGATCATCACCGCCATCGGCCTCGCCTAAGGAACCACGTCCATGCTCACCCAAATCAGACCTGCGATCATCATGATCGTCTTCTTCACCGTGCTGACCGGCCTCATCTATCCGATCGGCATGACCGGCGTCGCCCAGGCGCTGTTTCCGCGCCAGGCCAATGGCAGCATGATCGAGAAGGACGGCAAGGTCGTCGGTTCCGAACTGATCGGCCAGGCCTTCGCCAGCGACCATTATTTCCACGGCCGCCCGTCGGCTGCCGGCGACGGCTACAACGCGACCTCCTCCAGCGGTTCGAATCTCGGCCCCACCAACCAGAAGCTGATCGACCGCATCAAGGGCGACGCCGAGAAGCTGAAGGCGGAGAACCCGAACCAGCCGGTTCCGATAGATCTGGTGACGACCTCCAGCAGCGGCCTCGACCCGCATATCAGCCCGGAAGCGGCCTATTTCCAAATTGCCAGGGTGGCCAAGGCCAGGGGCGTCGATGAAGCCAAGATCAAGGCGCTTGTCGACAGCCATGTCGAGGCCCGCGAGCTTGGCTTCATGGGCGAGCCCGTGGTCAACGTGCTGGCCCTCAACCTTGCGCTGGACGAGACCACGAAGCAGTGAATGGCATCGGCCGGGGTCGACAGCGTCCCCGGCGCCGTCCATATCTAGAGCAATTCCAGGAAAAAGTGCGCAGCGGTTTTCCGTCCGGAATTGCGTGAAAACAAAGAGATAGAGCGGTTCTGCGTTTCCGTGAAACGTTGGCCCGCTAGGATCAAATGCCAGAGGACAGAAGCAACGACAACAGACCCTCTCCGGACGCCCTGCTGGAGCATGCGGAGCGGGAGGAGCGCGGCCGCCTGAGGATATTCCTCGGCGCCGCACCCGGTGTCGGCAAGACCTACGAGATGCTGATGGCGGGCCGCGCCAGGCTGGCCGACGGCACGGACGTGGTGATTGGCGTCGTCGAGACGCACGGCCGCAAGGAAACCCTGGCGCTGGTGGCAGGCTACGAGGTCATCCCGCGCCAAAAGGTCGACTACAAGGGGCGCGTGCTGGACGAGATGGACATCGATGCCATCCTCGCCCGCCGCCCCAAGCTGGTTCTCGTCGACGAACTCGCCCACACCAACGCGCCGGGCAGTCGCCATCCCAAGCGCTATCTCGATGTCCAGGAAATCCTGGCGAACGGCATCGACGTCTACACGACGCTCAACATCCAGCATGTCGAGAGTCTGAACGATGTCGTGGCGCAGATCACCCATGTCAGGGTGCGCGAGACGGTTCCCGACTCCATCATCGACCAGGCCGACGACATAGAGATCATCGATCTCACCCCCGACGACCTGATCCAGCGGCTGAGGGAAGGCAAGGTCTATTTTCCCAACACCGCCCAGCGCGCCATCGAGAACTATTTCTCGCCGGGCAATCTGACGGCACTTCGGGAACTGGCGCTGCGGCGCACGGCCCAGCGCGTCGACGAGCAGTTGCTCAACCACATGCAGGCGAACGCCATTCCAGGGCCGTGGGCGGCAGGCGAAAGGGTCCTCGTCTGCGTCGACGCACGTCCGGGCGGGGCGGCTCGCGTCCGCTATGCGCGCAGATTGGCCGATCGGCTCCGCGCGCCCTGGACGGCGCTTCACGTCGATACACCTCGTTCGGCTGTCGTGTCCGAGGAGGACAAGGATCGGCTGGCGACATTGCTGCGCCTTGCCGAGCAACTCGGCGCCGAGGTGACGACGATTCCTGGTCAGTACGTCGCGCAGGACATCGTCCGCCACGCGACTGCGAACAATTTCACCCATATCGTCATCGGTAGGCCGACCCGATCGCGCTGGCGCGAACTGATCGAAGGTTCCCTCACCTACGATCTCATCCGCAATGCCGGCGACATCAGCGTCCATGTCATTTCGGGGACCGAGCGGGGCATCGAGGCCAACGCCAGGAGCGTCAAGGCGGCGGACGAGCAGTGGCAGTTCGATATCTGGCCCTATCTCAAGGCCACGGCCTTCGTCACCGGCTCGCTCGCCTTTGCCGTGCTTCTCGACCAGTTTCTCGACGTCCGCAATCTCGCGATCATCTTCCTCATCGGGGTGTTGACGTCGGCGGTGACCGGCGGGCTCTGGCCGGCGCTGTACGCCTGTTTCGTCAGCGCCCTTGCCTTCAACTTCTTTTTCCTGGAGCCGCGCTACACGCTGACGATCCGGGACCCGGAAAGCATTGTCGCGCTTGCCGTCTTCCTCGTTGTCGCCGTCATCGCCAGCAACCTGACGGCGCGCGTTCAGCGCCAGGCGATCGCCGCCCGCTCCCGCGCACGGGCCACGGAAGATATTTATCTCTTTTCAAAGAAGCTCGCCGGCGCCGGCACGCTGGACGACGTGCTGTGGGCCACCGCCTTCCAGATCGCCTCGATGCTGAAGCTGCGGGTCGTGCTGCTCCTGCCCGAGAACGGCACGATCACCGTCAAGGCCGGCTATCCGCCCGACGACACGCTGGCCGAGGCGGACATCGCGGCCGCCCGCTGGGCCTGGGAGCACGACCGCGCCGCGGGACGCGGCGCCGACACGCTGCCCGGCGCAAAACGCCTCTACCTTCCCCTGCGCACGGGACGCACGGCCGTCGGCGTCGTCGGCCTCGACAATGACAAGCAGGGGCCGCTGCTGACACCGGAGCAGCAGCGTCTGCTCGACGCGCTCGCCGACCAGGCAGCCGTCGCCATCGAGCGCATCCAACTTGTCGCCGACGTCGACCGCGCCAAGCTCGCGGCCGAGGCCGACCGTTTGCGCTCGGCGCTGCTGACCTCGATCTCGCATGACCTAAAGACGCCGCTCGCCGCCATCATGGGCGCCGCCGGCACGCTCCGCGAATTCGCGCCGGCGCTGCCCGAGAAGGACCGGGCCGAGCTGTTGTCGACCGTGCTCGATGAATCCGAGCGGCTGAACCGCTTCATTGCCAATTTGCTCGACATGACCAAGATCGAATCCGGCGCCATGGAGCCGAACTACGCCTTCCACTTTGTCGGCGACATCGTCGGTTCGGCTTTGAGCCGGGCGCACAAGATCATCGGGGAGCACAAGACCGAGATAGACATCCCCTCCGATCTGCCGATGCTGCGGCTCGACCCCGTCCTGTTCGAGCAGGCGCTGTTCAATCTCCTCGACAACGCCGCGAAATATGCGCCGCCCGGATCGACGATCCGGCTGCAGGCCTGGGTCGACAATGGTTTTGTCATCCTGCAGATCATGGACGAGGGTCTGGGCATTCCACCCGCCGATCTGGAGCGGATTTTCGACAGCTTCTACCGGGTGCGCAAGCGCGACCAGGTGCGCGCCGGCACCGGCCTTGGCCTGTCGATCTGCCGTGGTTTCATCGAAGCGATGGGAGGCACCATCTCGGCGGCAAACCGGACAGACCGCCCGGGCGCGATCTTCACCATCCGCATGCCGGTGCCGACGGAGCTGCCTGAGGTGACCGAGCCCAAATCGGACGACCAGACTGTTGGTGATTTGGCATGACGCATCAGAACGTCACCATATTGGTCGTCGATGACGAACCGCCGATCCGCAAACTGCTTCGCGTCGGCCTCGGCAGCCAGGGCTATGCGGTCTCGGAGGCGCCAAACGCAAAGGCGGCGATTGAGCTCATGGAAACGGAGCGCCCTGACCTGATCCTGCTCGATCTCGGCCTGCCCGGCATGACCGGCCACGAGCTGCTCGGCAAGTGGCGCGACGACGGCCTCGATATTCCCGTGGTCATCCTGTCCAGCCGTACCGACGAGACCGGCATCGTCCAGGCGCTCGAGCTCGGCGCCGATGATTATGTCACCAAGCCGTTCGGCATGAACGAGCTCGTCGCGCGCATCCGCGTGGCGCTGCGCCACAAGTTCCAGCAGCAGGGCGAGAAGCCGGTGTTCCACACCGGCGACCTCATGGTCGACCTGGTCAAGCGCATCGTCAAGGTCGAAGGCAAGGAGGTAAAACTCTCGCCGAAGGAATACGACATATTGCGCATCCTGGTGCAGCACGCCGGCAAGGTGCTGACCCACCATTTCCTGCTGAAGCAGGTCTGGGGCGATTCCACCGATGTGCAATATCTCAGGGTCTACGTCCGCCAGCTCAGGCAGAAGATCGAGAGGACGCCCGACCAGCCGCGCTACATCACCACCGAGACCGGCGTCGGATATCGCCTGCGCGAGGTCGACTGAGCGCGCTCAAACACGCCTTCTGAGCGTTCGCGCGGGCGGCGCTCAGTCGGCCGAGAGTTCGGCAGTTCTGGCCAGCGCGCCGCCGAAGCCGTTGAGCGAGATGGCGAAGCTGATCGGTTGTCCCGAATCCACCGCGACCGCATTGATCTTCAAGGTGGTGCCGTCTGCAGCAGTGGCATGATGTCGGCGTTGAACGCCACCGGCACCAGGCCCCATCGCCCATGGCACCGCCGGTCAAATGCCCTATATAAATGGCAGGTTCTTCACGCGGGAGCGGATCGATGCCGCAGCTTCGTCTATCGACGGTCTTCATGTCGGCCATGCTGGCAACAGTCATGCTGCCGGTTGCAGCCCCGTATGCCTTGGCGCAAGCCGTTACTCCAACAAATCGTAATATTCTGATCCAGCAGAACGACTTGCAGGCCTTGCAAAACAGGATGCAGCGGCGGCAATTCCAGCAACAGCAGCAGCAATATCGCGCCGAGGATCGTCAAATCGTGCCGCAGCCTCGACCGCAGGTGCCGGTGGTCAAGCCGCCTTGCACGGTGCTGGGCAACGCAGTTCTAACGGGCTGCCGCTGACAAGCCGGCATTTTCGATTTATTTAGCCGACTTATCTGCCGGAAATGTCACATTGCATCGAGGGCGGGTTTGGGGTTTGCACGACGGCAGCTCTCTCGCGCAACGGAGATGCTGTCTCGACTGGGTTTTGGGCAAATGGCGCCGACCAAGAAGAAAGCGGTACGCAGGGCAAAAAAGGGTGACCGGATCCGCCAGGTCGCGGCCATTCCCTTTCGGCTGGGCGCGGATGGCGATATCGAGGTCATGCTGGTCACGTCGCGCACGACCAGGCGGTTCATCGTGCCCAAGGGCTGGCCGATGAAGGGCAAGAGCGGGCGCAAGGCAGCCATGATCGAGGCGCGGGAGGAAGCCGGCGTTCTCGGCAAGACATTGAAAGACCCGGCCGGCAGCTATTCCTACTGGAAAAGGCTGGCTAGCGGCTTCATCCGTGTCGACGTCATTGTCTACCTGCTGGAAGTGACCGAGGAACTGGCGAACTGGCAGGAGGCCGAAAGCCGACAGCGGGCATGGCTGGCGCCGGAAGACGCGGCGCTGCTCATCGACGAGCCGGATCTTTCCACGCTGCTCAGGGATTTGAAGCTCCCCCAGGCTGAGCCCGCCGGCGGGCTCTGACGCGTCGCCTCAGTGGCTTTCCTCGTCGCGCCCGGGAAATGGCCGCACAGGCGTGCCTGTATAGGCCCACAGCCATTCCCGTGGCAGTGGCCCCTTGTTGCGGTCGCTCTGCTGCGATTGCTCCCACGCATGCGCCAATATGCCCACCGAGCGCGACAGCACGAACAGGCCGCGCGTCAGCGCCGGCGGAAAGCCGAGCTCGCCATAGATCACGGCGGTAGCGCCATCGATGTTGAGCGGGATAGTTTTGCCCTTGCGCTGCGCAAGCTCGACCTCAATCGCTTCGGCGATGTCGGCGAAGCGCCCGCCGATGACGCTGCGCGCGGCAAAATCGCGGGTCACTTCGATCAGGCGCGGGGCGCGTGGATCGATGGGATGGAAGCGATGGCCGAAACCCGGCACATAGCCCTTTTCCTCGGCGAGGAACCGATCGAGCCGCGCCGTCACGGCATCGGCAAGCGCCGTGCCTTGATCCATAGCCGCGGCAACATCGCCATAGAAGGAAAGCGCCTGTTCGCCGGCGCCGCCATGCACGTCGCCGAGCACATTGATGGCCGAGGCCATGGCGCTGTTGATGCCGACGCCGCAGGTCGCTGCCATGCGGGCAATGGCGATCGATGGCGCCTGCGGACCGTGATCGACGGCCGCGCCCAGCGCGATGCCAAGCAGCGCCGCCTGCTCCTCGCCTGGCAGTTCGCCGCGCAGCATCAGCCAGATCATCGCCGGAAAACTGACGCGGCCGATCAGCTCCTGGATTTCATAGCCGCGCAGCCGGATCACGCCTGGCCGCATCTCGATGATATCGGTCTGCCACCACTCCTCGCCGCGCTCGCGGCCGGTCTTCTTCTCCGGACCGCTCATGCCCGCGCCCTTGTCTTGGCTCGCGGCGGCAGGTCGGCGAAAATCTCGTCCATGTGCTCGCCCAGCACCGGTGGCGCCCTGGTCGGCAAGGGGGCCGCGCCGTCGACCATGAAACCGCCGCGCACGACGGTCAGCGGCCTGTCCAGGCCGGGCAGGCCATCGAAGCGCGTGGTCATGTCGCGTTCGATGACTTGCTTTTCGTCGAGCACTTGCGGGATCGTCAGCACCCGCCCCGCCGGCACGCCGGCGCGGCTGAGCTTCTCTTCCCAGACGGCGGCCGAGGCGCCCGCCAGGGCTTCCTCGATCAGCCCTTTCAGCGCAACGCGGTTCCTCTTGCGCGTCTCGCGCTCGGCAAAGCGCGGATCCGACACCAGTTCCGGCCGACCGATCAACTGGCACAGCGTAACGAACTGCTCCTGCTTGTTGGCGGCGATGTTGAGCAGGCCGTCGCCGGTGCGGAACGCGCCGGAAGGAGCCGCCGTCATGTTCTCATTGCCCATCGGTTGCGGCTCGACGCCGGCCGTCAGATAGTTGGACACCGGCCAGCCCAATGCCGAGAGCGTGCATTCCAGCATCGACACGTCCAGGAAGGCGCCCTCGCCGGACACTCTCTGCTTCACCAGTGCCGCGGCGATCGCAAACGCCCCGACCAGCCCGCCCAGCGTGTCGGCGACCGGGTAGCCGACGCGCAATGGCGCCGTCTCCGGCGTGCCGGTGATGCTCATGACGCCGGAAAGGCCCTGGATGATCTGGTCATAGGCTGGATTGTCGCGCATCGGCCCGGTCTGGCCGAACCCCGATATGGCGCAATAGACTAGGCCGGGGCGGACCTCTTTCAGCCTCTCATAGCCGAGGCCAAGTCGGTCCATGACCCCCGGCCGGAAATTCTCGACCAGTGCGTCGGCGGAGGCGACCAGATCGAGGAAGCGCTCGCGATCGACTTCCTTCTTCAGATCGAGCACCACCGATCGTTTGCCGGCGTTCTGCGCCAGGAACGAGGCGCCCATGCCGGCCTGGTTAAGTTTCGGCGAGGCACCGAGCTGACGCGCCAGGTCGCCGCCTTGCGGCGCCTCGACCTTGATTACATCGGCGCCGAGCAGTGCTAGCTGGTAGGCGCAGTACGGGCCGGCCAGCACATTGGTCAGATCGAGGACGCGGATGCCGGAAAGCAGATCGGTCATGATGCTCCAGACAGGTCAGGCATCGCCGGGCACATTCTCTGGCCCGCGCCGCCGGCGATGCTCGATGAAGGCCCAGATATGCGGCCCCGCCAGGCCGATGAAGGCCAGCGTCAGCAGCGTCAGCGACAGCTTGTGCGTGTAGAACACCGACCAGTCGCCATTTGAGATGGTCATCGCCCGACGGAACTGCGTCTCGGCGAGTGGCCCGAGGATCATGCCGATGATCACAGGCGCGGTCGGGAAATCGAAGCGCCGCATCAGGAAGCCGGCAGCACCCAGCAGATAGAGGATGACGAGATCGATCGGCGATTGCGAGATGCCGTAGGTGCCGACGGTGGCAAAGACCAGGATGCCCGCATAGAGCTGCGGCGCCGGGATTTTCAACAGCCGCACCCAGAGCCCGATCAGCGGCAGGTTGAGGATGACCAGGATGACGTTGGCGATGAACAGGCTGGCGATCAGGCCCCAAACCAGATTGGCCTGCGTCGTCAAGAGCAGCGGCCCTGGATTGATGCCGTAGCTCTGGAAGGCCGACAGCATGATCGCCGCGGTCGCCGAGGTCGGCAGGCCGAGCGTCAGCATCGGCACCAGCACGCCGGCGGCCGAGGCATTGTTGGCCGCTTCCGGACCGGCAACGCCTTCGATGGCGCCGACCGTGCCGAACTCCTCCTTGTGTTTCGAAAGCTTCTTCTCGATGGCGTAGGACAGGAAGGTCGGGATTTCGGCGCCGCCGGCCGGCATGGCGCCGATCGGAAAGCCGATCGCCGCACCGCGCAGCCACGCCTTCCACGAGCGACCCCATTCGGCCGCGGTCATGTAGAGCGAGCCTTTCAGCGGCACGATCTCGTCCTTGCCGGCGTAGCGGCGCGACGCCATGTAGAGCGTCTCGCCGACCGCGAACAGGCCGACCGCAACGATGATGACGTCGACACCGTCGAGCAGTTCGCCCATGCCGAAAGTGAAGCGTGGCTGGCCGGTCTGCAGGTCGACGCCGATCATGCCAATGACGAAGCCGGCGAACAGGCTGGTGAGCCCCCGCACCGACGACGAGCCGAGCACCGCCGACACGGTGATGAAGGCCAGCACCATCAGCGAGAAATACTCGGCCGGCCCGAATGCCAGCGCGAACTTGACCACGATCGGCGCCAGGAAGGCGACGCCGAGCGTGCCGATGGTGCCGGCGACAAAGGAGCCGATCGCCGACGTCGCCAATGCCGCGCCGCCGCGGCCGGAGCGTGCCATCCTGTTGCCTTCCAGCGCCGTGACGATGGTGGCGCTTTCGCCCGGCGTGTTGAGCAGGATCGACGTCGTCGAGCCGCCATACATGGCGCCGTAATAGATACCGGCGAACAGGATGAAGGAGGCTTCCGGCGCCACCTGGTAGGTGATCGGCAAAAGCAAGGCGATGGTCAGCGCCGGCCCGAGGCCGGGCAGCACGCCGATCGCCGTTCCCAATGTCGTGCCGAGCAGGCACCACATGAGGTTGACCGGCGTGAAGGCGACCGAAAATCCATGGGCGAGTTGATTGAGGGTTTCCATCGCTTCAGCCCCTCGCCATGCCGATGATCGCGTTGATGACCGTGTTCAGCTGGTTCTCGATGAAGCCGGCACCAATGTTGACGCCGAGCGCTCTGGCGAAACCGAAATAGGCCGCGAGCGCCAGGATCAGTCCAAGCAGTGCATCGCGCAACGGATGCTTGCTGCCGAACCCGTAGCAGATGAGGACGAACATGATCACCGAGGCGGCGGTGAAGCCCAGCGGATGGATCAGCAGCAGGTTGGCGACCAGTCCGGCAGCCACGAAGCCCATCGCCTTCCAGTCGGTCGGCGTTTCCTTTTCCTCCTCCGGCTGCCAGCCGCCCCTCAGCGCGGCGACGATGAGGAGCAGGGAAAGCACCAACATGCCTGTCATGGTGAGATAGGGAAAGACGGTCGGGCCGACCTTGGAGTAAAGCGGCGATACCGGGATCGCCAACGTCTGCCAGGCCACGGCCGCGGCGCAGGCGAGAAGCCCGATGCCGATCAACAATTCGGGCATTGCAAGGTGCCGCGGCGGCGCCTGCTGGTCGCTGGTGCTCATGAATGTCCTCCCAAGATGGCCAGCCTCCCACGGCCGGCCCTGATCGCAGTCTCACCCGCGATGGATCGCATGTCCATGCGGTTGCGGAGCCTCCAGAAAGGGGCGGCGCGGGCCGCCCCCTTGGGAAGCATCAGGCGAGGCCGAGATCCTTGAGGATCGCAGTGATACGGGCAGTGTCCTCGATGAGGAACTTGGCATAGTCGTCACCGGTGAGCAGGATCTGCGTCCAGTTGCGGTTCTTGCACTCCGTTGCCCAGGCCTCGCTCTTGGCCATTGTCTCGACCAACTTGACCATCGCCGCCTTGTCAGCGTCGGAGACACCGGGCGGTGCAAAGACGCCGCGCCAGTTGAACAGTTCGACATCGATGCCGGCCTCCTTCAGCGTCGGCGCGTCGATGCCATCCTGGCGCTTGTCGGCCGAGATCGCGAGCAGCCGCAGCGCGCCCGCCTTGACCTGTTCGGCGAACTCGCCATAACCGGAAATGCCGGCCGCGACCTGGTTGCCGAGCAAAGCCGAGAGTGCCTCGCCACCGCCGGCGAACGGCACGTAGGAAAGGTTGGTCGCCGGCACGCCGGCCGTCTTGGCGATCAGGCCGAACAGGATATGGTCCGAGCCGCCGGCGGAGCCGCCGGCCACCGGCACCTTGGTCGGGTCCGCCTTCAGCGCGGTGACGAAATCGGCGGCCGTCTTGAACGGCGAGGCGGCCGGCACCACCAGCGCTTCGAATTCCCCGGTGAGGCGTGCGATCGGCGTCACCTCGGTGAGGTTGTTGGCCGACTTGTTGGCGATGATGGCACCGACCATGACCATGCCGGCCACCATCAGCGAATTGCCCTTGCCGTTCCACTGGTTGACGAACTGCGGCAGGCCGACCGTGCCGCCGGCGCCGCCGACATTGGTGATCTGCGAGCCGGAAATCAATTTTTCAGAACGCAGCACCTGGTCGATAGTGCGCGCCGTCTGGTCCCAGCCGCCACCGGGCGCAGCCGGCACGAAGATCTGGATCTGCGGTGCGTCCTGTGCGAAAGCGGGTGTGAAGTGCAGTGCGGCGAAACCGGCGGCGCCTGCCGCGGCGGTGCTCGTCAGGAATTTGCGTCTGTTCAGCATGGGATTCCTCCAAATCGCGACACCTCCTCCGGTGCCTGCCAGAAACGTGGCCTGAATTCAGACCCGCCTCCAAGTTCAAGCAGATGTTACCGCGTTCTGTCAACAGGAACAGCATTCTACTGGACAGAATGCGTGGCATCCGGCATAGTTTGCCCGGTTGGGGTCTTCGTCCGAACCGGGAACCGAAACGAAATCGTCAAACAGATGAATGACATACGGCCCAGATCCGCATCAGCGGACGGCGTTGCCGCACTCGATCGCGCCATCGCCATTCTCGACGCCTTCGCCTCGGTTGACAAGTCGCTCAGCCTTGCCGAAATCGCCGCACGCACCGGTCTCTACAAGAGCACGATCCTGAGGCTGGCGGGTTCGCTGCTGCGCGGTCAATTGCTGGAACGCCTGGATGACGGCCGCTACCGCGTCGGCCCGGCAACCTTCCGGCTTGGCGCGATCTACCAGCGTTCGGTGGCGGCGGTCGACATCCTGCTGCCGATCATGCGCGACCTGGCCGAGCAGAGCTGGGAGAGCGTCGCCTTCTACGTCCGCTCGGGCGATTTCCGCACCTGTCTCTACCGTGTCGAATCCAAGCATCCGATCCGCTACACCATCAGGGAAGGCGACGTGCTGCCGCTGCGACTGGGTTCGGGAGGCCGCGTGCTGGCGGCGTTCTCCGGCGAGCCGGGCGAGCCCTACGAAACCATCCGCGCGACCTATCATTATCTGTCGGTGGGCGACCGCGACCCCGAGACGGCGGGCGTGTCCGCACCGGTGTTCGGCCCGGGGCGCACTCTGCTTGGCGTGCTGACGCTGGCCGGCCCGAGCACACGTGTCGATGCGGCCTTTCTGCGGCGCATGACGCCATCCCTGCTGGCGGCGGCAGCCCGCGCCACGCGCGCTTTCGGGGAAGACGCATCGATGCTCGAACATGCCCTATCGAAAGCCGATCCCCACGCGTAAAGCGCCGGCGTGTCCACGGTTTCTGGTCTGTGCCTGCTCTCCTGCATTACAGACGTCAGACAGTTAAGAGCATTCAAAACCAATCGGATGCAACGAAATGGCCTGGGTGCAACGCCTGCACGCCGCGCTGGAAGAGGACCGCTTCAAGCTTCATGCGCAGAAGATCTGGCCGCTCAACGCCGCCGCGGCCGAGGCCGGTGCCCATGTCGAAATACTGCTGCGGTTGACCGACGAGGATGGCCTCATCGTTTCGCCGGCCAGCTTCATTCCGGCAGCCGAGCGTTATGGCCTGATGCCGTCGATCGACCGCTGGGTCGTGCGCAACACTTTCGGCGTTTTGGCTGCCCGCCTTGCCAACCCGCAGGCCGCTCCCATCGCCACCTGCGCGGTCAATCTATCCGGCGCAAGTTTCGGCGACGACACCTTCCTCGGCTTCCTGCGCGAACAATTCGACGTCCATGGCATTCCGCCGGGCATGATCTGCCTGGAGATCACGGAGACCAGCGCGATTGCCGACCTCACCAACGCCATGCGTTTCAAAGCCGACCTGCGCGAACTGGGCTGCCGCTTCGCCCTCGACGACTTCGGCTCCGGCATGTCGTCCTTCGCTTATCTGAAGCACCTGCCCGTCGACTATCTGAAAATCGACGGCAGCTTCGTCAAGGACATGCTGGACGATCGGATCGACCGCGCCATGGTCGAGATGATCCATCATATCGGCAAGGTGATGGGCAAGCGCACCATTGCTGAGTTCGTCGAAAGCGAAAGCATCGTCGAGGCCTTGAAGACAATCGGCGTCGACTATGCGCAAGGCTATGCGATCGCCGGACCGCAACCTTTCGACGCTTCGACGCCCCTGCTGAAACCTGGTGCAGGACCGGGCATCGACGACCCTTGGAGCGAGCTTGCGCGCAAGTTGCGCAAGCTCGGATAACGGGGCCGCTGAGCACTTTCCTGGAATTGCTCTAAGCCTGCCGTTCCAGGAGGATCGTCGCCGCATCGTGATAGGTGGTCCGCAGCAATTCCTTGTAGCCGCACTTTGCCGCGACATTCAGCGATGCGGTGTTTTCCGGATCGATGATGCAGACGGTTCTTGCACCCTTGAACATCTCGTCGCCCCAGGCGAGAACCCGTCTCACGACTTCGCTGGCCAATCCCTGGCCGTGCGCCTCAGGTGCCAGCGCCCAGCCGGCCTCCGGCACGCCCTCGATCGACGGCTCGATATCGCGCTTGAGGTCGTGGAAGCCGGCCTCGCCGATGAAGCTGCCGGTGGCCTTGTCCTCGATTGCCCAGAAGCCGTAGCCCAGAAGCGACCACAGGCCGGCATGGCGCAGGAAACGCATCCAGCTTTCCTCGCGCGTGCGCGGCTTGCCGCCGATGAAACGGGTGACGCCGGGATCGGCCCACATGGCGACATAGGTGTCGAAATCATCCAGCCGGTGCGTCCTGAGAATGGTGCGCGCCGTTTCGATGACCGGTGCGCCGGCTGCCTTTGGACTGACCATGGGATTTGCCTCGGTTGAGCTGTCCTGCGCCTAGCAAATGGCTTGCGTGGGGCAAGGGCCACGACAGCATGGATCATCTTCCAGGACGACCGGACTGTCAGCAGATGGCGTCAATAGCGCCGACGGCCAGATGTCCACCACCGGCGTATCTGGGAATTTTGATCGACGATGCTACTCTTCGGCCGGTGCCGATTCAGGCGCTCCTTGCCGCGCCGTCCGATCGAAGGGAGAAAGCATGGATACCACCGACCTCGTGCTGGCCATCATCCATCATCTGCTGGTGTTTTCGCTGGCCGGCATCATCGGCGCCGAATTTGTGCTGATCCGCAGCGACCTGCCCGCCGCGACGCTCAAGCGGCTTGCCGGTATCGATCGCCATTACGGCATCATCGCCACGCTGATCATCATCGTCGGCATCGGTCGCGTCTTCTATGGCCTGAAGGGCTGGGAATTCTATGCCTACAACTGGATGTTCTGGGCCAAGATGGCGGCCTTCGCCACCGTCGGTCTGCTGTCGATCATCCCGACCGTCCGCTTCATCTCCTGGAACAGGCAGGTAGCCCCGGCTTCCGGGTACCGGCGGCGGAACTCGCATCCGCGCGCAGCTATGTGCGCGCCGAAGCGTTCATCTTCCTGCTGATCCCGGTCTTTGCGGCGGCAATGGCACGCGGCTACGGCTACTAGATTGCGCATCCCTTCACCCATTGGGTGCGGACAGTTGCGGATATCAGCAGTTTGCCGTTTCAGTCCGATTGCAATCTGCTAGCTTGCGCTAATTATTGCTCTATCCACAGCCGGTGTTGAGAGGAACTCCGCGCAGTGGTTGCAGATCAGAATTCTGGGAGGAACCACTATGAGAAAATTTGTCGCCGCTCTCGCAGCCGCCGCTGCTGCCATCCTTTATCCGTTCGCCGCAGGCGCCCAGACCTATCCCGAACGCACCATCACTGTCGTGGTGCCGTTTGCGGCCGGTGGCCCGACCGACACGGTGACGCGCCTCGTCGCGGAAGCCATGTCGAAGGATCTCGGCCAGCAGGTCATCGTCGAGAATGTCGGCGGTGCCGGCGGCACGCTGGGCGCCGGTCGCGTCGCTAAAGCGGAGCCGGACGGCTATACGCTGCTCCTGCATCATATCGGCATGGCGACCAGTGCGACGCTATACCGGAAGCTCGCATACGACACGCTGAACGCCTTCGAATATGTTGGCCTCGTCACCGAGGTGCCGATGACCATTGTTGGCCGCAAGGACCTCGAGCCGACCGACTTGAAGGGGCTGGTCGAGTACGCCAAGGCCAACAAGGACAGCATCACCGTGGCCAATGCCGGCATAGGTGCGGCCTCGCATCTGTGTGGCATGCTGTTCATGAGCGGCATCAAGACGCCGCTGGTTACCGTGCCATACAAGGGCACTGGCCCGGCGATGACCGACCTTCTCGGCGGCCAGGTCGACATCATGTGCGACCAGACGACCAATACCACGAAGCAGATCAAGGGCGGCACGATCAAGGCCTACGCAGTGACCTCGCCGGAACGCCTCGACGTGCTGCCGGACGTCCCCACGACGACGGAAGGCGGCCTTCCCGAGGTGCAGGTCGGCATCTGGCACGGCATCTATGCCCCCAAGGGCACGCCGGCCGAGATCACCGAACGGCTGTCGAAATCGCTGCAGGTCGCACTGAAGGACCAGAACGTCGCCGCCCGTTTCGCCGAACTCGGCACCAAGCCGTCACCCGAGGCCGACGCGACGCCGGCCGCGCTGAAGGCCAAGCTGGAAGGCGAGATCGGGCGCTGGAAGCCGATCATCGAAGCCGCCGGCCAGTACGCCGACTGAGATTTCGAACGGGCCGCCACCAGCGCCCCGTTTTCGCTTCGGCCCCGTTTTCGCATGCAGCGTCTCGCGCTCCAGACGCGAGCCTGGGAGGAACGTCATGAAACCTTTCGCAATCGACAGGACCAACGGCCTATGCGCCGCGCTGTTCATCGCTTTCGGCGCATTTTTCGCGGCTCAGTCGCTCGGTCTCGAAATCGGCACCGCCTTCCGCATGGGGCCAGGCTATTTCCCGTTGGCCCTGGCGGTCGTGCTGATCCTGCTTGGCGTCGTCATCCTCGTCCAGGCGGTGCGCTTCGAGAGCGAGCCGATCGGCCACATTGCTTGGCGCGGCATGTTGTTCATCCTCCCCGCTCCGATCTTCTTCGGCCTGACGGTGCGCGGCCTCGGCTTCATCCCGTCGATCTTCCTGACGGCGCTGATCGCATCGTTTGCCAGCGCCCGCATGAAGCCGCTGACCGCGCTCATGCTGTCGGCCGGCCTGACGCTGTTTGCGTTCCTCGTCTTCAGTTACGCACTCGGCCTGCCGTTCCAGCGCTTTGGCCCGTGGCTGCCAATGTGAGGAGATGACCATGGAACTCCTCGCCAACCTTGCGCTCGGCTTTTCGACGGCGACATCGCTGACAAATCTTGGTTTCTGCCTGATCGGCGTCCTTCTCGGCACGCTGATCGGCGTCCTGCCCGGCATCGGCGCCACCGCAACCATCGCCATGCTCTTGCCGATCACCTTCCAGATCGGTGACCCGGTGTCCTCCCTCATCATGCTCGCCGGCATCTATTACGGCGCGCAATATGGCGGCTCCACCACCGCCATTCTCATCAATATGCCCGGCGAATCCTCTTCGGCAGTCACCGCAATCGACGGCTATCAGATGGCCAAGAATGGCCGCGCCGGGGCGGCACTCGCGATCGCGGCGATAGGCTCGTTCTTTGCCGGCACGGTGTCGACCTTCCTCGTCGCCATCTTTGCCCCGCCGCTGACGGCGATCGCGCTGGAATTCGGCGCGGCCGAATATTTTTCGCTGATGATCGTCGGCCTCGTCTCGTCCGTCGCGCTTGCCCATGGCTCGATCGTCAAGGCGCTGGCGATGGTCGTGCTCGGCCTGCTGCTCGGCATTGTCGGCACCGACATCTACACCGGCACGCCGCGCTTCACGCTCGGCATCACCGAATATGCGGACGGGCTGAATTTCGTCGCGGTGGCGGTCGGCGTCTTCGGCGTCGCCGAGATCCTGCGCAACCTCGAGAACGAGCATGAGCGCTCCGTGCTGATCCGCAAGGTCTCCGGCCTCATGCCGACCCGCGAGGATTTTCGGCGCATGGCGGCGCCCATCGTGCGCGGAACGATCATCGGTTCGGCGCTCGGCATCCTGCCGGGAGGCGGCGCGATCCTTGCCGCCTTTGCCTCCTACACGGTCGAAAAGCGCGTATCGAAAAATCCGGGGGAATTCGGCAAGGGCGCCATCGAAGGCGTCGCAGGACCGGAATCGGCCAACAATGCCGGCGCCCAGACCTCCTTCATCCCGATGCTGACGCTCGGCATTCCGGCCAACCCGGTGATGGCGCTGATGATCGGCGCGATGATCATCCAGGGCATCGTACCCGGCCCCAATGTCGCGACCGAACAGCCGGCCCTGTTTTGGGGCATCATCGCCTCGATGTGGATCGGCAATCTGATGCTGATCGTCCTGAACCTGCCGCTGATCGGGCTTTGGGTGAAGCTCCTCACGATCCCTTACTACGTGCTCTTCCCGATCATTATGGCGTTCTGCTCGATCGGCGTTTACAGCGTCAGCACCAACGTGTTCGACCTCTACGCCGTCGCCTTCTTCGGCATCCTCGGCTACCTCCTGACCAAGCTGCGCTGCGAACCCGCGCCATTGCTGCTCGGCTTCGTGCTTGGCCCGCTGCTTGAGGAAAACCTGCGCCGCGCCATGATTCTCTCGCGCGGCGACCCGAGCACCTTCGTGACGAGACCGATCAGTGCCGGCCTGCTTTTCATTGCGCTCGCGGTGCTCGTCATCGTCTTCCTGCCCGCGGTCAAGAAGAAGCGCGAAGAGGTGTTCGTGGAGGAGAATTAGCCACTTCGTCCGCCAGACCGAGCGGCCCGATCGGCACCAGCGGCGCCGGCACATCGGTCGTCTTCTCCGCCGCCTTGCAGATGTCGGCGATGACGCAGGCCGGACAATTCGGCTTGCGCGCCTTGCAGACATAGCGGCCATGCAGGATCAACCAGTGATGCGCGTGGCGCATGTATTCGTCCGGTATGATCTTCAGCAGCCCTTGCTCGACTTGCTCCGGCGTCTTGCCGGGCGCCAGGCCGAGCCGGTTGCCGATGCGCAGTATATGCGTGTCGACCGCCATCGTGTGCTGACCGAAGGCCATGTTGAGCACGACGTTGGCGGTCTTGCGCCCGACCCCCGGCAACTTGACCAGTTGCTCGCGGTCGTCGGGCACCTCGCCGCCATGGTCCGCGATCAAGGCCTGCGACAGCGCAATGACGTTCCTGGCCTTGTTGCGCCAGAGCCCTATCGTGCGGATGTAGTCGCCGACCTTGGCCTCGCCCAGCGCCAGCATCTTTTGCGGCGTATCGGCGACCTTGAACAGCGCCCGCGTCGCCTTGTTGACGCCGGCATCGGTGGCTTGAGCCGAAAGCACCACCGCCACCAGCAGCGTGAAGGCGTTGACATGCTCGAGCTCGCCCTTCGGCTCCGGCCGCTGTATGGAAAAGCGCCGGAAGATCTCATGCACTTCGGCCGCGCTGTAGAGCGACCGTGATCTGACCGGCCTCGGTCGCGGCTTGGCGTTCGAGCCGTCGCGCCGGCCGGGCGGCAATTCCTTCTTGGGCATCGGGGAATTTTTGGGCATCGGGGATTTTTTGGACTTGGGGCTCGCCATACCCTTCCTATAATATCCCGGCATGAGCGATACAAACGCCTCTTTCCAGGCCGACGAGCCCTTCTTCCACGTTTTGCTGACACCGCACCGTTCGCTCGGCCGCACCGGCTTTTTCGTGCTGATGGGCACGCTGCTGTTCGGCTGGCTGGTGACAGGGGCGTTCTTCCTGTCGCGCGGCGCATGGCCGGTGTTCGGCTTCTTCGGCCTCGACGTGATCGGCGTCTACATCGCCTTCCGCGCCAACTACCGCGCCGCCCGCGCCCGCGAGGAGGTGTCGGTCTCCCGAACCAGCCTCGACATCCGCAAGACGGCGCCGTCAGGCAAATCGGAAGCGCATCGCTTCAATCCGTTCTGGTCGCGTTTCTCGATCGCCCGCCATGCCGAGATCGGCATCACCAGGATGGTGGTGGAGGCTCAAGGGAAGTCCGTCTCGATCGGCACCTTCCTCAACCCCGACGACCGCGAGAGCTTTGCCACGGCCTTTTCACGCGCGCTGGCAACCGCCAAGGCGCGCTGAACCAGCGCTTCAGAACCGATAGCGCAAAAGCCTGCCGATCTTGCGCAGTGCGGGAATGTATTTCCAAAGGCGAACGAACAATTTCGCTACCCTGCCCATGCGGGCGGCGTGTTCCGGCTTGTAGGCCGAGATGTCCTCGACGAACCGCAGCTTCGGAACGGCGCGCTCCAGTTCGTGCGGATCCTCGATGGCCCAGTGGACCTCGGCGCCCGTCGCCCTGACCGACGGATTGAGGCGAAGGCAGCTTCAGGCCGAAATGGCTGTAGGCGTCGAACATCAGCTCGCCACTGGCAAGATGCGAGACAAGCCGTGAAAACAAACGTGGCCCTTCCTCGGCGGCGAGATAGGGTGTCAATCCTTCCGCCACCACCATGGCCGGGCGATTTCGGGGCACCTCAGTCAGCCAGTCCAGTTCCGTCACCGACGAAGCGATCAAATGGTAATGCTGCCGGGACGGGTAAAGCCTGCGCCTGAGCGCGATGACGTCCGGATAGTCGACATCGAACCAGTCCACGCCTTCTGGCGGATCGACGCGAAATATGCGGGTATCGAGCCCACAGCCCAGATGCAGCACGATGGCGTCGGGATTTCTGGCGAAAAAGTCCTGAACGTGGACGTCTAGCGTCTTTGCTCTGATCGCCAGCCCGATGCCGAGATTGCTATCAACCTTGAGCCTGGAAAAATCATAATCGATCTTGCGCACCGCCTCGTCGGCGAACCGATCCTCAAGCAGCGAATGGGGTAGCCGGCTCTCCAGCGCCTTGCCGTAGAGCGTCAACAGCAAGGTCTCCCTTGCCCCGGTCAGATTTACCTTCTCGCCGAACATGATTGTCCACTTCCGTTCGAGCCGACTCTATCTGGGTACGGGCAGCGGGAAGGCAAGTTTCGGGTGGTGGCAAAGGGCAGGAAGAACGATATTCGCGGTCAAGGAGATATTGCCATGAACGCCCAGATGACCATGAATACCCGCATGAAACCGACCGCGATCCTTGAGAACGACATCACGCCCGAAGGCAGCGACTATGAGGTGGTCCGCCGCGCCATCGAGAAGATCAGTCTCGACTATCGCGACCAGCCCTCGCTGGAGATTCTGGCCGAGGAGGTCGGCGAGACCCCGACCGGCCTGCAAAAACTGTTCACCCGCTGGGCCGGTCTGTCGCCCAAGGCCTTCCTGCAGGCGGTTACGCTCGACCATGCGCGCAAGCTGCTCGATTCAGGCATGCCGCTGCTCGAAACCTCGTTCGAGCTTGGCATGTCAGGACCTGGCCGGCTGCACGATCTCTTCGTCACCCACGAAGCGATGTCGCCGGGCGACTACAAGACGCGTGGCGCCGGCCTCACCATCCGCTACGGCTACCACATCTCGCCCTTCGGCATCGCCTTGATCATGGTCACCGACCGTGGGCTGGCCGGTCTCGCCTTCAACGATCCAGGCGGCGAGCGGGCGGCCTTCGCCGACATGTCCAGCCGCTGGCCGAACGCCAACTATGTCGAGGACATGAGCGCCACCGCGCCTTATGCGGCGCGCATCTTCGATCCGACGCTGTGGCGCGCCGACCAGCCGCTGCGCGTGGTGATGATCGGTACCGACTTCCAGCTGCGCGTCTGGGAAGCCCTGTTGCGCATCCCGATGGGCAAGGCCTGCACCTACTCCTCGATCGCCGAAAGGATCGGCGCACCGAACGCCAGCCGAGCTGTGGGCGCAGCGGTCGGCGCCAACCCGATGTCGTTCGTCGTGCCGTGCCATCGCGCACTTGGCAAATCCGGAGCGCTTACCGGCTATCACTGGGGCCTGACACGCAAGCGCGCCATCCTCGGCTGGGAAGCAGGGCAGGTCGCGTCCTGAAACGTCGATTTTTTCCGTTTCAGTTGCATAAAACCGCAGATATCAGTATCAACAAGTATTCCTATAATTACTCTCCAGCGATTAGAAGCTATACAACCGGCGACAACCTATGGTTTCGCCGGTTTTCTTTGTTACGCCGAAGCAATATTATTTAAGTTTACCCTAAATTAACCACGATAAAGCGAGGATACCTTTGGATTAGGTCGGACTGTCCGGCTTGATAGGAGGATTCGATGAAGCTCTTCCGCACCGCCATCGGTGCAGCTGTTCTTGTTGCCTGTATCGACCAGACGGCATCGGCCGCGACCGGAAACGTCCTGTTCAACGGCACCATAACCGCGACCTGCACGCTGACGGTGAATTCCAACGGCACGATGACCGTCAGCACCAACCTTCAGTCGCTGAGCTCCCACAATGCCGGCGGTTCGGCCGGCAGCGTCCAGGTGGACACCACGGGCGGTGTCTCGCTCAGCGTCGATCCGGTCACATCCACCACCGTGCCCGCCTCTGATGTCACGGCCACCACCTGGACGCCGACCTTCGCCTCCACCGGTGCCCACACCATTGCGGAAACCGGCACCACGACCGCGCTTGCCGCGCCCGGCACTTCGACCGTCGCGGTCAATCTCGCCGGCACCAAGGGCGGCAGCAACCGCTTCTCCGCCGGCAACTATCAGGCAACGGTCACGCTTCGCTGCGAATGACACCCTCGCGAAAGGAGGGAGCTTTGACACATGTTCGAATTCTGGCGGCGGCACTGGCTGTCGCCCTCGTTCCCATTGCCGCGTCGGGCCAGTCGATGACGCCGATGCGCGGCGAGGTCAGGTCCTTTACCGACGCCTTCGCCGTGCGGGTCTTCCCGGGCAACCCGTATGACCAGCGCATACGCGTCGAAATCCATGTCTATGACCAGAATTTCCAACCCGTCGATGCCAGGATCACGCCGAACGCCTTCCTGCTGGCTGGCCAGGCATCGCGCCCAGTTCTGGTGGTCGTGCCGTTCGACGGCGCGACCGAGCGTAAAGTGCGTATCTGTACCGAGAGTATCCCCTTTCCAAGCGAGCAGACGCAAATAAGGGCACAGATATGCGGAAAGTTTTTCGGGCATCGCAGGTTCTGACCCTTTCCTTGCTGCCCGCTTGGGCGGTCGTAAATCAGGGGTTTGCCGAGGATATCCTGAACCTGAACCAGAACCAGACGGGCTTCACTCTGCCCGGCGTCACCTTGCCCCAGGGCCAGGACGAGGTTCATGCGTCCGACGGCACGACCTGCCGCTCCGCAGTTTCCGGCAGCGGCGCCTATCTCGACGTCGGCGTCATCAGAGGCAACAGCAACAGCCAGTCGAACAGTGACCTCGCCACTTACGGCCGCGTGGTGATCCCGCTGGGGCGGAAGCCGAAGCGCGTCGATTGCAGCCGCCTCTACGAGCTCGAGGTCGAGCGACTGCAGCTTGAACTGAAGCTGCTGAAGATGGGCCTCGGCGCCGACGGCCAGACGGCAAGTGTGACCCCCGCCCCTGCCGCCACATCACCCGGATGGGCCGACGAAGGCTGGAGCATCAGAACCGGAAACGGCCATGGCAAGAAAAAGAAGAAGAAATAGCAGCGCGCTGCTTGCCTTCGCCGCGCTCGCCGGCTTCTGCCTGCCGGCACAGTCGGCGATCATCGGCACCTGCATGATCATGATCGGCGCCTCGGGAACGATGACGCCGAACCCAGCGATCAACATATTCGGCTCCAAGCAGGCCGGCGGGTCGAGCGCCGGCGCCACCATCACCGCAAGCTCCCTGCTCTGCTCCATACTCAATTTGCTCGATTGCTTTTCGGTTTCGGCGCCGCCGCCTATCGCCTTTACCTCCGCGCCAAGCGGCGGCGACACCAACACCACTTTCGCCACCGTCTTCCGCCTCGATGGCTCGGGCACCGACATCCCAGGCAGTTCGCCGCAGCGCGTCACCAACGGCACCCACACCATCCAGGTCGACCTCGCCGCAACCAAATCTTCAGGCATCTTTCCGGCCGGCAACTATCAGGGCATGGTCACGGTGCGCTGCGAATGACAAGAGACGCACGCGGCACCCGGATGGACTGGCAACCGGCAGTCTTACGGGTTAGCCTCCCGCGCAATCAGCAGGAGGCACTTCTTGATTATCGTTGTCGGCTCGATCAACCTCGACCTCATCGCCAATGTCGACCGCTTGCCAGCACCTGGCGAGACGGTGCGCGGCTCGCATTTCGCCACCGCGCCCGGCGGCAAGGGCGCCAACCAGGCATTGGCTGCCGCGCGCGCCGGCGCCAAGGTGCGCATGGTGGGCGCGGTCGGCAAGGATAGTTTCGCCGCCGAGGCAACCGCATTGCTCAGGGACGGGAAAGTCGATCTGTCTGGCGTCGGAGAGAGCTTCGCCTCGACTGGCACGGCGCTGATCCTGGTCGGCGCCGACGGCGAGAACGTCATCGCCGTGGTGCCGGGCGCCAACGATTCGGTGCTGCCGGCCGACATTACCAAAGCCCTGCTGAAAAAGAACGATGTCGTGCTGCTGCAGCACGAGATCCCGCTGCAGACCGTCGAGGCCGCGCTCGACGCGACCCGGGCGGCCGGCGCGATCAGTGTGCTCAACACCGCGCCGTTTCTCGCGGAGGCGTCCGACCTGCTTGCCAAGGCCGACTATGCCGTCGCCAACGAAACCGAATTCGACCTCTATGGCGAGGCGCTGTCGCTCGCCGGCCGCGACCGCTCGGCGCGGATGCGCGACTATGCCGGCAAGACCGGGCGCACCATCGTCGTCACGCTCGGCGGTGACGGCGTGCTGGCCGCGACGCCGGACGATTTCCTGACGGTGCCGGCGCTGAAGATCACCCCGGTCGACACCGTCGGCGCCGGCGACACCTTTTGCGGCTATTTCGGCGCCGGCCTGTCGTCCGGCCTGCCGCTCGAGCAGGCGCTCGTCCGCGCCGCCGCCGCCGGCTCGCTTGCTTGCCTGAAGCCCGGCGCCCAGCCGGCGATCCCGCTGGCAAAAGATGTCGACGCCGCCTTGCAAGAACCTGCCAGCTAGACCTGCGGGCTTAAGGGGATGACAGCCATGCGACCCGTGACGAAACATGCCGTGGCGCCGGCCAGCGAGATTTGCCGGCTGTCCGCCATGGAGCTTGCCGAGGCAATCAGGCGACGGCGCCTGTCGGTGCGTGAGGTGGTCGCGGCCTTCCTCGACCGCATCGAGGCGGTGAACCCACAGGTCAACGCCATCGTGTCGCTGCGCGAACCCGCCGACATCCTGGCGGAAGCCGACAGGGCCGATGCCCACCTGGCGCGAGGCGGCGAGGCTGGATCCCTATTCGGCCTGCCGATCGCCATCAAGGACCTTGCCTTGACCAAGGGCCTCAGAACCACCTTCGGCTCGCCGATCTTTGCCGATTTCGTCCCCGGGGAGGACGATTTCTTCGTCGAGCGCGTGCGCAAGGCCGGCGCCATCATCATCGGCAAGACCAATGTTCCCGAATTCGGATTGGGTTCGAACACCTACAACAGCGTGTTCGGCCCGACGCTCAATGCCTTCGACCCGGCCTTGACCGCCGGCGGCTCGAGCGGTGGTGCTGCGGTCGCGCTGGCGCTCGACATGCTCCCCGTCGCCGACGGCAGCGACTTCGGCGGCTCGCTGCGCAATCCAGCCGCCTACAACAATGTCTACGGCTTCCGCCCATCGCAGGGGCTTGTCCCGGCCGGTCCCGACATCGATGTCTTCCATGCGCAGATGGGCGTGGAAGGTCCGATGGGCCGCAATGTGCGCGACATCGCACTGCTGCTCGACGAGCAGGCCGGCTACCATCCGCGCGCGCCGCTCTCGCATCATAAGCAGGGCTCTTTCCTGGAAGGACTGCAAACGCCGGCGGGCGGCGGCCGCATCGCCTGGTTCGGCGATCTCGGTGGCCATCTGCCGGTGGAAGCAGGCATTCTCGATCTTTGCGAGGCAGCTTTGGGCAGGATCGCCGGCGCGTCGTTCCAAAGCGAGGCGCTGGTGCCGGATGTCGACTTCGAAGCGCTGTGGCAGGCTTTTGTCACGTTGCGCCAGGCAAGCAGCGGCTGCGCGCTGAAAGCCCACTACGACGATCCGGCAAAGCGCAAACTTCTCAAGCCCGAGGCCGTGTGGGAAGTGGAGCAGGCGCTGCACCTCACCGCGCCGCAAATCCACTCCGCAACGGTGCGGCGCTCGTCGTGGCACAAAACGCTGCTGTCGCTGTTCGAGCGCTTCGACCTCGTCGCGCTGCCGACCGCGCAGGTCTTTCCCTTCGCGGTCTCCACCCACTGGCCGAACCAGGTGGCCGGGCGCGACATGGACAGCTATCACCGCTGGATGCAGGTTTCCGCCTTCGCCACGCTGGGCGGCTGTCCGGCCCTCAACGTGCCGGTCGGTTTCGACGAGAGGGGCCGGCCGATGGGCATGCAGCTGATTGGACGGCCGCGCGGCGACCTTGCCGTGCTCAAGGCGGGAGCGGCCTATGAGGCGACGCTGCCATGGCAGGTCGCCTCCTCCTGAAGCCAGCCTGGTTCTATCGGTGCCAATTCCACCGGCTTGCGCCGACGGCGATCCCATGCATTGATTTGACATGGCCGCGTCGCATAGCGGCATTCTGTCGAGGAAACCCCCATGTCGCTGGAACTCTACGCCGCCTATCTGCTTGCCTGTCTCGTCATAATCCTGGTGCCCGGACCGACAGTGACGCTGATCATCGCCAACAGCATCCGTCACGGCTCGCGCGCCGGCCTTGCCAATGTCGCCGGCACCCAGGCCGGGCTTGCCATCATGATCGCCATTGTCGGCATCGGCCTGACCTCGCTGATCGCGGGCATGGGCCATTGGTTCGAATGGGTGAGGCTGATCGGCGCCGCCTATCTGATCTGGATGGGCGTGCAGATGTTCCGCTCGAAGGGCACGCTGAACGCCGACGGGACGGCGCGGAAGCCGCGCGGCGGCTTCTTCCTGCAGGGCCTGCTGGTGGCGCTGAGCAACCCGAAGACGCTGGTGTTCTTCGGCGCCTTCTTCCCGCAATTTATTTCCCCGGAAGGCAACTATGCGCTGCAGATCACGGTCATGGGCCTCACCGCGATGATCTTCGCCGCCGTGTCGGATTCGACCTACGCACTCGCCTCCGCCCGCGCCGGACGCCTGCTGTCGGCCAGCCGGGTCAAGCTGCTGTCGCGGATCAGCGGCAGCTTCCTGGTCGGCGGCGGCCTGTGGCTGGCTTTTTCGAAGGCGAAGTGAGCGCACCCTTCCCTCACCCGTTTACGGGGAGAGGGTGGTCGCGCAGCGACCGGGTGAGGGGCAGCTCCGGTGTTGCAGGCAATTATCGACGTTTGCGCGGCCCCTCATCCCCCTGCCGGGACCTTCTCCCCGTGAACGGGGAGAAGGAGGCTTTCAGAGCCGCCCCAGCCTCTCCAGCAGCAGCGCGAAAAACGCGTCGTGGTCGATGTCACGCATCACCATGGCGTTCTGCGGCCGCTTGGTCACACCCCACCAGTCGATCACGGTCATGCCCATGGTCAGCTCGGACGAGGTTTCGACCGTCACGTTGCAGTTGCGGCCCTTGAACAGCTCCGGCTTCAGCAGATAGGCGATGACGCAGGGGTCGTGCAGCGGCCCGCCGTCGGTGCCGTATTTCTCCTCGTCGAAGCGCTCGAAGAACTCCAGCATCTCCGCCGTCGCCGTGCCGACCCTGGTGCCAAGCTTGCGGAAAGCCTGGGTGCGCGTGGCGGTGGTCAGCGCCTTGTGGGTGACGTCGAGCGGCATCATGACGATCGGAATGCCGGCCTTGAACACGACATCGGCGGCATGCGGGTCGACATAGATGTTGAATTCGGCAGTCGGCGTGACATTGCCGCCCTCGAAGAAGCCGCCGCCCATCAAAACGATCTCCTTGATGCGCGGCGCGATCCTCGGCTCGCGGATCAGCGCCAGCGCGACGTTGGTGAGCGGCCCGAGCGCGCAGAGCGTGATCGTGCCGCTCGGCTCGTTGATCAGCGTCTCGACGATGAAATCGACCGCATACTGGTCCTGCAGCGTCATCGTAGGGTCGGGCAGCTGCGGCCCGTTGAGGCCGGTCTTGCCATGCACTTCCTCGGCGGTGACCAGTTCGCGTGCCAGCGGCCGGATGGCGCCGGCATAGACCTTGATATCGGGCCGTCCGGCCAGCTCGCAGATCTTGCGTGCATTCTTTTCGGTAAGGTTCAACGGCACGTTGCCGGCAACAGCTGATATGCCGACGATGTCCAGCTCGGCGCTGCCGAGCGCCAGCAATATGGCGACGGCATCATCCTGGCCGGGATCCGTGTCGATGATGATCTTGCGGGTATGGGGCATTTCAATTCCTTGTCTGGGAGTCTTTTTGGGCGGGGTTTTTGATGGCTTGAACTTGGCCGGGGGGCAGACCATATCAAGACCATCGGGAAAAATGCCATCTGGGTTTTTCCAGTTTATGTCGCTCTTGAGAGGACACTGTAACATGAGCCGAATGACGCCCTTTTCGAGTCCGCTTCTCCTTGGCTTCGACGCCATGGAAAAGACGCTCGAACGCCTGGCGAAGTCCGGCGACAGCTACCCTCCCTATAACATCGAGCGCCTCAGCGGTGCTGACGGCAATGCCGAAAGGCTGCGCATCACGCTTGCCGTCGCAGGCTTCGCCGAAAGCGATCTCGATGTCACCACGGAGGAGAACCAGCTCATCGTGCGCGGCCGTCAAAATGACGACACCGAGCGCGAATTCCTCCACCGCGGCATCGCCGCGCGCCAGTTCCAGCGGTGTTTCGTGCTGGCCGACGGCATGCGGGTGATCGCGGCGGAGCTGAAGAACGGCCTGCTGTCGATCGATCTCGACCGCCCGGAGGCCGAGCGGCTGGTACGGAAAATAAACATATCGGTGAAAGACTGATCCTCACCGATGGCTCTCATGCGAGGCGGCCTTGAGCGGCGTCCTCGCGTCAAGGAGGCTTGAAATGACCAGAACTGACGAAAATCTCGCCATGTCCAGCGGCGAATTCGCCCATCTCGGCGAAGGTACGGTCGCCTATCTGAGGAAAGTGTCGAGCGACGATCTGCGCGGGCGCTTCCCCGGCCTCGGCGAAATCGCGCCCGGCATGGAGCTGTGGGCGCTGTTTGCCGCCAACGGCCAGCCGATCCTGCTTTCGGATGCCCGTGACCGGGCTCTGGCGGGCGCGCTTGAGAACGACCTGACCACCGTCGCTATCCACTAAAGCGACTGCTGGCCACTGAAATGGACAGGGCCGCCTGCGGCGGACCTTGGAAGATTTATCCCAAAGAAACTTCAGGCCGCGTGCGAGGCCTGTGTGTCCGACAAAAGCGCATGGATCGCGACCGCGTCGCGCGTGCCCCTGATCTTGGCCACCGTGTCGGCATCGCGCAGCACACGCGCGATGCGCGACAAGGCCTTGAGGTGGTCGGCGCCCGCACCTTCCGGCGCCAAGAGCAGGAACACCAGATCGACCGGCTGATCGTCCAGTGCCTCGAAATCGACCGGTGTCTCCAACCGGGCAAAGACGCCCGCAATGCGCTTCACCCCGGCCAGCTTGCCATGCGGAATGGCGATGCCGTTGCCGACGCCGGTGGAACCCAACCGCTCGCGCTGCAGGATGGTGTCGAACACCTCCCGCTCCGGAATGCCGGAAATCCCCGCCGCCCTTTCGGACAGCAATTGCAGCAGCTGCTTCTTTGAGTTCGCCTTCAACGCCGGCATGATCGCCGGAACGTTGATCAGATCGCTCAGATCCATGCTTGAAATTCCCTTGTTCGCCCGCCGCCCGCCAGTCCTCGCCCCCTCGCGCGGCTGGCTTCTTATCCCTGTGCGACTTTGGTCGTGGACGGATCGATCCAGCCGATGTTCCCATCCGGCCGGCGATAGACGATGTTGAGATGATCGTTCCCGGCATTGCGGAAGACGAAAACCGGGCTGTCCTTCGTGTCGAGCTCGATGACGGCCGACGCCACCGACATGGTGCGCAGCGTCATTGTCGATTCGGCGACGATGGCCGGCGCGAAATTGTCCGGTATCTCCTCGTCGTCATCGGCAAGCGGGGCCATCACCGTATAGGCGATGTCGGTGGGTTCGCCGTTTCCATTGCCGGAATTGTGCGACTTCAGCCGGCGCTTGTAGCGCCGAAGCCGCGTCTCCAGGCGGTCTGCCGCAGCCTCGAAGGCCAGCGTCGGATCCTGGGCGTCGCCGGTCGCCTGCAGCGATGCGCCGGAATCGAGCCGGATCATGCAGTCGGCGGAATAGCGCGACCCTGATTTGATGACCGTGACATGCCCTGAAAAACCGCGGTCGAAATATTTTCCGATCGCCTCGCCGACACGGTCGTTGATGCGCGTACGAAACGCATCGCCGATATCCATGTGTTTTCCCGATATGCGCAGTTTCATCTGAAAACTGACCTTCCCTGCTCAGGCTTCAAACTGCCCCGAGTTTATACTCGTGGTCCGTGCGCACAAGCTTTGCGGCGGCACTCCCGCTGTTTTTAAATCCGGACTTTCCGATTGATCACAAGCCGCCTTCTTGGCCGTCCCGTGGCCTTCACCGTGACGGACCATTCGCATGCGGGCTTCGAGCCCGTCTCATGCGGGCGGGCTTCTAGCCACTTCATTGCGGCTTGTCAATGAAGCACGAGAACTGTGGAAATCCGGCCGTCTCGCAGGGCCCGTTTTGGGACCGTATCAACGCCCGACGCTGGCCAGGGCCCGTTTTTCGCGCCGCCGCTGCACCGACGAGGGAATGTTCATGCCTTCCCGGTACTTGGCGACGGTGCGCCGCGCGATGTCGACGCCGCTTTCCCTCAGCATATCGACAATGGCGTCGTCGGAAAGCACGTCGACGGGCTTTTCCTCGTCGATCAGTTGCTTGATGCGGTCGCGCACCGCTTCCGAGGAATGAGCATCACCGCCTCCCGCCGAAGCGATCGAGGCGGTGAAGAAATAACGCAACTCGAACACGCCGCGCGGCGTCAGCATGTATTTCTTCGCCGTGACCCGGCTGACGGTCGATTCGTGCATGCCGATGGCATCGGCCACCGTGCGCAAATTGAGCGGCTTCAGCTGACGCACGCCATGGACCAGAAACGCGTCCTGCTGGCGCACGATTTCCGACGCCACCTTGAGAATGGTCTTCGCCCGCTGATCAAGGCTGCGCGTCAGCCAGTTGGCGTTCTGCAGGCACTCGGCCAGGAAATCCTTTTCCGTCTGGTTTTTCGCGTGGCCGGAAACCCGCGCGAAATAGATATGGTCGACCAGCACGCGCGGCAGCGTCTCGGCATTGAGCTCCACCGTCCAGCTGCCATCATTGGCCGCCCGCACCTCGACGTCGGCGACGATCGCGTCACTGGCGCCGCCCAGGAATGCCGTGCCGGGCCGCGGGTCGAGCGCCCGGATTTCGGCCAGCATGTCGAGAAGATCCTCCTCGTCGACACCGCAGATGCGTTTCAGCGTCTGGAAATCGCGCCGCGCCAAAAGCTCCAGATTGGCGACCAGCGCCTTCATCGCCGGATCGAGCCGGTCACGCACGGCAAGCTGCAGCGACAGGCATTCCGCAAGGTCGCGGGCAAACAGGCCGGCGGGCTCGAATGTCTGGCAAACGTCAAGCACCTTGGCCACCGCCGCCGCGTTCGCGCCGAGACGGACGGCGATTTCGGCGGTGTCGGCGCGCAGGTAGCCGGCCTCGTCGAGGCCGTCGGCAAGCTCGCCGGCGATCAGCCGCGCCGCCGGATCGGCGAAGGCAAGGGCGATCTGCTCGCCGACATGTTCGCGCAGCGTGATTGCCGTGGCCGCCATGTCGCCGACGTCGAAGCCCTCGGACGACGATCCGCCGGCGTTGCCGCCGGAGGCCGATTTCCATTGCGCCGTAAGGTCGGGCCCGAGCCGTTCGCTGGTGCCGGGATCGTCCGGAAAAAGGTTTTCCAGCGAGGAGTCGAGCTTGTCCGAGATCGCCTCGGCGCTCCATTGCGTCTCGGCTTCGAACCAGTCCCCGTCTGAAGCGGGCTCAGGCGCGGCGTCGTTCTTCTGCGCCTGGTCGCTCGCCGCATCGTCCTGCGGCTCGGCGCGCTCAAGCAGCGGATTGCGTTCGATCTCGTCGTCGATGAAGCGGTCCAGCTCGACATGAGTAAGCTGCAGCAGCCGAATCGACTGCATCAGCTGCGGCGTCATCACCAGCGACTGGGACTGTCGTAGCTGTAGCTTTGCCGCCAGAGCCATGGTTCGGTTTCAAACGCCTTCTCTACCCACTGGGAAGTCTACGCATCGGAACAGCCGGAACAAATTTTCCGACCGGGCATAGAGACTGGCCCGGCTTTTGCTTGTCAAGCGAAACGCTAGCAAGAGTCGCTTACCGGAGCGTTATCCGGGCGAAAAAAAGCAAAAAACAACCGAGAATTGCCCCAAATTCACTGCGGGGAAACGTATTTCACGCTCAGAGCGTAAAACCCTCGCCGAGATAGAGACGACGCACATCCGCATTGGCGACCACTTCGTCGGCGCGGCCATGCGTCAGCACCTGGCCGGCATGGATGATGTAGGCGCGGTCGATGAGGCCGAGCGTCTCGCGCACATTGTGGTCGGTGATCAGCACACCGATGCCGCGCGCCGTCAAATGGCGCACAAGCTGCTGGATGTCGGCGACGGCAATCGGGTCGATGCCGGCGAAAGGCTCGTCGAGCAGCATGTAGGCCGGGCGCGTCGCCAGGGCGCGGGCGATCTCGAGGCGACGCCGTTCGCCGCCGGAAAGCGACAGCGACGGCGCCTTGCGCAGATGGCTGATGTGGAACTCCTCGAGCAGTTCGTCGAGGCTGCGCTCGCGCTCCTTGCGGCTCTTCTCGACCACTTCGAGCACGGCGCGGATGTTCTGTTCGACGCTCAGACCACGGAAGATCGATGCTTCCTGCGGAAGGTAGCCGATGCCGAGCCGGGCACGGCGATACATCGGCATCGAGGTGACGTCGAAGCCGTCGATCTCGATCGTGCCTTCATCCACCGGCACCAGGCCGGTGACCATGTAGAAACAGGTGGTCTTGCCGGCGCCGTTCGGGCCGAGCAGCCCGACCGCCTCGCCGGCACGCACGCCGATGGTCACGCCGCTGACGACCTTGCGGCCCTTGTAGCTCTTGGTCAGGCCCTTGGCGATCAAGGTGCCCTTGAACTTCGCGGAATCGACGTTGGCCGTGGCCGGTGTCCCTAATTTGCCGGCGGCCCGCCCCGGAAGGCGGGCCAGCAGCGACGCTACGCCGGCCATTAGTTCTTCGGCGCTCCCTGCTTCGGTGGCGGTGTCATCGACATGATGACGCGCCCGCCGCAGCCGTCGACATTGGCAAGGCCGGTCTTCATCTGCACGGTGAGCTTGCAGCCCTTCAGCACGTTGGGGCCTTGCGACAGCACCACTTCCTTGCCGGACAGAACGAGCACCTGCGTCTTCATGTCGAAAGTACCGTTGTCGCCGGTGGCGATCTGGTCATCCGACTTCATATAGACTTTGTTCTCGACCACCAGATGGTCGATGTTGGCCGAGCCGGTCATCGCCGAGGCTCCTGCGGCCGCGCCCTTTGCGGCATTGGGATCCTTGACATAGTACACTGTCATCTTGCCGGCCTTGAGCATGGTCGGCCCCTGCGTGACGGTAACGTTGCCGCTGAACACGGCGACACTATCCGCCTGGCGGACTTCCAGCTTGTCGCTTTCGATCTGGATCGGCTGGTCGCCCGACAGTTTGAGGCCGGACTGACTGGTCGCGCCGGACTGGGCAAACGAAGGCACCAGGCCGAGCAGCAGGAGCGCCGATGCCGCGCCCACAAGCCGTGCCGAACTACTGGGACGCATTCGATTCTCCGCTCTTTGCCTCCGCCGCCTTCAGGCTGGCGGCGTCGATGTTGACGCGCACTCTGTTTTCGAAAACCAGCACCTTGCCATTGTCCTGGATCGACATCGTGTCCGCCGTGATCCGCGAGCCGCCGCGGCTGACATCGACCGGATCATTCGTCTTCATAGTGCCTTTGCCCATGTCGAGGAAGATGGATTTGAGCTTGGCCTCGATGCCATCGGTTGTCGTCACCGTGATGTCGCTGGTCAGGTTCATCGTGTTGCCGTCACGATCGTAGATGCCGCGCGTCGCGTTGACGGTCGCCACGTTGTCGGGCGCCAGCGGCAATTTGGCATTGATGCCTTCCAGATCGATGATGCCTTGCTTGCCGACGTCCTGGATGGCCCGCAGCGCCGTCAGCGAATAGGGCAGCTTCTGCTTGGTGAAGCCGTTAAGCTTGGGATTGGCCATCACCAGCTTGCCGTCGGAGAAGGCGCTGCCGTCGGCCTGCACCGAGATCGACACGGGCGCGGCGAGATAGGAGTAGACCGGAAAGGCAACGGCGATGATGGCTGCAAGCAGCGGTACCGCGAATTTCAGCACCCGCACCCGGCGCGAATGCCGCTGCGCGAGGTCGAAGGCGTCACCACGCGTGCCGGCTGGCGCCGCAGGCGCCAAAGCCGTCTCGGCATTGGTCTGTTCGTTCGATCGCGCTAGCATGACTATTTTCTAATAAACCCTTGCCCGCCAAAACACCGCCTATAGGTGGGATGCCGGTCCCCGCAAGCAAGCACAAGCCGAGGAAAACCGCAAAAATATGACGGCCGCTGTCTTACAAACGGAAATGAAGGCGACACAATTTCCGCACTTCATAGCAGATAGGGACAGGCAGCGTTAATTTTTCGTGAAACGCCGCTTCGCAGCCGCAGACAATCTTGTGTCCTGCGCAAACCTTAGGAAACGGTAGCCGGGCGTTGGCGCTTGCTTTAAAAGCATCTCTTCCCATCGACCGTGAGGCTGACCATGGCACTGAGAGCCGACGACCTGATCGACCGCCGCCGTTTGCGCCGCAAGCTGACATTCTGGCGCGTTGCCGCGCTCGGCGTCGCGGCCGCCGCACTGATCGCGCTGTCGGCGTGGGTCTACAGCGACGACTTCACCGGTTCGGCGGTCGACCACATCGCCAAGGTCAGGATCGAAGGCACCATCACCGAGGACGAGGATCTGATCAAACGGCTGGAAACCATCCGCCAGTCCGCGAAGGTGAAAGGCGTCATCCTGTCGATCGATTCCCCCGGCGGCACCACGGTCGGCGGCGAATCGATCTTCGAAGAGGTGCGCAAGCTCGCCGCCGACAAGCCCGTGGTGGCGGAGGTCGGCACGCTCGCCGCATCCGCCGGCTACATGATCGCAAGTGCCGCCGACCACATCGTCGCCCGCAAATCCTCCATCGTCGGCTCGATCGGCGTGCTGATCCAGTATCCCGACGTCAGTGGCTTGATGGACAAGCTCGGCATCAAGCTGGAGGAAGTGAAATCCTCGCCGCTGAAGGCCTCGCCCTCGCCCTTCAAGCCGACCAATGACGACGAGCGCGCCATGGTCCGCAAGCTCATCCTCGACAGCTACGACTGGTTCGTCGGCATCGTCGCCGAACGGCGCAAGATGACCCGCGAGCAGGCGCTGGCGCTTGCCGACGGCTCGATCTTCACCGGCCGCCAGGCGCTTGCCAACCACCTGATCGACGCCGTCGGCGGCGAAACCGAGGCGATCGACTGGCTGGCGACCAAGGGCGTCGACGCCAAGCTCAAGGTGGTGGAATGGAAGGACACGGAAGGGCGCGGCAGCTTCCTGTTCTCCAAGACAATGGCCAGGACGATTGCCGGCGCGCTCGGCCTCCCCGACGCCGGCGGTGACGTGATTCAAGAAATTGGAGCGGACCGCTTGTTTCTTGACGGTCTCGTTTCGGTCTGGCACCCTTGACGGGCCGTTTGGGACGGATGAAAAAGCAAATAAAATCATCCTCATAATTTGACCGCAGTGCTTTCACGGGGACCGTTCTCATGATCAAATCCGAACTTGTGCAGATCATTGCCACGCGCAATCCGCATCTTTTCCTGCGCGACGTCGAAAACATCGTCGGCGCCATTTTCGACGAGATCACCGACGCCCTTGCCGAAGGCAACCGGGTCGAACTGCGCGGTTTCGGCGCTTTTTCGGTGAAAAACCGCCCCGCCCGCACCGGACGCAACCCCCGCACCGGCGAATCCGTCGAGGTCGAGGAGAAGTGGGTGCCGTTCTTCAAGACCGGCAAGGAGTTGCGTGAAAGGCTGAACGGCGGCAAATAGGCGCCGCGCGGGGTCAACCCGGCCTTTCGACAGGAAACCTTATGTTCAATCGCTTCATGCTCATCGTGGTCTTCGTGCCGCTGGCCGTCATCCTGATCGCGCTGGCCGTCGCCAACCGCGAACTGGTCGCCTTCACGCTGGATCCGTTCAATCCCGGCAACCCGGCGCTGACGCTCACGCTGCCCCTCTTCATCTTCCTGTTCCTGGCTCTCGCCGTCGGCATGGTCGTCGGCAGCCTGGCGACTTGGGTCAAGCAGGGCCGCTACCGCAAGCTGGCGCGCCAGCGCGGGGTCGAGGCCGAGAACCTGCGCCAGGCGGTCAGCCGCGCCCCTGCGGCGCCGCAAGGGCCGGCCCAAGGGACAGCTTTGCCGAAGCCGACGGCCTGAAGCACGGTTTGGTGCCTTTCGCTCCACGGAGTTTTTCATGCTGACCATTTCGGCCGCCGAGGTCGACCATGCCCTGAGCTTCAAGGGACTGGTCGAGACGTTGCGCAGTGCCTTTCGCGACGGCGCTCTGCAGCCGGTCCGTCACCATCACACCATCGAACGGCCCGATGGTGCGGCCTCTACGTTGCTGCTGATGCCGGCCTGGACCGATTTCAACGCTGCCGGCATCTCGGCGGGCGGCCATATCGGCGTCAAGATCGTCACCGTATCGCCCGACAACAACGCCATCGGCAAACCCGCAGTGATGGGGCTTTATCTCCTGCTCGATGGCGCGACCGGTGAGCCCGAGGCCATGATCGACGGCCAGCGGCTGACGCAGTGGCGCACCGCCTGCGCCTCGGCGCTGGCCGCGTCCTACCTCGCCCGCGAGGATGCGTCGCGGCTGCTGGTGGTCGGCGCCGGCGCGCTGTCGCCGTTCCTCGCCAAGGCGCACTCGGCGGTACGGCCGATCAAGACCATCCGCATCTGGAACCGCACGCCGGCCAATGCCGAAAAGGTCGCGGCTGAATTGCGCGCGGAGGGTTTCCCGGCCAGCGCCGCCGGCGACCTCGATGCCGAACTCGGCGAGGCCGACATTGTCTCGTCGGCGACCATCACGACGGCGCCGCTGATCAGGGGCGCACTGCTGAAACCAGGCGCTCATGTCGACCTGGTCGGCGGCTTCACGCCGACGATGCGCGAAAGCGACGACGAGGCGATTGCGCGCGCCCGCGTCTATGTCGACACCCGCGCCGGCGCCACCAAGGAAGCGGGCGATATCGTCCAGCCGCTGGCCTCCGGCGTGCTGAAACCGGAAGCCATCGTCGCCGATCTGCATGAACTGGCCCGCGGTGAAAAGCAGGGCCGGCAGAGCGCCGACGAGATCACGCTGTTCAAATCGGTCGGCGCAGCCCTCGAGGACCTCGCCGCCGGCATCGCCGTCTACAAGGCGCTCAAGCGCTAAGACGGTGTAGACGAGTAGGGGGATACGCCTGTCCTACTGCCCTGCCTCTTTCAGCCAGTAGACGCGCAGCCGGTGATTGTCGGGGTCGAGCGCGACGAAGGTTCGGCCGAAATCCATGTCGGTTGGCCTCTGCAAGATGTTCAGGCCTCGCCCGGCCCAGTCTTCATGGGCGGCGTCGACCGCATCAGGCGTATCCAGCGCAAAGACCAGCTCGGCGCCGCCACCCGCCGCCGCGGCCGCCGGCTCCACAGTGTGGCGCGACCACAGGCCGAGCTTGAAGCCGCCGTCGAGCACGAACAGCACGAAGGTTGGCGACGCCTCGACCGGCTGGTGTCCGAGCAGCGCGCCATAGAAGGCGCCGCTTCGCTCGGGGCTGTCGACATAGAGGATGACGAAATTAGGGGGGTTCATGCCTGCTCTCCAGAGTGTTTCGATTGGAGGAACATAGGCGGTCCCACTGTCAGATTCTGGCAGCAGCCGATTTGAAGAACACGAAAAAGTTCGGACGGGATCAACCGCCAGGCGGGAACCGCGGCGTATCCAGCGTCGTTCGCCCTTCCCTGAGCAAGGCCTGCCGCCGGCGCGGGTAGCGGACATCGGTGGCGTTGGAGCCCGGAGATGCGATCGGCGCGAAAATGACGAAAATCCTGCCTCGCCTCGCACCAGGCCACGACGACCCGCACGTTGGCGAAGAAGCCGAGTGCAAACGGCCAGACCATGCGCTCGGAGGCAGCACCGCCGGCGTCACGGTAGAGGAAGCCGAGCTTGCGCTCATTGCGGATGGCCTGCCGCACCAGGCTGAGATCTATGCCTTCGACGGCGCCAGCGGCCGGCCCGACCAGCAGCGTGCTGGCATCGAGGTCCTCGCGCAGATCGTCCGGCAGCACCGCGGCGATCTTGGCCAGCGCGTCTGTGGCGGCGGCCGATAGCCGCGAATCCGGCTGCTTGGCCACCCAGCGCGAGCCGAGCACGATGGCCTCGATCTCTTCATCGGTGAACATCAGCGGCGGCAGCATGAAGCCGAGCACATAGCCCAGCCCCGCCTCGCCCTCGATTGGCGCGCCCTGCCCCTGCAGCGTCGCGATGTCGCGGTAGAGCGTGCGGATCGAGATGCCCATTTCGCTGGCAAGCGTGCGCCCGCTCACTGGCCGGCGATGGCGGCGCAGGATCTGGATCAGGTCGAGCAGGCGTTCGGAGCGGGACATGATCCCAGATTTGCCTGTTTCCTCGGGCGAGGTCCATCGCATGCGCCGGACCATTTTGTTGCGAAGCCGGTGGCCCTATGTCAAAAGCGGCCTGCCGTTCCGGAGACCTTTCTTGAAATCCTTTCGCGACCGAAACCGCGACAACCGCCCGCGCCAGCCTGCGAGATCCGGGACGGAGCAGTCACGCCCACGCGACGGCGGTCATCCGGTCAAGCGGTCGCCAAAGCCTGACGAAAGAAACGAGATACGAGCGCAGGACCGGTCCGAACCGAAGCCTACACCGCGCATCCTTGCCCGCCGCGACGGCGTCTTGCCCGCCGAACGGCTGCCGCTGATCCTCGAAGTTGCGCCCAATGGCGATTATGCGCTGCTCGACAGCGGCGCCGGCCAAAAACTCGAGCAATATGGCCCCTATCGCATCGTGCGGCCCGAGGGCCAGGCGATCTGGCAGAAAGCGCTGCCGGCAAGAGACTGGGAGTGCGCCGACGCCATCTTCACCGGCGACACCGACGAGGAAGGCATCGGCCGCTGGCGCTTCCCGCGGACGCCGCTCGGCGAGACCTGGCCGATGAAGCATGACGGCATCGACTATCTCGGCCGCTTCACCTCGTTTCGCCATGTCGGCGTCTTTCCCGAGCAGGCTTCGCACTGGGACCATATGGCCGGCCTGATCGCGGCGGCGAAGCGGCCGGTCAAGGTGCTGAACCTGTTCGGCTACACCGGGCTTGCCTCGCTGGTGGCGGCCCGCGCCGGGGCCAAGGTCACCCATGTCGATGCCTCCAAGAAGGCGATCGGCTGGGCGCGCGAGAACCAGGAGATGGCCGGGCTGGGCAACAAGCCGATCCGCTGGATCGTCGACGACGCGGTGAAGTTCGCTGAGCGCGAGGAGCGCCGGGGCAGCCGCTACGACATCGTCCTGTTCGACCCGCCCGCCTATGGCCGCGGGCCCAAGGGCGAGGTCTGGCAATTGTTCGAGGATCTGCCGGGCCTGACCGACCTCTGCCGCGCGATCCTGACGCCCAAACCGCTCGCCGTGGTGCTGACCGCCTATTCGATCCGCGCCTCCTTCTTCGCCATCCACGCCTTGATGCGCGACACTTTTGCCGGCATGGGCGGCACGGTGGAGTCGGGCGAATTGATCATCCGCGAGAAATCCGCCGGCCGGGCGCTGTCCACCTCGCTATTTTCGCGCTGGGTGGCCTGAATGAGCGAGCGACACGCAGGCGCGCCAGGGCAGGTCAAGGAAGTCACCAGCCTCGCCAATCCGCTGGTCAAGGACATCAAGGCGCTCGCCTTGAAGAAATTCCGCGACCAGCAGAATGCCTTCATGGCCGAGGGCCTCAAGCTGGTCATCGACGCGCTCGACCTCGGCTGGTCGATCAAGACGCTGATCTTCGCCAAGGCAGGGCGCGGCAATGCGGCGGTCGAAAAGGTCGCGGCGCGCACCGTCGCCGCCGGTGGCACCGTGCTCGAAGTTTCCGAAAAGGTGCTGACGGCGATTACCCGCCGCGACAATCCGCAAATGGTGGTCGGCGTCTTTGCCCAGAAACTCCTGCCGCTGAAGGACATCCGCGCCAGGGACGGCGATGTCTGGGTGGCGCTCGACCGGGTGCGCGACCCCGGTAATCTCGGCACCGTCATCCGCACCGTCGATGCCGTCGGCGCCAAGGGCGTCATCCTGGTCGGCGAAACCACCGATCCGTTCTCCGTCGAGACGGTGCGCGCCACCATGGGCTCGATCTTCGCCGTGCCTGTGGCCAAGGCGACGCCCGAAGCCTTCCTCGCCTGGCGAAAGAGCTTTTCCGGCCTCGTCGCCGGAACGCATCTGAAGGGCGCGGTCGACTACCGCTCGGTCGATTTCTCCAGGAGCCCGGTGCTGCTGTTGATGGGGAACGAGCAGCAGGGCCTGCCCGACAGCCTGGCCGAAAGCTGCGACCGGTTGCTCAGGATCCCGCAGGCCGGCCGCGCCGATTCGCTCAACCTCGCAGTGGCGACGGGCGTCATGCTGTACGAGATCCGGCGCGGCGCGCTGAAGCTGGGGCTGGAGAACACCAAATCGTGAAGTCATGGTCCCCCTATGCCGTGCTGGTCGTCGTCGCCATCGGGCTCGACCAGTGGATAAAACAACTGGTCGAGACCGGCCTCGCCTTTCAGGAGAAGGTCGACCTGGTACCGTTCCTGGCGCTCTTTCGCACCTACAACACCGGTATCGCCTTCTCGATGTTCTCGTCCTTCGGCGACACCGGCCTGGTGGTCATTGCCGCCCTCGTCGTCGCCTTCGTGCTCTATCTCGCGACGCGCACGCCGGCCGGCCATGTCCTTTCGCGCACCGGCTTTGCCCTGATCATCGGCGGCGCGCTCGGCAATCTGATCGACCGCGCCGTCTATGGCCACGTCATCGACTACATATTGTTCCACACGCCGGTTTGGTCCTTCGCCGTCTTCAACCTCGCCGACGCCTTCATCTCGGTTGGCGCAGCACTGGTCGTCTTCGACGAACTGATCGGCTGGCGGCGCGAAGCCAAGCCCCAGGGGCCGGACGCCTGAACGCCCGACTCGCTTGAAAGATTGACCTCGCCGGGCCGTCGCCGCACAGTCCGCGCATCGCAATTTCGAGGAGAAAAAAGTGTCCAAAACCTTCAAAGCCATCCTCGTTTCGCGCGACGCAGAGAAAAAGCAGTCAGTGGCGGTGACCGACCTAACCGAGACCGAGCTAATGGAAGGCGACGTCACCGTCGCGGTCGAAGCGACGACGGTCAACTACAAGGATGGGCTGGCCATCACCGGCAAGGCGCCGGTCATCCGGCGCTGGCCGCTGGTGCCGGGCATCGATTTCGCCGGCACCGTCGTCTCCTCGTCCCATGCCGACTGGCGCAAGGGCGACAAGGTCATCCTAAACGGCTGGGGCGTCGGCGAGACGCATTTCGGCGCTTACGCCGGTCGCGCCCGCGTCAACGGCGACTGGCTGGTGCCGCTGCCTGAGGGCATGAGCCCGCATGATGCGATGGCGGTCGGCACGGCAGGCTATACCGCCATGCTTTGCGTCATCGCGCTCGAGCGGCACGGCATCGTGCCCGATCGCGGCCCGGTGGTGGTGACCGGTGCCGCCGGCGGCGTCGGCTCGGTCGCGGTCTCGCTCCTGTCCAGCCTCGGCTACCATGTCATCGCCTCGACCGGCCGTAATGCCGAAAGCCCCTACCTGATCGATCTCGGGGCTGCCGAAGTGATCTCACGCGATGAGCTTGCCCAGCCGGCAAAGCCGCTGGCCAAGGAGCGCTGGGCCGGCGGCGTCGACGCGGTCGGCAGCCATACGCTGGCCAACGTGCTGTCGATGACGTCCTATGGCGGCGCGGTTGCCGCCTGCGGGTTGGCCGGCGGCATGGACCTGCCTGCGAGCGTCGCACCCTTCATCCTGCGCGGCGTCTCATTGCTCGGCATCGATTCAGTCATGGCGCCGAAGCCGGTCCGACTCGAGGCATGGCGCCGTATCGGCACCGATCTCGACCATAAGAAGCTCGCCACGCTTTCCACGACCATCGGTTTCGACGGTATTGTCGCGGCCGCGCGCGACATCGTCGACGGCAAGATCAGGGGCCGCGTCGTGGTCGATATGCAGCGTTGACAAGGCAAAACGGCGCGATCGCTAAAATTCGAACGATCCGCCGCAGTCTTCCATAATCTCTCTGTGGCAAGGCTTTCCGCATGATCGCGGAATCCGGCATCAGAGCTCCGAGCAGTGCCGAAGGCGTCGACGGGCCGGGCCCCGAGGCGCCAAAGCGGCTGCTTATCGCACCGCCGCCGCTGGCACCCGCATCGCCGCCGGCCAACCCCGAAGGCCTGCCCTTCCTGACCATCGTCGCCACCGCCGTGTTGGCTGGACTGGCTCACCTGACCGGCGCACCGATCTTCGTCACCATCGGTTTGCTAGCGACCGGCCTGGCCGGTCTCGGCATGCACCTGCGAGCCAAGCGCAATGAACGCCGCACGGCGGCCCTGCTCGACGAGACCGCCGCCCGCAGCCGCGCCGAGATCGAGACGCTGGCCGACCGCATGTGGGAGATGCAGGAGAGCGAGGAGCGCTTCCGCGGGCTGATCGACGCACTCGGCGATCTCGTTGTCCATCGCGATCGCGACGGCAACATCGTCTTTGCCAACAAGGTTTTCGCCGATCTCGTCGAGATCGACCAGCGGCACCTTGCCGGCAAGACCTTGTCCGAGCTTGGCATCGATGTCGGCATCGTTCCCGACGCCGCCTTCTCGGATCACGAATGCCTGAGTTCCACCGACGTCGCAATTCGCACGCCGAGCGGCCCGCGCTGGTTTTCATGGATCGAGCTGTCGGTACGCGACAAGGACAACGGCACCGTCTCCCATCGCGCGATCGCCCGCGACATCACCGCACGCAAGCGCGCCGAATCCTCGCTGATCACCGCCCGCGAGCGGGCCGAATATGCCAGCCAGGCGAAGTCGCGCTTCCTGGCCACCGTCAGCCACGAGATCCGCACGCCGATGAACGGCATCATGGGCATGGCCAAGCTCCTGGTCGACACCGATCTGTCGCCCGAGCAGCGGACCTATGTCGGCGCCGTCTCGACCTCGGCCAGCGCCCTGCTGGCGCTGATCGAGGACCTGCTCGACTATTCCAAGATCGAGGCCGGCCGTTTCGACCCGGAACCGCAGCCGACATCGCTGCGCGAGATCGCCGACAACATCATCGAACTCATGGCGGCGCGCGCCTTCGGCAAGAACATCGGGCTTGGCTGCTATGTCGAGCTCGACGTGCCGCAGATGATCACCGCCGATCCCGGCCGGGTGCGCCAGGTGCTGCTCAACCTCATCGGCAACGCCATCAAATTCACCGACACCGGCGGCGTGCTGGTGAGCGTGGCGCGGGCGCGCACCGAGACCACCGACCGTATCTGTTTCACCGTCACCGACACCGGTCCCGGCCTGCGCGAGGAGGACATGGAACGCATCTTCGAGGAGTTCGAGCAGTCCGACGGCACCTCGACCCGGGTGCATGGCGGCGCCGGCCTCGGCCTCGCCATCTCAAGGCGCCTGGTCAATGCCATGGGTGGCTCGATCTTGGTGTCGAGCCGGCTTGGCGAGGGATCCGAATTCGTCTTCGAGCTCCCCGCCACTGCGGCAACCGAGCCGCCGCAGAACCGGCAGAGCATCCTGGCCGGCCGCCGTGCCGTGATCGTTTCGAAGAACGCCATCGAGGCGGACGCCATCGCCCGCACCATCCGCGCCCATGGCGGCGCGGTCGATCTGGCGACGACGCTTGCCCAAGCGACACCTTTCGCCGCCGGCTGCGACGTGCTGCTGGTCGATGCGGCGATGGAAAACAGCGATGGACGCCTGCTCAAGCGCTTGCGCCAGAACGGCTTTGCCGATTGCGAGGCGATCACGCTGATCGCGCCGACCGATCGCGGCATGCTTGGCGAGTTCCGCGCCAATGGCTATGCCACCTTCCTGGCCAGGCCGGTGCGCGGCGAGACGCTGCTGCGCGTGCTGTTGACCAGCCATGCGCCGGTCCTGCCCCAGCCGAAATCGGACAAGCACGGCGCCCCGCCCGTGCGTGCCGGCGCTGGCCGCCGCGAGCACGGCCTGTCGGTGCTGATCGCCGAAGACAACGACATCAACGCCATGCTTGCCCGCGCCACGCTTCTCAAGGCCGGGCACCGCGTCAAGGTGGTCGGCAACGGCAAGGCAGCCGTCGAGGCCATCACCGATGCCGGGCTCAAGCACCGCTTCGACGTGGTGCTGATGGACCTGCATATGCCGGTCATGGACGGGCTGGACGCGATAGCCGCCATCCGCCGCCATGAAGAAGAGATGGCCGTGCCGCCGGTTCCGATCATGGTGCTGTCGGCCGATAGCCAGGAAAAGACCCGTCACGCGGTGCTCGCCCACGGCGCCAGCGGCTTCGTCACCAAGCCTCTCGACCCCGACGCCCTGGTCCACGCCGTCGAGGGTCAGGTCGCGGCCTGACGCCCGCATCGGCTGTCTCTCATCACGTAAACGTAGCCGGTTGACCGTATTCGCCAGCCGACGAAGTATTGCCCGTCGCGCCGTATCACGGTACTGTCACAATCCTGTTGCACCTACACCGTATCCCCGTGCCAAGAGGGATGGCTCGAAGGAGAATCACTCGTGCATACAGTTATGCCTGAATGTGACACTCGGCCGAACGCCGGCGGCGCCATGCTCGCCGCGCGGACCGCCGATGCCGTCGCAACTGGGGCACCTCTGGGCCGTATCGGCAATCTCGAAGTGCGGTTGGCCCGCAATGCGGCCGAAATCGCCGCCGCGCAGGAAGTGCGCTACCGGGTATTCTATGACGAGCTTGGAGCCAGGAAGGATCTGTTCCAGGCGCAGGATCGTCGCGACGCCGACCGTTTCGACCCGCTCTGCGATCATCTGCTCGTCCTCGACACTTCGCTTGCCGGCCCCGAGCACCGCCGCATCGTCGGCACCTACCGGCTGCTGCGGCAGGAAATCGCGGCGACGGCCGGCGGCTTCTATTCCGAAGGCGAGTTCGAACTGACCAAGCTGATCGCCCGCCACCCCGGCCAGCGCTTCCTCGAACTCGGCCGCTCCTGCGTCCTGCCGCAATATCGCTCCAAGCGCACCATCGAGGCGCTGTGGCAAGGCATCTGGGCATATATCAACCATTACGGCATCGGCGTGATGACCGGCTGCGCCTCGTTCCATGGCGTCGTGCCGGCGGCGCATGCCGAGGCGCTCACCTATCTTGCCCATCACTGCCGCACCGACTCGGCCTGGGATGTCCGGGCAGTCGCCGGCCGCTACTGCTCGATGGACCTGATGCCGATCGAGGCAATCAACGCCAAGGCGGCGATCGCGGCGATGCCGCCGCTGGTCAAGGGCTATTTGCGCGTCGGCGCCCGCATCGGCGACGGCTGCGTCATCGATCACGAATTCTCGACCGTCGACGTGTTCGTGGTCATGCCGGTCAAGGAGATCGGCGCCCGCTACGTCAACTACTATGGCGGGGAAGCCCAGCGCTTCGCCGCCTGAGACGTTGGGCAACGATCTTTCCGGTGCTTTGCAGACATTGCGGCTTGCCGCGCGCGACCTGCCGGACGTCATCGAAAGCACATCCTATGGCACGCCGGCGCTGAAGGTCGGCAAGAAGCTGCTGGCCAGGGTAAAGGATGCCGACACCGTTGTGCTGATGTGTCCGCTCGACGAGAAGGAGATGCTGCTCGAAGCAGCACCGGAAATCTATTTCGAGACCGATCACTACAAGGGTTGGCCGGCGATCCTCGTCAGGGTGCATGTGATTGCACCCGACGAATTGCGTCACCGGCTCGAACGCACTTTTATGGCGCAAGCGCCGAAGGCGCTGCTCAAGGCGTGGCAGGCATCTCGCTCAGCATCCTGATTTTCAGGGGATGTCTTCTGGCCTCCGGCCGGGCCGGCTCTTGTAGGACGGAAAGGTCCAACCGAATTTGAGCGCGCCGCCGCGCACCAGGAACGCCGCGGCAAAGCCCGCCAGGCCGGATGCCAGTGGCGGCAGCCGGGCAAGATCGCCGAGTGTAAACAGCGTGGCACCCGCAAGGGCGGCCGTGACGTAGATCTCCGGCCTCAGGAGCACCGACGGCTCGCCGGCCAGCAGATCGCGCAGGATGCCGCCGAAAGTGGCCGTCAGCACGCCGGTGACAACGGAGACGACCGGCGACCCGGTAATCGCCAGACCCTTGGCCGCGCCCATCACCGAAAAGGCGGCAAGGCCGATGGCGTCGAGCCAAAGCAGCAGTTTCCAGCGCGATTCCACCCGGTGTGCGCTGAAGAAGACCAGCACCGCGACCACCATGCAGATCAGCACATAACTGGAGTTGCCGACCCAGAACACCGGCAGGTTGAGGATGACGTCGCGAAACGTGCCTCCGCCGATGGCGGTGACGCTGGCCAGGAACAGGAAGCCGATAATGTCGAGTTGCTTGCGCGAGGCCGCAAGTGCCCCGCTCGCCGCAAAGACGGCGACGCCAGCATAGTCGAGAAGGTCGATCGGGTTCATGGGTGAATAATGAAATAGTGAGCGGGGAATAGCGAGTGGCCCCCACGAAACTGGATTGACCTTAGGCAAATTAAATGATTGAATAGTTCATTCAAATTTTTCGAGTGAGCGACTATGTCTCCTCGCCGCTACAGCATGGGTTCCCGGACTGTCGCCTTCGCCAAGACGCGGCAGCGGATTCTCGAAGCGACAATCAAGCTGCACACCCAGAACGGGATCTTTGGCACGACTTGGAAGGACATCGCCACGGAGGCCGATGTCGCCGTTGGCACCGTCTACAAGCATTTTCCTACCCTGGATGACCTGGTGCCTGCCTGCGGCGAATTGCTGATGGAGCGCCTGCGTCCTCCGTCGCCCGAAACAGTGACCGAGATAATCGGCGGGGCGACAGACCCAAAAGAGCGGTTACGCCGGGTCGCGAACGCGCTATTCGCCTTCTACCATCGTGGTGGACGGCATCTCGAGAGCGACCTGCGCGAGCGGGAGCTTCCGGCCATGCGGGAATGGGAAGAGTATCTGCGGAACATGGTGGCCGGCTTCGTGCGCGAGGCACTGGCGAAGGACGATCCCGGCGATGATGTCGTTCAGGCAATCAGCTTCCTGTTCGACTTTCCGACGTTCAGCGCGATGCGGATACGCGGCATGACGGTGGATCTCGCCGCCGAAACGGCAACGGGAATGGCGCTCTGCTGGCTCAAGGGCAAGGGCCGGACGAGCACATCTTGAACGAAGAGAATGAGGAGGCGAAACAAGGGCGAAAGCCAGATTGCGAAGGAGGAAGTCATGGACACGAAAGTCGTTGAAGTCACCGAATTTGCATTGAAGCCCGGATTCACCGAGCAGATGTTCTTGCAAACCAGGGATGAAGTGAATGACGAGGTGCGGAAGCTCAAGGGTTTCCTCAATCGTCGCCTCCTCAAATCCGCGGGAGGCTGGACGGAGATATTTGAATGGGCGGACATGGACAGCGCAAAGGCGGCTCGAGAGGTCTGGGCCACGCTGCCCGGCATCACAAACTATTGCTCGATGGTCAACATCGCCTCGCTCAAGGTCGGCTACCACTCTGTCGCGGCAGTGGCAGGCGGTGAAGCTGACAGGGGCATCCCCAGCGCCTTTTGCAGCCACGCCCTAGAAGGAGAGGCGCGCTGGTGGCTTGGCTCGCTGGCGGTGATCAAGGCGACGGCAGCCCAGACGGCGGGCCAGTTCACGCTGATCGAAGTGCTCGAGAACGAAGGCGAGGCGCCGCTGCATGTCCATCATCGCGAGGACGAGTCATTCCAGGTGATGGAAGGCGAGATCGAGTTCGAGATCGGCGGCAAGAAGATAATGGCTGGGCCCGGTTCGTTTCTCTTTGGGCCACGCGATGTGCCGCACCGCTATACGGTCAAGCGTGGGCCGGCCCGGATGCTGTTTTTCTTCACGCCCGGTGGTTTCGAGGACCTTTTGAGGGCAACCAGTGTGCCCGCCAACGACAGGCGCATTCCTCCGGACGGCGAAGGAATGCCGGACATGGAGACATTTCCCGATGTGGTCAGGCGCTATGGGTGCGAACTGCTTGGTTGAGGACATGGCAAGCGCTGCACAGCAGAAGTGGCGACTGGGTTGATCGCCCCTGAAATCGGACAGGTTTCGGGGGCGTCGTCGATCATACCTCCGGCTTTGATGGTGGTTGCGGCGGCCGAATAGCGCGCTATTCCCCGGTCATGCGTCCTTTTCCGCCTGCTCATTCACCGGTCCCGGCTCGACCGGTGCTTCGCCGGCCGCCTGCTTGGGGCCGCCCTTGGCGACGCCGACCATCGCCGGCCTGAGCACGCGCTCGCCGATCGAATAGCCCGGCTGCACCACCTGGACGACGGTGCCGGCGGGAACCTCGGGATTGGGCACCTCGAACATCGCCTGATGGAAGTTCGGGTCGAACTTCTCACCTTCCGGCGCGAGCTTTTTCACCCCATGCCGCTCCAGTGCCGACAGCATGGCGCGCTCGGTGAGGTCGACGCCCTCGATCAGCGCCTTGAAACCGGCGTCGCCCGCGGCCTTGGCCTCGGCCGGGACGGCATCGAGCGCGCGGCGCAGATTGTCCGACACCGACAGCATGTCGCGAGCGAAATTGGCAACCGCATAGGTGCGCGCGTCATGCACGTCGCGCGCGGTGCGGCGGCGCAGGTTCTCCATCTCAGCGGCAACGCGAAGGGCCCGATCTTTCAGTTCCTCGTTTTCCTTCAGCAGCCGCACAAGCGCTTCGTAGTCGCCGTCGACGCTGCCTTCGGTACGTTCGCCCGCCGCCGCCTCAGTGGCTTCGATTTCCTCGGGCGCGCGTTCGTCTTTTGCCTGGTCGCTCATCGCCGTTTCCCGTCATTTTCGAATGGTCTGGATTTGCGCCCGATATCGAGGTTTGGCGGCCAAAAATCAAGGGGCAAGCCATATTGGAGGCTGCCGGCGCTCTTTCGATATTAATTCAAATTTTACCGTAACGGCCGGGTTTTCTTGCCAGGCCGCTGCAATGCGGGAACCATTACCGGCCTGGAGGAGTTTCGAAGCCAACACAGGATTTTGGGACAATGACAGGCAACAAGCGCGACAGGCGCGAGGAACTCGCCGCCGATATCAAGCGCCAGGTCGGCACCGAGACGACGAAGCGGTTCCTGCGCACCCTGCCGGCATTCCGCCTGCAGGCCGACCTGCCCGAGCATCTCAGGGAGTTGCTCGACCGTCTTGACGGGGCGGAGGCCAGCGTGGCCGCCAGCGAGCGCCACTAGGCGTGTATTCCTGAAGACGGGAACATCGGTCGCAGCCGCCATGGCCTGCCATCGCGCGACAATTACGCGCAGTAATTTTGCGTGAGCTTTGCCTTGCGGCGGCGGGGCCTGTTGCTTATGCTTCCTGATGAACATGATTTCCCCCGAGGCGGTTGCCAATAGCAAGCGCGCCTGGCTGAAGATTCTGGCGCGCTACAAGAAGCCTGACCGGCGGCGCAGCGCGCTCGAACTCGCCATCACCCTCATCCCCTTCGTGACGCTCTGGGCGCTCTCCTCGGCCGCTTATTCCTACGGCCACTGGTGGGGTTTGATCCTCATTCTTCCCGCGGCCGGGTTTCTGGTGCGCATCTTCATGATCCAGCATGATTGCGGCCATGGCTCCTTCTTCGCCAATCGCTATGCGGACGACTGGATCGGCCGCGCGCTCGGCGTCCTGACGCTGACGCCCTATGATTGCTGGCGGCGCGCCCATGCCACCCATCACGCCAGCGCCGGCAATCTCGACGAGCGCGGCATGGGCGACATCAAGACCCTGACCGTCGCCGAATACCGGCAAATGTCATGGCGGGGCCGGCTTGCTTACCGGCTCTATCGCCATCCGCTGGTCATGTTCGGCCTAGGGCCGATCTGGCTTTTCATCTTCGAGCAAAGGCTGCCGGTCGGCATGATGCGGGGCGGCCTGACGCCCTGGGTGTCGTCCATGGCGACCAATCTCGGCATCGCGCTTGTCGCCGCGATCCTCATCTGGTTCGTCGGGCTAGGCGCGTTCCTGGTTGTCCACTTGCCGATCGTCATTCTCGCCGGTTCGGCCGGCGTCTGGCTGTTCTACGTCCAGCACCAGTTCGAAGAGACGGAATGGGCGAAGGATACCGAATGGGAATTCCAGCATGCCGCGCTGCATGGATCGTCCTACTACGACTTGCCGGCCGTGCTGAACTGGTTCACCGGCAATATCGGCGTCCATCACGTCCACCACCTCTCGGCCAAGGTGCCGTGCTACCGGCTTCCGGAAGTGCTGCGCGATTTTCCGGAACTGCGCGACATCGGCCGCGTCACGCTTCTCGACAGCCTGCGCTGCGTCAAGCTTGCGCTGTGGGACGAGAGCCGCCGGAAACTTGTGTCGTTCCGCGAAGCCCGAATGGCCGCGTAAAGAAGACCGCCGCACCAGTGGTGCGGCGGCATTCTCACCTAAGTCAGCTCAGGCCGCCTTGCGCTCGTCGCGCATCAGGGCCTTGCCGTCGCGGATCTCGGTGCCGAGCACCTTCAGGCATTCGCGCATGAAGGCGGCGAGGCCCGGCCAGCCCTTGGCCGACACCAGATTGCCGTCGACATGGGCGCCGGTCGGCGCAACATCGATGTAGATGCCGCCGGCCAGCGTAACCTCCGGTTCGCAATATTGCAGGGCCGCGACTTCCCTGCCACGCACCACGCCGTCGACCGCGATCAGGATCTGCACGCCGTGGCAGATGGTGAAGATTGGCTTGCCGGTCTCATGGAAATGCCTGACCAGCGCCTGCACCCGCTTATCGATGCGGATATATTCCGGCCCGCGCCCGCCGGCCGCATAGACGGCGTCGTATTCGGCCGGGTTCACCTCGGCGAAGGTCTTGTTCAGGATGTAGTCGTGGCCGAGCTTTTCCGTATAGGTCTGATGGCCTTCGAAATCGTGTAGCGACGTTTTCAATATGTCGCCGGCCTTCTTGTCGGGGCACACGACATGGACCGTATGGCCAACCGCATGCATGGCCTGTTCGAAGACGAAAATCTCGTATTCCTCGCTGAACTCGCCAACGAGCATCAATATCTTCTTGCCTGCCATTCTGGTTCCTCCCTTGCTGGCCATTTATTTCGGGTCACGAAATAATAGATCTATCCTAAGGGCAAGACGTCGAAAGGAAAAGCGCAAATCGCACAATTGGTCAGACCAGATTGATTTGCACTTGCTAAAAAGCCCGGCCAGACCCTTGTCCCCGGCTTCCGCATGACAATCCTGGTCCGACCAATAAAACCGTTCAGGCTGCGGCGCGGATCATATCCGCAGCCTTTTCGGCGATCATGATCGTCGGCGCATTGGTGTTGCCGCCGATCAGGGTCGGCATCACCGAAGCATCGACGACGCGCAGCCCCTGCATCCCGCGTACCTTGAGTTGCGGGTCGACGACGGCCATCTCATCGACACCCATCCTGCAGGTGCCGGCCGGGTGGTAGATCGTGTCGGCGCGCGCCCTGATATGCGCCATCAGTTCGTCATCGCTTGAAACGCCGGCGGTGTAGATTTCCTTGCGACGGTATTTCGCCAGCGCCGGCGCCTCCAATATGCCGCGCATCGTCTTGACCCCCTTGAGCAGAAGGGTGGCATCGCGTTCGTCCTCGAGAAAGCGCGGGTCGATGCGCGGCGGCGCCAGCGGGTCCGGCGTCGACAGCCCGACCTCGCCGCGCGAATAGGGCCGGAGCACGCAGACATGGCAGGAAAAGCCGTAGCCCATATGCAGCTTGCGGCCGTGATCGTCGACGATTGCGATGCAGAAATGCAGCTGCAGGTCGGGCCTTCCGATCGTCGGATCGGATTTGAGGAAGGCGCCGGCTTCCGCGTAGGGCGTGGCGATCATGCCGGTGCCGTTCTTGCGCCAGCGCAGCATATGCCCGAGCAGGCCGGGCGTGCCGCGCAGGCCGATGCCCATCATGTCGGCATCTCGCGACGTCCAGGCCATGATGAAGTCGAGATGGTCCTGCAGGTTCTTGCCGACGCCAGGCACCTCATGGACGACCGGAATGCCGTGCATCGCCAGTTCGGCCGCCGGGCCGATGCCGGACAACAACAGCAGCTGCGGCGAGCCAAAGGCGCCGCCGCAGACGATGACCTCGCGCTTGGCTTGCGCCACCGCCTCGTTCTTGCCCACGCGGTAGCGCAGGCCCGTGGCGCGCTTGCCGTCAAGGACGATGCCGGTGGCATGCGCTCCGGTGACAACGGTCAGGTTCGGCCGGTCCATCGCCGGATGCAGATAGGCGGCGGCCGCCGAACAGCGCTCGCCATTGCGGCGCTCTCCCCAGAATTGCGTCACCTGGTAGAGCCCTGCCCCTTCCTGCTCGTCCCCGTTGAAGTCATCGTTGTATCGGATCTGGTTTTCGCCGCAGGCCTCGACAAAGGCGCGGGCGACGGGACGCGGCTCCTGCTGCTCGCCGACTCGCAACGGCCCGTCGCCGCCATGCAGCGCGTCAGTGCCGCGCTGATTGCCTTCGGCGCGCCGGAAATAGGGCAGCACCTCGTCCCACGACCAGCCGTCGCAGCCGACGTCGGCCCATCCGTCATAGTCGCTGCGATGCCCGCGAATGTAGAGCATGGCGTTAATGGCGCTGGAGCCGCCGAGCGTCTTGCCGCGCGGCTGGTAGCCCTTGCGGCCGCCAAGTCCTGGCTGCGGCACCGTCTCGAAGGCCCAGTTGTTGAGCTTCGGCCGGCCCGGCAGCAGCGCAATCACGCCTGCCGGCGCGCGGATGAACAGGTCCTTGCCGACGCCGCCGGCTTCGATCAGGCACACCGTTTTGGAGGGATCTTCAGAGAGCCTTGCCGCCAGCGTGCAGCCGGCGGAACCGCCACCGGCGATGACATAGTCGTAGCGCATGCTCTCCTCCCGATCATCCGGCGGATGTTTCCGTCCGGATGCCGGAGAGAAGGCCTGCTTGCGAGCGTTGTAAAGACGTCAACGCGTTACCGCAGGGTCAGCCCGTGCGTTTGCGTCGCCAGGAGTATTTCGGCCCCTTGGCCTCCGGCTCGGCGGCCGGCTGATAATAAAGCGGCAGGCCGCCGGTGCGGCCTTCCTCGAGCCGCTTCAGCAGCACCGGGTTCGACACTTCGAATTCGTCGAAGCCGAGTCGCAGCATGTGCGGCAGTTGATCGACCAGAACCTGGCCGGTGGCGCGCACGGCACCCTGGAAATGATAGCGCGTGCGCAGCAATTCGCCCTTGGAGAAGGACCGCCCGTCATTGAACGCCGGAAAAGCCAGCGCCACCAGCGACAACTGGTCGAGCAGCCCGGCGATCTTGTCCAGTTCGTCGCCAGGCAGAAGCTGGACGCCAAGGCGCTCCTTCGCCGATCGGCGCACATCCGCGTCGAGCCCCAGAAACGCCTGCAGCGGCAGGATGAAGCGGCCATTGCCGGTAAGCGCATCGGCGCTTTCGGCATGAACCCACTCGTCCTCGCGAAAACCCGTCGGGGTCCAGAGGCGGGTCTCCGTCGTCAATTCAGTCATCAAGAAGTCCTAAAGCTCAAAATTTCTGGAGCGGCGCGCCAGTCAGCGACTTTGGTACGTGAGCACCGGAAGCGCAGGAACCACCGTTTGCAGGCCGGCTGAACACCAACATACCCTAAAGCGATGCGTCGGTCAGCGACTTCTCCAGTCCGGAAAGATGGATGCCGCACTCGGTCTTGGCGTGCCCAGCCCAGCGGCCGCTGCGCGCGTCCTCGCCCGGCTGCACCGGCTGCGTGCAGGGGAAGCAACCGATCGACAGATAGCCATAGGCGACCAGCGGATTTTCGCGCAGCGCATGCGCGCGCATGTAGGCGGCCTGGTCCGACGTCGTCCAATGCGCCAGCGGGTTGATGCGGATGCGCGAACCGACCGCTTCGAAGACAGGAAGTGCCGCGCGCGTCGAGGCCTGGAAGCGCTTGCGTCCGGTGAACCAGGCGCGGAACGGTTCGACGCCGCGCGCCAGCGGCTCGACCTTGCGCACATTGCAGCAGGCGTCGGTGTTGGTCTCGTTGAGGTTGCCGGTCGGATCGACCCTTTCGAGCGCGGCCTCCTCGGGCTTGATCACCCTGATATCGGTCAATCCGAAATCGGCCGCCAGCGCGTCGCGATAGCCGAGCGTCTCCTCGAAATGCTTGCCGGTATCGAGGAAGATCACCGGCAGCGTGCGGTCGATCTCGGCGATCATATGCAGGAGCACGGCCGAATCGGCGCCGAACGAGGACACGGCGGCGATGCCGCCGCGAAAGATCTCCCGCGTCGAACGCTCGATGATCTGCAGCGGGTTCAGGTGACCATAGAGCGCGTCGAGCCCCGCCGCCTCGGCGGCGATGCCGGCCTCGACGTCGACGATCCGGTCAAGCGGCCTTGGTTTCGCCAGCATAGAGCGCCTCCTTGAACGGCGCGGGACCGACTCTGCGGTAGGCGTCGATGAATCGTTCTGAGGGATCGAGGCGAAGGCCGAGATAGGTTTCGACAATCTGCTCGATGGCGTCGGTGATCTCCTCCGACGAGAAGCCGCGGCCGATGATCTCGCCGACCGAGGTGTTCTCGTCGGCCGAACCGCCGAGCGTGACCTGGTAGAGCTCGGCACCCTTCTTCTCGACACCGAGAATGCCGATATGACCGACATGGTGGTGGCCGCAGGCGTTGATGCAGCCGGAGATCTTCAGCTTCAGCTCGCCGATCTCGCGCTGGCGCTCTAGCGAGGCGAAGCGCTGCGAGATTTCCTGCGCCACCGGAATGGAGCGCGCCGTGGCCAGCGCGCAATAGTCGAGGCCAGGGCACGAGATGATGTCGCTGATCAGGTTGGAGTTGGCCGTCGCCAGGCCGATATCGACCAGCGCATCGTATACCGCCTTGAGGTCGGCGCGCGCGACATGCGGCAGGATCAGGTTCTGCTCATGGCTGACACGCAACTCGTCGAATGCGTATTTCTCGGCGATGTCGGCAACCGCTTCCATCTGGCTGTCGGAAGCGTCGCCCGGCACCTCGCCGATGCCCTTCAGCGAGATCGTCACTGCCGCATAGTCGGGATGGCGGTGGGTCACGACATTCTGGTCGAGCCATTCGGAGAAGCTTTTGGAATCGAGCCGTGCCAGCTTCACCGCCGCATCGCCTTCCGGCCGCGCGGTCAGCCGAGGCGGCGCGAAATAGGCGTCGATGGCGCGGATGTCGGCTTCCGGGAGCTTCAGCTCGGCGTCCTTCAGTTCCTGCCATTCGGCCTCGATCTGGCGGGTGATCTCCTCGACCCCGGTCTCGTGGACGAGGATCTTGATGCGCGCCTTGTACTTGTTGTCGCGGCGGCCGTAGAGGTTGTAAACGCGCAGGATCGCCGTGCAGTAGGAGAGAAGATCGGCTTCCGGCAGAAAGTCGCGGATCTTCTTGGCGACCATAGGCGTGCGGCCCTGGCCACCGCCGACATAGACGGCGAAACCGAGTTCGCCGGCCGCGTTCTTCTTCAAATGCAAGCCGATGTCGTGCGTCTGGATGGCGGCGCGGTCGCGCTCGGCACCGGTCACCGCGATCTTGAACTTGCGCGGCAGGAACGAAAACTCCGGATGCACCGACGACCATTGCCGCAGGATTTCGGCATAGGGGCGCGGATCGGCGACCTCGTCGGCGGCGGCACCCGCGAAATGATCGGCGGTGACATTGCGTATGCAGTTGCCGCTGGTCTGGATGGCGTGCATCTCGACGCTGGCCAGATCGGCCAGGATCGCCGGGATGTCCGACAGCGCCGGCCAGTTGAACTGGATGTTCTGCCGCGTCGTGAAATGGCCATAGCCCTTGTCGTATTTGCGGGCGATATGGCCGAGCATGCGCAGCTGCTGGCTGTTCAGCGTGCCATAGGGCACCGCTATGCGCAGCATATAGGCGTGCAGCTGCAAATAGACACCGTTCATCAGCCTGAGCGGCCGGAACTGGTCCTCGGTGATCTCGCCGGCAAGCCGCCGCTGGACCTGGTCGCTGAACTCGGCGACACGGGCCTGAACGAAATCTTGGTCGAACTCATCGTAACGGTACATGCTTCGTCTTTCAGGGCGCGTCCGCCCGCTTTCACATTATGCCCGGATCGTTTCCGGATGGGCCTGTTTGCCGAGGTCGCCACGGATGGTCGGGCCAGCGGCGCGGATCTTTTCGCGCAGCCGCACCGCTTCGACCACGCCGTCAACCACGGTGACGTCGATCAAATTGACGTCGACTACCTCATTGTTGGCGTAGGCCGCGGCACCGATCGCCTCCAGCCGGTCCTCGGCCGCCTTGTCATGGGCGAGGTCGGCATTGCCGATCGTCTCGGCCCAGCCGCCATCGGCGTACCAGACGGCGATGCCGTCGGTAAGCCTGTTTGCGGTCAGAACCTTCATTGCTCAACTCCTTCGGCGGCCGTGCTGGCAACGCCCTCATGCCTGTGTGCCGCGAGCGGCTCGGAACGTTCAAAATTGGCGCCGGCGACCGCATCGCCGATGATGGTCATCACCGGGCCGGTGAGGTCGGCGCGCGCCTCCAGCGACGGCAAATCGGCCAGCGTGCCGTGGAAGCGCCGGCGGTTGCCGAGGCTGGCATTCTCGACCACGGCGACCGCCGTGTCCGGCGACAGACCGGCTTCGATCAGCCGTCCCGCAACCTCGGCCGCGACCGAGCGGCCCATATAGACGGCGACCGTTGCGCCGGAGATGGCGAGCTTGGCCCAGTCCGGCAGCGAATTGCCCTTAAGATCGTGGCCGGTCGTGAACACCATCGACGAGGACACGCCACGCAGCGTCAGCGGCAGTTCGAAATCGGCGGCTGCGGCAAAGGCCGCGGTGACGCCGGGAACCACTTCATAGGCGATGCCGGCGTCGCGAAGTGCGGCCATTTCCTCGCCAGCCCGGCCGAACACCAGCGGGTCGCCCGACTTCAGCCGCACGACGCGCTTGCCGGCATGGCCAAGCTCGACCAGCAGCGCATTGATCTCGGCCTGGCTCTTCGAATGGCAGCCCTTGCGCTTGCCGACCGGCAGGCGCTCGGCGTCGCGACGGCCCATGACGACGATCGCCTCCGGAACCAGCGCGTCATAGACGATGACGTCGGCTTCCATCAAAAACCGATGCGCCCGCAGCGTCAAAAGGTCTTCCGCGCCCGGCCCCGCTCCGACCAGCGCGATGTGGCCTGCAGCCGGCGCGTTGGAGACAAGCAGGTCGAGTGCTGCATCATGCGCCTGCGAAAGCTCTCCGGCCTCTACGGCGCGTGCCGGCGCGCCGGCGAAGAAATCGCTCCAGAAGCGGCGGCGGCCATTGCCCTTCGGCAGTCGCTCGGCAGCACCTCGGAACGAAGCGGCAAGCGTCGCCAGCGCACCGAGCGACGGCGACAGCATGCGGTCGATACGGCTGCGCAGAATCTGGGCAAGCACCGGGCCTGCCCCTTCGGTGCCGATGGCAATCGCGACCGGGGCGCGGTTGACCAGCGCCGGCGTGAAGAAATCGCAAAGCTCGGGCCGGTCGACTGCATTGACCGGAATGCCCAGCCGGCGCGCGTCGGCGGCGACGCGGCGGTCGTGCGCTTCCTCGCCGCTGGCGGCAAACACCAAGGTCGCGCCTTCCAGATGCGCGGCATCGTAGGCGGCATCGATGTGGACGGCGCTGGTGGCAGCGATGAAGCTCAGCAACTCGGCTTCGGCGGCATCGGTGATGATGCGCAGCACCGCGCTTGACTGGTCGAGCAGCCGGGCCTTGGCCAGTGCCTCCTCGCCGCCGCCGACGATGGCCACCGCTTCGCCCTCGACCCGCATGAAAACGGGAAAGGCGTTGAGCTTGGCATTGGCCTCAGGCATGACGACAAGGAATCCTGGAACAGTCTGCCAGTTTTACGCGGCGGCGCGAAAAACCAGAAGGAAAGCACTCGCGCATCCGGCGATGGCAGGCAATCGCTTTTTCGCAACTGCGAAGGGCAGGAGAAAATTATTCCACAGCCGGGAGCCGGGTGGATTCAATATGCTGTTGCTGGCCCCGATCTGCGGCCCTTTTAGTCGCTTGCGCTCGGCGTCGCAAAACGTTTTTTTCTAAATTCTACCAAATTAGTAGATTAATGCTGCAGGGCGTTGACTGCGGTCTTAGACCAGCGATGAGCCATCGTCTCGGAACGAATTTGGCGGAGCCGACGTTTGCCATGCAAGCCCCGGACTGCAGGGCATCGGGCCATGCGGCCTCATCTGGGGTCGGTCAGGAAACGGAGGAGCCGATATGAGCGACATCAAGCTGAAGCATGGGCTGTGGATTGTGGTCGCCGACGGTGAGAAGGCGCTGTTCCTGCGCAACCGGGGCGACACGCGATTCCCCGACCTGCAAGTGGTACAGGAAATGGAGCAGGAAAATCCCGCCACCCGCGAACAAGGCAGCGACCGCCCGGGCCGCTACAATGACGGCCCCTCGGTCCATCGCAGTGCGGTTCAGGACACCGATTGGCATCGTATCGGCAAGGAGCGCTTCGCCGACGATATCGCCGAGCGGCTCTACCGGCTTGCACATCGCGGCGCCTTCGAGGAGATCGTGCTGATCGCGCCGCCCCAAGTGCTGGGCGAGATGCGCCGGAAGCTGCACAAGGAGGTCGGCGACAGGGTGCAGGCGGAAATTCCGAAGACGCTGACCAACCACACCATCTTCGAGATCGAGAGTCTGCTGCAGGCCGCCTGAGCGGACCGCCGGAAGCACCTGTTCGCCTGGCTGCACGCAACTGTCGTCTTGCTATCGGTTTTCACGGCAGCGCGGGTTGCCTCGCGCCTATGACAGCCCCCATATTGCAAAGGGCGGCGGCCTCGGGCCGTCCTATCCGACATCGCAATTTCTGAAAGGCGCTCCATAGGCAATGCCGCATGACACGCCCCTTATCGCCACCATCGTCGCCGGTCTGGGGCTGGCTTTCGTCTTCGGCGCGCTCGCCAACCGCTTCCGTATCCCGCCGCTGGTCGGCTATCTCATAGCCGGCGTGCTGGTCGGGCCGAACACGCCCGGCTTCGTCGCCGATGCCGGCCTTGCCAACGAGCTCGCCGAAATCGGCGTCATCCTCTTGATGTTCGGCGTCGGCCTGCATTTTTCGCTGAAGGACCTTTTGTCGGTCCGCGCCATCGCCATACCCGGCGCCGTCGTGCAGATCGGCTTTGCCACTGCCCTTGGCGCCGGCCTTGCCTGGCTGCTCGGCTGGTCGATGGGCGCCGGGCTGGTCTTCGGCCTGGCGCTTTCCGTCGCCTCGACCGTGGTGCTGCTGCGTGCTTTGCAGGAGCGGCGGCTGATCGAGACCGAGCGCGGCCGCATCGCTGTCGGCTGGCTGATCGTCGAGGACCTCGCCATGGTGCTGGCGCTGGTGTTGTTGCCGGCCCTGGCCGGCGTGCTCGGCGGCCAGCCGCAGGTGGACAGCCACGCCAGCGGTCTGCTGGCGCTGCCCGCCAGCTATGGCATCTGGGGTGTCGTCGGCATCACCCTGGCCAAGGTCGCCGCCTTCGTTGTCGTCATGCTGGTGGTCGGCCGCAGACTCATTCCCTGGATCCTGCACTATGTCGCCCATACTGGATCGCGCGAACTGTTCCGGCTGGCGGTGCTGGCCATAGCACTTGGCGTTGCCTTCGGGGCGGCAAAGCTGTTCGGCGTCTCGCTGGCGCTCGGCGCCTTCTTCGCCGGCATGATCATGAGCGAGTCCGAGCTCAGCCATCGCGCGGCCGAGGAATCGCTGCCGCTGCGCGATGCTTTCTCGGTGCTGTTCTTCGTTTCGGTCGGCATGCTGTTCGACCCGTTCAGCCTGATGAGCAATGGCCTGCCGATCCTGGCGACGCTGGCCATCATCGTGCTTGGCAAGTCGTTGGCGGCGTTCGTCATCGTCGTCGCCTTCGGCTATCCGATTGCCACCGCACTGATGATTTCGGCCAGCCTTGCGCAGATCGGCGAATTCTCCTTCATCCTGGCCGAACTCGGCGTCGGGCTCGGCCTGTTGCCCGAACAGGGGCGCGACCTGATCCTGGCCGGCGCCATCCTGTCGATCGTGCTCAACCCGCTGATGTTCCTCGCCATCGACTGGATGAAGCCATGGCTGGAGGCGCGTGCGGCCAAAGCGGCGCCACCGGTCGAGCCAAGGCCGATCGGCCCGGCGACCGCACCCGGAGAAGTGGCGTCGGTCGCGCCGGAAAGGGAAGATGGGCCGCCGCCGAAGACAAAGCTCACCGGCCACGCCATCCTGATCGGCTACGGCCGCGTCGGCAGCCTCGTTGGCGCCGCGCTGAAGGACGCCGCCATGCCCTTCCTCGTCATCGAGGATGCCGACAAGGCGCTGGCCAAGCTCAGGGCCGACGGAATCGAAACCGTCGCTGGCAATGCGGCCAACGCCGACGTGTTCGCCGCCGCCAATCCGGAAGGCGCAAAGCGATTGATCCTCGCCATTCCCAATGCCTTCGAAGCGGGACAGGTCGTGCTGCGCGCACGAGCCGCCAATCCCGGGATAAGCGTCATCGCCCGGGCTCATTCCGATGCCGAGGTCGAGCATCTCAAGGGGCTCGGCGCCGACACGGTGATCATGGGCGAGCGCGAGATCGCCCGCGGCATCGTGGAAGAGGTGCTTGGCCACAAGCCGGAAGCGGCTGAACCGTCCGCAGCCTGACCAAGCCTACGCCATGTACTGTCAATGCAATCGTCTCGACTGCGTTCGCAATCGGGTTGATCAGGCGACGAATGCAGAGCCGCCGTTTTGCGCGATACTGCTGAGGTATCTTGCCGGCGGCATCCCAAGCGCCTTCTTGAACATGGTGATGAAAGCCGTGACGGAACCATAGCCGAGATCGCCCGAAACCTGCTGCACGCTCGCACCGGAGGCCAATTCTCGAATTGCGACGATCAGATGCAATTGCTGGCGCCAGCGCCCGAAGCTCAGCCCTGTTTCCTTCACGACGAGACGCGCCAGGCTGCTCTCGCTAAGCGCAACGCGACTGGCCCATTCTGCCAGTGTGCTGCGGTCGGCAGGGTCTTGCGCCAACGCTTCGGCGATCTTCCTCAAGCGTGGCTCGGATGAAAACGGCAGATGCAGCCGCTGGACAGGCATACGCGGCAACTCGGTAAGCAGGGCCCTGGTCAAAAGCTCATCCCTCGCCGGATCGTCCTGCACGCCATCGGACAGCTCGATGATCAGTTCGCGCAGCAGCGGCGAGATCGAAAGCGTGCAGCACCGGTCCGGCAGACTGGCGGCTCCCGGCTCGATGTACACGAAAAAAATCCTGGCGTTGGCCGTCGCAACATTGCTGTGCTCCATGTCGCCGGGAATCCAGACTCCGCAATGAGGCGGCACCATCCACAGGCCGCTTGGGACGTGGCATGTGACGCCGCCTCCGAGCGCGAAGACGAGTTGACCCTTGCGGTGCCGATGGGCGGGTACCTCCGCCCTGGTCTCGGGGACATCAACGCGCACGGCAATCGCCGGCGCGGAAGGGTCATCCACATCGAGATCAAGCCAAGGGTAGCGGAGGGGTTGTCTCATGATTGACTGTTTTTAGCGATCAAATGCATCAATATCTAGATTATTCAAGGGAGAAAATCGATAGGTTCCGCTTGCGAATGAACAACTCTGGAGCGTGCGGAGGTGGCGACTTTCTTCGGCCGGCGGCCGCTGGCGCTCCAAGTCGAACCAGCAAGACCGGGCATGGCAACTGCCCGGAGGCTGTGCGTCCACCGCGCAGCAGTGAGGTATGAACTATGCTCGCCCTCGTCATCTCTTCCGATAGCGCGACCGGACTGAGGATCGCGGAGCTCGCCGAGCCTCAAGCGGCCTCGAACGAGGCGCTTGTCTCGGTCCACGCAACCTCGTTGAACCGCGGCGAACTGCGCCTGCTCGCCATACGTCCGAATGGCTGGATACCCGGCCAGGACATCGTTGGGGTTGTCGATCGGGCAGCAGCCGATGGCTCCGGGCCAGTTGTAGGCGCGCGGGTTGCGGCTCTGGTCGACCAGGCCGGCTGGGCCGAACGTGTCGCCGTTTCGACCGACCGTCTCGCCGTACTGCCGGATGACGTCAGCTTCGTTTCTGCGGCCACGCTTCCTGTCGCGGGCACGACGGCGCTGAGGACTTTGCGCCATGGCGGCGACCTGGCCGGCCAGCAGGTCCTGATCACCGGCGCAAGCGGTGCGGTCGGTCGTTTCCAAATCCAGATCGCCCGCGAGCAGGGTGCGTCGGTCACCGCAGTCGCCGCATCCCGGCACGGCGAGGATCTCTGCCACCTGGGCGCCGAGCAGGTTGTCCAGTCGATCGAGCTGGCTGAGGGGCCGTTTTCGCTGATCACCGAGTCAGTCGGCGGTGAAAGCCTCGCACACGCGATCGAACGCGTCGCCCCTGGCGGCACCATCGTCATGTTCGGTTCGAGCAGCGGCGAACTCACGCCCGTCGGATTCCGTCAGTTCGTTCCGGGTCACGAGGGGGCGAGGCTTCAGACTTTCGCGTACTACACTTCCGGCTCGGGCATTGGCGCGGACATCGCATCGCTGCTCGCTCTGGTCGCGGCTGGCCGGCTGGAAACCCGCGTGGCCTTGACCGTGCCGTGGACAGACATCGCCCAAGCCCTGGAAGCACTGCGACAGCGCAGCATCAGCGGCAAGGCTGTTCTCACCATAAGCGGATGAGCAATCCTTAGCCAACAGGCTCACACGTGTTGGCCGCCATTGATGTGGATTTCCGAGCCCGTCACATAAGACGCCTGCCCGGAACACAGGAAGAAGATGATGTCGGCGACCTCGGCCGTAGCGCCGAGCCTTCTCAGCGGGATGGTCTCGACGATCTTGTCGGTGCCCGGCGACAGGATCGCCGTGTCGATCTCGCCCGGCGCAATCGCATTGACGCGGATGCCGTGCGGGCCGAAATCATGCGCCATCTCGCGCGTCAGCGAACCGAGTGCAGCCTTCGATGTCGCATAGGCCGTACCGGCGAAAGGATGAACGCGGGTGCCGGCGATCGAAGTGACGTTGACGATCGAACCTTTCGCCGATGCCAGCTCCTTGAACAAGCCGCGCGCCAGCATGATCGGCGCGAAGAAATTGACCTGGAACACATCGCGCCAGACATGCATCGGCGTCTCGATCGAGTTCATCCGGCTGTTGCCGTCGCTGAGCTTCGGCGAGATGCCGGCGTTGTTGACCAGCGCATTGAGGTGCCCGCCATGCGCCTCCAGCCGGTGACGGATTTCCGAAACGGCGATGCCGACATCTTCCTGGTCGGCCAGATCGACCTTGATGTGGTCCTCAGGCCCCGCCGGCCACGGACAGTCCTCGGCAAAAGCCTGGCGCGAGCAGGTGATGACGCGCCAGCCCTCGCGCGAGAAACGCTTGACGGTGGCATGACCGATGCCGCGGCTGGCGCCGGTAAGCACGATGGTCTTTCTGGTGTCGAGTTCAGCCATGTCGCGGTCTCCAGCCGGACATTTAGCGGAACGCCGATGCCGTGGCGAGAGGCGAGTTGCCGCTTAGACCATGATCCCGAAAAGTGGAATCCGGTTTTCGGAAAAGATCATGGACAAACAAAGGGGTAGATCCATCCCGATTCCATCGGGATGGATCAGGCTCTAACCCCCGGTGAGGATGTCGAGGATCGACGTCTGCCGCTTCTTGATCGGGCCGCCGACATTGCCGGGCGGCACGGGATGCCCGACCGAAGCGGTGGTCCCACCGTCGCCCGGCATGTCGAAACCGTCGGCATCGACCGTTTGGGCGGGCCGTGCAGGGCGGGCTGGCGCTTGGGCGGCAGGCTGGGACTGGCCGACCGAAGCCTGCGGCACCGGCGCCGGTCCGGCATCGGCCGACGGTATGTCGTCCGGCACGATCGTGTCCGATGGCGTCGACTTCCAGGTTCCGGGCAATGGCCGCACCGGCACGCCTTCATGCGCCGCGACCATGAATTCGTGCCAGGCCTGCGCCGGCAGCGCGCCGCCGGTGACCTTCTTCATCGCGCTGCCGTCGTCATTGCCGAACCACACGCCGGTGGTCAGGTTGGCGGTGTAGCCGACGAACCAGGCGTCGCGCGAATTCTGGCTGGTACCGGTCTTGCCGGCCGACGGCCAGGCAAAGGCCGCCTTCTTGGCGGTACCGATCTCGACCGTGCCGGTCATCATCGAGTTCATCATGCCGACGATCTCTGGCTTGATGACGCGCGGCGCGCCGCCGCCACTGGCGTCATAGAGCACCTTGCCCTCGGTCGTGGTGATGCGGCGGATGAAATGGATGTCCGGCTTGTAGCCGCCATTGGCGAAGGGAACATAGGCCGAGGTCAGCTCGAGCGGCGTCACTTCGGAAGTGCCAAGCGCGATCGAAGTGTTGGCCTGCAGCTCGGACTGGATGCCCATGCGGTGCGCCGCCTCGACCACCGCGTCGGGCCCGACCTCCATGGTCAGCTGTGCCGCGACCGAGTTCAGCGACTTCGCCAGTGCCGTCGCCAGCGTCACCTTGCCGAAATACTTGCCGCCGTAATTGTCCGGCGTCCATTTGCCGATCTTGATCGGCGCATCGTTGCGCACGCTGTCCGGCGTGCGTCCGGCCTCAAGTGCGGCCATGTAGACGAACGGCTTGAAGGCGGAGCCGGGCTGCCGGCGGGCTTCGGAGGCGCGGTCGAACTGGCTGGTCGAATAGTCGTAGCCGCCGACCATGGCGCGCACGGCGCCGGAATCGTCGATCGACACCAGCGCGCCCTGGCTGACATTGAGCTTCTTGCCGCTCTCGTCGATTAGCCGCCGGATCGACTGTTCGGCGAGCTTCTGCAGCGTCAGGTCGACCGTGCTGTCGATGACGATGTCGCCGCGCACGTCGCCGATCAGGTCGGGCAGTTCTTCCATGATGGTATCGGCGACATAGTTTTCCGAGCCGGTCCAGTAGGACGGCGCACGCGTTGCCGGCGCACTCATCGCCGACGTCAGTTCCTTGGCGCTGATCTTGCCTTCGTCGCGCATGGCGGCGAGCACCAGCTGCGCCCGGTCCTCGGCCGCCTTCGGGTCGCGCGCCGGCGACAGCCGCGACGGCGCTTTCAACAGGCCGGCCAGAAGCGCTGCCTCGGACAGAGTGACGTCGCGCGCACTCTTGCCGAAATAGCGCCGCGAGGCCGCTTCGACGCCATAGGCGCCGGAGCCGAAATAGACCCGGTTGAGGTACATTTCGAGGATCTGGTCCTTGGTGTGCTTGTGCTCCAGCCACAGCGCCAGCAGCACTTCCTGCACCTTGCGCTCGAGCGTGCGGTCCGGCGTCAGGAACAGGTTCTTGGCGAGCTGCTGGGTCAGCGTCGAGCCACCTTGCGAGAAATGCCCGCCGAGCACATTGGTGACCATGGCGCGCGACAGGCCGATCGGGTCGATGCCGAAATGCGAATAGAAGCGGCGGTCCTCGATGGCGATGACGGCTTCGGGAATATAGGGCGACATTTCGTGCAGGCCGACCGCCTCGCCGCCGCTCATGCCACGATTGGCGAGCAATTGTCCGTCGGCCGAGACGATCTTGATGTTGGGTGCACGGTCGGGGATCGACCAGGTCGTGGCCGCGGGCATCTTCGCGCCGTAGTAGACGACGATGCCGGCCGCCGCGATGCCGCCCCAGATGCAGAGCACGAAGCACCAGTAGACTAGGCGGCCAAGCGCACCGAACAGGCCGCGCCGGTTTCGGCCGCGTCCACGCCGCGATGATTTTGCCTTTCCGGCTTTACGACCAGCGGAGGATTTGCGATTGCCCGGCACGACGCGATCCTCCTCGCTCACCGAAAACCCGGCCGAGGTTTTTGCCTGTGACGGCCCCTCGAAGCTGGGTTCGATGCGACTGTCTCTGCGGTTCGCCATGCGCTGTGCTATTTGTCCCGTGCCTATGGCGCTCCGGTTGCAGAGTAGATGCGGCGGTTTAAAGGCGCGTTAAAGCGGCGGATTCGCAGCCTGTTGAATTGCCTTGGAAATTTCGAAACCCGCTACTGCCCGTTGTCGCCGCCGTTACCGATGCTTTCCCGCGCGAAACAGGTTCTTTCATGCCGACATAAGCCTTTCGTCCTGGTTTGCGCGGCGCGGTCAAATCCTGATCGATGTTATTCCTGGGGTTCCCTTGGCCGCGCAATGTGAACTCGCGAGGGAAAAAGTATTCGCCGCATACCTGGCCTGTGGCTCGGTCACTGCTTGCCTTCGGCATCATCTTGCATTAGCGCGAAGATTTTCGGGGGCTTGGCGCTGCGAACATGAAGATTTCAGAAAAGCCAGTAGTCCTGGTGCTGACGCGCAATGAAAAGCTTGGGGACGCGATTTTGCGGGTTCCAGTTTACCGCGCGCTGAGGCTGGCTTTGCCCGCTCATTGGATCGTCTGCGCATCGGATTTGGACACGGTATGGCGCACAACATTGGCCCCCGTTCAACCCGAGCTTATCGATGAAATTCTAGTCGATCAGCGCCTGTCCAGCATTTCCCAGATGCGTGCGCTGATGCGCCGACTTGGCACGGTGGACCTCGTGTTGGATCTTCGCTCAAGCAAGGAAACACCCCGGAGCTATGTTGCAGCGGCAGGACTGCCTGCGCGCTACATGGCCAATTCGGTAGGCTTCGCTCTGCGGCGCAATATTGCCGGCTTTTTCGAGCCCCGCCCCCCTACCAACGCCCTGCGATGGCATCGAATGGTCGAACTGGCCATTGGCCGCCTTTTGCCTTTCGACGCCAAATTGCCCGTGTTCGAAAAGGCACGCGACGAGGCTTTGCGTCTCATTCCATCGGGCGAGCGCTTCATAGGCCTGTCTCCCGGCCCGACTATGAACAAGTTCTGGCATCGGCAGAAATGGACGGACCTCGCCAAACACATTGCCAGCGATGGCATCCTTCCTGTTTTCCTGCTCGGGCCTCAAGAAACCGAGCAGCGCAACTGGATTGAAAAGGACGGCGTGTCGAAGATTGTCGATGTCGGTTCGGTCCAGGATTCGGCGTTGCTTCCTTGGCTGTTCCACGCCCTCGCCGATCGTGCGATCTGCATTGTTGCCGCGGAGAGCGGGCTTGGACATCTGGTGGCCACTCGGCAAGGTGCACTGCTTACATTGGCAGGCCCGTCGAAAGCCCGCCTCTGGCGCCCGCTCACCCCGTATCATTGGGTAGTGGAAGCGCGCGAGTTCGGGTCGAGGAAAACCGAGGATATACCTCTTGATGTCGTGGTTGCTCGCGTCCGAGAGACAGTTCGGTGGGCGTCGAACTCGGCGCCAGGCTCAACCCCTCATGACCAACCGAAAGTTGGCGTTGCTGATGTTCAGCTTGTCGGGGCGGCACCTGTCCCAATCATTTCAAATACTACCCTTAGAGGCGCGTAATGTCCGCTTCGAGCCGCTGCGCTGCCCGCCCGATGATCGACGCCAGCGAATAAAACGCCAGCGTCTGCTCTTCGCAAGTCAACGCAACGACATTGTTCGAGCGGTCGATGTCGAGGCCCTTCGGACCGCCTTCCTCGTCGCTGTTCCTGCCGCGCAGGAAGGTCTCGTCGTCGAGGACGACAAGCGAGCGCGACGGTGTGCGGCGTCCGCTCCAGCCGCCCTCGCTGTCATAGACGTGCAGCCTTGGACTGCCGGCGTCGGCGACAAGAACATGCCGGTCGTCAGCGGTGAAGCGCAGGCCGTGCGGGTAGTTGGCGTTCTCGAGAATCCCGGCCGGCTCGGTGTCGGGTCCGAGCGGTCCCGGCAGGCTGTAGACTTTCACATCCTGGGTGCCATGGCTGCTGATGGCGACCCACTGGCCGTCATGGCTGAGCGCGATGCCGTCGGGAATATCGAGGCCCCGTTTCAGCAGCACCTGGTTCCTCAGCGCACGATATCCCAGCCGCCGGTCGACGACATGACGGGTGACCCGGTGCGTATAGTTGTTGCAGACCAGCAGGCTGGTCCGGCTGGGTGACTCCCGCCTGACTGCGATCGAACCGGGCGTCCTCAGCTTGCAGAACAGCCCGCTCTTGATCTGGCGACGCGGCGAGATTTCAAGGCTTCTGCCGGCAGGCTCTCCCGCCGGCAGCGAAAATATCCCAACCAGCCCGTCGCGATTGGCGACAGCCAGGGTCCGGCCGTCGATGAAATCGAGGCCATGAACCTCGCCGATGCAGTCGGATGTCAGTTCCATGTAATCATGGATCGTGACCTCGGGGCCATCGGAGGCTGGCTCGACCTCGATCCGCAGGATCAGGCAGCGCTTTCGCCCAAAGCCGGCGATTGCCAAGAGCCGGTTGTCGGGCGAAAAGCGCACATCTTCCGTGCGCCCGATTGCCGAAAGCACGGCTCGGACAGCATCGCTGGCCCTGAAGTCGATCCGGGGTATCACCTGAGGCCTGACCTGAAGAGAGGAAGGAATGGAAGATGCCCGCTGCCGCCTTGGCTTGAGACGCGATGACAAGGCCTGATCCGCGGTTGTCCGGTCAAGCCGGTCAGCCCGATCACGGCAATCCGGCGTGAATCAATTCTGCTGGATCGAAATGCCCTTGTCGTCGATCTTCAGCTCCACGCCCTTCGGCTTGGTCTGCTCGCGATAGACATAGATGCCAAGGGCGATGACGACCACGACGAGCGCGCCGATGATCAAATAGAGCATGTTCTGTTTCATGGCGCGCCCTTTTGCTGTCGTGCGTCAGGCTCGTTTCAAGACCTTGACCACCAGCAACAGGATGATGGCGCCGATCGTGGCATTGATGATGGCGGCGAGGATGCCGCCGCCAATGGCAAAGCCGAGCCTGGGGAAAAGCCAGCCGGCGATGAAGGCGCCGATAATGCCGACGATGATGTTGCCGACCAGGCCGAAGCCGAAGCCTGAGACGACGAGGCCGGCCAGCCAGCCGGCGAAGGCGCCGATGATGATGAAGATGATTAGGCTTTCGATACCCATTAGTTCCTCCGAGCAAAGGGCGACGGCGGAGCGAAAGCCCCGAATCGGCCTCGATATCAACGACTTCAGGCTATGCGAAAGCAGCCGGCCCCGCCAGCGGGGTCAGTCGTCGTCACTCTCCTCAGAGGTGGGCCGCCAGCTCGTCGGTTCGACCCGCTTTTGCGTATCGCTGTCGATATAGGTCCACCAGGCACCGTCGCGGTACTGCGCGATGGATTCGTTGATCACGCTGTTGGCGTCTTTCCAGTAGACGGTAACCCTGGAACCGTCCGTCGGCGCGGTCGATATAGGCTTGCGGTCTGCCATGTCTTCCCTCTTCGAGGTCATGCCTCCTTGAGCCGACGGAACGCGGCCAGCGGCGCCCTGGTTCCGGAGCCATCAGCTATGGGCGAAGATGTCCTCTTCCGCCCAGCCCATCAGGTCGAGCTTGGCACGCGTCGGCAGGAAGCGGAAGCAGGCATCGGCCTCCCTCGTCCTGTTCTCGCGCGCCAGCCGGGCAGCCAGCACCTCGCGCAGCTGGTGCAGGTAGAGCACGTCGGAGGCGGCATATTCGAGCTGTTCCGGCGACAGCGTCTCGGCTGCCCAGTCCGACGATTGCTGCGCCTTCGACAGGCCGATGCCGAGCAGCTCGTTGCAGATGTCCTTCAGCCCATGCCGGTCGGTATAGGTGCGGGTCAGCCGCGAGGCGATCTTGGTGCAGAACACCGGCTCCGGCATGACGCCGAAGGCATTGTAGAGCACGGCGAGATCGAAGCGGCCGAAATGGAACAGCTTGGTGATGCCCCTGTTCCTGAGCAGGCTGACGAGGTTCGGCGCTTTCTTCTGGCCGGGCGCGATCTGGATGACGTCGGCCGAGCCGTCGCCGGGCGAAATCTGCACCACGCAGAGCCGGTCGCGATGCGGGTTCAGCCCCAGCGTCTCGGTGTCGATGGCCACCGCCCCGACATTGTAGTGCGAAAGGTCGGGCAGGTCATTTTTGTGGAAGCGGATATCGCTCATCGTCTTCTCCGGTCGCGGCGTGATCCCTCGTCGCCGCGATCGGCAGAAAAATCAATAGAAAGTTGAATTCACGCCATTCGTGATTCCCGCGTCAGCGCGTCAGCGCGTCGAGAATGCGGGCCCAGGAGCGCTGGCCTTTATGGAAGGAAGTGAGCTCGTATTTCTCGTTGGGCGAATGGATGCGGTCGTCGTCGAGGCCGAAGCCGACCAGCAGCGATTCGATGCCGAGATAGGTCTGGAAATCGCCGACCACCGGGATCGAACCACCGCCGCCCGTCGTCACCGCCTGTTTCGCCCATTCGTCGGACAGCGCGTCCTTGGCCTTGGCCAGGAACGGCGAGTCGTAGGAGAGCTGGATCGCCGGCGAGCCGCCATGCGGGTGGAACTCGACCGAGCAATCGGCCGGAATGCGTTCCTTGACGAAAGCCTGGAAAGCGGCGCGGATCTTCTTCGGGTCCTGCTTGTGGACCAGACGGAACGACACTTTCGCCGAGGCTTCAGCGGCGATCACCGTCTTGAAGCCTTTTCCCGTATAACCACCAATGATGCCGTTGAACTCGGCGGTCGGCCGCGCCCAGGTCAACTCGAGCACCGAACGGCCCTTTTCGCCGGCTGGGATGGAAAGTCCGACGGGGCCGAGGAATGTCTCGGCGGTCTCGCCGAGCGTCTCCCATGATTTCAGGATTTGCGAGGGCGTCTCCTCGACCCCGTCATAGAAGCTGGGAATGGTCACGCGGCCGTCCTTGTCATGGATGTCGGCCAGGATTTTCGCCAGGATGCGGATCGGGTTGGCTGCAGGGCCGCCATAAAGCCCGGAATGCAGATCGCGACTGGCCGCCTTGACCGTGATCTCCTCGCCGACCATGCCGCGCAGCGAAACGCAGATCGACGGCGTCTCGCGGTCCCACATGCTGGTATCGCAAACCAGCGCGAAGTCGGTCTTGAGTTCGGCCCTGTTGGCGTCGAGGAACGGCTTCAGCGACGGCGAGCCGGATTCCTCCTCGCCTTCGAACAGGATGGTGATGCTGCAAGGCAGGCTGCCATGCACCTGCTTCCAGGCGCGGCAGGCCTCGACGAAGGTCATCAATTGACCCTTGTCGTCGGCCGAGCCGCGGCCGGTGATCACCTTGTGGCCGGGCGCAATCTCCTTCACCGCCGGCGCGAACGGGTCGTTTTCCCAGAGTTCGATCGGATCGACCGGCTGCACATCGTAATGGCCGTAGAACAGCACATGCGGCGCCCCTGCCGGTCCTTCATGATGCGCCACCACCATCGGATGTCCAGGCGTGTCGCGCACGCTGGCGTCGAAACCGATCAGCTTGAGCTCGGCCACCAGCCATTCCGCCGCTTTACGGCAGTCGGCGGCGTAGCTTGGGTCGGTGGAGATCGACTTGATGCTGAGCAGGCCGAACAGCCGCTCCAGGCTCTGGTCGAGATTGCTGTCGAGACGATCGAGGACGGGAGAAACTCTGGACATTCATTGGCCTTTCGATTTTGCGCCGACCCTAAAGCGACGAGCCGAAAACGAAAAGCCGGGAACGTTGGACCAGCGCCTTTGCTGTTGGAAATGTCAAGATGAACGGCAAAAGCCGGAAGGCAAAAAAGAGCCGCCGTGGTGGAGGGGGAACCACGGCGGCCTTTTACTCGAAACGTTGCGGCAGCCCGGAGAGGGGGGATAGGCTGCCGCAGGTGTCCGGGATAGGCGGGGGACGGGCCTTGCTCCGGACTTCGGCGAAAACTGCCGATGACGTGTATTTGGGTCCTTGAACGTGGCGATTCAAGGGCACCAAAATTACACTTTTGTAACATACTTGTGAGCGCCCGGCCCATCAGGGTTCTGTCAGGGTATTGCCGGAACCGTTGACAGAAGCCGCCTTTGGCATGGACCGCGCAGCCGCGCCGCGCTATCCCTGCCGGCATGAAAAAAGGCGATCATCTCTTCCTTATCGACGGCTCCGGCTACATTTTTCGCGCCTATCACGCGCTGCCGCCGCTGACCCGCAAATCGGACGGTCTGCCGGTCGGCGCCGTTTCCGGTTTCTGCAACATGCTGTGGAAGCTGATGCAGGACGCCCGCAACACCGATGTCGGTGTGGTGCCGACGCATTTCGCCGTCATCTTCGACTATTCGTCAAAAACCTTCCGCAATGAGCTCTACCCCGAATACAAGGCCAACCGCTCGGCCCCGCCCGAAGACTTGATCCCGCAATTCGGCCTCATCCGCCAGGCGACCAAGGCCTTCAACCTGCCTTGCATCGAGATGGAAGGTTTTGAGGCCGACGACCTCATCGCCACCTATTGCAAGCTTGCCTGTGAGGCCGGCGGCGACACCACGATCATCTCCTCCGACAAGGATCTGATGCAGCTGGTTGGCGACACGGTCGGCATGTACGACCCGATGAAGGACCGCCAGATCGGCATTCCCGAGGTGGTCGAGAAATGGGGCGTGCCGCCGGAAAAGATGATCGATCTGCAGGCGCTGACCGGCGACTCCGTCGACAACGTGCCGGGCGTGCCGGGCATCGGGCCGAAGACGGCCGCGCAATTGCTGGAACAGTTCGGCGACCTCGACGGGCTGCTCGAGCGCGCCGGCGAGATCAAGCAGGACAAAAGGCGGGAATCGATCATCGCCAATGCCGACAAGGCTCGCATTTCGCGCCAGCTGGTGACGTTGAAGAACGACGTGCCGGTGGCCGAGGGGCTCGACGATTTCGTGCTGCATGCGCCGGACGGACCGAAGCTGATCGGCTTCCTCAAGACGATGGAATTCACCTCGCTGACCCGCCGTGTGGCGGAAGCGACCGGCACCGAGGCCGGCGATGTCCAGGCCGTTGCCGTCACGGTCGAACGCGCTGACACCGCGCATGGTCCCGATGTCGGCGCCGGCGCACCGGCAGCAGCCCCAAGCGCGGCGGGCGCGGGGACGAACGAAGCCGGAGCAGCGCCGGCTGCAGGCAAGGCGGAGGCGGCCAAGGCAGGCGATACCCCTTCCCTGCTCGCCGCCCTTCGCCTCGAAGCGGCTTCCGCCGCCAGGATCAACGCCGGCGCCTATGTCGCGGTCCGCGATATCGCGACGCTGAAGGCCTGGCTGGCTGAGGCGAGAGAGACCGGCGTCGTTGCCTTCGACACCGAGACCACGTCGTCCGACCCGATGCTGGCCGACCTCATCGGTTTTTCGATGGCGATTGCGCCCGGTCGCGCCGCCTATGTGCCGCTCGCCCACAAGAGCGGCGCCGGCGACCTGCTCGGCGGCGGAATGCTGGAGAACCAGGTACCCATCCGCGAGGCGCTGGCGCTGCTAAAACCCCTGCTGGAGGACAGATCGGTCCTCAAGATCGTCCAAGACGTGAAATACGATATCGTCGTCATGAGCCGCCATGGCGTCGACGTCGCGCCCTTCGACGACACCATGCTGATCTCCTACGTACTCGACGCCGGCACCGGCCACCACACCTTGTCGGCTCTTTCCGACAAATGGCTCGGCCACTCAACGACCCCTCTCAAGGATCTCGCAGGCTCCGGAAGAAGCTCGGTCGGTTTCGAGCAGGTCGACATCGACAGGGCGACCGCCTACGCCGCCGGGCACGCCGATGTGGCATTGAGGCTGTGGCAGGTGCTGAAGCCTCGGCTCGCCGCCAAGGGGCTGGTTTCGGTCTATGAACGGCTGGAGCGGCCGCTGGTGCCGGTGCTGGCCAGGATGGAACAGCGCGGCATCTCGGTCGACCGCCAGATCCTGTCGCGGCTCTCCGGTGAACTGGCGCAGGGTGCGGCACGGCTGGAGGAAGAAATCTACGGCCTCGTCGGCGAGCGCATCAACATCGGTTCGCCGAAGCAATTGGGCGACATATTGTTCGGCCGCATGGGCCTACCGGGCGGCTCAAAGACCAAGACCGGCCAATGGTCGACTTCGGCGCAGCTGCTGGAAGACCTCGCCGCCGAAGGCCACGAATTGCCGCGCAAGATCGTCGACTGGCGCCAGCTCACCAAGCTGAAATCGACCTATACCGACGCGCTGCCCGGCTTCATCCATCCCGACACCAGGCGCGTGCACACCTCCTATGCGCTCGCCGCGACGACGACGGGCCGGCTGTCGTCCTCCGACCCCAATCTGCAGAACATCCCGGTGCGCACCGCCGAGGGGCGCAAGATCAGGACCGCCTTCATCGCCGACAAGGGCCACAAGCTGGTTTCGGCCGACTACAGCCAGATCGAATTGCGCGTGCTTGCCCATGTCGCCGAGATCCCGCAACTGACGCAGGCCTTCGCCGACGGCGCCGACATCCACGCCATCACCGCCTCGGAAATGTTCAACGTGCCGGTCGAAGGCATGCCTTCGGAAGTGCGGCGCCGCGCCAAGGCGATCAATTTCGGCATCATCTACGGCATTTCGGCCTTTGGTTTGGCCAACCAGCTGTCGATCCCGCGCGAGGAAGCCGGCGCCTACATCAAGAAGTATTTCGAGCGCTTCCCCGGCATCCGCGACTATATCGATGCGACCAAGGCCTATGCCCGCGAACATGGCTTCGTCGAAACCATCTTCGGCCGCCGCATCCATTACCCGGAGATACGATCGTCGAATCCTTCGATCCGCGCCTTCAACGAGCGCGCCTCGATCAATGCCAGGTTGCAGGGCACCGCCGCCGATATCATCCGCCGCGCCATGGTGCATATGGACGAGGCGCTGGAGAAGGCAGGGCTTTCCGCCCGCATGCTGCTGCAGGTGCATGACGAGTTGATCTTCGAGACGGTGGAGGCGGAAGTCGAGGCGACGATCCCGGTCGTGCGCCGCGTGATGGAGAACGCGCCGATGCCGGCGGTCTCGATGTCGGTGCCGCTGCATGTCGATGCGCGGGCCGCCAACAACTGGGACGAGGCGCATTAAAGCGCCGAAGCCAAGGTGTGTTGAGATTCAGGTCAGGCCGAGCCGGAGTCGAAGACGGGCGCGAAGCGACCAAACAAGGTGATTTCCGAGAACCGGAGCGGAGCGTACTTGAAGTACGTGAGAACCGGAAGCGCAGGAAGCCGCCATTTGCAGGCCGGCATCACCTGAATATCAATACACCTTAAGCGGCCTCAGCCAGGCACTTCGCACACGTCCCGCGAAATTCGATCACCGCCTTCTTGGCGGCGAAGCCGGTCGAACGCACCCATTCGTCGAGCCTATGATCGACATCGTGGTCGGACATTTCCGTCACCTGACCGCAGGTGTCGCAGATGGCGAAGGCGGTCATCGAATGGCTGTGGTCGTGCGGCTCGGCGCAGGCGACGAAGGAGTTGAGGCTTTCCAGCCTATGCACGAAACCGGACTTCACCAGCGTGTCGAGCGCCCGGTAGACCTGAAGCGGCGCGCGAAAACCGCGCTCGCGAAGCTGGTCGAGCAGCGTATAGGCGCTGAGCGGCCCGCTGGCGGCTTCGAGTTTTTCGAGCACGCACAGCTGGTTCTTCGTCAGCACATCCCTTGCCGCCATGGTCCTGCTTCCAATCATTCCCTGCCGCTCGCACGTCATTTCCGCATGCGGGCGGTCTCAATTCCACTGAGATAGCGACGAACCGGCCTTTTTGCCACTGTTTCCGTCATCTCCATCTGGTGCCGGCACGGCGAAGAAGCCCTGAGAACAAGCGCATATGAAGACGGCGGGAATGTTCCCGCCGTTTTTATATTTTGCCGGCTTTGTATTCCGGCGCTTGCTACTTCCTTGGCGGGCCCTTGCGCTCGGCCGAGGCCGCCCACAGATTGATGTCGGCCTCGCGCGCGTAGGTATCGATTTCCGCGAGTTCGGCATCGCTGAAGTCGAGCGCCTTCAGAGCCCCGACGCAATCCTCGACCTGTTCCGGCCGGCTGGCGCCGATCAGCGCCGAGGTCACCCGGCCCTTGCGCAGCACCCAGGCCAGCGCCATCTGCGCCAGCGTCTGGCCGCGACGGCCGGCAATCGCGTTCAGCGCCTTGATGTTGTCGATGGACTTGTCGTTGATGAAGGCGGGCCGCAGCGACTTGCCCTGGGCAGCGCGGCTGCCGTCAGGGATGCCACCGAGATATTTGTCGGTCAGCATGCCTTGCGCCAGCGGCGAGAACACGATCGAGCCGACGCCGAGCCCTTCCAGCGTGTCGAGCAGCCCGTCCTCCTCGACCCAGCGGTTGAGCATCGAATAGCTCGGCTGGTGGATGACGCAGGGCGTGCCGAGCTGCTTCAATATGTCCGCCGCCTCGCGCGTGCGCTGCGAATTGTAGGACGAGATGCCGGCGTAGAGCGCCTTGCCCGAGCGCACCGCATGGTCGAGCGCGCCCATCGTCTCCTCCAGCGGCGTATCGGGGTCGAAACGATGCGAATAGAAGATATCGACATAGTCGAGCCCCATCCGCTTCAGGCTCTGGTCGAGGCTGGCCAGCACATATTTGCGGCCACCCCATTCGCCGTAGGGACCTGCCCACATCTCGTAGCCGGCCTTGGTCGAGATGATCATCTCGTCGCGATAGGCGGCAAAGTCGGTGCACAAGATTTCGCCGAAGGCGGTCTCCGCCGAGCCGGGAGGCGGACCGTAATTGTTGGCGAGGTCGAAATGCGTGATGCCGAGGTCGAATGCCTTGCGCACGATGGCCTGCTTGGTCTTGTGCGGCGTGTCGTTACCGAAATTGTGCCACAGCCCGAGCGAGATGACCGGCAGCTTCAGGCCGGACCGCCCACAGCGGTTGTAGATCATTTTCTCATAGCGGTTTTCGGCGGCGACATAGGGCATGGGGAATATCCTCGATATCTGAAACAGACCGGGCACGGCCATCGCATGCGCGATGAGCAGGGCCCCGCACCCCACCCTTTACCCTCTCCCCGGGAGAAGGGGGAGAGGGGCAAAGTCAAAATTATCGATAATCGCTGCAGCCTACTTTTTCTTGGCCATCAGTTCCTTCGCCTCCTTGACGCCGAGAGCCGCCGGCCGCTCGCAGGTCGTCTGCATGGCGACGAACTTGCCGGTCTCGCCGGAGCGCAATATGCCGGTCATCACGTCGACGGCATGCAGCGCCAGCTCCATCGAGCAGCGGTGCGGTCGACCTTCGGCAATTGCGATCGCCATGTCGGCAAGGCCGGCGGTGCGATAGTTGGCCATCATGCCTTGTCCGTGCATTTCATTGGGAACGCCGAACGGATGCTTCCATTTCGGCAGTTTCTTGACCGGCTTGGCCGCTTCGGTGAGACGCACGTCGCCGCCGAAGAAGTTCGGATCCGGCACGAACACCGTGCCCGCCTCGCCATAGAGTTCCATCGGCGCGTGGCCATGGCTCCAGACGTCCCAGCTGGTGTTGAGCGTGATGACGGCGCCGTTCTCGAACTCCAGCAGGCCGTGGATGGTCGTCGGCGTGTTGACCGGGATTTTTTCGCCCGCGCGCGGCTTCGACGAAATCGTCCGCTCCGTCGCCGGGATCGAAGCGAACGCCGCCACCTGCTTCACCGGCCCGATCAGCTGGATCAGATTGGTGATGTAGTAGGGTCCGATATCGAGCACCGGACCGGCGCCCGGCTGAAAGAAGAAGTCCGGATTGGGATGCCAGTGCTCCATGCCGTGGCCCATCACATGGCAGGTGCCGCTGGTGATCTTGCCGAGTGTGCCGTTATCGATCAGCTCGCGCACAAGCTGGTGCGCGCCGCCGAGGAAGGTGTCGGGTGCCGAGCCGATGCGCAGCCCCTTTTTCTCCGCCCGGCTCTTCAGGTCGAGCCCTTCCTTGATCGACAGCACGAACGGCTTTTCCGAATAGACGTGCTTGCCCGCGTCGAGGATCTGCTTCGACACCTCGTAGTGCACCGCCGGAATGGTGAGGTTGACGATGATGTCGATGTCGTCGGCCTTGAGCAGATCTTCGACGGTCCCGGCGCGCAGCTTGAATTCCTTCGCCCGCGCCTTCGCAGCGTCCATGTTGATGTCGGCGCAAGTACGCATCTCGATGCCGCGAAACAGCGGCGCCAGCGAGAAATACGCCTTCGAGATGTTGCCGCAGCCGATGACGCCGATACCCAGTTTCTTTGCCATGATGATTGTTCCTAGTAAGCCTTGACGGATGCGAGCGAGCGGCGGGCGAAGCGTTCGATGTCGTTGGGGTTGTCCTGTTCCATGACGTAGTACTTGGCGACGCTCTTGGCGCGCAAGGCCTTGATCAGCCCGGCCCAGTCGATGGTGCCGTGGCCGACATCCGACCAGCCGTCCTCGTCCAGCCCCTCGCCTGGCTTGGCCATGTCCTTGACATGGACTGCGCTGATGCGCTTGCCGTGCTTTTCGATCCAGGGCAGCGGATCGACGCCGCCGCGCACTACCCAGGCGACGTCCATCTCCCAGCCGATGTCGGGCGCCGAGGACAGGATATGGTCCTGCGGCACCGAGCCGTCGACAAGCGTCTTGAATTCGAAATCATGATTATGCCAGGCAAAGCCGTAGCCGGCCTTTTGCGCCGTCTCGCCGACCTTGGCCAGCCGCTCGCCGAAGCCGCGCCAGCCGGCGGCATCGGCCGGCCTCTGCTCGGCGAGCAGATAGGGGCAGATGACGAGCGTGATGCCGAGCGCGTCGGCTGTTCTGCGCACGCCGTCGAAATCGTTCTCCAGCGCGTCGATCGAAAAATGCCCGGTCGGCATCGAAAGCCCGTTCTTGTCGAGTTCGGCGCGGAAGGCCTTGGGATTGTCATAGACGCCGCCGAACCCTTCGACTTCCTTGTAGCCGAGTTCGCCGAGCGTCTTGAGCACGCCCTCCCAGGGCTGGAAATTGCGGGCGCTGTAAAGTTGGAATGACCAGTTCATCGTCTCTGTCCGTTTTCTCTTGGGGGGGATGGATCTTGGGAGAAGTTAAAGGCGGTTGCCGGTTTGAGCGTCGAAGAGCGAGGCCCGCATCGGATCGAAACCGATGCTGACCGTGTCCGCATTGTTCGGCGTGCGCTCCGAGGTCACCCTGACGGTGAAGTTCTGCTTGCCAAGCTTCAGCCAGACCAGCGTATCGGAGCCCATCGGCTCGACGACCTCGACATTTGCCGTCGCCGTGAACGGCCAGCCTGCGCCGCTGTTGAAGGCGACATGCTCGGGGCGCATGCCGAACACGGCCGGCCCCGGCGTCGGTTCCTTCTCGAAGGCGTAGGTCGCGAGCGGGATGCGCACGTCCTCGAAGGCGAACTGCCAGTCGCTGCCCACCTTCTCCAACCTGCCATCGATGAAGTTCATCGCCGGCGAGCCGAGAAAGCCGGCGACGAAGCGATTGACCGGGCGGTTGTAGATAGTCTGCGGCGCGTCGAGCTGCTGGATGACGCCGCCCTTCATCACCGCGATGCGGTCGGCCAGCGTCATCGCCTCGATCTGGTCGTGGGTGACGTAGATCATGGTGTTCTGCAGCTTGCGATGCAGCAGCTTGATTTCGACGCGCAGTTCCGCTCGCAACTTGGCGTCGAGGTTGGAAAGCGGCTCGTCGAACAGGAAGACGTCGACGTCACGCACCAGCGCCCGCCCGATCGCCACGCGCTGGCGCTGGCCGCCCGAGAGCGCCGACGGCTTGCGCTGCAAAAGCGGCTCGATCTGCAGGATCTCGGCGGCGCGCGCGATGCGCTTGTCGATCTCCTCCTTGGGCAGACCGGCGACGCGCAGGCCAAAGGACAGATTCCGCTCCACCGTCATTTGCGGATAGAGCGCATAGGATTGGAACACCATGCCGATGCCGCGGTCCTTGGGCTCCTCCCAGGTGACGTTCTTGCCCTTGATGAAGATGCGGCCTTCGGAAATGTCGAGCAAGCCGGCGATGCAGTTGAGCAAGGTCGACTTGCCGCAGCCCGACGGCCCGAGCAGCACGATGAACTCGCCCTCGGCAACATCGAGATTGAGCGTGTGCAGCACCGAGATGGCGCCGAAACTCAGCGACAGGTCCTGGATCGAAACGCTGGTACCGTTCTGCGCCATATCCACTAGCCTTTCACCGCGCCGGCGGCGATGCCGCGCACGAACCATCTTCCGGAGACGAAGTAGATAATCAGGGGCACCGCAGCCGTCAGAATGGTGGCCGCCATGTTGACATTGTACTCCCGCACGCCTGTCGTGGTGTTGACGATGTTGTTGAGCTGCACCGTCATCGGCCAGTTGGGCCGCCCTGCAAACACGATGCCGAACAGGAAGTCGTTCCAGATGCCGGTAACCTGCAGGATGACGGCGACGACCGTGATCGGCAGCGACATCGGCAGCATGATGTGGAAAAAGATGCGCCAGAAACCCGCGCCGTCGACACGCGCCGCCTTGAACAGCTCGACCGGTATTGCCGCATAGAAATTGCGGAACAGCAGCGTCAGGATGGGCATTCCGAAGATCGTGTGAACGATGATGATGCCGGGCAGGGACGCGAACAGGCCGACCGAGCTCAGTCCGATGATCAATGGATAGATCACCACCTGGTAGGGCACGAAGGCACCAAACACGAGCAACCCGAAGAGCAGGTTCGCCCCCTTGTATGGCCAGAAGGTCAGCGCATAACCGTTGATCGACGCGCAGATGATCGAGATGACCACGCTGGGCAGGGTGATCTTCACTGAATTGTAAAAACCTGGACTGAGGCCGTTGCAGTCGCGACCGGTGCAGGCATGGAGCCAGGCGTCGGCCCAGGGTTGAAAGGTCGGCTCGCCTGGAAGGTTGAAAAGATGTCCCAGCCGGATCTCCGGCATACCCTTCAGCGATGTGACGATCATGATGTAGACCGGGATGAGGAAGAAGAGAGCCGCGACGACCAGGAAAGCATAGAGGCCGATGCGGCCGGCCGACATCCGACGCGGTTTCGGCCCGAAGGGGCCCGCGCCGGCCTGATCCGGCGCTTCCTGGACTGGCTGAATTGCGGTGATCTGGCCGGCGGTCATGCGCTCGCTTCCCGATTTCGCCGCCACAGCAGAATGCCGCTGAGCGCCAGCACGACCAGGACCGGCAGCAGCATCATCGTTGCCGCGGCCATGCCCTGGCCGACGTTCTGGCGGACTGTGATGAGCTGGATGACGTAGACTGCCGGCATCGACGTGGCGATGCCGGGACCGCCGCCGGTCATGGCGATAACCAGGTCGTAGACGCGCACCACGCCTACGCACTGGAGAACGAAGGCGGTGGCGAAGGCACCCTTTATCATTGGCGCCACGATGGACATGTGCGTTCTCCACGTCGGGATGCCGTCGACCCTCGCCGCTTTCCAGATCTCCTCGTCAACGCCGCGCAGGCCGGCAAGCAGGATCGCCATCGTCACGCCCGAGCCTTGCCAGATGCCCGCCACGACCAGCGCGTAGAGCGCCGTCTCGGCATCGACCAGCGGGGCGAAGCTGAAGCTCGACCAGCCCAAATTGCGGAGCGCCGCCTGCAAGCCGAGATTGGGGTCGAGCACCCATTGCCACACGAGACCGGTGACGATCAGCGACATGGCGAAAGGATAGAGGAAGATCGAGCGGAACAGGTCTTCCTGGCGGATGCGCTGGTCCATGAAAACGGCGAGCAGGTAGCCGAACACCATGTTGCAGGTGATGGACATCAGGCCGAAGAACCAGATGTTGTTGACCGAGACGAGCCAGCGGCTATCGGCCCAAAGGCGCCTATACTGCGCCAGGCCGACGAAATCGTAGGCGGGGAACAGCTTCGAACTGGTGAAGGACCATAGCACCGAGAAGCCGATGCCGATCACGAACACGCCGACGGCGACGAGGATCATCGGTATCGTCCCGATGACGGCGGGCAGGTGAAATCTGCGCCTCCAACTCTTCTGCATCGTCCGTCTTTCTCCGCTTCCACCGACACTCTGGGGCAGTCTGCCGACGTGAAAGTCAGCGCTGTCCGAACGACCGGGCTCCGAACCGCCGCGACTTCTCGTCCTGCCATTGTCAGCCCGTCGCCGAGAAACAGTTTCTTCTCTCGGGCCGGGACGCGACCGAGGCGCCGCCGCAAGGGCGGCGCCTCTGGGTACTGATCGGTTCCTAAAGCATGATCCCGAAAAGTGGGTACCGGTTTTCGGAAAAGATCATGCTCAAGCACTGAGATAGAGCCCCATCCCGATTCTGTCGGGATGGAACAGGCTCTAGTCGGAGTTGCCGATGATGGTAGAAAACTTCGCAGTGGCGTCGTCAGCGGTCATGGAGTCGTCCGCGAAATATTGCGAGACGAGCTCATTGATCTGCTGATTGGTGTTCTCGGTGATGAAGCGGTTCGTGGCAGTGACGATGTTGGACGGGTTTTCCACCGCTTTCAGGGACTTCTGCATGCACGGGTCGGCCGTCGACATGTCGACATCGCCACGCACGGGCATGGAACCCTTGGCGTTGTTGAAGGCGACCTGAACCTCCGGGCTGATGAGGAGCGCCGCAAGACGCTTCTGCGCTGCTTCGACGTCCGGATTGTCCTGCTTGAAGAAGACGATGATGTCGCCGTCGGTGCTGACCACCGGCTTGTCCTCGTTCAGGCCGATCATGCAGCCGAAATCCTTGACGCCGGTCATGCCGGCGGCTGCGAACTCGCCGCGAGCCCAGTCGCCCATCACCTGAAGTCCGGCCTTGCCGGTGATCACCAGGTTGGTGGTATCGTTCCAGTTGCGGTTGGCATAGCCGTTGTCGGTGAACTGCTTCAGGGTCCGCAACTGCGTGAAGACGCCTTTCATCTCGGCGCCGCCGGCAATTTCGGCGCTCTTCTTGGTGTACATCTCGTCACGTTTGGCGACGCCGAGAGCCTCGGTGACCATGTCCTGGAACAGCAACTGGATCTGCCAGCCGTTTCCGTCGCCGCCGATGGCGAAGGGAATGAGGCCCGCCTCCTTGATCTTCGGCGCGGCCGCGATGAAATCGGCCAGGCTCTTCGGCTCCGGCACGCCCGCTTTCTCGAAAACCGGCTTGGAGTACCAGGCCCAGTAGTTCGAATGGATGTTGACCGGAACGCACCACCAGTGGCCGTCGACGAGGCAGGCGCTGCCGATTGCCTTCGGGCGAATGACCTCATCCCACTTGCCAGCGGTCGCGACGTCCGTGAGATCGAGCAGCTTGCCGCCCGAAATCAGTTCCTCGTACTGCCGGCCGGGATTGAACTGAGCCGCACCGGGCGGATCGCCGCCGAGCACGCGCTGCATGACGGTCGAGCGGGCGGTTTCGCCGAGTGCGACCGCGCTGTCCACCCACTTGTCGCCGTGGCCGTCATTGTCAAAGGCCTTTGCAAACTGCGAGACCGCCGCCGACTCGCCCTTCGACGTCCACCAGTGAATCACTTCTAGATCGGCCGCGGCCGCCGAACCGGCGAGCTGCAGCGCCGCCGTCGCCGCCAGCGCGGCAGTCAAGAGTTTATATTGCATTTCGGTTCCTCCCAGAATCTGAAACGTTACAGATTTTCGATACGGCAATTGCGTGACGTACGCAACCCCTCGCGCGAAAGCCGTCCGGATATTTTTCGAGCTGCGAACAAAATCCTTCCGCCAGCACCCCATTGTGCATCGCAGCACGCAAAGTTGCACCGCAAAACAACGAAAGCTGGCAAAGAATTCGCCTGAAAGGTCTTCTCCGCTGATTTCCAATGGTTTTCTGTCCCGGCAGCACAGCAGACCTAAGCCGGCCTGCCCCAGCCGCGCATGTATCGCTCGTGACAATCTGTAACGTTTCAGTGTATTGAGGTTTCGCCAGGTGGAAGTCGCGCTATCGCGGCCCCGGCGATTGCCGGCCTGCCCGGCAACTGCTATGCGCCTGACGGGCGGGACGAATGGACAGGGATCAGACAGACAAGGACGACGAGGCGTCGGCGCACGAGCGCCCGACGCTGAAGACGCTAGCCTTCATGACCGGGCTTGGCGTCACCACCGTATCGCGGGCGCTGAAGGACGCGCCCGAGATCGGCGCCGAGACCAGGCGCCGTGTCCAACTCGTCGCCAGGCAGATCGGCTACCGGCCGAACCGCGCCGGCGTGCGCCTCAGAACTGGCAAGACCAATGTCATCAGCCTCGTGCTCAACACCGAGCGCGAGATCATGAGTTTTGTCTCGGACATCATCTACGGCGTCTCGGAAGTCATCGCCGACACGCCCTACCACCTGATCGTCACGCCCTACTCGCGCTCACAGGATCCGCTGGACCCGATCCGCTATCTGGTGGAAACCGGCTCCGCAGACGGCGTCATCATTTCGCGCACGCAACCGAACGACCCCAGGGCCCGCTACATGCTGGAGCGCGGCATCCCCTTCGCCACGCATGGCCGCACCGATATGGGGCTGATCCACCCCTACCACGACTTCGACAATTATGCCTTCGCGGCCGAGGCAGTGCGTCATCTGGCCGGCATCGGCCGCCGCAGGCTCGCTCTTCTAACGCCGCCCGTCGGCCTGACCTATCACGGCCACACGGTGAACGGTTTTGCCGATGCGCTGAGCGAGGTCGGCGCCAGCGAGGTGCCGTTCAACACCGTTTCGATCGACCATTCGATCGAGCAGATCAGGATGCGCACCGCGCAGCTGATGCGCCGCGACGACAGGCCGGACGGCTTCGTCAGCAGCGCCGCGGCCGCGACGCTGGCCGTCGTCGCCGGCATCGAGGACGCCGGCTTGAAGCTAGGCCGCGACGTCGATGTCGTGTCGAAACAGTCGTCCGACCTGTTGCATCTGTTCCGGCGCGAATTGCTGGTCGTCAACGAGAACTTCCGGCTGGCCGGCTCCGAACTCGCCCGCTCGGTGCTCGGCTTGATCGGCGGCGCCGCCCCCGGTTCGCTGCAAAGCCTGAGTCTGCCTGGCGACGTCGTGGCCTATCGCGGCTAACCGGCAGCGCCGCTGCCCCACGGGCCATGAAAAGCGCCCTGCTCGCCAATGCGCTCGAAGCCGTGCGCGCCGAAGAAATCGCGCTGCGCCTGGATCAGGTTCGAGGTGCCGCGGCCCTGGCGGTAGCTGTCGAAATAGGCGAGCGCCGAAGACAGCGCCGGCACCGGCGCGCCGGCCTCGGATGCTCGCGCAACAATGCGCCGCAGTGAGGGATGCGCCTCCTGCATCATGGCGATGAAGGCCGGCGCCATCAAAAGGTTGGTGGAAGCGCCGCCGGAGCCGAAAGCCTCCGCCATCGTATCCAGCATTTGCGAGCGGATGATGCAGCCGGCCCGCCATATCTTGGCGATGGTCGGCATCGGCAGGTTCCAGTTGAATTCCTTCGAGGCGCCGCTCATGACAGCGAAACCTTGCGCATAGGCGGCGATCTTGCCGGCGAACAGCGCCAGTTCGAGATCCTTGAGCAGCGCGGCCTTGTCACCGGAAATCCTCGTCACGCCGCTGTTGCCATAGGCTTTTTCCGCGGCCTGCCGCTCGTCCTTGATCGACGACAGCACGCGCGCCGCCACCGCCGCCTCGATCGCTGTGGCCGGAATGCCGAGTTGCTGCGCCTCGATCACCGACCATTTGCCGGTGCCTTTCTGGCCAGCGCGGTCGAGGATGATGTCGACCACCGGCTTGCCGGTCTTCGGATCGTCGGCGGCCAGCACTTTGGCGGTGATCTCGATCAGGTAGGAGTTGAGCCGGCCCTTGTTCCAGTCGGCGAAGACGGTGCCGATCTCCTTCGGCCCCATGCCGAGGCCGTCGCGCAGGATGCCGTAGATCTCGGCGATCATCTGCATGTCGGCATATTCGATGCCGTTGTGGATGGTCTTGACGAAATGGCCGGCGCCATCGGTGCCGAGCCAGGCGGCACAGGGTTCGTCCTTGAACTTGGCGGAAATTGCGACCAGCACCTTTTCGACGCGCTTCCAGCTCTCTTCGGTGCCGCCGACCATGATCGATGGCCCGTGCCGTGCGCCCTCCTCGCCACCGGACACCCCCATGCCGATGAAGGTGAGGCCCGAGCCGTGGAGCTCGGAGAAGCGCCGCATCGTGTCGCGGAAATTGGCGTTGCCGGCATCGATGACGATGTCGTTGTCGGACAGCACGCCGCGCAGTGCCGCGATCTGTTCGTCGACCGGCTTGCCGGCCAGCACCATGATGATGATCGGACGCGGGGGCCGGATCGCGGCGGCCAGCTCCTCCAGACTATAACAGGGCACCACCATGTCCTTCAGCGCGCCGGCGCTCTCGACAAAGGCGTCGGTGCGCGCCGCGGTACGGTTGAAGACGGCGATGCGGTGCCCGTGCTCGGCGATGTTGAGCGCCAGGTTGGAGCCCATCGTGCCAAGGCCGATCAGGCCGATTTCGGCTTTTTCCATCGTTTCTTCCCTGCTTTCGGATCTTTTGTTGAGGCCGCGATTTTGGGGGGGACGCCCCTATTCCCGTGATGAATGACGGGCCTTCGCGGCGGCGTCAACCGCCTCGCCGAATTGTGTCCGCCAGACCGCTTATTCCGCTCTGATATCGATCGGCGCTTCGATCTTCACCATCTCGAAGTCCGAGACGAGGATGTCGAGCCGCGCCGTCCACCGGCCGGGAACGGGGATGACGAGATCATCGACACGCCAACTGCCGTCGCCCGGCTTGGTCGCCGGCCGCTTGATCGGTTCGATGCCGGAATCGGGCTTCGACAGCACCAGCGTCACCTGCTTGGCGTCGAGCGGTCCGAAATCGCCGGTCATGATCACCATCGAGGCGATGACCGGCCCGGCATGGCCGGGCGTGATGCTGAGGTCTGCCATCGCCTTCAGCGTATGGATATGCACCGACGCCGGCTGCGCCGCGGCGATCGCCAGCGCGCGCGGCGGCGGCGTGAAACGCCAGCCGGCGGCGACGGCGAAGATGGCGAGCACGATCAGCACTTCGGCGCCGATCGAGCGCACCAGCCGTCGTTGCACCTCGGTCGCGCCGGCTTCGGCGGGCGCGGTAAGCGTCCACCGGTTGACGGTGGCGAGCGTGAAGAGAAAGAGCAGCAACACCAGCTTGACCAGCAAAAGCCGGCCATAGCCGGTGTTGACCAGCGCCGCGGGCGTCTGCACCTGGATGACGGCAAGCACGATGCCGGCGGCGATGAGCACGGCAACGACCGGCAGGATCGCGCGGGAAAATCGCCGCAGGAACGGCCCGGCCTCTCCCGATTGCCGCCGCACCGCAAGGCCGAGCGGCGCCAGCGCGCCGGCCCAGAAGGCGATACCTATGCCATGCAGGAACACCATCGGCCGCGTCAGCCATTGCGGTTCGGCGGCACTGGCATGGCCGCTGGCTGCAAGTGCGGCACCGACGCCGGCCAGCCCAGCAAGGGCGAACGGTTTTGCGCCGATGCGCGGCCCGGCCAGCGACAGCAGGGCGAGCCCCAGCGCCATCAGGCCGATCAGCACCGTCCAGCCGAAGCTGGTGCCGAATGCCGTGCGCCAGACCACTGGCTGCGCCAGCCCGGCGAGCGGCGCGCCGAGCGCGTCCAGCCCCTGCAAGCCGAGCGAAACCGGCGCGGCGACCAGCCCGCAGAACAGCGCGGCGATGACGAAGCGCCGGCCGCACCGCCCGCTCTCGGCCAGCCAGGCAAGCGCGAAGGCGCCGCCGACGCCGAGGAACAGGCCAATGTAGAGAAAAACCTTGCCGAGCCAGATCGCCGAGCGCAAATCCCAATCGACCGGCTCGGCCGCCACTGGCGGCGTGCTCGGCGCGCCGATGGAAAACAGCACCGAGCCGCCGACCGGATGACCGTCGGTGGAAATCACCCGCCAGCTCAGCACATGCGTGCCGGATTTCAACTTCTGCGGATTGTCGATGGCGACGGTCTGGTCGCTCAGGCGAAAGGAAGTCAGCGCAACCGATGTGCCGTCGGGCCGCACAAGGGTGAGCACGAGCGGCGACACCGGCTCGTTGAAGGTCAGCGAGAATTGCCCCGGGCCTTGCGCCAGCACCGCGCCGTCAACCGGATCCGTTTTGATCAGCGCCGCGTGGGCCAATGCCCGGTCCGGCAGGCCGAGAACCGCGAGCAGCACAAGGACAGCCAAAAGCCCAGCGGCAAGGCGACCGACGCGCTTGTCGAACCTGCCAGTCTTCCACGGGAAAGATAGCGCGCTCATGCCACCATCACACAAAAATAGCGGCACGCTCCGTCGAATGAAGCGCGCCGCCAAAGGGATCATTTTTTCGGCAGCAGCTTGAGGCCGGGCGCCGGATTTTCCAGCGCGTCCTCGTCCTGCCCGGCCGCCGGAATCTCGATCCAGCGCTCGGCAGCCCCCTCGCATTCCTGCACCACCGGGAAATACAGCGTCTCGCCGGCCGGCAGGTCCGCCGCCAGCGTGCCGCGGAAGACGAACTCGTCGTGGAACTCGTCCGGCAAGCTGCCGCCGCTCCAGTCGACTTCCTTGACGCCTGACGTCACCGCCTCGCCATAGAGCTGGTAGGATTTTTCGTACCTGCCCTTCTTGGTCTGCAGCGTCCAGCCAGGCTTGGGCATCGGCTTGACCGAAATCACCCCTTCCGGGATCTGCACCCGCACGGCGGTCGTCGCCTTGCCCTCGCAGCCATGCGGGACGCGCAGGACTGCCTTGTAGGTCGAACCGACGGGCGCTTCCTGGGTTTCGAGCGTGATGTGGGCGAAGGCAGCACTTGTCCCGATGAAAAACGCCCCGGCGGACAAAAGATATTTGTTCACGATGGTCCCTCTGATTCTCAAAATTTGTGGAAGCTGGTCGGCTCAATTGGCGTGATCGTCCATGCCACCCGTTTCGCCCATGCCTTCGACGGCGAACTCGACGGTAACGGCACCGGCCTTCTCGAAGGTCAGCGTGACGGAGAACTTCTCGCCTTGCTTGGGCTGGCGCTTCAGGCCCATGAACATCAGATGATAGGCGCCGGGCTTCAGCGCGACCTTGCCGCCGGCAGGGATTTCGAGGCCGCCGCTGACCGGCCGCATGGTCATAACGCCGTCCTTGACGCCCATCTCATGCAGTTCGGCCTTGTCCGACACATCGGATGAAATCGACAGCAGCCGGTCCGGCGCGCTGCCTTTGTTGGTGACGGTGAAATAGCCGCCCGCCACCTTGGCGCCGGCAGGCGTTGCCCGCGACCAGGGATGTTCGATCTCGAGATCACCGACCTTGAATTCATGCGCGAAGGCCGACTGGGCGCCGACGAACAGCAAGGCGAGAGCGAAGACAAGGATACCGAGGCGTTGCTCGGGCAGGAGGGTGTTTCTATGGCCGGGCGCGCGCGCATGCGCGGCGGCACGGAAAAACTGAGACATGATAGCTCCATGGATACGATATCGCGCCGTTGGCCGGTCGCGATCAGTTCAGCGTTGGATGAGTGCGCCCGCGAAAGGTTCCGCGAGGCCGCGCTGGCTCAAGCCGGTGGCGCACGCGGGTTCGATGGAGAGCGATCACGGGCGAAATCGAGATGCCTGAAGGCCGGCAGCACGAAGGCGACGGCCTCGAAGGAGAGACTCGTCGCCAATGCGCCGGCATCGGGCGGCGGCGCATGAGCCGCGGAAGTCATGCTGCAGCCGAGCATGCAGCAGACCGGCATATGCTGCTGGTGCGGATCGCCGCCGGAAGGCTGGGCAGCGCCCTCATGGGCGCAGATGACGTTGCCGAAGGCGTCGAGCAGCGCAGCATCCTGCGCCGTGGCGAAAGCGAACGCGCCCAGCGTCGTCTGGATGAGCAGCAGATAGGCCGCGACAAGCGCGGCCGGCATGCTCCATCGTCTCCGCCGGATGTTCAAGGACCCGCCTCTTTGATCAGCAACGGCAGATACCTAGCACGCGGCCGACCGGGCGAAAATCGTCAAATCATTGCTGCGGCAACGCGGCGCGACCAATGCATGTCGCCCAACAGTGTGCAGCGGTTTTGGGACAACGACATGCATAGAAGCGCGTCGCATCGATCCGGTCAGGCACGGCGCGCATCAGGCACGTTGCGGCTGCCGGCCTCGGGGATGGAGGTCAAGAGCGTGTTGCGCGCCGACTTCAGATGCTTGCGGCAAGCGGCATCGACCTTGCCGAGGTCGCGCGATTTGAGCGCCGCGATATAAACCAGATGCTCGGCGACAGCGACTTCGTTGCGCTCGCGCTCCTGCGCCTTGTTCCACTGGTAGTGGTAGTGGAAGATCATGGCGATGACGTCATAGAAATCGACGATGAAGCGGTTGTGCGAGGCGCGGTGGATCAGCCGGTGGAAGCGCTCGTCCAGCTCGGAAAACTCGTTGAAGCGGGAGGCGATCTCGCGCGCCAGCAGACGATGCTCGTCCTCCAGCCGGTAGAGATCGGCCCAGACCGGGCTTTCTTCCGGCAAGGCGGCAAACGCTGCCGCCGAGCGCAGTTCGAACATCTCGCGGATTTCGGTCAGTTCGAGCGCGAAGGCTCGCGTAAAACCCTTCAGCACCCAGTGGCTGTTGCGCCGCTTCTCGATCAGGCCGAAGCGGGAAAAGCGGATCAGGAACTCGCGCACGCTGGTGGTGCCGACGCCGATCTCGCGCGCCAGCTCAAGCTCGTTAATCTGCATGCCGGCTTCCGCGCCGCCGGCGAGCAGCCTCCGCATGAAGGAGCGCTCGATGATCTCGGCCAGCGTGTCGGTTTCTTCTTCGGGAAAGAAATCGTCCGGCCGCGGCGCGCGCAGAACCGTCTTGCTGCGCTTGTTCCAGGCGATCAGCCCGGTTTCTTCCATGCGCGCCAGGATGCTGCGCACCGTCGTGCGGCTGACGCCGAGCAGCGTGCCTAGCTCCGGCTCCGACGGCAGGCTCTTCGTTTCATCGAGCAGCCGCAAACAGCGGTTGTAGGCGTCCTTGTAGACGTTGTTGCTCTTCGACATCCCCTGCCCCGTTGCGCGCCGGCGCTTGCCGTGGCCGGCTTGAAGCGCGCTATGACAGATGTTCCTAGCGCATGCCTAGGAAAAGCGGAATCGCTTTCCGTGTCAGGCGCCGCTCCCTATCCTCCATGCATCCACCGGGCGCACGGCCTTTCGAAAAAACGATTGACGTAAAAATGTTTTTTCACGATAAAAGACATTATCTGCTAACAGGCTGATGTCAATCCGCCAGCGCATCCCAGGAACCCCTAGGAAACTGCCCGTGAACGCCGCAAACAGCATTCTTCTTTCCCCGGCCGACAATGTCGCGGTCGCCAACGGCCGCATCGAGATCGGCACGGTGCTGCCGGGCGGCGCCGTCGCCGCCGCGCTGATCGAGCCCGGCCACAAGGTGGCGATCAAGCCGATCACCGCCGGCGAGGCGGTGGTGAAGTATGCCCAGGCGATCGGCCGCGCCACGCAGGACATCGCGCCCGGCGAACATGTGCATTCGCACAATCTGGTCTTCGAGTCCGGCCGCCTGCCGGTGGTGCCGCCGAGTGAGGCCGAGCACGCGACGGAAACCGACCGCGCCCGCACTTTCATGGGCTATCGCCGTGCCGATGGCCGCGCCGGGACGCGCAACTTCATCGGCATCGTCGCCAGCGTCAATTGCTCGGCCACCGTCTGCCACGCCATCGCCGACCAGGCCAACCGCGAGCTGCTGCCGAAATATCCGGGGATCGACGGCTTCGTGCCGATCGTCCACGGCCAAGGCTGCGGCATGAGCGGCACCGGCGACGGCATGATGGTTTTGCATCGCACGCTGGCCGGCTATGCCCGCCATCCGAATTTCGGCGGCGTGCTGATGGTGGGCCTGGGCTGCGAGGTCAACCAGCTTACCCTTTACGGCCAGAAGGGTGTCGCTGCCGGCAAACGGCATTTCAACATCCAGGAGGCCGGCGGCTCGCGCAAATCGGTCGAAAAGGCGATGGGCGTGCTGGCCGAGATCGCCGAGGAAGTCGGCCAGCTGAGGCGAGAGCCGATCCCGGTCAGCGAGATCGTCGTCGGCCTGCAATGCGGCGGCTCCGACGGCATGTCCGGCATCACCGCCAATCCGGCATTGGGCGCCGCCGTCGATATCCTCGCCGACGTCGGCGGCATCGGTATCCTGTCCGAGACGACGGAGATCTACGGCGCCGAGCATCTGCTTGCCTACCGCGCCGCGAGCCCGGAAATCGCCGCCAAGCTCGACGGTTATATCAAATGGTGGGAGGATCATGTCGCCAAGCATGGCGCCTCGATCGATAACAACCCCTCGCCCGGCAACAAGCGCGGCGGGCTGACCACCATCCTGGAGAAGTCGCTGGGCGCGGTCGCCAAAGGCGGCCAGACGCCGCTCAACGGCGTCTTCGGCTATGCCGAGAAGGTCAGCGGACACGGCCTGGTGTTCATGGATACGCCCGGCTACGACCCGGTCTCGGCCACTGGCCAGGTGGCGGGCGGCGCCAACGTCATCGTCTTCACCACCGGCCGCGGCTCCTGTTTCGGCTGCCGGCCGACGCCGTCGATCAAGGTCGCCAGCAACTCGACCATGTATCACACCATGGAAGAGGACATGGACGTCAACTGCGGCGTCATCGCTTCGGGTGAGAAGACCATCGCCGGCATGGGTCGCGAGATCTTCGAACTGATCGTCGAGACGGCATCGGGGCGCAAGACCAAGAGCGAGGCGTTCGGCTACGGCGACAACGAGTTCGTGCCCTGGCACCTCGGAGCGACGCTGTAGACCAGCCACGACCAACCAGACATGTTTTAACCGGCCAGCGGCCGGAAGGGGAGGCTTTGCAATGGACAAGCGCCGCATCGGCACAACTGCGCTCGACGTCACCGAGATTAGCTTCGGCGGCGCGGCGATCGGCGGGCTCTACCGGGCCTGTTCGCGCGATGTGGCGATGGAAACGCTGCAGACCGCCTGGGACGCCGGCCTGCGCTATTTCGATACCGCGCCCTTCTATGGCTTCGGCCTGTCGGAACGCCGCTTCGGCGACTTCCTGCGCTATAAGCCGCGCGACTCCTATGTGCTTTCGACCAAGGTCGGCCGGCTGTTCCGCCCCGTGCCGGAGGACCAGGTGCCCGATCACTCCTATGTCGATCCGCTGCCCTTCGCGCTCGACTACGATTATTCCTATGACGGCATTATGCGCTCGGTGGAATTCTCTTATGCCCGGCTCGGCCTAAACAGGATGGACATCCTGTTTGTCCACGACATCGGCGCCTACACGCACGGTGTCGAGAAGACGAAGCTGCATTTCCGCCAGCTGATGGATGGCGGGCTGAAGGCGCTCGACGAGCTTAAGACATCAGGCACGATTTCCGCCTATGGCCTCGGTGTCAATGAAGTGCAGATCTGCCTCGACGTGCTCAACCGTGCGCCGCTCGACTGCATCCTGCTCGCCAGCCGCTACTCGCTGCTCGACCGCAGCGCCGAAGCCGAATTGCTGCCGCTTTGCCGGCAGCGGCAGACCTCGCTGATCATCGGCGGCGTGTTCAACTCGGGCATTCTGGCAACCGGCCCGGTGCAGGGCGCGCATTTCGACTACCAGCCGGCCGGCAAGGACATTCTCGAACGCGTCGATGCGATGGAGAAGATCGCCGCCGAGGGCGGCTACCCGCTCGCGGCCGCGGCCTTCCAGTTCCCGCTGCACGAACCTGTCGTCGCTTCCGTGCTGACCGGAACGGCCAAGCCGGCCAATCTGACGCGCAATCTGGAACTGCTCGAAATTCCTGTGCCCCCAGCAGAGTTCGCCAGATACGATCCCTATACGGTGGTGCAGGCGCTAGGCTGAGGCAACGAACCTATTGTCCGGCCAGGTGGTCGGCATGAAAAAGGCTTCACAATCGCGAGAGAATGAATGTTCCATCTTGACGCATCAATGGAATTAATATTCCATCGCGGTCAGAGAGGATCGGAAGCATCCGAACGTGGCAAAGAGGATCGGCGGAGGGAGGCTTGCCTCCTGTCGAGGCCACGCGGAGACGATACGAAACACCGCTTGCGTCGGCCGGATCGATGCACTATCAAAAAGCGGCAAATGTTTTTTATTGATAAAGTTCTGTTTGGGCCGCGCCTATCCGAATGGAGCTTCCGTAACCTTCACCGGGCGATCTAGGGAGGAACCCTCATGAAATTCGTGACCAGCATTCTCAACCGCCGCGCCTTCGTGGCACTCGCGGCCGCCTCGATGCTTGCAGGTGCGTTGCACTCGGCACCAGCTTCGGCGGCGGACGTGACCATCCCGATCATCGTCAAGGACACCACCTCCTTCTACTGGCAGATCGTGCTGGCCGGTGCCCGCAAGGCCGGCAAGGACCTCGGCGTCAACGTACCGGAACTCGGCGCTCAGGCCGAAACCGACGTCAACGGCCAGATCTCAATCCTCGAGAACGCCGTCGCCGGCAACCCGGCCGCCGTCGTCATCGCGCCGACCGAAGCCAAGGCGCTCGGCAAGCCGATCGATGAGGCAGCAAGCAAGGTCAAGGTCATCGGCATCGACTCCGGCGCCGACTCCAAGGCCTTCACCTCGTTCCTGACCACCGACAACGTCCAGGGCGGCCGCGTCGCCGCTGACGGCCTCGCCGCGGCCATTGGCGAGGCCAATGGCGGCAAGGTCGAGGGCAAGGTTGCGCTCATCACCGCGCTTCCCGGCGCCGGCTCGCTCGAGCAGCGCGCTCAGGGCTTCAAGGAACAGCTCAAGGCGAAATATCCGGGCCTCGAACTGATCGCCGACAAATATGCCGACGGCCAGGCCACGACCGGCCTCAACATCGCGACCGACCTGATCACCGCCAACCCTGACCTGAAGGGCATCTTCGCCTCCAACCTGATCATGGCGCAGGGCGTCGGCCAGGCGATCGCCGAGAACAACCTTGCCGGCAAGGTCGGCCTGATCGGTTTCGACAGCGACGAGAAGCTGATCAAGTTCCTCAATGACGGCGTCATTTCCGGCCTCGTTGTCCAGGACCCGTACCGGATGGGCTATGACGGCATCAAGACCGCGCTCGCCGCCTCGAAGAACGAGAAGGTTGAAGCCAATGTCGACACCGGCGCCAACCTGGTCACCAAGGCCAATATGAAAGAGCCGAAGATCGACGCGCTGCTCAACCCGAAGCTCGACTAAGCATCGCCACAGGCGCATCGTCCCCGGGGCCCATGCCCCGGAGACACCCCGCATCCCGACACCACCGGGATTCGACAGCCTCTAGTCTACGTGCCCAATCGCAGGACCAATCTGGGAGGATTGTCATGACGTCCACGGCGCAGGAACTGCACCCGGCCCCGACTCTGGAGCCCGGCAGGACGATCCTCGAACTCAAGGGGCTGGAGAAGCGATATCCCGGCACTCACGCGCTGAAGCCGGTGGACCTCGCCTTCAAGTCCGGCGAGATCCACGCCATCGTCGGCGAGAACGGCGCCGGCAAGTCCACCTTGATCAAGCTTCTGACCGGCGTCATGCCGCGCACCTCCGGCGACGTCATCTGGGAGGGCAAGCCCGAAGCGCTGGCGACCCCGCACGAGGCGATGGCGCTCGGCATCAATGCGGTGCACCAGGAGGTCGTGCTCTGCCGCCACCTGACGGTTGCGGCCAACATGTTCCTCGGCGAGGAGAACTCGCGCTATGGCATCCTGCAGCAACGCGCCATGGTCAAGGATGCGCAGAAGATCATCGACGATCTCGGCTTCGACCTGCCGGCGCATGTCGTGCTCGGCGACCTCACCATCGGCCAGCAGCAGTTGATCGCCGCCGCCCGCGCCACCGTGCGCGGCACCAAATTCCTCATCTTCGACGAACCGACCGCCTATCTGACCCGCAAGGAGGCCGACCAGCTGTTCAAGCTGATCCGTCGGCTGAAGGGCGAAGGCGTCACCATCATCTACATCAGCCACCGCATGGAAGAGGTGTTCGAACTCGCCGACCGCGTCTCGGTGCTGCGCGACGGCACGCTTGTCGGCACCAGGAACATTGCCGAGACCAACGACGCCGAACTGGTCAAGATGATGATCAACCGCTCGATCGAGCAGGTTTACCACAAGGAGCATTTTACGCCGGGCGCGATGATCGTCGAAGCCAAGAACCTGTCCGGCAAGGGCTTCGAGAACGTTTCGCTCTCGGTGCGCGCCGGCGAGATCGTCGGCCTTTACGGCCTGATCGGCGCCGGGCGCAGCGAGTTCGTCACCACGCTTTACGGCCGCCACCGCAAATCGGCCGGCCAGATCCTTTGGGAAGGCAAGCCGGTCCAGGTCAATTCCGAGCACGACGCGATCAGGCTTGGCATGGCGCTGGCCCCGGAAAGCCGCCGCGACCAGGGCCTCTGCCTCAATTTGCCGGTCGGCCTCAATCTCAACCTGCCGATCTACAAGCGCATCTCCAGCAACATGCTGATCTCAGGCGCAAAGGAGAAAGCTGAAGCCGATCGCCAGATCGCCGGCCTCAGGATCAAGACGCCGACGCGGAGCGCGCTCGCCTCCAGCCTGTCCGGCGGCAACCAGCAGAAGATCGTCATCGGCAAATGGCTGGCGCACGGCGCCAAGCTGTTCATCTTCGACGAGCCGACGGTCGGCGTCGATGTCGGCACCAAGGCCGAGATCTACCGCCTCTTCAGCGCGCTTCTGTCCAAGGGCGCCGGTATCATCCTGATCTCGTCCTATCTGCCGGAGGTCTATGAGCTGGCCGACACGCTGCACGTGTTCCGGCGCGGCAAGCTGGTGGCCACGCACGGGTTCCGTACCGCCAATCACGAGGACATTCTCACGCAGGCGCTCGCCGAGAAACAAGAAAAACTGGGAGGACAGAAATGAGCACCGAGGCCATTGCCGCCGAAAAACCGAAGCGCAACTACAACGCCTTGTTCGGGCTGACGCTGCTGGCGCTGCTGGTTCTGTTGTGGGTCATCCTGTCGGTGGCGACGCAAAGCTTCGCCTCGGGCAACAACATTTCGAACCTGCTCCGCCAGGGCTCGATGATCGCCATCCTGGCGGTCGGCCAGACCTTCGTCATCATCACCGGCGGCATCGACCTTTCCGTCGGCGCGGTCGTCGGCTTCGCCACCGTCATCGCCGCCATGCTGATCAATGCCGGCGTGCCGGTCTTCCTCGCCATCCTGATCACTTTGCTCGTCGGCGTCGCCATTGGCCTGTTCCATGGCTTCGGCATCGTCAAGATGGGCCTGCCGCCCTTCATCATCACGCTGGCGACGCTGACCTCGCTGCGCGGCATCGGCCTGCTGATGACCAACGGCAACTCGATCTCGATCAACAACGATGCCTTCCAGGAGTTCTCGCGCAGCTCCTTTGTCGGCGTCCCAAATCTGTTCTGGATGGTGATCCTGGTCGGCATCCCCGCCTACATCTTTCTGCATCACAGCCGCTGGGGTCGCTATCTGTTCTCGGTCGGCTCCAATGCCGAAGCCTCGCGCCTGTCGGGCGTCAACGTCCAGCGCACCATCTACATGGCTTACACGCTGTCCGGCCTGTGCGCCGCCTTCGTCGGCGTGCTGCTGGCCTCGCGCATCGGCATCGGCAACCCGACCCAGGCCGAGGGCTGGGAACTGCAGGCGATCGCCTCCTCGGTGATCGGCGGCACCTCGCTGTTCGGCGCCGTCGGCTCCGTGCACGGACCGCTGCTCGGCGCCTTCATCCTCGCCACCATCAACAACGGCGCCAATCTCTTGAACGTCAACGCCTTCTGGCAGCGCATCATCACCGGTGTGCTGATCATCGTCATCGTCTATTTCGACGGCCTGCGCCGCCGCGGCAAGTAAATTCCTCCCAGGAGCCGCCGGCCCGCGAAAGCGAGGGCCGGCGGTATCGTGAATTGGATTGAAGCATGAAAGCAGTCGTCTGCCGCTCGCCTGGTGATCTTGTCCTGGAGGTCCGCCCGGTGCCCGGCGCGCCGCCGCCGGGATGGGCGCTGGTAGCGGTCAGCCATGTCGGCATCTGCGGCACCGACTACCACATCTTCGAAGGCAAGCACCCGTTCCTCGCCTACCCGCGCATCATGGGCCACGAGGTCTCCGGCACGGTCGTCGACAAGGGCGACGGCGTCACGCTCAACGTTGGCGAAGCCGTCATCATCAATCCCTATCTCGCCTGCGGCAAATGCATCGCCTGCCGGCACGACAAGCCGAATTGCTGCGTCAAGATCGAGGTGCTCGGTGTCCATCGCGACGGCGCCATGTGCGAGCAGATCCTGGTGCCGGTGCAAAATCTTTATCCGGCAAACGGCCTGTCGCTGGCCGATGCCGCCGCCGTCGAATTCCTGGCTATCGGCGCGCATGCCGTACGTCGCGCGCGCGCTGATCCAGGCGCCCGCACACTGGTCATAGGCGCCGGGCCGATCGGGCTCGGCACGGCGCTGTTTGCCCGCATCGCCGGGCTCGACGTCAGCCTGCTCGATATGAGCAGCGAGAGGCTCGGCTTCGCCGAGAGCGAGTTCGGCTTCGCGACGCTCGACGGCTCCCGCGCCACTGCGCCCGATCTGGTTCGCGGCGCGACCGGCGGCGAGGGGTTCGACGTTGTCTTCGACGCCACCGGCAACACGCAGTCGGTGCAGTCGGCCTTCGCCCATGTCGCGCATGGCGGAACCCTGGTCCTGGTCAGCGTCGTCAAGGACGACATCGTCTTTTCCGATCCGGAGTTCCACAAGCGCGAGATGACGCTGGTCGGCAGCCGCAACGCGCTTGGCGCCGACTTCGACCATGTCGCCGCCTCGATCCGCAACGGCGCGGTGCCACTGGCAAAGCTCGTCACCCACCGGACCACGCTTGGCCAGGCCCCCCTTGACCTCGCCCGCTGGGCGCATCAGAAATCCGGGCTGATCAAGGCCGTCATCGAGATCGGATGAGACGATGCGGATCGACGCACACCAGCACTACTGGCAGATCGCCCGCGGCGACTATTTTTGGATGGGGCCGCATGTCGCGCCGATCGTGCGCGATGTCTTTCCGGCCGATTTGAAGCCGCATCTCGGCGCCGCCGGCATCGAACGCACCGTCGTGGTGCAAGCAGCGGCAACGGTCGCCGAGACCGAATTCATGCTCGACCTTGCCGAGAACGAGCCGAGCATCGCGGCAGTAGTCGGCTGGGTCGACGTCGGCGCCGACGACGTCGAAGCGACGTTGCGCCGGCTGGCGACAAGGCCGAAATTCCGCGGCATCCGGCCGATGCTGCAGGACATCGAAGACACGTTCGACATTTTGAAGCCGAAGCACCTCGCGGCGCTCAGGCTGCTGCCCGAACTGAACCTGCGCTTCGACGCACTGGCGCAGCCGCGCCACCTGCCGGTGGTCGCGGCACTCGCCGACCATATCCCGGACCTGCCTATCGTCGTCGACCATGCCGCGAAGCCATTCATCGCCAAGGGCATTGTCGAGCCTTGGGCAAGCGACATGGCCGCGCTCGCCAAGAGACCGTCGGTGCTGTGCAAGTTTTCCGGTCTGGTCACCGAAGCCGGCCCTAACTGGTCGGTCGCCGGCCTAAAACCCTATGCCGACCACCTCATCGCCTGCTTCGGCCCGGAGCGGCTGATGTTCGGCAGCGACTGGCCGGTTTGCGAACTGGCCGCCACTTACGAGAACTGGCTGGCTGCCGCGAAGGAGCTTCTAGCTGGCCTGTCGCTGGCCGAGCAGAATGCCGTCTTCGGCGGCAATGCCGCGCGTTTCTACGACATTGCCTGATCGTTAGCCGACAATCTGAGCTCCACCCGCTCCGCCGGAAACCGCGACTCGGAAAACTGAATCGGCTGACCGTCGAGCGTCATATTGACCGCAATTGTCACCAGCACGATGGCGCCGGGCTGCAGGTCGAGATCGACCAGATCGGCGGCATCGGCGTGGCGCGCCGACAGCACCGTCGATTGCCTCAGATAATCGTTGATCCCAAAGCGCTTGAGCGAGGCGGTGACCGATCCGGTTTCCGCCATGGCAGCGTCGATACCGGCGAAGCGCTGGGCATCGAACCAGGCGGTAGCGCGCGACACCGGATGCCCGTCGGCTTCGCCGCGCGTTTCCAGGCGGATCACATCAGCGCCCCTGACAAGCCCCAGGGCTTCGGCGACGCGACGGCTGGCCGGCTCGACCGACGACGCGAGCAGGACGATATGCCGTTCGGACGTCTGCCCTTGCAGGCCGGTCGAAAAACGCGTGCGTGCGCCGATCGGGTAGGACAGCCGCTTGCGCGACAGCACGAAGGTGCCACGCCCTTGCTCGGCCCTCAGCACACCGTCCTGCACGAGGGCGGCGATGGCACTACGCACCGTATGGCGGTTGACGCCATAGCGCTCAGCCAGCGCCATTTCCGGCGGCAGCGCGGCATTCTCGGCGAAATCGCCGACGGCGATCGCATGCAGGATCTGGTCGGCGATCTGCCGCCATAGCGAGACGCCACTGCGCCGCTCGATGCTGGCCACTTGCTGCCCAATCATGTCCACCCCAATCTTCCATCGCCCCGATGCTTTCACGCGATGTCATGCACCCGTCATGGACTCGCGCTAGCTAACAGGTATAATTTGTATGGTTGTCTATATCAATAGACAAATTAGCCATTGCGCAAGGAGCAAACCATGCGAGGACAGGAAGCGCGCGATCAGGCCGAACGCAAGGCGATCATGGCGACGCTGGCGCAGTCGCCCGGCGAAGACATCGCCCGTCTTTGGAGCGAAGCCGGCCTGCCTTTGGAAGCCGAACTGCTGCGTGGTCCCGAAACCGGCCTGGTCACGGTGCGCGGCCGCATCGGCGGCGGCGGCGCGCCCTTCAATGTCGGCGAGGCGACGGTCACCCGCGCCACGGTCCGGCTGCCCTCCGGACAGGTCGGCCATTGCTACACGCTCGGCCGCGACAAGCGGAAAGCGAAGCTGGCGGCGATCGCCGACGCGCTGTGGCAGGAACCCGCCCATCGCGAAGCGGTCGAGACCAGACTGGTCGCACCGCTGCGGGCGGCCCTGGTCGAGGCGCGCGACCGGCGGCGTGCCGAGACCGCGGCAACGAAAGTGGATTTCTTCACCATGGTGCGCGGAGAGGACTGATGGAGATAGCGGCTCAATCGATCGAGGGCGGTTTCGCCGATCCGGTGTTCAACGCCCAGACGGTCTTTCGCGCCGTCATGGACGCGATGGCGCGGCCGGGCAGCGTGCAAGCCCTGCCGGCCTTTGCCCGCCCCCCAGTGCCGCTCTCGGCGACGGCCGGCGCCATTGCGCTTTCGCTCTGCGACAACGACACGCCGCTCTGGCTCGATCTCACCTTGCAGGCAGCGCCCGCCGTCAAATCCTGGCTGGGTTTTCACACCGGCGCGCCCTCGGCCAACACCCCGGCTGATGCGCATTTCGCGCTGATCGCCAACCCGGCGGAAATGATGGCGCTCGACGGCTTTTCGCAAGGCACCCAGGATTATCCCGATCGCTCTACGACGCTTATCCTGCAAGTCACCGATCTTGTCTCCGGCGCGCCGCTGTTGCTCGAAGGCCCCGGCATCGAAACCAGCGCGACCATCGCGCCGGCGCAGATGCCGCGTCATTTCATCGAACAGTGGAAGCAGAACAACCAGCGCTTTCCGCGTGGCGTCGACATCATCCTGGCCACCGCCGACAGCCTCGCCTGCCTGCCACGCACGACGCGCATCAAGACGATGGAGGCGTAAGATGTACGTTGCGGTAAAAGGCGGCGAAGCAGCCATTGCAAACGCCCACCGACTGCTCGCCGATCGCCGGCGCGGCGACCGTTCGGTGCCGGCACTTCGCCTCGACCAGATCGTCGAGCAGCTGGCGCTCGGCGTCGACCGGGTGATGAGCGAAGGCTCGCTCTACGACCGCGAACTGGCCGCGCTCGCCATCGTCCAGGCGCGCGGCGACATGATCGAGGCGATCTTCCTGGTCCGCGCCTACCGCACAACGCTGCCGCGCTTCGGTTACACCAAGGCGATCGACACCGGCGCGATGCTGGTCGAGCGCCGCGTGTCGGCGACCTACAAGGACCTGCCCGGCGGCCAGCTCCTCGGTCCGACCTTCGACTACACCCACCGGCTGCTCGATCCCGAGCTTGCCGCCGGCGGCGACGTCGCCGAGCCGCTGCAGCGCGAGAGCGAGGCGCAAGCCATGCCGCGCGTTTCGGCGATCCTCGCCCGCGAAGGCCTGATCGAGCCGGATGGCGACATGCCGCAGGACCATGTCCCCGGCGACATCACCCGCGAGCCGCTGGAATTCCCGATGGCGCGCGACATCCGCCTGCAGGCGCTGTCACGCGGCGACGAGGGCTTTTTGCTGGCGCTCGGCTATTCCACCCAGCGCGGCTATGCCCGCAACCACCCGTTCGTCGGCGAGGTCCGCATCGGCGAGGTCGAACTGGAACTGGACGTGCCGGAACTGCCCTTCGCCGTGCCGCTCGGCAGCGTCCGCGTCACCGAGTGCCAGATGGTCAACCAGTTCAAGGGTTCGGCCAAGGCGCCGCCGCAATTCACCCGCGGCTATGGCCTCGTCTTCGGCCAGAGCGAGCGCAAGGCGATGGCGATGGCGCTCTGCGACCGCGCTCTTCGTGCAAGCGAATTGGGCGAGGATGTCGTTGCCGCGGCGCAAGACGAGGAGTTCGTCATTTCGCATTCCGACAATGTCCAGGCGACCGGCTTCGTCGAGCATTTGAAGCTGCCGCACTATGTCGACTTCCAGGCCGAGCTCGATCTCGTGCGCCGCATGCGCGCCGAGTACGAGGCCCGCGAAAACCCTGCGAAGGTCGAGGAAAAGCGGGAGGCCGCGGAATGATCGAAGGCCTGTCCCATATGACCTTCATCGTCCGCGATCTTGACCGCATGAGCGCGATCCTGACCGGCATCTTCGACGCGCGCGAAGTCTATGCCAGCGATACCGAGCAGTTCTCGCTGTCACGCGAAAAATTCTTCCTGATCGGCGATCTCTGGATCGCCATCATGGGAGGCGAGCCGCTGCCCGAGCGAAGCTATAATCACATCGCCTTCAAGATCGACGACGCCGATCTCGACCGCTACGCCGAGCGCATCAAAACGCTTGGCCTCGACATGCGCCCGCCGCGCCCGCGCGTCGAGGGCGAAGGCCGCTCGATCTATTTCTACGACGACGACAACCACATGTTCGAGCTGCACACCGGCACGCTCACTGAGCGGCTGGCGCGCTACGCCAAGGGACTGGATAGGGCGTCATGAGATCAACCGTCTCCGCCGCCGTGTCCCCCGTGTCCGCCGCTATCGTGGGAGTGACCGCCATGCCCAGGATACCCGCTGCTGCCATCCTGCCCACCGGAGAAGAAGTCATTGCTCGAACCGTCTCTTGGTCCGGAAAGATTCTTGGGGCGAAGGAAAAAGGCAACCACGCCGACGAACGCCAGCAACAGAATTCCGATGTGCATCCATCCGGTAGGGGTCACCTGAGTCTGGCCCTCTTTCCGCGTTTTGGAAGTCAATTCGGTAGCACAAAGCGGAAGCGATCACCATGACCGACATCGCCACCTACAACTTCGCCTATCTCGACGAGCAGACCAAGCGGATGATCCGCCGTGCGATCCTCAAGGGCATCGCCATTCCCGGCTACCAGGTGCCGTTCGCCTCGCGCGAGATGCCGATGCCCTATGGCTGGGGCACCGGCGGCGTCCAGGTCACCGCCTCGATCATCGGCCCTGATGACGTGCTCAAGGTCATCGACCAGGGCGCAGACGACACCACCAATGCGGTCTCGATCCGCGCCTTCTTCAGGAAGGTCGCCAATGTCGCCGTCACCACTGAGACGGCCAAAGCCAGTATCATCCAGACCCGCCACCGCATCCCCGAGCACCCGCTGAAAGCGGGTCAGGTGCTGGTCTATCAGGTGCCGATACCCGAACCGCTTCGCTTCCTCGAGCCGCGCGAAACGGAAACGCGAAAAATGCACGCGCTGGAGGAATATGGCCTGATGCATGTGAAGCTTTACGAGGACATCGCCAGGCACGGCCGCATCGCCACCACCTACGCCTATCCGGTCAAGATCGAGGGCCGCTATGTGATGGACCCATCGCCGACGCCGAAATTCGACAATCCGAAGATGCACCGTTCGCCGGCTTTGCAATTGTTCGGCGCCGGCCGCGAGAAGCGCATCTACGCGGTGCCGCCCTTCACCGACGTGGTCAGTCTCGACTTCGAGGACCATCCCTTCGAGGTGCAGACCTTCGACCAGCCCTGCGCGCTGTGCGCGGCCGAGAACGTCTATCTCGACGAGGTCATCCTCGACGACCATGGCGGCCACATGTTCGTCTGCTCCGACACCGACCATTGCGAAAAGCGGCGGGCAGACGGCCATCGCGGCCATCTTGCCCCGGAAACCCATCTTGCCGCGGAAACCGTGGAGCCGGCGCAATGACCGACGAACCGCTGCTGCGCGTCTCGGCGCTGTCCAAATTCTATGGTTCGCGCGTCGGCTGCGAGAATGTCAGCTTCGACCTCTGGCCGGGCGAGGTTCTGGCCGTGGTCGGCGAGTCCGGCTCCGGCAAGACGACGTTGCTCAACTGCCTGTCGACTAGGCTGCTGCCAAGCTCCGGCACCGCCAGCTACCGCATGCGCGACGGCCAGTTCCGCGAGCTCTACCGCATGAGCGAGGCCGAGCGCCGCTTCCTGATGCGCACCGACTGGGGTTTTGTCCATCAGAACCCGGCGGATGGATTGCGCATGACGGTATCGGCCGGCGCCAATGTCGGTGAGCGGCTGATGGCGATCGGCGACCGCCACTACGGCAAGATCCGCGCCACGGCAGTCGACTGGCTCTCGCGCGTCGAGATCGACGAGGACCGCATCGACGACGAACCCCGCGCCTTCTCCGGCGGCATGCGCCAGCGCCTGCAGATCGCGCGCAACCTGGTGACAGGCCCACGGCTTGTGTTCATGGACGAGCCGACCGGCGGCCTCGACGTCTCGGTGCAGGCGCGCCTGCTCGACCTGTTGCGCGGCCTCGTCACCGACCTCGGCCTGGCGGCGATCGTCGTCACCCACGACCTCGCCGTGGCGCGTCTGCTGTCACAGCGCATGATCGTGATGAAGGACGGCCGCGTCGTCGAAAGCGGCCTCACCGACCGCGTGCTTGACGATCCGCGCGCGCCTTACACGCAATTGCTTGTTTCTTCCATTTTGCAGGTGTGACGATGCCCACCCCCCTCGTTGTCTCCGATGTTGCAAAAAGCTTCACCATGCATCTGCGCGACGGCATCAAATTGCCTGTCGTCGCTGGCGTCTCCTTCTCGATCCGGGCCGGCGAATGCGCCGTGCTCGGCGGTCCCTCCGGCGCCGGCAAGAGCTCCATTTTGAAGATGCTCTACGGCAACTACGCCGTCGACGAAGGCCAGATCATCGTCCAGCACGCGGACTGCCTGATCGATCTAGCCACCGCCAGCCCTCGTACCGTGCTTGCCGTGCGCCGGCAAACGATCGGCTATGTCAGTCAGTTCCTGCGCACCGTGCCGCGCGTCTCGGCGCTCGATGTCGTCGCCGAACCGCTGGTCGAGCGCGGCGAGGACCGGGAGGCCGCGCGCGGTAAGGCGCGCGCCCTGCTCGCGCGGCTCAACCTGCCGGAAAAACTCTGGGCACTGCCGCCAGCGACGTTTTCCGGCGGCGAGCAGCAGCGCGTCAACATCGCGCGCGGCTTCATCACCCATCACCCGGTCCTGTTGCTCGACGAGCCGACCGCTTCGCTCGACGCCAGGAACCGCGACGTGGTCATCGCGCTGATCGCGGAAAAGAAAGCGGCCGGCGTCGCTTTGCTCGGCATATTCCACGACCACGACGTGCGCAAGGCGGTCGCCGATCGCATCATCGACGTCACCACCTTCGCTGCCGGGAAGCGTGCCGCATGAGCAGGAAACTGTCGGAAGCGCCGCTCGTCCACGTGACGGCGCAGATCGAGAATTCGACGCTCGGCCGCTGGACAGAGATCGCCGACCGCAGCCGGGTTTCGGAGAGCATCCTCGGTGACTATTCCTACATGATGCAGGATTGCGCCGTCTGGTGTGCGACGATCGGCAAGTTCTCCAACATCGCGGCAAGCGTGCGCATCAATGCCACCAACCACCCGACATGGCGGCCGACGCTGCACCACTTCACCTATCGCGCTTCGGACTATTGGGACGACGCCGAGCACGAGAGCGAGTTTTTCGCCCAGCGCCGCGCCAAACGCGTCACAATCGGCCACGACACCTGGCTCGGCCATGGCTCGACCATCCTGCCCGGCGTCACCGTCGGTGATGGCGCTGCGGTCGGCGCCGGCGCGGTGGTGTCGAAGGACGTCGCGCCCTATACCATCGTCGCCGGCGTGCCGGCGAAGCCGATCCGCGAGCGTTTCGACCGCCGCACCGCCGAGCGCTACCAAGCGCTTGCCTGGTGGGATTGGGACCATGCCGACCTGCGCGCTGCGCTCGACGATTTCCGCGAGCTGGAGGCGGAAGCGTTTCTGGAGAAGTATGGCGGCTAGTGAATGGTGAATGGTGAATGGTGAATGGCGAATAGGGGCGACCAATTGGGCTCGAGCCCAGTGAAGCCTCTCCATTCACCATTCACCATTCACATCCCTGACACAGGACTCGGACAGGACACGGTCTTTCCCCGGAGACCCCCAAATGCTCGACAAGCCAAGATCCTCGCTCGCCGGTTTTTTCGAAGGCACCAACCCGACCCCTCCCGTGCATCTCGGCACGCGCTATGACAGATCAGGCAATTTTCTGTTCGAGCCCGGCAACACCGTCGTCAGCCATCTCGTCAGCGGCTCGCCTTCCGAAGCGGTGGTCATCGAGGTGCGTAACCGCATGCGCGCCCTGCTCGACGCCGACCGTCTGGCCTTCACGCCGATCTCCAGCCTGCACATGACGCTGTTCCAGGGCATCATCGAGTATCGCCGCCGGCTGCCCTACTGGCCGCAGGATGTGCCTTTAGACACCAGCATCGACGACATGACCCGTCTTTACCTGGAGCGGCTGCAGGGCTTCGAAAACCAGGGCGCATTCAAGGTCAAGGTCATCGATGTCGTGCCGACAGGGCTGACTGTTGCCGGCGCCTCGGACGACGACAGGGCCATCATGAGTGCATGGCGTGATGCCCTGTCGGTGCCGTTCGGCTACCGGCATCCCGACCACGAAACTTACGTCTTCCACATCACCTTCGCTTACCAGATCCGCCGGCTTGCCGACGACCGCGCAGCCGCATGGCAGGATCTGTTCGCAGACTGCCTGTCGCTGTTCGAACGCGAGGCGCCGGTGATCGTGCTCAGGCAGCCGGCCTTTTGCAGCTTCAAGGACATGAACCATTTCGAGGAGCTTCTGGTTCTGGGTTGATCCCGTGCATGTCGCCCAAAGGCCACCGCGGTTTTGGGGCAACGACATGCACAAGCAAAGGATCGCCAAAGGCCTGTGGGCGGTAACAAAACTGACATCAATCCGACACCGCAGGTTCATGCGGCTGCGCTAGCCAAGGTTAACAGACCTTCAATCGCGACTGGACTGGAGCCCTGCCCCATGTCAGCAACCCCTGCCACGCTCGAAATCCGCGGCGTTTCCCGACGATTCGGCAAGAACACCGCTGTCAGCGCCGTCGACCTGTCGATCCCACAGGGCCAGATGGTCGGTATCATCGGTCGCTCCGGTGCCGGAAAATCCACTCTTCTGCGCATGATCAACCGTCTCATCGATCCCAGCCAGGGGTCGATTTTTTTTGACGGCGCCGAAGTCTCGCGCCTGCAGGGCTCGCCGCTGCGCCGCTGGCAGCGCGACTGCGCCATGATCTTCCAGCAGTTCAACCTGGTGCCGCGCCTCGACGTGCTGACCAATGTGCTGCTCGGCCGGTTGAATCATCGTGCTACCATTGCCAATCTGCTCGGTATCTTCTCGCGTGAGGAACGAGCCGAGGCGATAGCAGCACTCGAGCGTCTCGACATCGCCCGCACCGCGCTGCAGCCGGCCGGCACCTTGTCCGGCGGACAGCAGCAGCGCGTCGCCATCGCCCGCGCCATGATGCAACAGCCGAAAATCATTCTTGCCGATGAGCCGATTGCCTCGCTCGACCCACTCAACGCCAAGGTGGTGATGGATTCGCTGCAGGATATCAATTTGCGCGAGGGCATCACCGTCATCACCAATTTGCACACGCTGGACACGGCCCGCACTTATTGCAACCGCATCATCGGTATGGCCGCCGGCAAGGTTGTGTTCGACGGCCCACCCGAGGATCTCAACCGCGAGGCCGTGCGCATGGTCTATGGCGCCGACAGCAACGGTAGCGAAATCTCCGAGGCCATCACCTCGACCAGCGTCACCATCAAGCAAAGAATCGCCGCATCCACTGGACCGCTCGAGCCCGCATTCCCGGGATACTGATCCATGATCCCGCAAAGTGGACGCCGGTTTGCGGGAAAGATCATGGACAAGCAAAAGAGCGATCTGGATCGCCAGCCCGCGTCACAGGCACCGTCAAAATTCGAACGCAGCCGGCGCGATGCCGGACTCAACAGGAGAGACTCGAGATGTTTAGGAAGATACTCTTCGGTGCCGTTTCCATCATTGCCATGGCGATGGGCGCTGTCCAGGCACAGGACCTGAAGGAATTCCGCGTCGGCATTCTCGGCGGCGAGAACGAAGCCGACCGTCTGCGCAACTACCAGTGCTTCGCCGATCACATCAAGGAAGTCCTCGGTGTCGAGAAGGTTTCGCTGTTCCCGGCCGCCGACTACGACGGCGTCATCCAGGGCCTCCTCGGCGGCACACTTGACTATGCCGAGCTCGGAGCTTCCGCCTACGCCAAGGTCTATCTCGAAAACAAGGACGCGGTTCAGCCGATCCTGACGACGGTCCAGACCGACGGTTCGACCGGCTACCATTCGGTTATGGTCGCCCGTGCGGATTCAGGCATCAAGACACTCGCTGACATGAAGGGCAAGAAGCTCGGTTTCGCCGATCCCGATTCGACTTCTGGCTATCTGATCCCGGTCACGTCGCTGCCCAAGGACATTGGTATGGATGTGAAGAGCTATTTCGCGTCGACCGGTTTCGGCGGCGGCCATGAACAGCTTGTCCTTGAAGTTCTGAAGGGCACCTTTGATGCCGGCACCACCTGGGCCTCCGGCGTCGGCGACTTCAAGGACGGCTACAGCTCGGGCAATCTGCGCAAGATGGTCGACAAGGGCGTCCTCAAGATGGACGACCTCGTTGAATTGTGGCAGTCGCCGCTGATCCCGAACGGCCCGCTGGTCATACGCACCTCGCTCGACGACGCTACCAAGCAGAAGATCACCGATTTCCTGACCAAGCTTCCGCAAACCGATCCGGCCTGTTTCTCGGCGGTTCAAGGCGGCGACTTCAAGGGCTATTCGCCGGTCACTCCGGAATTTTATCAGGCGATCATCGACGCTCGTAAGGCGAAGATCGGCTCGTAAGCCCAAGGCACGACGCCGCCGGGGCTAAAATGCCGCCGGCGGCGTTGCCGCGTCACGGGCTGGGACCTATCGATGAGTGCTATCGACGTTTACCGCGCGCCTGCGCTCTCCACGGAAGGAGCCTTGGTCGAGCAGCACTGGCGCGACCTCGCCGCTCGCCGGCGCCTCTACACGATCGGAGGCCTGGTTTTCCTGCTGCTTGCTCTCTCGGGCTCGCTCTGGTTCGCCAACGAAACCAACGCCGGAAAGTTCTTCGACCGCCTTCCCCACATCGCCGATTTTTTCGTTGAACTGAAGCCGCGCGACTGGTTTGACCCGGTGCGCGCACTGTTCGACCTGCCGTCGCCCTATGACGATGGCAGCCTCAAATTCGACTATCCCGAAGGCCGGGTCTACCTGACCCAGGGCATCTACATTCCGGAGTATTTCTACCGGATGATCGAGACACTGAACATTGCCCTGTTTTCGACGCTGGTCGGCTCCACCTTCGGTTTCCTGCTCTGCTTCTTGGCTGCCAGCAATATCACGGCCAGCCGCTGGCTCCGTTTCACCACGCGCCGCTTCCTCGAAATTGTCCGCGCCTTTCCGGAAATCGTCATTGCCGGTTTTTTTCTGGCGATCTTCTCGCTTGGGCCCATTCCGGCGATCCTCGCGGTCAGCATCCACACCGTCGGCGCGCTCGGAAAAATGTTCTTCGAAGTGGTCGAGAATGCCGACATGAAGCCTGACGAAGGCCTGCGGGCCGTTGGCGCCAATTGGGTCGAACGGGTGTGGTTCGGCATCGTGCCTCAGGTTCTGCCCAACTTCATGAGCTATTTCCTGCTCCGCTTCGAGATCAATGTGCGCGCTTCGACCATACTCGGCGCCGTCGGCGCCGGCGGCATCGGCGAATCCCTGCGTCTTTCGATCAGCCGGGGCCATGAGGCCAAGACCATTGCCATCGTCTTTCTGCTGTTCTGCACGATTGTCGCCGTCGACCAGTTTTCGGCATGGCTGAGACAACGTCTTGTCGGCAGGCAGGCGTTCGCATACGGGCGCGGAGAGTAACGCAATGAACGCCGACGCCATCAACGACATCGCCGCTCGCCATCCGGAAGCGTTCCGACGCCCCTTATGGAAGCGCTATGCCGCCCCGTTCGGCGTCCTTTTGTGCATTCTCTATACTTTTTACTGCTGGTGGTTCTTTTCGATAGGCATCGTTCTCGAAAAGGCGAACTGGAACCTGGCCGGCGCCTATCTCGCCGACTGGGTGTCTTACGAAATCCGCCCGGACATCGAGTTCAAGGACGATTATCTGACCATCGACTACTCCCGTTTCTCCAAACTGGGATCCAATCCAAATCCCGACTGGGTGATCAAACAGATTGCTGCGATCGAGCGCCGGGGTGACGCTGCACCAGCACCGGCGATGGCCACTGACAAGTCATCGCAGGGCTCTTTCATGGCGCCTGGCGCGCCAACCGCCGAGAACCCTGCCCCCTCGCCAGACAAATCGGTTCCGGCTGCGCCCAAAACGGTTCGCGAAAAGGCCGTCGTGGCGGCGACCGTCGTCCTTGGAAGCGGCCAGATTGCCATTACGCCAAATCTTGTCACTGTGACGCGCGGTGCCGAAAGCGTCATCTTTGACATTGCCAAGGACAGATCAGTCACGCCGCGCACACCGCTGCCCTACTGGATAGAGCAACGCAAACCAGGGTCGACAGCCTATGTTTCGTTCGGGTTTTTGGGCCGCGCCGAAGTGCAGAACGACGAGGTGATCGCCTGGAGGCGGTTTTTCGGTTGGGCCAATTTTGTGTTTGACACGAATTCCCCATTCTGGGGAAAATCATTCGGCGAGGTCGCTTCACTGATCGTTTCCGGGGAACGCATCGACGCGTCGCGATCAAACGCGGCGCTTGCCTGGGATAGCATCCTCTACAATGCCGAGTGGCAGCACGGCGACGTGTGGCTGAAGCTTCTGCAAACCATCGTCATGGCTTTTGTCGGCACGGTGTTGGCCTCGATCGTCGCCTTTCCGCTCGCTTTCCTGGCTGCGCGCAACATCACCCCGAGTTGGATGGCCAACCAGGCGACAAAACGCTTCTTCGATTTCCTGCGGTCTGTCGACATGCTGATCTGGGCGCTGTTCTTCACCCGCGGCTTCGGCCCGGGACCACTGGCCGGCATGTCGGCGATCTTCTTCACCGACACCGGAACCCTGGGCAAACTCTATTCCGAGGCGCTGGAAAACATCGACGACAAGCAGCGCGAGGGCATCCGCTCGGTGGGCGCAACGCCGGCGATGGTGCAACGCTATGGCGTGCTGCCTCAGGTTCTGCCGGTGTTCCTTAGCCAATCCCTCTATTTCTGGGAATCGAACACGCGCTCGGCGACAATCATCGGCGCTGTCGGCGCCGGCGGCATTGGTCTGAAACTGTGGGAGGCCATGCGCACCAACACCAACTGGGCCAATGTTTTCTACATGGTTCTGTTGATCCTGCTTGTCGTTTTTATCTTCGACAACATCTCCAACTATCTCCGCCGCAAACTTATGGGGACCGTCGGAAACGGCAACGACGAGCGGCCCCAGCGCACGCCCACCCGCCCGCTGCCCGCGGCTCAGATCGCCTGAGAGGGAAAAGGCTTCGCTGCGTCCCCGGCACCAGCCTTCTTCCACCCATTCTTGATATGCCTGTAGCCATCGCGGTAGACGGCCTCCGGGCTCTCGGAAAAATCGCGCCACACCTTGGTCGCCGCCGCCAAATCCTTGAGCGAACGCCCAAACGCCTCGATGGTCAGCCAGTCGTCATAGCCACTGTTGCGGATGGCGGAAAACGTCTCGGCCCACGGAATGTTGCCGCGCCCCGGCACGCCGCGGTCGTTCTCTGAGACATGGATGTGGACGATATTTTTCCGGTTGCGCGTATAGGCGCCGATCGGGTCGGCCTCCTCGATATTGGCGTGGAATGTGTCGTACATCGCCTTGATGTGTGGCCGGTCAATCGAGTCGATATGCTCGCACAAATCGTCCATCGTGTTCAGCAGATAGCATTCGAAACGGTTGAGCGCCTCGAGCCCGATGGTGACGCCCCTCTTGCCGGCATGGTCGCCGATGGCGCGCTGCGAGGCGACCGAACGCTTCTTCTCGGCCGCCGTCGGCCCGCTGCCTGAGAACGCGCCCAGCGTCGAATGCAGCGGACCGCTCAGCCTGTCGGCGCCAAGCGCCTCACTGCAGTCGATCGCCCATTTCATGTAGTCGATCCCGGCCTTGCGCGTCGCGGCATCAGGCGAGATCAGGTTCGTCGAGGGATCGCCCATCGCCGAGACGGCGGTGCGCTCCAGCCCGATGCGGTCGAGCAGGTCGCCGAGCCTTTTGTGGTCGTCAGGCGTGCCGGAAAACACCGGGATCTCGACGCCATCAAAGCCGGTCGCCTTGATGTCGCGCAGCAGCTTCTCGTGTTTCTTCGAGACGCTGGTCGTCCACAAAAACATGCACATGCCGATTTTCATCGACACCCCTCCCCATTCGTCTCCCATGGCAGGACGGGCCGCGAGGAAGTGACTCGCGTTACCTAGCCGGACCCTTTGCACGCGCCTTCAACTGCTCTCTCAACGCAACCATTTCTTCGTGGTGATCGCCGAAACTATAAGCATCAATCCAAAAACCAATCCCGAGCGCTGTGGCACTCCGTTGAACATCGAAGTCGAGCTCCCAACTGAAGCTTTGATAGGAATAGCTCACGCAAACAATTTGCGTTTTGAACTTCACCCGCACCCTTAGAAGTTCGTCTTTGCGCGGGGTCAGCTTTGTCAGCAGAGCTTCGACGTGACGATCAAGAGCTTCAGTGTCTTCCAATCCGCTGTCGAGTCTCCACGAGGATGATTTGCGGCGAAACGTGTGTCCGCGCCGTTCGAAAACGTCACCAGTCCGCCAGCATTCGTTAGGCTCTACCCCAAGCAGGCTTGTGACTTCCGCAGGATTATCCTCGCCGATTGCGCGAAAGTATGCGTACTGTCGGTCGGTTTCAGGTGGCGAAGACATTTAGCAGTCCGTTCTCACAGCTCCGCCTTTCACAGTTTGGTCCATGCTCCGTTCTTCTTCGACGACTTCACGCAGGCCTCGATGAAGGCCATGCCTTCGACGCCGTCCTCAATGGTCGGGAAGACGACATCCTTAGCCGGCTTGCCGCCTTTCTTGCGCGCCGCACGGATGGCGCGGGCGGCCTCCTGGTAGATGTTGGCGAAGCCTTCGAGATAGCCCTCGGGGTGGCCCGACGGCACGCGGCTGACGCGACCCGCGACCGGCAGCGCGCCGGCGCCATTGCGGGTGAGCAGCTGCTTCGGCTGGCCGAACGGAGTGTACCAAAGATAGTTCGGGTCGGCCTGCACCCATTCCAGCCCGCCCTTCGAGCCGTAGATGCGCAGCTTCAGCCCGTTCTCGTGGCCGGGCGCCACCTGGCTCGCCCAGATCATCCCCTTGGCCGGATGCGCCTTGCCGACCGGCCTGAAGCGCAGCATGACGTTGACATTGTCGTCGAGCTGGCGGCCCGGCACGAAGGCGTCGAGATCGGCCGACAGCGCATCCAGTTCCAGCCCGGAGACGAAGCGTGCCAGATTGTAGGCATGGGTGCCGATGTCGCCGAGTGCGCCACCCGCGCCCGCCTGCTTGGGGTCGGAGCGCCACGCCGCCTGTTTCTGTCCGATGGCGGCAAGGTCTTCGGTCAGCCAGTCCTGCGGATATTCCGACTGCACGATGCGGATGTCGCCGAGCTGCCCCTTGGCCACCATCTCGCGCGCCTGACGGATCATCGGATAGGCGGTGTAATTGTGCGTCAGCACAAAGACCTTGCCGGTCTTTTCGACCACGGCAGCCAGCTTCTTTGCCTCTGCCAATGTCGTTGCCAGCGGCTTGTCGCAGATGACGTGGATACCGGCCTCAAGAAAGGCCTTGGCCGCCGGCACGTGCACGTTGTTGGGCGTGACGATGGCCACCGCTTCGATGCCATCCGGCCGCTTGGCCTCGGCCTTGGCCATCTCGGCGTAGGAGCCATAGCTGCGCGCCGGATCGAGCCCGAGCTCGGCGGCGGAAGCCTTGGCGCGCTCGGGATTCGCCGACAGCGCGCCGGCGACCAGCACGAAGTCATTGTCCAAGCGCGCCGCGATCCGGTGCACCGCGCCGATGAAAGCGCCTTGCCCGCCGCCGACCATGCCGTAGCGGATCGGACCGCCTCCTGTTTCCGACTTCGATGCGCCGACCATTTTTGTCTCCCTCGTTGTTGCTTACCTCCCCTCGAGGGGAAGGGAAACCGCGCTAGATTCCCATCATGGCGCGCAGCGCCTTCTTGTCGGTGGCGCCGCCGGCGAAATCGTCGAACGCCTTTTCCGTCACCCTTATGATGTGATGCTGGATGAACGGCGCACCTTCGGCAGCGCCATCCTCCGGATGCTTGAGGCAGCATTCCCATTCCAGCACCGCCCAGGAATCGTAGCCGTACTGGGTGAGCTTGGAGAAGATGCCGCCGAAATCCACCTGACCGTCGCCGAGCGAACGGAACCGCCCGGCCCGGTTGGTCCAGCTTTGGTAACCGGAATAGACGCCCTGCCGTCCCGTCGGATTGAACTCGGCATCCTTGGCGTGGAACGCCTTGATCCGCTCGTGATAGATGTCGATGAATTCGAGATAGTCGAGCTGCTGCAGCAGGAAATGCGACGGGTCGTAATTGATGTTGCAGCGCTTGTGGCCGCCCACCGCATCGAGGAACATTTCGAAAGTGGCGCCGTCGAACACGTCCTCGCCCGGATGGATCTCGTAGCCGATGTCGACGCCGTTCTCGTCATAGACGTCGAGGATCGGCTTCCAGCGCCTGCCAAGTTCGGCGAACGCTTCCTCGATCAGGCCTGCAGGCCGCTGCGGCCATGGATAGAGGTAAGGGAAAGCCAACGCCCCGGAGAAGGAGACCGAGGCCTTCAGGCCCAGATTCTTTGACGCCTTGGCGCCGAACTTCATCTGCTCGACGGCCCATTTCTGCCTGGCTTTCGGATTGTTGTGCACCGCGGCTGGCGCGAAGCCGTCGAACTGCGCGTCATAGGCCGGATGCACCGCCACCAGTTGCCCCTGCAGATGCGTCGACAGTTCGGTGATCTCGACGCCGGCATCCGCGCAGATGCCTTTCACCTCGTCGCAATAGGTCTTGGAGGAGGCTGCTTTCTCGAGGTCGAACAGCCTCGAATCCCAAGTCGGAATCTGCACACCCTTGTAGCCGAGGCCGGCAGCCCATTTGGTGATCGAGGGAAGTGAATTGAACGGCGCGACATCGCCCGCGAACTGCGCCAGAAACAGACCGGGACCCTTCATCGTCGACGGCATCGGCATCCTCCCTCTCTCATGTCACGACCAAGCATAGCGCCGATTGGAAGCAGGGCTAGCCCGTTTGATGTTTTCCCGCAGACACTTGTTTGTGTCGCCATTCTGGTATTACCAAATACGGCCGATCGGTCAAGCGGTGGAACGCGCTCCAGCAGGATCAATTGCAATCACAAACTGTGAAAATACATTAATTTAATCAATAGAGTAGCCAGCGCGATGAGTTGCCCCTCGCGACTTCTTGCCGTTCATGGGAATTTGCTGTAGACCTGCCTTCAGGCCCAATTGGTCGAACCAGTTCGTCGAAAAACACTGGAACGCCCCTGGGGAGGAATCATGCGGCGGGCCTCGCTGGAGGGCGCCGCGGGAAACGTGGCAGGCGAATTCTGGGAAGGATAGACCATGCATCTTTCGACGCACAACTGGATGCGGGCGGAGCCGTTGGAAACGACGCTGAAGCGCATCAAGAAATTCGGCTACGAGTCGATCGAGATTTCCGGCGAACCGGAGCAATACAAGACCAAGGAAACGCGCGCGCTCTTGAAGGAACACGGCATTCGCTGCTGGGGCGCGGTGACGCTGATGCTGGGGGAGCGCAACCTTGCCGCCAAGGACCAGGGCCAGCGCGAGCGCTCGGTTCAGTATGTCAAGGACGTGCTGACCATGATCAGCGAACTCGATGGCGAGATCATCACGCTGGTTCCCGCCACCGTCGGCAAGGTGGTGCCTGACGGCACCGAGGAGGAGGAGTGGGGATGGGTGGTCGACGCCACCAGGGAATGCTTCACCCATGCCAAGAAGGTCGGCGTCAAGATCGCGGTCGAGCCGCTCAACCGCTTCGAAACCTATCTGTTCAACCGCGGCGCCCAGGCCCTCGCCTTGGCCGACGCGGTCAGCCCTGAATGCGGCGTCTGCCTCGACGCCTACCACATCCACATGGAAGAATTTAACGTCTATGACGCCATCCGCCAGGTCGGCAAACGCCTGTTCGACTTCCACGTCGCCGACAACAACCGCTTCGCTGCTGGCCTCGGCCAGATCGACTGGCCGAAGATCGTGCGCACGCTGAAGGAAGTCGGCTATGACGGCGCGCTGACCAACGAGTTCGTCGCGCCCGTCGACCGCACGCCGGCGGCGCCCTATCCCGAAATGGTCGAGCGCCACCCGGTCGACATTTCCCCCGAACAGCTGAAGTTCATCCAAGACCACGGCTCCAGCGTGCTGACGGAGAAATTCTACACCGACCAGATGCGCATCACCGCCGAAACCCTGCTGCCGCTGATCAAGTAGCCGCTCCGACTGGGAATGAGCCCTTCCGCCCGGCCGGCGGCGGGGCCGGGGAAGAACATGCGCATCAAGACGATCCAGGCATGGTGGGTTCGCATACCGATCGAAGTCGCGCGGCAGCATCGCAGCGACTTCGGTCAGGTGACGACGTTCGATGCCGCCATCCTGCGCATCGAGACCGATGACGGCCTGGTCGGCTGGGGCGAAGGCAAGAACGCCGCCGGCAGCGCCGGCAGCTACGGCGCCCTCGTCCACATGCTGAACCACGAGGTCGCCCCGCAGCTGATCGGCCGCGACCCGGCCGACATCGGCGTCATCTGGGAGATGCTCTATAACGGCGTGCGCCACGAGACCGCGGCCCACGGCGGCCATGCCATGCCGCAACTGGCGCGGCGCGGCTTGAGTGTCGCCGCGATCAGCGCCGTCGACATCGCGCTCTGGGACATTCTCGGCAAGTCGCTGGGCCAGCCGGTCTGGCGGCTGCTCGGCGGCCGCAAGGTCGAGCGCATGCAGGCCTATGCGTCCGGCGGCTGGGCTGCCGCCGACGCCATCGGCGACCAGCTCAAATCCTACATCGCCAAGGGCGGCTTCAAGGCGCTGAAGATGCGCATCGGCGCCATGGACGGCGCCCCGCATATTTCCGCCGCCCGCGTCCGCGCCGCCAGGCAGGCGCTCGGCCCCGATGTCGAGCTAATGGTCGACGCGCATGGCACCTATACGGTCGCCGAGGCCAAGCGCTTCATGCATCTCGCCGCCGATCTCGACCTCGCCTGGTTCGAAGAGCCGGTCATTGCCGACGACAAGCCCGGCATGGCGGAGGTGCGCGCCAGCGGCTCCATCCCGATCGCCACCGGCGAAAGCGAGGCGACGCGCTATGCCTTTCGCGATCTCGCGGTGTTGAAATCCGCCGACATCTTCCAGCCGGATCCGGCCTTTTGCGGCGGCATCAGCGAGGCGATGAAGATCGGCACCATCGCCAGCGCCTTCAACCTGCGTTTTGCGCCGCATCTGTGGGCGGGCGCGCCCTGCTTCTTTGCCGGGCTGCATGTCTGCGCTGCTTCGCCGGCGAGCTTCACCGTCGAATATTCGCTCGGCGCCAACCCGATGATCCATGATCTTATCGAAGAGACTGTCGAAGCAAAGGACGGTATGATAGCGATCCCTGAAAAGCCTGGTTTGGGATTCACCCTTTCGGAACGATTCCTGGAGGCGCACGCGCAACGCTGCTGACGATGAAAGAAAAGAACCTTCTCGCCGAACTCGCCGCCTATCTATTCTCCAACTCGGACAAGGAGACAGGCCGCACCCCGTCGGAGCGTGAACTGGCGGAGCATTTCGGCGTCAGCCGCGGCCAAATCCGCGAGGCGCTGGCTATCCTCGAAGCCATGCGCATCGTCGAGCGCCGCGCCAAATCCGGTATCTACATCGACACCAAGCAAGCGAGCGTCGAGGCCATGGCGCTGTTTGCGCGCGCCGGCCTGCCGCTCGATCCGGTGCAGATCTACGAAACGGTCGAATTGCGCAAGATCCACGAGATCAAGGCGGCCGAGCTCGCCTGTTCGCGCGCCACGGAGGAGAATTTCGAACGGCTGCGCGAGATCCTGAAGGCTTCGGAGGAACGCATCGCGGCCGGCGAGGGCCTCGCCAAGGAAGACCGCGAATTCCACCTCGAGATCGTGCGCGCCACCAAGAACAGCGTCTTCCACAACATCTGCAGCGTCTACTATCTGATGGGGGAGCTGCGCCTGCCGATCTATTTCAACGATCCCGAACGCAGCGTGCGCTCGCATGCCGAGCACATCCAGATCTACGAGGCGCTGCTGCGCCGCGACGGCAATCTCGCTCAGGCGCTGATGAGCGCCCACCTGCAGGGCGCGGAGAGCTATTGGAAAGGCCTGATCGGCGGCAAGGCGGCCGAGCCTCCGAGCCCGGTGCTCGAAAAGGCCTGACGCAGAATATGCCCAAGATCCTGTCGACGCATCCGCTGCACCCGCGCGCCACGGCCATGCTGGTCGGGGCCGGCAGGCTCGTCGTCGCCTCCGCCCTCGATGCCAGGACGCTCGCCGCAGAAGCCAAGGACGCCGACATCGTCATTGTCCGCGCGCCTCTGCCGCCGGCTCTTTTCGAAGATGCTGCGAAGCTGCGGGCCGCGATCCGCCATGGCGCCGGCCTCGACATGATCCCGATGGAGGCGGCCACCGCCGCCGGCGTGCTGGTGGCGAACGTGCCTGCGGTCAATGCGCGCTCGGTCGCCGAACATGTGATGTTCGTGACGCTGGCCCTGCTTCGACGCTTTCGCATGGTTGACTGCGATCTGCGCGCAAAGGGCTGGCTCGCCGGCCGCGAGCACGCCAACGCCAACAGCGAACTCGCCGGCAAGACGATCGGCATTGTCGGCCTCGGCGCGGTCGGGCAGGCGGTCGGCCACATCGCCGCGCACGGCTTCGACCTCAACGTCGTGGCGACGACGCGCAGCATGCGGCCGGCGCCCGACAGGGTCGGTTTCCTGTCGATCGACGCGCTGGTCGAGCAGAGTGACATCATCGTTCTGTGCTGCCCGCTGACGGAGGAGACGCGCGGCCTGATCAGCCGCGAGCGCATCGCCCGCATGAAGCCACACGCACTGCTGATCAACGTCTCGCGCGGGCCGGTGGTCGACGATGACGCGCTGATCGAGGCCTTGCAGAAGGGACGCATCGGCGGCGCGGCCCTCGACGTCTTCTCGACCCAGCCGCTGCCGCCGAACCATCCCTATTTCGGCTTCGACAATGTCATCATCACCCCGCACATGGCCGGCATCACCGAGGAATCGATGATGCGTATGGGGGTGGGCGCCGCCGGCGAGGCGCTGCTGGTGCTGGCCAACAAATTGCCGGTCAATTTGCGCAACCCGGAAGTGGTTCAGCAATACCGGCGGCGGTTTCCGGTCGACGCGTAAGCGATGAGCCATTGGGGCGCGGAAATGGTCGCACCAAGGGTGCCTCAATTTTCTCGAATTCGGCGGCGACGGTGCCCGTCATGTCCAGGGCAGCCATCCGACTCCTTGCCGTGATCACCAGCGTCGGCGCGTTGACGACGCAAGCCCTGGCCGACGGGCAGCACAGCTACGTGTTCTGCGACAACGGCCTGCGCTGCGTGGTGGCGCCCTGCCCCTCGAACAGCGCGCTCGACCTTGCCACCGGCAAAGTCATCAAGGGCGTGTCGATCGACATCAACGGGTTGCCGCAGGAAGACAAGGCGCTCGATGTCTCGGACAGGCTTTATGCCGGCAAACTCGTCGTTACCGGCTCCATCGAGAACCGGACCGAGACCCATCGCGGCCAGCAATACACTTTGCCCTGGCTGGTCGCGACCGGCATCGAGCGTGCCTCCAAAGCAAGCGAACGCGGCCACTGTTCGACCCGCTGACCCTCGCTACTTCCGTCACCGGCCAACCCGTCAATGGCCAAGCAGCGCATCTATGGCCGCTGCGATCCGGAAAAGATGATGGTCATAGCCGTTGCGCGCCACCAGCATCAGCCCGGCCGGTCGCATCGCGCCCGGCATCGGCAGTGAGATCGCACAGAGGTCGAATTGATTGGCGACCTGCGTGTTGCGCAGCAGCAGCCCTTCCGTCCTGTCGCGCAGCGCTTCGTCGCCGGCCATGGCGGCGATCGACGGTGCAACGATAGGCGTCGTCGGCAAGGCGAGCACATCGATAGTCACCAGCCGCTCCTCCATGGCCGCAGCGAGCGCGGTGCGGCGGCGGACAGTCCTGATATAGGCGGACGCGGGAACGGCGAGTGCGCGCGACAAGGGCCCGCTGACATGTGGGTCGACTGGGACCGATGCGCCCGTCGCCAGCCAGTCGGCATGGACTTCCGCCCCTTCCATGGCAGCGATCGTGCCACGTCTGGTCGCCGCGCGCATGTCTGCCAGCAAATCGTCGAACGACAGGTCCGCTACCCGTGCGCCGGCCAGCTCGACCTTGCGAAGGCACTCATCGAACGCTGTCGCCACCTCACCTTCCGTCTCGTCGAACAGCACGCCGCGCGGAATGCCGACGCGCAGGCCGGCAAGCGAGGCCGGAACCAGCAAGGCAGGTTCCTCACCGGCCATCACCGCGTCGGCAGCGGCGCATTGGGCGACGCTGCGGGCGAGCGGTCCGATCGAATCCAGCGTCGCCGACAACGGAAACGCGCCGTCGCGCGGCACGCGCCGCGCCGTCGGTTTGAACCCGACGACGCCATTGAGCGAGGCCGGAATGCGCACCGAGCCGCCGGTATCGGAGCCGATCGAGACCTCGCTCGTGCCTTCCCCCACCGCAACGCCGGCGCCGGACGACGAGCCGCCCGGGATCAGGCTGGGGTCGGCGGCGTTGCCCGGCATGCCGTAGTGCAGATTGTCGCCGATCACGGTAAAGGCGAATTCGGTCATGTTGGTCTTGCCGAGGATGACGGCGCCTGCTTGCCGCAGCCGCCGCACGATCACCGCGTCCCGCCCCGCAGGCGCTGCATTGGCCAGCATGAGCGAGCCTGCCGTGGTCGGCTCGCCGGCAACGTCGAACAGATCCTTGATCGAAACGATCGTGCCGTCGAGCGGCCCGAGGCTCACGCCCGCCTTCCCGCGGGCATCCGCCGCATCCGCAGCCGCGCGCGCCGCTTCCTGGTAGAGTCTTGTGAATACGCGCTCGTCGCCGGCGCGGGCGGCGAGACGCGACAGGATAACTTCAAGGCGATCGCGCGCTGATGGCATTGTCGGTGTCGGACTCCGGAAGGCTGCAACGTCTTTAAGGCAGCGGCCAGCTTGTGGCCTACGCGAAGGGATAACCCGGCAAGCCTGCGTTTGCACCTGCCGAAGCGACGAGAGAGGAAGACATGATGCTCCACAAAGGCAGCTGCCATTGCGGCAAGGTGGCGTTCGAGGTGGAGGGCGAGCTTGGCGGTGCCGTGCGCTGCAACTGCTCGATCTGCTCGCGCAAGGGCGCGCTGTTGTGGGCCGTGCCACACCAGAAATTGCGGATGCTCGCCTGGGGCGACGATCTCGGCCCCTACACATTCGGCAGCAAGGCAATCGCCCATCGCTTTTGCCGGACCTGCGGCATCCACCCTTTTGCCGAGGACGTCAGCGAAGGGAGCGAACGCAGCGCCTACATCAACATCAACTGCCTCGACGATCAGGATCAGGCCGCGGTGGAGATCTTCGATTTCGACGGCCGGTCGGCGTAGCTGGACGTCGTGAAAAGTACAGAGCGGTCCCGTCCGGAATGGCATAAAACTGAACCGCTCTACCGGTATCCCGTCGCGTCGGCCGGCTTGCCGGCGTCCTGAACTTCCGGAACATAGCGCCAGGCATCCGGGCGTGAGCCGTCGAGATCGGTGAAGCCATAGACCTGCGCCAACCCGCCGCTGGACAGCGACAGTCCGTTCCAGCGTGAGCGCTCCGGGTCCGCCGCCAGTGCCGCTATCGCGCGGCCAATGAAGCGCGGCGTCTCCGAGATGATGAAGTGCGGCACCTTCGCGGTCGCGTCGCGCCAGTTCTCTTCGGTGACGCCGAACGCCTCCAGCATCATTTCGGACCGCAGCCAGCCCGGCGTCAGGCAAACCGAAGTAGCACCATGCGGCGCGAGATCCTTGGCGTGCGCCCATGCCATGCGCGTCGCCGCGACCTTGGCGAGATCATAGAACGGCGAGAGCCGGTAGTGGTCGGCATTGTATTCGGCGGTGCCGTCGGTGACTTCGACATGCAGTCCGCCCGGCCGCTCGATCAGCAGCGGCAGCGCATGGTGCGCCGTGATCAGATGCGTGTCGATCGCCAGGCGCAGCAGGCGCAAGCCGTTGTCGAGATTGTGCTCCCAGACCGGCTTGTTCCATTCGAACAGTTTTTCGCCGCCCCACAGGTCATTGACCAGGATGTCGAGGCGGCCCTGTTCGGCGCGGATGCGCTCGACCAGCTTGCGCACATCGTCGGCGATCAGGTGATCGATCTGGCCGGCAATGCCCTTACCGCCTTGCGCCGTTACCAGTTCCGCAGTCTCCTCGATGGTTTCAGGACGGGCATATTCGGATGGATTGCCGCACGTCGACCTGCCGGTCACATAGACGGTGGCGCCAGCCGCACCCAGTTCGACCGCTATGCCACGGCCCGCGCCGCGCGTTGCGCCGGCGACAAGCGCGACTTTTCCTTCAAGCGTCATGAAACCCTCCCAAAAAACGACTCATCGAAACAAACCGGACTGGCTTTCGCTTGGCCAATCATTTATAAATGATCATTCGTTTATGTATGGATGTCAAGATGACCCGGCCAAAAACCCAACCCGACGAGCAGGTGCTGGAGGCCGCGTACCGGCTGATCCATGCCGATGGCCCGGAAGCGCTGACCTTCGAGCGGCTGGCACGGGCATGCGGTCTTTCGGGGGCGACGCTGGTGCAGCGCTTCAAGAGCAAGGCACAGCTGAAGCAACGCACTTTGCTTTACGCCTGGGATGGGCTCGACCGGAAAACCAACGACCTCGCCAGCTCGGCTCCCAAAACTCCGGCCGGGGCCATTCAGTTGCTGGTCGCCTTGTCCAAGGGCTACGGCGATATCGAATCCTATGCCGAAGGTCTGCTCGTCCTGCGCGAGGATCTGCGCGATCCCGTGCTGCGGGCGCGCGGCGCCGCCTGGAAGGCGGTGCTCAGCAAGGCGCTCGCCGGCTGCTTCGCCGATGTGCCCGACACACCCGGGGATATCGGCCTGCTGATGGCGTCGCACTGGCAGGGCTCGCTGCTGTGGTGGAGTTTTGATCCCGACATGGAGCTGACCGCCTATGTCGAACACAGCCTGAAGCGTTTCGTAGCGGCGATTTCAGCCCGAAACCCGTAGCCGGGTATCGGGCCGATCGATGGTGGAAGGCGTCGACAGTTGACCTAGCTTGCGCTCTTCGGGCCGAGCAGGAAGGCCACCAGGGCCGCCAGCAGCGTCGCCGTTCCGCAATAGGCAAAGGCGCTGGCGACGCCGGCGTGATCGACCAGCAATCCGCCAAACACCGCGCCCAGCGCGATCGCCACCTGGAACGTCGCCACCATCAGCCCGCCGGCGCTCTCGGCCTGGTCGGGCGCTGCGCGCACCAGCCAGGTCTGCAAGCCGACCGGTACCGCGCCGAAGGCAAAGCCCCAGGCGGCGACCGCGATCGCCGCCGTCACCGGCGAGGCGCCGAGCGTGAGCAACACCAGGGCCGACAAGGCGATGAGCAGGGGTGCCAGACCGACCGCTGTCTTGAGGCTGCGCTCGGCCATGAAGCCGCCGGCGAAATTGCCGAAGAAGCCGCCGATGCCGTAGGCCAGAAGCACGAGCGAGATCGTTTCGATCGGCAGGACGGGAACTTGCTCCAGATACGGGCGCACATAGGTGAAGCCGGCAAAGTGTCCCGAAGCGACCAGCAGCACGACCAGAAGCGCCACCCTGATCATCGGCCGCTTCAGCACCTCCAGCAAAGTGCCGAAACTTGCCACGCCGGCCGGCGGCAGTTTTGGAAGCGTTGCGATCTGCACCAAGAGCGCCAGCGCGCCGACGATCGCCGCGATCATGAAGGCGGTCCGCCAGCCCCAGACATCGCCGACATAGGCGCCGACCGGGGCCGCGGTGACGGTGGCGACCGAAACGCCGGTGAGGATGATCGACATGGCGCGCGGCATCAGCCGCATCGGCACAAGCCGCATCGCCATCGCCGCCGACATCGACCAGAAACCGCCGAGGGCGACGCCGAGAACGACACGGGCCGCAAGCAGCACGGGAAGCGACGACGCGAAGGCGGCGAGCAGGTTCGAGACGATCAGCAGCACCGTCAGCCCCCACATGACCAGCCTGCGGTCGAGCCGCTTGGTGACGATGGCCATAGTCGGCGCCGCGATCGCCCCGACGACGGCCGTCGCCGTCACCGCCTGCCCGGCCGCGCCCTCGGTGATGCCGAGATCCTGCGCCAGCCGCGTCAGCAGGCTGGCGGGCAGGAATTCGGCGGTCACCAGGCCGAACACGCCGAGCGCCAGCGACACCACCGCGCCCCACGCCGGTTCGGATCGTTCCTCGGTTTCGGAAGAGTCGAGAACAGTAGCGTCGATGACGCCTGCGGCGGGCTCGGTCATGATGGATCTCCGGTCTGGTTGCAGCGCACCATTTGGCTGCACTGCAAAATGGGAGTGACTGTCTGGAGTTTCCATGCTAGAAACACCGGAATGAATTACAATTCGTCCAAATCGACGTTACCAAGTTCCGGCGATCCGCTGAGCGACATGCTGCGCGGCTTGCGGCTCGATGGCGTCGACTATGGCCGCTGCGTCCTCGGTGAGCCGTGGGCGGTGTCCTTTCCGGCGCAGAAGGCTGCGCGCTTCCACTTCATCGGCCAGCAGGGCTGCTGGCTGTTCTCTTCGGCGAAGGAATGGATCGAGCTGTCGGTGGGCGATGCGCTGCTGATCCCGCGCGGCGACGAGCACATTCTGGCCAGCGCGCCGGGCGTGCCTGCCGTGCCGATCGGCCGCTACAGCATCGAACCGGTTTGCGAGAACATCTACGACGTCTCCAACGAGTGTCGCGGCCCCAAGACCTTGCTGTTCTGCGGCAGCATGCATTTCAACCTCGATGGATCGCATCCGCTTCTGGACATGATGCCCGACCTGATGCGCGCGCATGAGCTGATGGCGAATGCGCCGGGCATCCAGCATCTGCTCGACGCCATGGCGGGCGAGGTGACGATGGACCGGGTTGGCTCCGGCGGCATCCTGGCGCGCCTTGCCGATGTGCTTGCCGCTACGATCATCCGCTCCTGGGTCGAGAACGGCTGCGGCGACGCCACCGGATGGATCGCCGCGGTCAGGAATCCGGATGTCGGCAAGGTGCTGGCCGCTATTCACCTGCAGCCGAACCAAGATTGGACGGTCGAGGCGCTCGCACGGATGATGGGAGCATCGCGCTCCGCCTTCGCCCAACGCTTCGCCACCGTGGTCGGCGAGACGCCGGCCAAATATGTCCTGCGGGTGCGCATGCACCAGGCGCGGCAATGGCTGGCCCGGGATGGGATGAGGGTATCCGTCGCTGCGGCGAAACTGGGCTACGATTCGGAAGCCTCCTTCAGCCGCGCCTTCAAGCGCGTCATGGGCGTGGCGCCGAGCCATCTGCGCAACACCGGCGGCAGCGGCGACGAGTCCTGAGCGTCCGCGGCCTCCCGTGCCTGGAGGAATTGCCAAGCTTTTTGGACGGAGCGTCATTGCCCAGGGACGTCCCGCAAATAATCTGACCGGTGGAGGAAATCGCTATGGCCAGACGTTCTGCATTGCTTGCCCTCGCCGCTCTATCCGTCATTCCGGGACGGGCATTTGGCCTTGAAGACAGCTACCTGCCGGCCGGCAAGATCCCCTATGTCGCCGAAGTACCCGACCAGCCGCATCGTCTTGGACCCCTATGGGGCGAGCGGGCCAAGGGCCCGGCGGGCACGTTGCTCAAGGTTCCCGGCAACTGGCGGGCACCGGTTCATGCGCACACCGCGGACTATCGCGCGGTGGTCATAAAGGGGCTCTGGGCGCATTGGCAGATGGACGGCGGCGAAGCGACCAAGGTCGAGCTGCCTCCGGGATCCTATTGGACGCAGAAGGCCAATGAGATGCACGACGATGCGTGCCTGTCGGACACCGAGTGCGTGATCCTTTTGATCAACGACACGCCTTACGAGACCTACTTCCCGAAATAGCGCCAGCGGTTCTTTGCGAAGCCGTCGCGCAAAAGCTCGCTGCTAACTGGCGTGGCGCAGGCTCACGCCACTCCCCTTGTCGAACAGCACCACCTTGTCCGGGTTCCAGGCAAAGCGCACCGGCTGCTCGATCTCGACATCGGTCCTCGCCGGTACCGTGGCGCGCAGCATGGTGTCGCCGACCCTGAGCGTCAGGATTTTTTCGACGCCATGGTTCTCGACATCATGGACACGCGCCTCGACCGGCGCACCGCTCTCCAGATAGACGTCCTCGGGACGGATGCCGAAGACGAGCGGGCGACCGTCGGTCGCACCGCCCGTGTCTAACCCCCAAGAAGTCCTGGCTCCCCTTGAGAACGGCAGTTCGAAATTCATTGGCGCCATCACCGCGCGGTTGTCGACCAGCCTGCCGTCGATGAGGTTCATGGGCGGCGAACCGACAAAGCTCGCCACATAGGTGTCGCGCGGGTTGTTGTAGATCTCCTGCGGCGTACCGGTCTGGACGATGCGCCCATGGTTGAGCACGCCGACCTTGTCGCCCATCGACATCGCCTCGATCTGGTCGTGGGTGACGAACAGGAAGGTGGCGCCGAGTTGCATCTGCAAATTCTTCAACTCGGTGCGCAGCGCCTCGCGCAATTTGGCGTCGAGCGCCGACAGCGGCTCGTCCATCAGGAATACGCGCGGCTTGCGCACGATGGCGCGGCCGATGGAGACGCGCTGCATCTCGCCACCCGAGAGCCGGTCGGTCTTGCGGTCGAGCAAATGCTCGATGCGCAGCGTCCTGGCCGCGCGGTCGACGCGATCCTTGATCTCGGCGTCGGGCAGCCGACGGATCTTCGGCTTCAGCGGGAATTCGAGGTTCTCGCGCACCGTGTAGCGCGGATAGAGCGAATATTGCTGCAGCACCAGCGCCACGTCGCGCTCGGCGGCGCCCCAGTCGGCGACGTCGACACCGTCGATGAAGACCTGGCCCTCGCTCGGCTTTTCCAGGCCGGCGATCATCCTCAGCGTCGTCGTCTTGCCCGCACCCGTCTCGCCGAGCAGCACGAAGAACTCGCCGTCGGCGATCTCGAGATTGAGCCCTGTGAGCGCGGTGTGATTGCCGAAGCTCTTCGAGATGTTCTTGAGCTGGATATGGGCCATCAGAGTCTCACCCCGAGCGACTTGCCGCTCGCCACGTCGAAGAAATGCGCCTGCGCCGGATCGATCCTGGCAAAGACCTTTTCGCCTGGCCCGCTGACGAAGCCGCTCTTGGTGCGCGCGCGCAGCATCCTGGAGCCGACCTTGATGTCGACGATATCGAAGGATCCGAGCGGCTCGACGATTTGCGTCTCGACCGGCAGGAAGCCGTCCGCCGCCTCATGGCGCACGATCACCCCTTCAGGCCGGATGCCGAGCGCCAGCTTGCCGCCGGCATGACCGTTGAGTTTCGATAAAAGCGCGCGCGGGAACTCGAAGCCGGTGGTCGCGTCACCGACCGTGACCGAGGCGGCCGAGGCCTTCTCGGTGACCGACGCCTCGGCGACATTCATCACCGGGCTGCCGACGAACTGCGCCACGAACAGATTGGCCGGATGCGAATAGACGTCGTCCGGCGATCCGACTTGCTGCAGCACGCCCTCATGCATGATGACGATGCGGTCGGCGAGACTCATCGCCTCGATCTGGTCGTGCGTGACATAGATGCTGGTCGAGCCCTGCTTGATGTGCAGCCGCTTGATCTCGGCCCGCATCTCTTCACGCAGCTTGGCGTCGAGCGCGCCGATCGGCTCGTCCATCAGCATCGCCTTGGGACGCCGCACCAGCGCCCGGCCAATGGCGACACGCTGCATGTCACCGCCCGACAGCGCCGACGGCTTCTTCGCCAGCAAGTCCGTGATCTGCAGCGTCTTGGCGACCGAGCGCACTTCCTGGTCGATCTCGGCCTTGCTCTTGCGCGTCGCGCGCAGTGGAAAGGCGATGTTCTCGTAGACGCTCATATGCGGATAGAGCGAGAACGACTGGAACACCATGGCGATGTCGCGGTCGGCAGCCTTGAGATGCTGCACCGGCTTGCCGTCGATCAGGATATCGCCGCCGTCGATCGTCTCCAGCCCGGCAATGGCGCGCAGCGTCGTCGTCTTGCCGCAGCCGGACTGGCCGAGCAACACGATGAACTCGTTGTCGTCGATCTTGAGGTTGAGGTCCTTGATGACCTGGACGGCGCCGAAATATTTCTGCACGCCGCGAAGCTCGATCTGGGTCAATGCTGTGCTCCCGGATTTCGCGCCTGCGCATCTGCGCTATGACCGGTGCCGGCCTCTTCCTCCGGCGCGATCTTCGAAGTGATGTTGAAGCCGATCAGCCCGAGCAGGATGATGGTCACGCCATAGCTGTGCAGCAGCATGTTCCAGGGCTGGCAGAGGGCGATGATGCCGAGCACCATCAATATCTGCGAGCCGGGTTCCAGGTATTTCTGGTTGATGGCGCGAAAGCTCATTTGCGGATCGCTCCGAAGGACATGCCGCGCAACAGATGATTGCGAAGCAGGAAGGTGAAGATCGCGACCGGCAGCAGGAACAGGAAGGTTCCAGCAGCGATCACCGTCCAGTCCGGCAGGCCGGAACCGACCTGGCTGGGAATGAACGGCGGTGCTGTCTGGGCACGGCGGCTGGTCATGATCAGCGCAAAGGCATATTCGTTCCACGCCGTGATAAAGCAGAAGACGGCGGTCGCGGCGATGCCGGTTGCTGCCTCGGGTAGCACGATCTTGAAGAAGGCTTCCATGCGCGTGTAGCCGTCGACCAGCGCCGCCTCCTCATATTCCTTCGGGATCTCGTCCATGAACCCTTTCATCAGCCAGACCGAGAAGGACAGGTTGAAGGCGGTGTAGAGGATAATCAGGCCTAGATGGGAATCGTTGAGGCCGACTGCCCGGTACATCAGGAACATCGGGATGGCGACCACCACCGGCGGCAGCATGCGCGTCGACAGGATGAAGAACAGCAGGTCCGCCTCCCCCTTCACCCTGAAGCGCGAAAACCCGTAGGCGGTGAAGGTGCCCATGCCGACGGCCAGCACCGTCGAGGTGATGGCGACGATCAGCGAGTTCATGAACCGGCTCGGATAGCCCGACCACTGCACCTCGCCCTTGCCGTCGCGAACGATTTTTTCGCCGCCATTGAAGACGACGCGTTCCCACCACGGAGCCGCCGCATACTCTTCCGGCGTCGGCGGATTGCGCAGTTGCGAACGCTTGGCGAACAGCTTGACGAAGGGCGAGATTTCCGGCTGGAACACCACCGTCGGCGGGATGGTCGTCGCGAGATTGCGCGGCTTGAACGCCGTCGAGGCGATCCAGTAGATCGGCGCCAGGAAGATGATCGTCACCACCAGCACCGCGACGATTGCCGCACGGTTGAAGCCGATTTCGGAAGAAGTGCGGACGGCGGCCATCTCAGCGCTCCTTCACCTTGTTGAGGTACTTCACATAGATGTTGGTGATCGCCAGCACCATGATCAGCACGATGTAGGCCATCGCGCAGGAGCGCCCGGTCTGCCATTCCTGGAACGCCATCTTGTAGAGCCGGATCGAGATCAGTTCGGCCGTCGGCTGGCTGGTCAGGATGTAGGCAAGGTCGAAGGTCTTGAACGCTTCCATGGTGCGGAAGATGACCGCGATCATCAGGATCGGCGCGACCAGCGGCAGCGTGATGCGGAAGAAGGTGTAGAACGGCCCGGCACGATCGATGGCGGCGGCTTCGTAGAGATGCTTCGGCACCGCCGAGAGACCGGCCAGCGACAAGAGCATGACGAAGGGCGACCACATCCAGATGTCGGTCAGCGCCACCGCATAAAGCGCCATGTTCGGATCCGACAGCCATTCGAAGGTGCCGAGGCCGAGCGCGTAGTTGATGATGCCGAAGGAGGGGTCGTAGAGTAGCTTCCAGAACAGGCCGACCACCGCCATCGACAGCATCATCGGCAGCAGGAGCAGCGTCGTCAGCAATCCCTTCAGCGGAATGTCGCGGTTGAGTAGCATGGCGACGCCGAAACCGACGAGCAACTGCCCGGCGACCGAGATGATGACGTATTTCGCGGTGATGGCGAAGTTCGACCAGACATAGGGATCGTTGAGCAGGTCGCGATAATTTTGCAGCCCGATGAAATTCGCCGGCGCATTGGTCGAGGCGCGGAAATCGGTGAAGGAATAGCCCAGCGAATAGATCAGCGGGAAGATGTTGAAGACGATCAAGAACAGGATCGTCGGGATGATGAAGAGATTGCGGATCGAAATGTCGCTGAGGCCGCGGGCAGCGGCCCGCGAGGACCTGTCCAGCGTCGTGATCATCGTGGTCGCCAAAACCCTGCTCCAGATTCTTAAAAACAAACGGAGGAGGCGCGAAGGCCTCCTCCGTCAGGCATGACTTTTATTGGCCGCGGCCGTATTTCTTGAAGGTCGCGTTCCAGTCGGCGGCCAGCGCGTCCAGCGTTTCCTTGGCGGTTCCAGGCCCACCGATCACGTAGGGATAGATGCGCTGGTTGAGCTGCTGCAGCAGTTCTGCGTATTCAGGCACCGCCCAGAAGTCCTTCACCTTGAACATGGTCTCGTAGAAGGCCTTGTTGTAAGGTGTGGCGTTCTGGAATTCCTCCGACTTGAGCACGGCTGCGCTGCAGGTGTAGCCGCCAAGCGCTGCCCACTTCTTCTGGGTCTCGTCCTTGATGAACCATTCGAGGAACTTCACCGCCTCTTCCTGCTTCTGCGAGTAGGAAACGATGGAGATGCCCTGACCGCCAAGGGCGGCGAACTGGTCGCCGTCAGGTCCGGCAGGATTGGCGAAGAAGCCGGTGTTCTTGGCGTTCGGGTTCGACGCCTCGTTGATCAGCGAGGGAAAGAACGCGAAGTAGTTCATGCTCATCGCCGCCAGGTTTTCAGTGATCGCCTGGTTGTCCTCGACGAAGAACGACTTGGCCCAGCCCGGAGGCGTGAACGTGTAGAGTTCCTTGTAGGCGTCGAGCGCCGCGATCGCCTTGTCGGAGTTGATGAAGCCATCGACCTTGTAGGTCTTATAGTCACCCAGCTCGCCGCCAAAGGAGAACAGCGCGTTTTCGAAGCCCATTGCCATCGCGTCATACGAATTGTCAGTGTAGATGGCGATGCCGTAACGTTTCTGATCCGGCCGGTGGAAGAATTCGGCGATGTCTCGCAGCGCCTTGAAATCCTTCGGCACGTCGAGATCGTAGCCATATTTGGCCTTGAAGGCTTCCTTTTCCTTGGGGTCTTCGAACCAGTCCTTGCGATAGGACCAGCCGACGGCGTCGCCTTCGAGCGGAATGGCCCAGTACTTGCTGCTGCCGCCCGGATATTCGGCATAGTACTTCACCGTGGCCGGCGCCATCACCTCGCCCAGCTTGTGCTTGTTGAAGAAGTCGGTCAGGTCGACATAGTGGCCACCGGTCGAACCGGCACCGAGCCATTGCGAGTCGCCGACGACCATATCATAGGCGTCACCATGGGCGTTGAACTCGGTGAAGGCCTTGGTCTGGAAGTCGGGCCAGGGCGTGGTTTCCACCGTGATCTTGACGCCCGTTTCCTTCTCGTACTCGTTGCCGAGTTCCTGCAGATAGTTGGCCGGATCCCATTCCGCCCAGAAGATGGTGAGTTCCTTGTCCTGCGCGTAGACGGACGTTCCGCAGGCGAGCACTAAGCCGATACCAGCAAGCAGGCTGGTCATTGTCTTGCGCATAATGATTTCCTCCCTTGTGCGCATTCTACCGCGTCATGCGAGCCGGCAGCGAGGCCGGCCCTGGTAGTTCCTCCCGTGATGGCACATTCCGGTTTTGGGCCTCCTCGCCCGGCCGGAAAATGGATCGCAGCCCTCACATTCGATCCGCTTTATCGGTCCTGATCTGGTATTACCAATTGCGAATGCACGTCAAGCCCTTTCTTCTGCGATCAGGAGCGGCTCGACAAGCCATTTGTAGCGGTATCTGCCTGTTTTACTTTAATTTTCCTACTCCTTGATACATAAGGGTCTTGTTTTGGTTGTGTCAGCACAATTACTATGTGTACCTGGCTTCCCTATCTGGTCGAACCAGATTCGCGTTTATTTGGCGACCGCCGGTCGCGCGGCCCCGTCTCCGTCGCCCATTGATTCCGTCACCGCCGCCCGCACCAGCGCACCGGCCGCCCACTGCGCCACCGACATCATCTTGCGGCTGTCCAAGCCCCAAATGTCCTTCAGCACGATCAGCACCTCGACGCCGAAGATCAGCGACAGCGCCTGCGCCAGACGCTTGAATTCGCGCGGCGGCAGTTGGCCCTTGAGCGGAGCGATCGCGTCCTTCAAGAGCTCGACGCGATGGCCGCGGGTGAATTGCGGCTCGCCGCCCAGCGTGCCCGCCTGCCGTTGCGCCCACTGTTCGAGCGACAGTTTTAGCGCCGCCTTGAATGTCGCCTCGAAGGCCTCGATGCGCGGCATCGCTGCACCGAACAATTCGGCGACCCGGCGCTCCGGATCGGCGGAAGTCGACTGCCAGGTGAGGATCGGACCGAGCCCTTCGTCGACCACCGCCTGCACCAGGGCCGCCTGGCTCGGAAAATAGCGATAGGCGGTCGCGCGGGACACTTCGGCTGCTTCCGCCACCTCGCTGACCGAGGGCGTGGCGCCGGCCTGCATCAGCCGCGTCGCCGTCTCCAGCATCAGCCGTCTGGTGCGGGCACGCGCTCCGCGTTCGGCCGCCTGGCTTACCCCTCGCTCGGCGTCATCGTTCATTGCGGCTTGTTGACGTGAGACATTCATGTCAATACGATACGCGCGTCTCAAAAAAATGCAATGGCCTTGGCGCTGCCGAGCGGCCTGCAGAGAGTGGCAGGCGACGACGCCGGGCACGCCAGGACCGGGGAAACGCGATGAAGCGCATCTATGTGGTGGGCACCGCCGACACCAAGGGCGAAGAACTTGCCTTCCTGGCCGACACGATCGCCGCCACCGGAGCGGCCGTCACCCGCGTCGATGTCGGAACCCGCGCCGCCACCGTGCCCGTCGATGTTCCCGCCGAGGAGGTCGCCGGCCATCATCCCGAGGGCCGCAATGCCGTGCTGGGCATCGACGACCGCGGCAGGTCGATGGCGGCGATGGCCGCGGCCTTCGCCCTATTCGCGCAGTCGCGCACCGACATATCAGGCATGATCGGCATTGGCGGTGGCGGCGGCACCTCGATCATCACCTCTGGCATGCGCACCCTGCCGCTCGGCCTGCCCAAGATCATGGTCTCGACGCTCGCGTCCGGTGACACCGCGCCCTATGTCGACGTCTCCGACATCGTCATGATGCCGTCCGTCACCGACATGGCCGGTCTCAACCGGCTGTCACGGGTCGTGCTGCACAATGCCGCCCAGGCCATTGCCGGCATGGCAGCGAGGTCCGCGCCGTCGGCCGACGGCAAGCCATCGCTGGGCCTGACCATGTTTGGCGTCACCACGCCTTGCGTGACAGCCATCGCCGATCAGTTGCGCGCCACCTACGACTGCATGGTCTTCCACGCCACCGGCACCGGCGGCCGTACCATGGAGAAGCTCGCCGACTCTGACCTGCTCGCCGGCGTCATCGACATCACCACCACCGAGGTTTGCGACCTGCTGTTCGGCGGCGTGCTGCCGGCGACCGAAGACCGCTTCGGTGCCATTGCCCGCACGAAGCTGCCCTATGTCGGCTCGGCCGGCGCGCTCGATATGGTCAACTTCTGGGCGCCGCCGACCATTCCCGAAAAATATCGCGGGCGGCTGCTCTACGAGCACAATTCCAATGTGACACTGATGCGCACCACAGCGGACGAATGCCGCCAGATCGGCGAATGGATCGGCGACAGATTGAGCCGCTGCCAGGGTCCTGTGCATTTCCTGATCCCCGAAAAGGGCGTTTCGGCGCTCGACATCGAAGGCGGCGCCTTCTTCAACCCGGAAGCCGACGCCGCGCTGTTCGAAGCTATCGAGCGTACGATCAAGCCGACTCAGACACGGTGCGTGACGCGCCTGCCGCTGCACATCAACGATCCGGAATTCGCCAAGGCCGCCACGGCCGCCTTCCTCGACATCGCCAGCAAGTGAGACCTGACAAGCATGGCCGCCATTCCGCGCAAGAAAATCCTGGAAAAATTCCGTAAGATGATCGCCGACGGCGTGCCGATCGTCGGCGGCGGCGCCGGCACCGGCCTTTCGGCCAAGGCCGAGGAGGCCGGCGGCATCGACCTCATCATCATCTACAATTCCGGCCGCTACCGCATGGCAGGGCGCGGCTCGGCCGCCGGCCTGCTCGCCTATGGCAACGCCAACGAGATCGTCAAGGAGATGGCCTACGAGGTGCTGCCGGTGGTCAAGAAGACGCCGGTGCTGGCCGGCGTCAACGGCACCGATCCCTTCGTCATCATGCCGCTGTTCCTGGCCGAGCTGAAGACGATGGGCTTTTCGGGCGTGCAGAACTTTCCCACCATCGGCCTGTTCGACGGCCAGATGCGGCAAAGCTTCGAGGAGACCGGCATGGGCTTCGGCCTTGAGGTCGACATGATCGCCGAGGCGCACAAGCTCGACCTTCTGACGACCCCTTATGTCTTCAACCCGGACGAGGCGCGCTCCATGACAAAAGCCGGCGCCGACATCGTCGTCGCCCATATGGGCGTCACCACCGGCGGCTCGATCGGCGCCACCTCGGCCAAATCACTTGACGACTGTGTGAAAGAGATCGACGCCATCGCAGCCGCAGCTCGTTCGGTGCGCAAGGATGTCATCCTGCTTTGCCATGGCGGGCCGATCTCGATGCCGGACGATGCCCGTTATATTCTCGAGAGGTGCGAAGGGCTGCACGGTTTTTACGGTGCCAGCTCGATGGAGCGTTTGCCGGCGGAAGCGGCGATCGCCCGGCAGACCGCGGATTTCAAGGCCGTCGCGATCGGCGACCAGAAAGCGACCGCGAAGAAAAGGAAGGGATGAGACGATGGCCGACAAGAGCAAGGTGTTTGTCTACCCGAAGGACGTCAGCGCCTTCGGCTTCGACTGGGGGCGGCTGGCATTGACGGTTGCGCCGGAAGTGAACGGCGCGGAGCGTTTTTCGGGCGGCGTCGTCGACCTGCCGTCCGGCAAGGGCCACACCCGCCACAACCATCCCGGGGCCGAGGAAATCATCTTCGTCATCTCCGGCCATGGCGAGCAGATGGTCGAGGACGAGCAAGGCAATCCGGTGGTCGCCAAGGTCGGCCCCGGCTGCACCATCTACGTCCCGGAGAGCCGCTTCCATTCGACGCTCAACACCGGCGACGGACCGATGCAGCTCTTCGTCGTCTATTCGCCGGCTGGGCCTGAACTGGCGCTGCGCGACTTGCCGGATTTCAGGCTGCTGCCGGCGGGCAAAGGGTGATTGGCTTTGTGGGGCAGCGCCGGTCGTCCGTGATTCAAGCGCCACCCCTGTTCCAACCCCTACCTCGGTCGCCAAACATGACATAGCCGCTGTCAGTCACGGCAACCGTATCCTCCAGCTTGATGAACCCGCGTGTCGGATGAAGCATGGTAGTCTCGACCGACAGCACCATGTTCTTCTCCAGCGGCTTTGCGGCATAGGTGCCTTCATAGGTGACTGGATGATTGGTCATCAGGAACGGCGCCTCATGCGTGATCAGCCCCATGCCGTGCGCGAAGAAATCGGTATAGGGCGCGACCTTGGATTTCTTCAGCACCCCCTCGGCATGAGAAATCATGTCGCCGCCGAGCGTGCCGGCTCTGACCTTGGAGAACGCCGCCTGCTGCACCGTCTCGACCTCGGCCAGCAGATCCTCCAGCTCGGCGTCCGGCTCGCCCAGAATGCCCATGCGGCAGAGGTCGCCAATATAGCCGTGATAATTGCCGCCGGAATCGATCGACAGCACCTCGCCCCTCTTCCACGCCTGCGGTGAGGCAGCCCGGTTGTGGCTGGAGCCCAGCGTCAGCAGGCAATATTCGAAATGCGCACCGCAGTTGGTCTCCTCGCGCCGCAGCTGTTCGATGATCTCGGTCTTGGTCGTGCCCTCGCGCGCCCAGCCAATCGTTGCCAGCATGGAATCCGTGATCAGCTCGGAGGCGATGCGCAGCTTCTCCAGCTCCGCCTCCGTCTTGATGGCGCGCATGCGCTCCAGCATGTCGGTCGCGTCGACCAGCTTTGCATCCGGCAATGTTTTACGGATCAGCGTATAGGCATCCGACGGCAGGAAAGCCGGCTCGATGCCGATGCGCGCTCCTCCCTGGCCGATCTTGTGCACATGCTCGACAGCCAGATTGGCGGCATCGAGCGTGCCCCAGCAGGCGGCATGCAGCGTCGGCGTCCAGAACGGGTTGTTCTGGTGCTCGGCGCCTTCCATGCGGTTGCCGATATAGGCGGCATGGTCCGGCCCGCCCTTCTCATAGACGACGACAGGCAGATAGCGGCTGTGGCCGATCGCATCCATGGCGGCGAAGAAGATGAACTTGTAGCCGCCGAGCAGATATTGCGTGTTGTGCTTGGAGGTGGCGAGCAGCACGTCGATGCCGGCCTCTTCCATCAACCCATCGAGCCTCGCCTGGTCGAACGGAATGGTGCCGATCTTGCCCGGGGCGATGTTCATTGTTCTCTCCCTGAATGTGCCGGCCGGTCGGACCGGCTTGCCGGCTGCGCAGGTCGCTGATCGTCTGGCTGTCGGTCAAATCTGCACTATTATCGCCGCACTGGTCCAGCCAGAAATCGGGCTCCTTGCAGAAATGGTCATAGATTGCCATTCCAAAACGCCGTATGGCCAGTTCTGGTCTTACCAGATTGGCGAAACGGGACCGCCATCGGATAAGTGGTCCAGCGGACGGAAATTTCAAAGCCACGCCAGATTGCGCCAATTCCCTCTCTGGCGAAACCCTCGGCAAGGGCCATAATCACCGCCGCAAAGATGCTCGCGGGCCCGTTGGCGTCGAAGGGATTGTCGCATCCGGACGGGTGCGGAGAGGACGGAGGTCGATCATGTCAGGTTTCACCATTTCCAGGCGCACTGTGCTTGCCGGTTCGGCGGCGCTGCTCGCCTCCACCGCCATGCCGGTGATCGGCTGGGCGCAGACGCCGAAGAAGGGTGGACGGCTGGTCGTCGCCGCCGATTCCGAGCCGCGCAACCTCAACCCGGCCATCGTTGCCTCCAATGGCGTCTTCTTCATTTCCAGCAAGGTTGTGGAGACGCTGGCCGAGGCCTCCTTCGACGGCAAGGATGGGCTGCAGCCGCGTCTGGCACTCAGCTGGGAAGGCGCTGCCGACGGCCTGTCGGTGACTTTCAAGCTGCGCGACGGTGTCAAATGGCATGACGGCAAGCCCTTCACCTCCGCCGACGTCGCCTTCTCGGCGCTGCAGATCTGGAAGCCACTGCAGAATCTCGGCCGCACCGTGTTCAAGGACCTTGCCGCCGTCGACACACCGGACGGATTGACCGCCGTGTTCAAATTCGCCAAGCCGACACCGTTCCAGCTGATCCGCAACGCCCTGCCGGCGCTGAGCAGCGTGGTGCCGAAGCACGTCTACGAGACCGGCAAGATCGAGGAGAACCCGGCCAACAACGCGCCGGTCGGCACCGGCCCGTTCAAGTTCGCTGAGTACAAGGCCGGCCAGTACTACCGGCTGGCGAAGAACACCGATTATTGGGGCAAGGACGAGCCTTATCTCGACGAGATCGTCTACCAGGTGCTGCCGGATCGCACCTCGGCGGCCGCCGCACTCGAGGCCGAAGGAATCCAGCTCGCCGCTTTCTCGGCCGTGCCGCTGGCCGACCTCGACCGCATCTCCAAGGTGCCGGGCCTGAAGGTCATCACCAAGGGCTATGAAGGGCTCACATACCAGCTCGTCGTCGAAATCAACCACCGCCGCAAGGAGCTCGCCGACCTCAAGGTGCGCCAGGCGATCGCGCATGCCATCGACAAGGATTTCGTCGTCAAGACGGTGTTCCTCGGTTATGCGGCCACCGCCACCGGTCCGGTGCCGAAGAACGATCCGCAATTCTACACCGCCGACGTGCCGACCTATGCCTTCGACGTTGCCAAGGCCAACGCTCTGCTCGACGAAGCCGGTTACAAGAAAGGCTCCGACGGCAAGCGCTTTTCGCTGAAACTTTTGCCGGCGCCCTATTTCAACGAGACCAAGCAGTTCGGCGACTATCTGCGCCAGGCGCTCGCCGCCATCGGCATCGATGCCGAGCTGGTCAACAACGACTCGCCCGCGCACATCAAGGCCGTCTACACCGACCATGCCTTCGACCTCGCCGTCGGCCCGCCGGTATTCCGCGGCGACCCGGCGATCTCGACCACCATCCTGGTGCAGAGCGGCATTCCGGACGGCGTACCGTTCTCCAACCAGGGCGGCTACAAGAACGAGGAACTGGACGCCCTCATCGCCAAGGCCTCCGAGACGCTCGATACAGCCGCGCGTACCGAACTCTACAAGGAGTTCCAGAAGAAGGTCGCTGCCGACCTGCCGCTGATCAACGTCGCCGAATGGAGTTTCATCAGCGTCGCGCGCGATACGGTTGGGAATATGGCCAACAACCCGCGCTGGGCGGTATCGAACTGGGCGGACACGTATTTGGAATCGTGACAGTATTTCGCGGATGAGAGTTCGCGACGACATCGTCGTAGACGTAGAGTTCTACGAGGCCCCCCTCTGTCCTACCGGACATCTCCCCCTCAAGGGGGGAGATTGGCTGGCCGCAACGTCGGCATATTTTCCTGCGACATTGAAGATTGGCGAAATCGCCGATGACTTCCAATCTCCCCCCTTGAGGGGGAGATGTCCGGCAGGACAGAGGGGGGTGCTCAAGCGCGACTTTCACCTTGGTTGGCTCAGCACCAAACATTCGAGGCCGCCATGACCCGCGCCCTCACCCTCCTGCGCCGCCGTCTCGTCGGCAGCATCTTCGTACTGCTGATCGTCGTCATCGGCACCTTCCTGTTGCTCGAAGCGGCGCCCGGCGATGCGGTCGACGCCTATATCGTCTCGACCGGCGGCGATGCCGGCATGATCGAACTGCTGCGCCACCGCTGGGGCCTTGACCAGTCTGAACTGACGCGGCTCGCCAATTATCTCTGGGCGCTGCTCCATCTCGACCTCGGCCACTCCGTCACCTTCTCCAGGCCGATCCGCGAAATCATCCTCGAGCGCCTGCCGACAACGCTTATCCTGATGGGCAGCGCCATCGCGCTCTCCTTTGGCCTCGGATCGGCGCTTGGCATCTATGCCGGCGCCAGACCCGGCAGCTTTCGCGATCGTTTCCTGTCGATCGGCTCGCTGGCGCTCTATGCCGTGCCCGGCTTCTGGCTCGGCCTAGTGCTGATCGTGATCTTCGCCGTCGACCTGCGCTGGCTGCCGATCGGCGGCATCGAGAGCCTGGCGTCGGACAAGACCGGCCTTGCCCGCACCGCCGACATCGCCACCCATCTCGTCCTGCCGGTGTCCGCCCTTGGCTTCATCTATCTCGCGCTTTACCTGCGCATGATGCGGGCCGGCATGGCCGAGGCATGGCGGCAGGATTTTGTCCTTGCCGCCCGCTCCAGGGGCCTGTCGCGCCGCCGCATCGTGCTCGCTCACGTCGCTCGCAACGCGCTGCTGCCTCTGGTCACCATGCTCGGCCTGCAATCGGCACAGATGCTCGGCGGCAGCGTCGTCATCGAAAGCGTCTTTGCCGTGCCCGGCCTCGGCCGACTGGCGCAGGAAGCCGTCGCTGGGCGCGACACGCCGCTGCTGCTCGGGATTATTCTCACCAGCGCAGTTCTCGTCATCGTCATCAACCTTCTCGTCGACGTCGCCTACGCCTTCCTCGATCCACGCGTCGGCGCCAGTGAGGCTGGCGCGTGAGCGTGGTCCGGCGTTTCCTGCGCACGCCCGAGGCGATCGCCGGCGCGATCATCCTGGCGGCGCTGTTTGCCATGGCGCTCTCGGCTTCGCTGTTTTTTCCCGGTGACCCGCAAGCCATTGCCGGGCCGGCGCTGCTGCCGCCTTTCCAGGACTGGTCGCTGCCGCTCGGCACCGACCGGCTCGGCCGCGACGTGCTGGCCGAACTGTTCCACGGCTCGCGTACCTCGCTGGCGGTCGGATTGGCTGCGGCCACTGCGGCGCTTGTCATAGGTGCGATCGTCGGCACGCTGGCCGGCTTCGCCGGCGGCCTCGTCGACGAAGTGCTGATGCGCATCACCGACGCTTTCCAGACCGTGCCGGGCTTCCTGCTGGCGCTGGCTTTCGTCAGCGTCGTCGGGCCGTCGCTCGGCGTGGTTGTCGCGGCCATCGCGCTCGGCGCCTGGACCGGACCGGCGCGGGTGGCGCGCGCCGAGGTGCTGTCCATTCGCGAGCGCGACTATGTCGCCGGCGCCCGCGTCATCGGCATGCATCCCCTTGAGATCGCCTTTCGCGAGGTGCTGCCCAATGCTCTGCCGCCGGTGCTGGCGCTGTCGTCGGTGATCGTCGCCGCCGCCATCCTGACAGAGGCCGCGCTCTCGTTCCTCGGCCTCGGCGACCCCAACCGCGTCACCTGGGGCGGCATGATCGCCGAAGGCCGCACAGTGCTGCGCACCGCGCCCTTCCTTTCGATCATTCCGGGCATGGCGCTGGTGCTGACCGTGCTCGGCGTCTATCTCGCCGGTGAAGGTGTCGTCGAGACGACAGCGGTGAGACGGAGCCTGTCATGACGGCGCTGCTCTCGATCCGCGATCTGACGGTGAGCTATCGCGGCAATGGCCGCGAGGCGCTGAAGAACATCAATCTCGATATCGCCGCCGGCGAGCGTCTGGCCATCATCGGAGAGAGCGGTTCGGGCAAGAGCACACTGGCGCTGGCGATTGCGGGGCTGTTGCCGGCATCCGCCAGGATTGGTGGCCGTATCGACTGGCAGATGTCGGAATTTCGATCGCCTCACCAACCTTCCCGTCTTCGCAACAACACACCCCTCGGCGGCCGCGACATCGGCTTCGTCTTCCAGGATCCATCGGCCAGCCTCGATCCCGTCATGACAATCGGCAAGCAGATCGCCGAAGTCGCCCGAACCCATCTCGGCCTCGGCTGGCCGCAGGCCTATGCCAAGGCCAGAACCCTGCTCGACCGCGTCCGCCTGCCAGACCCCGACACCGCCCTCCGCGCCTTTCCGCACCAGCTCTCCGGCGGCCAGAAGCAGCGTGTGGCGATCGCCGCCGCCATCGCCGCCGGACCTAAATTGCTGATCGCCGACGAGGCGACCAGCGCGCTGGACACCATCGTGCAGGCCGAGATCGTGTCCCTCATCCGGAAATTGGTGGCTGAGGACGGCATGACGCTGCTGTTCATCAGTCACGATATCGCGCTGGCCGCCGAACTTGCCGACCGCATCGCAGTGTTCCGCCACGGCGAATTGGTCGAGATTGGTGCGACAGAGCAAATCATCGATGCCCCGCGCCACCCCTACACACGCGCGCTGCTCGACGCCCATCTCGGCCTCGACGCCGAACCGCTGCTGCCGCAAGCCGGAGTGCCGCGATGAGCAGTCCGCTGTTGACCGTCTCCGACCTCACCAAACGCTATCGGCGTGGCGGCAGGACCATCGCCGCCGTCGATGCCGTCTCCTTCGCGATCGATCCCGGCGAGACGCTGGCGCTCGCCGGACCGTCCGGCAGCGGCAAGTCGACGATCGCGCGGCTGGTGTTGCGGCTGATCGAACCCGACGCCGGCAACATCCGGTTCGAAGGTGATGACTTCCTCACCCTGAACGGTGCCGCGCTGCGTGCCCGGCGCGCGCGCCTGCAGATGGTGTTCCAGGATCCGCTCGCCGCCTTCAACCCGCGCGCCACCGTGGCGCGCCTGCTGGACGATCCCTTGCGCATCCATGGCATCGCATCGCGCGCCGAGCGCCCGCGCCGGATCGCCGCTTTGCTGGAGCGCGTCGGCCTCGACGCCGAACTCGCGCCGCGCGCCATCCACGAAATCTCCGGCGGCCAGCGCCAGCGCGTTGCCATCGCCCGCGCCATCGCCACAAACCCATCGCTGATCGTGCTCGACGAAGCGGTGTCGGCGCTCGACGTTTCGATTCGCGGAGACATTCTCAAATTGCTGCTCGACCTGCAGCGTGTGGAACGGATCGCCTATCTGTTCATTTCGCACGATCTCGGCGTCGTCAGAGCCATCGCCCATCGCGTCGTCATCCTCGACGCCGGGCGGATCGCCGAAAGCGGCGATGCCCGCGCTGTCATCGGCGCGCCGCAATCCGCAATCGGCAAGGCGCTGGTGACGGCGACGCCGAAATTGAGAGCAAGTCAGGAAGCGCCATGACCGACCCCGCAGCGAGAGCCGAAAACCTGTCACGTGAACTCGATTTCGCCTTTCGCAATCGGGCCGATCTCTATCGCCTGTTCCTCGACGAACTGACGGCTGAACTGGGAGCAGAGCGCGCCGAGGCGGTCATGATCCGCACCATCGAGCAGCGCGGCAGGGAGGTTGCCGCGGCAGCCTTTGCCGATTTCGGCCCTAACGACGCGCCAGCGATCGGCGAGGCGTTTCTGGCCGTCAGCCCCGATGGCGGCCGCATGTATCCGACTGATGTCGAACGCAGTGAACATCGCATTGCCTTCAAGGTGAAGCGCTGCCCGCTGAAGGACGCCTGGGTCGAGGCCGGCGTCGGCGAGGAAAAACTCGCCACGCTCTGCCGCATCGCCGGCGCCTTCGACCGCGGCCTGTTCGAGGCGACCGGCGTGCGCTTCGACAACGTCACCTGGACGCCCGGCCACGGCTCCGGCTGCTGCCACATCGCCCTGACGAACCGGGATGCTGCCTAGCGCGATATCATCTGTGGCCAGCGCAGCGTCTGTCGCGCTGGCCCTGCACGAAGGCTCAGTGCTTGATCCGATCCCGCATCGCATACCACAGCATGCCCAGCACATAGAGCGGACCGCGCAGTGCCGTACCGCCGGGGAACGGCAGCGGGGTGAGCGTCGAGAACAGGTCGAGCCGCGAAGCATCGCCGGTGATCGCCTCGGCCAAGAGCTTGCCCGAAAGCGTCGACAGGATCACGCCCTTGCCCGAATAGCCATGCGCGAAATAGACCTCGCCATAATGCCCAACATGCGGCAACCGCGACGTCGTCACCGATACCAGCCCGCCCCAGGCATGGTCGATACGGCAGCCCTTCAGTTGCGGGAAAGTGGCTTCCATATGCGGACGCACGAAGCCGGCAATGTCGGCCGGCGGCGATGGCGTGTAGCGCTCGCCGCCGCCGAACAGCAGCCGTCCATCCGCCGACATCCGGTAGTAGTTGACGACGAAGCGGGTGTCTGACACCGCGACATTGGCCGGGATGACATTGCGCTTGTCCTCCAGCGGCTCGGTGGCGACGATGTAGTTGCCGACCGGCATGATGCGGCTGTTGACGCGTGGCTCGAGCCCATGCAGCAGCGCATCGCCGGCCAGCACGACATGCTTTGCCCGGACCGAACCCTTGGCCGTCGAGACTCGTATCGAAGGCTCGCGGCCCAGCCGAATGGCCACCGAATTCTCATGGATGGTGACGCCGGCCGCGACTGCAGCGCGGGCAAGGCCGAGCGTGTAGTTCAGCGGATGCATGTGGCCGCCAAGCGGCTCGTACATCGCACCATGGTAGGGCGTGTCGACCTTGCCGCGTGCCTCCGCCGCCGACAGAATCTCCACGTCGCGAAACTTCATCATGCTGGCCAGACACTCGGCCTCTTCCTCGAGGTCCTTGAGATCAGAGCCGTTCACTGCGCCGACCAGATGGCCGGTCAGCCGGAGATCGCAGTCGATGGCATGGCGCTCGATGATGTCGAGCACCAGCCCCCGCGCTTCAAAGGCGAGATCGAACAGCGCTTTCGCCCGCTCCGGTCCGAAAGCCTTGACCAGCCCCTTGGTGCCTTTGCGCAGGCCGGGGATCATCTGGCCGCCATTGCGCCCCGATGCGCCCCAGCCGATCTTGCCGCCTTCGAGCAATACGACTTTCAGGCCGCGCTCGGCGGCGTGAAGCGCCGCCGACAGGCCGGTGCAGCCGCCGCCGACGACAACGAGGTCGGCGTCGACCTCGCCTTTCAGGGCGGGATGATCCGGCGACGGATTGGCGGTGGCGACATAATAGGATTTGCCGATATCCAGGCCGGAATTGAAACCCTCGGAATTGAATCCCATCATTACACCTTGAGCAGCAGGTGGTCGCGTTCCCAGCTCGTCACGACGCTCTGGAACAGATCGAGTTCGACGCTCTTGACGCGCAGATAGGACTGGAAGAAGTCCTCGCCGAGCAGCGCCCGCACCGGCTCGCATGCGGTGAACCGGTCGAGCGCTTCCTCCATGGTTTTCGGTAGTGTGCTCTTGATCTTGTAGGCATTGCCCGACGCCTCGGCCGAACGCGCGATTTTCTCCTCTACGCCGAGATAGCCTGCCAGCAGCGAGCCGGCGATTGCCAGGTAGGGGTTGGCATCGGCGCCGGGCAGCCGGTTTTCTATGCGCCGCGCAGCGCGGCCACCGGCCGGCACGCGCAGACCGCAGGAGCGGTTGTCATGCGACCACTCGATGTTGGCCGGCGCGCTGTGGTTCGGCCGGATGCGTCGGTACGAATTCACGTTCGGCGCAAACAGAGGCATGATTTCGGGGACATATTTCTGCAGCCCGCCGATGAAATGCCCGAACATAGCCGTGTCGGCATCCTCGCCGCCGGCAAACAGCGTGTTGCCCGCCTCGTCGATGACTGACATGTGCAGATGCATCGAGCTGCCGGCCTGTGCCGCGATCGGTTTTGCCATGAAGGTCGCGTGCATGCCGGACTGCTGCGCCGACTGACGCGTCAACCGCTTGAACAACAGCACCTTGTCGGCCAGCGCCAGCGCATCGCCATGCAGGAAGTTGATCTCGAGCTGCGCGGTGCCGGATTCATGGATCAGCGTGTCGAGTGGCAGCCCGGCGGCCGCCGCGTAATCGTAGATGCGCCGGATCACCGGCTCGAATTCTTCGAGTGCCGCCATGTCATAGGGATGCTGCACGCTCTCGGCGCGGCCATTGCCGCCGACAGGTGCGGTCAGGGGACGGTCGGGGTCCGGATTGGGCGCGGTGAGATAAAATTCGAGCTCCGGCGCCACCACTGCCCGCCAGCCGCGCTGGCGATAGAGATCGAGCACGGCCCGCAAGACATGACGCGGCGAGGCCATCCACGGCCGGTCGTCTATTTGGAACGCGTCGGCAAAGACATAGGCCTTGCCCGCGCCGGCACCGGGCGCCAGGCAGAGCGTGGAAACATCCGGCACCATCCGCATGTCCGGGTCCTGATAAGCAAAACCCTCGTCGATCGAGCCGGAATAGCGGCCGTCTATGCTGACCAGGAAGGCGCTGCTCGGCAGATAGAGCGCACGATCTTCCAGCGCCTTGAGGAATTTCGCCACCGGCAAGGCCTTGCCGCGCAGCACGCCGTTCAAGTCGGGCACCAGGCACTCGACTTCGCTGATCGCGTGCTGGGCCAGCCAGCTTTTCGGGTCGTTACTGCCGCTCAAAGGCGACGTGATGGTTGAGTGATTGTCAGGCATTTCGTTCATGTCCGTACGAGAGAGAGAATGGCCTCGGCGGCCGCATCCGTTCCGGGTTTCAGCGCCATTTGCGCTGCATTTTCCTTCAGGCGGGCGCGCATTGCATCATCGGCCAGCAGGCCGAGAATGGCTCTCTCCAATACTCCTTCGGTCCAGCCGTCACGGCCGATATGATCGCCGACACCGGTCTCGCCGGCGCGTTGCGCATTGTCGTGCCCATCCCAGCAATAGGGCATGATCAGCGACGGCACGCCGAAGCGCAGCGCCTCGCAAAAGCTGTTGTTGCCGCCATGGTGGATGAACAGGTCCGACTTCGCCACCACCGATGGCTGCGGGAACCAGGCGTCGAGATAGACATTGTCAGGCACCGCTCGATAGGCATCGCGCAGACCGCCGACATTGACGATGAAGCGCGCCGGCAACCTGTCGAACACGGCAAGCATGCGCTGGATCAGCCCGACATCCATGGCGCCGAGGCTGCCGAAGCTGACATAGACCAGCGGCCCGCCATCGCGCGGGAAGACGGGCACTTCGAATGGCCCTTCCGAACGCACGCAGCCTTCGAGATAGATGAAGCGCTCGGGGTCGAGCGGCGTAGCGCGCTCGCGACGCACGATGGTCGGCGTCAACAGCAAATTGAGGTCGGGCGAGGCCTCCAGGAACAGGCCCTTCGGCAGTGCTGCCAGGCCCGCATCGGCGCGCAGCCGGTTGAATCGCTCATGCGCCGGCGTCACTGCCGCGAGGTAACGCGCCTCGAAGGCCTCGCGGCCTGGATCGTCGGCCGCAAGGCCGGAGAGATAGGGCGGCACCTCCGCGTCGGGCAGTTCGGTCTCGGCGCAGGAGACGACGCGCACCCATGGGCAGCCGGCGCCGGCAAGTGCTGGAAACATGATGACATTGTCGAGCACGACGGCGTCCGGCTTAAGCCGCGCCAGCAATTGCCGCAGCGGCGCTTCGGCATTGACCGCGGTGTCGACGATCGCCTGCCATGTCGGGGCGACATAGGTTTCGAGCTGGTCGATCGGGCTCAGCCGGAAATGCGGCAGATGCCGGCGCACGAAAGCCTGCCAGTAGCTCTGCCGCTCGCTGTCGCTCAGCGGATCGTCGGTCGGCAGCTGGTATTCCTGAAAACCGTAGTCGGCGAACACACCGGAAAATCCGGCATGGCAGATGAACACCGGCCGGGCGCCACGGGCGCGCAGCGCCTGCGCGATGCCGACGCAATTCAGCGCCGCGCCGAAGCTTGCTTCGGGAAACAGCGCGATGGTCGGGCTGGCTTTGCGCGTCAAAATGGCCCTCTTCAATCCGGCCGGCTGATCATGCCGAACAAAGCGGGCGCACCGCGACTCGCCGCCTGCGGCCGCTGGCTGCGCGACAGCCTCAGATGCACGCGCAGCAGGTCGGCGGCAACCTCATACTGACGGCTTTCCAGATGGTCGAGTATGGTGAGGTGCTCGCGCAGCGACTGCTTCAGCCGGAAGACGTTGACGCCGGTATAGGTTCCCGGCAGCCGGCGCAGCCTGAGGTGGTCGGACAGCGCATCGGCAACGAAGCGGTTGGCGGAACCATCGGCGATCATGTCGTGGAATTCGATGTCCAGCCGCTGGAACTCCCTGGTGTCAAACGCCGCATCTGGTAGCGTTGCCAGTGCTTCCATGCCCTGGCGCAGTGCTGCCGCGCGAGCTCCATCCAGCCGGAAGCCCGGCGCCAGGATGGCCGCGGGCTCGAGCAGCAGGCGGAACTCGTAACTCTCGCCTTGTGCCTCCGGATCGTCGGGCGCGCGGCGAAACAGCCAGGATTGGCCCGGCGCGCGGTCGACAAGATTCTCCTCGGTCAGTCTCTGGAGCGCTTTTAGTACCGTCTTGCGTTCCGCATCGTACCGCCGCATCAAACCGACGACGGTCACCGTCTGGTCCAGCCGCCGCGCCGAGCGGTCGCGCAGGATCGCCTCGGCCAGTTCGTCCTCGGCCGTGACAGGCAATTCCGCGGCAACGGCGGCTTGGGCGGTGAGGTCGGCAACCAGACGATAGCCGGTAGCGGCCTCCCATTGCACGACACCCTGTTCGGTGAGCAGGCGCAACGCCGCCCGCACAGGAGTTCGCGAAACGTTGCAGAGCGACGCGATCTGCTGCTCTGGCAGATGCGCGCCGGGGGCAAAGCCGCGCTGCCGGGCGACATCCAGGATGCGCTGGGCAAGATCGAGATGGTTGGTGCGAGGTCGCCTGGCTGCCGCTTGCATGACTAGTCTCGTGAACGGACGTGATCGCCATGGTTTGGCCGATCGCGGACGCAATCGGCCAGATTCCATGGCGGCCTGTCAAATTATGGATTGACGTACTTTTTTCTGCAATAGTACTGTCACTGCAATCGGCAAGAAAAAGACCGGGGAACGGGATCGAGCCTGCGGCAGAACCGCGAACGCCGATCCAAAACGAATTCGACGTCAACCGGAATGGGAGTCTGTCATGACCGTCACCGCTTTGCGGCACCGTTCGCTCACAATGTCTTCAATCGCGCTTGGCCTTGCGCTGGCGCTCTCGGCGCCGGCCGCCGCTGCCGACCTCGTCATCTCCAACTGGGACGGCTACATGGCGCCCGATGCCATGGCCGCCTTCAAGACCGCGACCGGCGTTTCCGGCGAGGTCGTGGTGCATGCCACCAATGAGGAGATCATGGGCAAGCTCGTCGCCTCCGGCGGCAAGGGCTATGACGTGGTCTTCGTCTCCTCGCCCTTCGCCGAGGTGCTGAACAAGCTCGGTCTGACCGAGCCGATCGACCACGCCAAGGTTCCGAACCTCGCCAACCTCTATCCGGAAGCGACCAAGCTGCCGCACGATGCCGGCAATGCCTTCTCCGTGCCCTATACATGGGGCACCACCGGCCTCTGCTACCGCTCGGATCTGGTCAAGGTTGCGCCGACCAGCTGGAGCGATCTGCTCGCCCCATCCGATGATCTCAAGGGCAAGACCACCATGCTGGCGACCGACCGCTGGCTGCTTGCCGCCGGCCAGCTCGACAAGGGTTATTCGGTCAACGAGACCGATCCGGCCAAGATGGCCGAGGTGAAGGACCTGCTGATCTCGGCCAAGAAGACCTTGCTCGCCTATGACGACACCACCTTCTACTCCAAGCTGGTGTCGGGCGAGGCGCTGCTGGTGCAGGCCTGGGACGGCTGGTGCAATTACGGCATCGCCGAGAAGCCCGAGATCAAATACGTCATCCCGAAGGAGGGTTCGGATCTCTGGGTCGACACGATGGTGGTGATGAAGGCGTCCCCCAACAAGGACGCCGCCTTCCAGTTCATCAACTTCATGCTCGACGCCAAGAACCACGCCTGGGCGGCGCAGAACATCGACTACAAGGTGCCCAACAAGCCGGCGATGGAGAGCCTGCCTGCCGACTTCCTGGCCAAATTCCCCAACATGGCGATGCCGGTTGCCGATCTGGTCAAGTTCGAGCAGCTGCGCGATGTCGGTGACGCCCAGCGCGACTATTCGAAGATCGTTAGCGAGATCAAGGTCGCGCAGTAGGCGGCATCAAACTGGATCACGGCCGACGGCGGGCATCCGCCGTTGGCCGCCGAATGCGGTTCGTAATCGTGTCCCCAACCAGACTTCGCTCCTCCCTGCTGATGGCGCCGGCGCTGGCTTGGCTGACCGTCCTGATGGTGGTGCCATGCGCGCTGGTGCTGGCGCTCGCCTTCTTTCGGCGCGGCATCTATGGCGGCATCGAATACAAATTCACGCTGGAGAATTTCGGGCTGGTCTTCGACCCGCTCTATGCCGGCATCTTCCTCAACTCGGCGCGCATCGCCGGCACGGCGACCCTGATCGCTGTCGTCATCGGCTACGCCGCCGCCTATGCCATATCGGCCGCACCCCGCCGGTTGCAGCCGGTGTTCCTGTTCTTCGCCGTGCTGCCGTTCTGGTCGAACTACCTGATCCGCACCTATGCCTGGATCGTGCTGCTCAACCGCGAGGGCCTGATCACCCAGCTTTTGCGCTGGTTCGGCTACACCGGCGAACCGCCATCGATGCTCTACACTGAGGGTGCCGTCATCGCCGGTCTGGTCTATAACTATCTGCCCTTCGTCATCCTCGCCTGCTACGCGCCGCTGTCGCGCCTCAACCCGGAACTCGCCGAAGCCTCGCGAGACCTCGGCGCGTCTGCCCTGACCACATTTCGGCGGGTTATCCTGCCACTGACCGTGCCCGGCATCGCCGCCGGCGCCGTCTTCGTCTTCGTTCTGTCGATCGGCAATTTCGTCACCCCGGCGCTGCTCGGCGGCGGCCGCTTCCAGATGATCGGCAATCTCGTCTACGACCAGTTCCTGACCGCCAATGACTGGCCCTTCGGCGCCGCGCTCGCAATGGCGTTGATTGCCATCATGCTACTGGTGCTTGTGACGCAGGCGCTGCTGGCCGATCGCGCCGCCGGCCGCGCCACAGAAGCAAGAGGTGACGCGAATGGCTGAGGGCGCGCTCCTTCCCTTCTCCCCGTTCACGGGGAGAAGGTGCCCCGAAGGGGCGGATGAGGGGCGGCGCCAGCTCCTGCAATGTCGGGCGCTGCCCCTCATCTGCCTGCCGGCATCTTCTCCCCGTGAACGGGGAGAAGGACGCTGGACGCCTGCTTGCCTCTCAATCATCGGAGGGCGGCGATGACCCAATCCTTTGCCCGCACCCTCGGCATGCGGTCGATCCTCGTCCTCGTCTTCGCCTTCCTCTACATCCCGATCGCCGTGCTGGTCGCGCTCTCCTTCAACGCAGGCGGACTGCCGACGGCTTGGTCGGGCTTTTCGCTGAAATGGTATGCGTCGCTGGCCGGCAATGCGGCGATCCTGCAGGCTGCCCTCAACACGCTGATCGTGGCGCTGGTCTCGACCGTCATCGCCACGCTGCTCGGCACGCTGCTGGCCATCGGCGTCGAGATGCGCCGGCAATATGGCAGGGGCCTCGAGGCTCTGATCTTCGCGCCGATGATCATCCCCGACATCGTGCTGGCGATCGCGCTGCTCTCCTTTTTCTCCATGCTCAACCTCACCATGGGCCTGCACACCATCATCCTTGCCCATGTCGTCTTCAATCTCGCCTTCGTCTGCTCGGTGGTGCGCGCCCGGCTGAAGAGTTTTGACTGGTCGATCGTCGAGGCCTCGGCCGATCTCGGCGCCTCCGCGCTCACCACCTTCAGGCGGGTGACATTGCCGGTCATCCTGCCGGCGGTAATCGCCGGCGCGCTGCTCGCCTTCACGCTTTCGGTCGACGAATTCATCATCGCCTTCTTCACTGCCGGCGCAGGACGCGCCTCGACCACATTGCCAATGCAGATCTACGCGATGATCCGCTTCGGCATCACGCCGGAGATCAACGCACTGGCGACCATCGTCATGGCGGTCAGCGTCACCGCGCTGACCCTGTCGCAGCGGCTCAATCGCGGGGTGATCGGCCAATGAGCGAACCGCGCACCCTGCTGGCGATCGATCGTGTGTCGAAGAATTTCGGCCGGGTGAGGGCCGTTGACGGCATTTCGCTCGACATCCGCGAGAACGAATTCTTCGCTCTGCTCGGACCCTCGGGCTGCGGCAAGACCACGCTGCTGCGCATGCTGGCCGGCTTCGAGACGCCCAATGACGGGCGCATACTGCTCGACGGACGCGACATCGCCCGGATCCCGCCCAACAAGCGGCCGGTCAATCTGATGTTCCAGTCCTATGCGCTGTTTCCGCATATGAGCGTCAGGGCCAATGTCTCCTACGGCCTGGAAATGGAGCGGCTGCCGGCTACCGAAATCCGCTCCCGCGTCGATGCCATACTGGCGACAACCGAGCTTGTCCCCTTCGCCGACCGCAAGCCGGAACAATTGTCGGGCGGCCAGAAGCAGCGCGTCGCGCTAGCCCGCGCGCTGGTCAAGCGGCCTCGGCTGCTGTTGCTCGACGAGCCGCTCGGCGCGCTCGACAAGAAGTTGCGCGGCGCCATGCAGCTGGAGCTGAAGCGCCTGCAGCACGAGGTCGGCATCACCTTCGTCATCGTCACCCATGACCAGGAGGAATCGCTGGTCATGGCCGATCGCATGGCGGTGCTGAAAGATGGCAAGCTGCTGCAATGCGACACGCCGCACGCGGTGTACGAGCACCCGGCGGATCGCTTCGTCGCCGACTTCATCGGCGTGATGAATTTCGTGCCGGGCAAGGCCACCGCCGACGGCGTGCTGGCGGCCAATGGTTCGCGGGTCACGGGCAAGGTCCCCGCAACACTTTCGCCTGGTGCATCCGCTGTCGCTTCGGTGCGGCCCGAACGCATCCGGCTGTTCCCGTCGCCGGAGACCGCCAACCGCACCACCGGCACGGTCGAGGCGCTGGCCTATCAGGGGCTCGACCTGCAGTTGCATGTCCGCACCGCTTTGTCGCCAAAACCGTTCCTGGTGCGGGTCACTGCCGATGCCGCCGACCGCCGGCCGGTGTCGGCGGGTGACAAGATCGAACTCGGCTGGGACGCCGCCGACGTCAGAATTTTCACAGATTGAAGGAGAAGCTTGATGGCGCAGAAGACGATCGCGTTTTTCCCCGAGGCGGCCTTTGGCCCGGCGCTCAATTCCGTCGGCATCGCGCAGGCGGTCGAGGCGCGCGGCCACAAGGCGGTGTTCCTGTCGGACCCCGGCTTCGTCGACGTCTACAAAGGCTACGGTTTCGAGGCGCATCCAGTGAACCTCTCCGAACCAATGCCGCCGGAGCAGATGGCCAAGTTCTGGGAGGACTTCATCAACGGCCATATCCCGAACTTCCGCAAATCGCCCTACGACCAGGTCGACAACTATGTGAAGGATTGCTGGACGGCGATCGTCGACAGCGCCAAATGGGCGCAGAAGGACCTGCCGAGCGTTCTCTCGACCATCAAGCCGGACGTGATCTGCGTCGACAACGTCATCCTGTTCCCGGCGATAAAGCAGTACGGCAAGCCGTGGGTGCGCGTCATCTCCTGCTCGGAAAACGAGATCGAGGACGAGGACATCCCGCCGCACCTCTCCGGCTGCGGCGAGAACGACCATGCCGGGCATCAACGCTATCGCGATCATTTCAACGCGGTGATCAAGCCGATCCATGACGACTTCAACGCCTTCCTCGCTGCCAACAATGAGGCGTCCTATCCAATCGGCCAGTTCTTCGAGGCCTCGCCCTATCTCAACCTGCTGCTCTACCCCGAAGCAGCGAAGTTCAAGCGCCGCCATCCGCTCGACCGGGCAAAATTCCAGTATCTCGAAGGCTGCGTGCGGCAGGAAAGGCCCTACACGGTGCCAACCTTCGCCAGGAACAACGACGGGCCGCTGCTCTACGTCTCCTTCGGCAGCCTCGGCGCCGGCGATGTCGATCTCTTGAAGCGCATCATCGCGGCGCTGGGCAAGACGCGCTATCGCGCGCTGGTCAATGTCGGCGGTTACAAGGACCAGTACACGGACGTGCCCGGCAACGTCATCGTAGAGAGCTGGTTCCCGCAGCCTTCGGTGATCCCGCAAGTCGATGCCGTGATCCACCATGGCGGCAACAACTCGTTCACCGAGTGCCTCTATTTCGGCAAGCCGGCCATCATCATGCCCTATGTCTGGGACGGCCACGACAACGCCACCCGCGTCGGCGAGATCGGCTGCGGCTTTGGCATGCCGCGCTACGACTGGAGCGACACCGAACTGGTCGCGAAGATCGAGACCTGCCTGACCGATCCGGCGATGAAGGCCAAGCTGGCGAAGACCTCGGCGCAGATGCAGTCGCAGAACGGCCCGGAGAAGGCGGCCGCGCTGCTGGAGAAACTGCTATGACCTCCTCCGCACCCCATCTCCATCAAGCCTCGACCCGCACCGACCTCGTCGACTGGGGCGCGCAGCCCGACGCCCTAGACGGCGCGTCGCACTCCACCGGCAGGCTGGTTCACAAAGGGCCGAACAACCAGCCGGAAGCCGGCATCTGGATCTGCACGCCAGGCCGCTGGCGGCTGGCGATCCCGCGCGATGAACTGTGCCATTTCGTTGCCGGCCGCGCCACCTACAGATCGGATGTCGGTGAAGTGATAGAAGTCTCCGCGGGAACCGTAGTCATGTTCCCTGCCGGCTGGACAGGCGAATGCACCGTGCATGAGGCCATGCGCAACGTCTACATGCTGGCCTGAACAGCAACGGAGAGCATCACGACATGCCGACACCGCACTGGCCGAACGCCGCCTCGGTAGCGCTGGACGACTGGGGCGCAAGCGCATCGCCAATCGCCGGCTCGCCGCGCGCCTCGGGCAAGATCCTGTTCCAGTACCCGGATGGGTCGAGCGAATGCGGCCTGTGGTCATGCACGCCCGGCACGCGCAACATCACCTTCGCTGCCGACGAGTTCTGCCATTTCCTCTCCGGGCGCGGCAGCTACATCCACGAGAACGGCGAGCGGATCCCGGTCGAGGCCGGGACGCTGGTGTTCTTCCCCGCCGGCTGGACCGGCACCTCCGAAATAACGGAAACGCTGACCAAGGCCTTCATGTGCCGCTGAGCGCATCAGGCCCTTTCAAGGACATCGAAATGACAACGCCGATCATGCAATCCCCGCTCGCCATCACCGACCTCGTCGATTGGGGCGTCATCCCGACGATGATCGAAGGCGAATCCCGCACTTCGGGCAAGCTGCTGTATAAGGGGCCGGAAGGCCGCTCCGAATGCGGGCTGTGGGTGTGCACGCCGGGCAAGTGGCACTGCCACGTCGCCCGCGACGAGTTCTGTCACTTCCTCGAAGGCCGCTGCACTTATGTCCATGAATCCGGCGAGGTGATCGAGATCGAGCCCGATACGGCAGCGTTCTTCCCGCAGGACTGGAAGGGCGTCTGCACCGTCCATGAGACGATCAAGAAAGTCTACATGATCCGCTGAGCGGATCGGGAGGATTGTTCCATGGAGTTCTCATCCGACCGGCCGGCTTTCTTCGTCAATCCGGATTACCGGCCGCTGGCCGGCGCAAACAAACCAGTGATCGATCCGGCGACGCTGGAAACCGTCGGCTCCATCGCTGCCGCGACCGACAGCGAGATCGACGCCGCGCTCAGCGCAGCGACGCAAGCGCAAGCCGCGTGGAAAAAGCTCGACGCCAAGAGCCGCGCAAAACATCTGCATGCCGTCGCCAACGCCATCGAGGCAGCGGATTTTACCCGGTGCGCCGAACTGATGGTGCGCGAGATGGGCAAGCCCTATCCCGAAGCCATCGGCGAGATCGCCAATTGCGCGCCGATCTTCCGCTACTATGCCGAGATGGCGCGAGACGACGCCGGCAAGGTCGCCGGCACGACGCAGGCAGGTTCGTTCCAATATGCACGCTACGAACCCTACGGCGTCTCCGTGCACATCATGCCCTACAATTTTCCGATCCTGCTGATGTGCTGGACGGTCGCTGCCTCGCTTGCCGCCGGCAATGCCTGCGTCATCAAGCCGGCCGAACCGACGACGCTCTCGACGCTCGACTACATGACCGTGTTCCGCTCGCTGCCCGAGGGCCTGGTCTCCTGCCTGCCCGGTGGAGCCGCTACCGCACAGGCGCTGATCGCTTCCGACCGCACGCATGCCGTCGCCTTCACTGGCTCGGTCGCCGCGGGCAAAGCCGTCGCGGTGGCCTGCGCCGAGCGCATGAAGCCCTGCGTCATCGAGGCAGGCGGCAGCGATCCGTTGATCATCAGCGAGCACGCCCCGCTGGACGTGGCGGCCGCCGGCAGCGTCACCGCCGCCTTCCATCTCACCGGCCAGGTCTGCACCTCGGCCGAGCGCTTCTTCGTCGTCGATGCCGTCCATGACCGCTTCGTCGAGCTGTTCGCCGAAAGGACTCGCGCGCTGCGCATCGGCAACGGGCTGGACAAGAGCGAGATCGGGCCGATGGTCAGCGAGGCGGCGCGGGCGAAGGTCATGCGGTTGGTCGATGATGCCATCCGCAGCGGCGCCAAAGCGGTAACCGGCGGGCGCATACCGCCGGCGCACAATATCGGCTGGTTCTACGAGCCAACCATCCTGACCGGCGTTACTCCGGACATGGCGATCGTGCGCGAAGAGTGTTTCGGGCCGGTCGCCACGATCTGCCGGGTGAAGAATTTCGACGAGGCGATCAGCCTCGCCAATGACAGCCCGTTCGGGCTCGGCGCCTCGGTGTTCACCACCGACCTCGCCGAAGCGCATGAGGCGGCCGAACGGCTCGAGGCCGGCATGGTCTGGGTCAACAACCCGCTGATCGACAATGACGCATTGCCCTTCGGCGGCTGGAAGGCATCAGGCCTCGGCCGCGAGCTCGGCCGTCAGGGGCTCGATGCCTTCCGCCGCTCGAAGATGGTCATCATCGACCACAAGCCCGCGATCCAGGGCTGGTGGTATCCCTATCCCGACAGCTGGTTCCGCGACACCGGCGGCCGCAAGCACGTTTGAGGCTGCGCGGCAACGGCTGCCATGCGGGAGCCTTCGTCGTCCGCACGGGAACACTGACTATACTATCTGCGGCTGTCGACCGGTGCACTCATGCCGACCGCAACTGGGGGCGCGGCGATCACGCGGCTTGCGGCATCGCGGCTGAACCGTCTATCGTGTGATTGAAAAATCGCCGGCTTCGGCCCCGCGCCGCGTTCGGCTCAATATCCTAGCGGCAAAGACAAGCCAGCTGCGTAGATTTCAGAACGAATGAAGTAGCGCATCGCCAATGGCCGACAAGACACAATTCGGATTGACCGCCGTCGACACCGTCCCCCTGCATGAGAAAGTCTATCTGGAACTCGTGCGGGCCTTGATGTCGGGTCAGTTTGTGCCTGGCCAGAAGCTGACCTCGCGCAAGCTCGCCAAGGAGCTCGGCACCAGCGACATGCCGGTGCGCAGCGCCTTCATGCGCCTGCAGGCGCTGCGCGCGCTAAGCCCGATGCCGAACGGCAGCGTCGAGGTGCCGATTATCTCGGCCGAGCGGTTCTCCCAGCTGACCGCCGTGCGAACGATCCTGGAAGGCTCGGCGACCGAGCTGGCGACAAGGCTCATCAACGGCAACAATTTGCGGGCCATCCGACGCCACTGCGCCGAACTGACCATGGCGGCGCGCAAGGGGGATATCGACGACTATCTGCGCAAGAACTACGCCTTCAAGTTCTCCATCTACCGCCACTGCGGCAACGAGCAGATGATCTTCCTGATCGAGACGGTCTGGATGCAGGTCGGCCCCTTTCTCAGGAACCTCGGCATGGGGTTCGAGGACGACCTCGCCTCCATTCTCGACATCGACTACCACGAGGAGGCCGTGGCGGCGATCGAGGCCCAGGACGCGGAGCGCGCACGCGCTGCCATCGTGCGCGACATCGACGAGGGCGCGGCGCATATCCTGCAGCAGGCCAGATTTCCGAAAATTCGGAACTAGAAAGGGATCCAGGCCGGAGAAACCTACCCACTGATTGACCTCCGCTTCGCGGAACCGGCGGCTCAAATGCTGCTTGGCTTTGCCCCAGCTTACCTCTATGTTGCGATCGCAGATCGCACAATTGGTTTTGAGATGCCCCCCGATATCCCGGCTAGCGAATTGAAAAAATGAAGGAAACGCCGTCGGCAAAGGCCGAGGCGGCCTTCAGAAACTCACGAGCTATTTTTAACAGGGATATCGTGGCTCCAGGCTACGGCACCTTCAAAAACCAAGAGGTTGGAAATTGGGCGATGCAATTGCGGACGTTCTGAACTGGCTTGAAAGCAGAAACGACATCCAGAGCCTGAGAGCCGCGGTGTGCGATCTCAACGGCATCATGCGCGGCAAGCGCATCCCCGTCGAGCAGGCGCGCAAGGCGCTTGAGGGCAAGCTGCGCATGCCCTTTTCGCTGATCGGGCTCGACGTCTGGGGCGAAGACATCGAAGGCAACGCACTGGTTTTCTCGACCGGCGATGCCGATGGCCTCTGCCAGTGGACCGGACGCGGCATCTTGCCCGTCAACTGGACCGCGCATCCGACAGCCCTTGTCCCGCTCTGGCTTGCCGACGAGAACGGCGCGCCCTATCTGGGCGACCCGCGGCGGGCGCTGGCCCGCATCCTCGACCGCTACAGGGCGCTCGGCCTGACGCCGGTCGCCGCTACCGAACTCGAATTCTACCTGGTCGACCCGCAATCGCAGCGCCCGGTCGGGCCGGTCTCGCCGGTGACCGGGCGCCGTCTCGATTCCGACGCGGCACTGTCGATCGACGAGATCGACGACTTCGAGGCCTTCATCCACGACGTCTATGATGCCTGCCGCATGCAAGGCATCCCCGTCGACACGGCGATCGCCGAGAACGGCGTCGGCCAGTTCGAGATCAATCTGAACCATGTCGCCGATGCCCTGCGCGCCGCCGACGATGCCGTGCTGTTCAAGCGCACCGTCAAGGGCATTGCCCGCAAGCATGGCTTTGCCGCCTGCTTCATGGCCAAGCCGTATGGCGACCGTGCCGGCAACGGCTTTCATGTCCATTTCAGCCTGGTCGACACCGACGGCCGCAACGTCTTCGACGACGGCAGCGACCAGGGCTCCGAGATCATGCGCCATGCCGTCGGCGGTCTGCTTGCGGCCATGGCCGAGAGCACGCTGGTGTTTGCGCCGCACTTCAATTCCTACCGCCGGCTGCGCCCGCGGTCCTACGCTCCGACCGCGGTTGCCTGGGGTTACGAGAACCGCATGGTGGCGATCCGCATTCCCGGCGGACCGTCGGCTGCGCGCCGCATCGAGCATCGCGTTTCGGGCGCCGACGCCAATCCCTATCTGGTCCTGGCAGCCATCCTCGGCGCCGCACTCATCGGCATCGAAAGAGAACTGTCGCCGGGCGACCCGACCCGTGGCGAAGGGCAAGGCGGCCAGCCGGCCAGGCTGCCGCCGGACTGGGCCTCGGCCATCGCCAGTTTCGAAAGCGGGCCGCATGTCGCGGAGATCTTCCCGGCGATCCTGCGCGACTCCTTCGTCGCCTGCAAACGCCAGGAACTGAACACCTTCGCGCTCAATGTCAGCGATTTCGAACTCGAGACCTATCTCGAAAGCGTTTGATCAACGGTCAGCACTCCCGGCCGAGGACCTCGGCCGGGGCGCCAACTCCGTCAGCGCGCCGCCCACGCCAGGCCGCGGCGAAGAATGGTCCGCATTTGCGGCACCTCGAATTCCGCGGCCGCGTGCCCGAGCGACGAATAGAAGACCTTGCCCTGGCCATGCCGGCGCTTCCAGACGACCGGCATGACGACACCGTCGATCCAGGGCGCATGGTCGCCGGAAAAAGTGGTGGTCGCCAGCACCTCGTTCGCGGGATCGACATGCATGTAGTACTGCTCCGAGCGGTACGAAAAATCGTCGATACCGCTCATGATCGGATCGTCGCGCCTGGTGACGTTCACCCGGTAGTCGATCATGTTGCCGGGATGTGCGACCCACTGGCCGCCGCACATGAACTGGTAGTCCGTCGATTCGCGGAACGCGTCACCCATGCCGCCATGGTAGCCGCCGAGGCCGACGCCGCCCTCCACCGCCTTCGCCAAATTGCGCTCCTCGTCCTTGCTGAGCTTGGACATGGTGTAGATCGGCACGATCAGGCTCAGTTCGGCGAGCGCCGGGTCGGCGAATGCAGCGGTCGTAGTCTCGACGCGCACGCCAAAGCCCTCCTCCTCGAGCAGCGCCTTGACGGCACGCGCCCCTTGTTCCGGCTCGTGTCCCTCCCAGCCGCCCCATACGATCAGCGCTTGCCGCATAGTCATCTCCGTCAATGGTTTGCCCGAGGTATAAACCAGGGTTGCCAAACATAAGCCGCCGGATCGTGATTCGGGCGACAGCCCCGCCGCTTGGACAAGCTGGCTCTACCCGGGCGAATCTTCAAACACAAAAAAACCCAGCCCCTGGAGGCTACCGGGCATGTGATGCGTGCATCGCGGGAGTGCTGCGGAAACTGGATGCTCAGGCCGAGCCGAAGCCGGTATCTCTTCGATTCACGATCGATGGAACGTCGGCCGGTCCTGCAAAGTTGCCTGGACGTCAGATCGAGATATAAGACCGATCAAATCCGGCTGTTTCGATAAGCCCTGCATGGTCATGCAGCTCGACCACGCCGTTGCGGAATGAAGCCAGGCCGGCCTCTCGCAATGCCTTCATGACGCGGCTCACATGCACAGCCGAAAGACCCAGCGCGTCGGCCAATTCGGCCTGGGTCAACGGGCAAACAAAGCGGGCAGGATAAGTCGTTGCCGACCGATGTGCGCGGCAGGCCAGTTCGAGAAGAAGATGGGCCGTGCGCTCGATGGCTCCTCTCCGACTGACTCCAGCCAGATGTTCCGCAACCCTGGAATATCGACTTGTCTCGGCCTGCAGCACAGCCTCGCAAAAGGGCTGCGGAAAGCGCGAAAAACAAGAATGGACAGGACCGGCCAGCTCGATCGCGGTTACGTCCGACAGGGCCGTTACCGTCTCGCTGACTTCGCCGGCGAATTCGATCAAGGCAATTTCGTGAGGAAGCGCAAAATCGACGATCAGGCGTGAGCCATCCGGCAGCGTCTTGGCAAATGCCGCCCACCCGGACGTTATGATCAGGATTGCCGATCTGGCCTGATATTCACGCGCGATCGTCGTGTTGGCCGTATAGGAACGGCGCACGGCTCCCGGCAACTCAGACACGCCCCTTTCCCAACTTGCTTCAGCAAGTGTAGGTCTCAGCCCGAATCCAAGAATCTGCTTCGAAAAGCTCATCTCACCCCGAAATAACCCAGCCACAGGTCAACCTGAAGCTGCAAATCTAAATCAAATACTCCGAAAGTGCCATCAATGATTTCATCCAGGTGGGGCCGCAGTCTACCACCTTTGGCTAGGGTCCTACCACCCTGTGAGGTTGGAGCGGGCAGGCGGGGCCAAAGTTGGCCTGGGAGGACCACCGTGGGTCTTGGAGAAACATCGCCGCGCGGTGCCAGCATTCGAGCAAACGGGCACAGCCGCACCGGCCGCAAAGGCTTGCTCAGCTTAGAGCAATTCCAGGAAAAGTGCGTAGCGGTTTCCGTCCGGAACTGCGTGAAAACAGAGCGATAGAGCGGTTCTGCGTTTCCGCGAAACGCAGAACCGCTCTAAGCGCTGTACCCCATTCCATCGGCAAGTGTGCCTGCTGGTCACCTGTGGCAAACCAACGAACAGATGGTCCCGCCACCGAATGGACTTATCCTTCGGCCCTCGGCTTAACCATCAAGACGGCCTTTGCGGTCGCCTACTGGCTCGAACCATCGCCGGCGGGATGGTCCAGCTCAAGCACAGCTTTCTTGGAATATCCCCTGAATGTGGCATTGCGACCTGCTGGTCGAGCCGACACTGGAACCGCAGAGCCTGGCAAAAGATCGGGCGATCGCAATTCTTGCAAAGATGCACCGGAGAGCAACTCTCTCTCTCTTCCAAGACTTTCCGTAGCGCCGGCCGAAACGATCTGTTCCTTTGTTGCGGCTGCTGGTTTCCGGCGCAGGAAAAGTCGCGAATTCGAGGGACGTTTCGCGTTGAAGGTTTGTCGCCTTTCCTCGGCAGTCTCCAGGTCGCCGACTGCCGAGATGACCGATGCCAGCCTGTCTTCGATCTGCGTCAACCGCCTTCGGGTGAAAAGCAGGGCAACCAAAACCAAGAAAGTATTCGCGAGAACGACGAGGACTGCTCCTGCAGGGCCTTCGAAGCTGAACAAGATCACTGCGACAGCCCCGACAAACACGACAAGGGCACTGTAGCTCAGCATCCGGCCCTCCTTCAGAAGAAGCGCCAGCGGCAAGCTTGCCAGCAACACCAGGATGGCTCCTGATCTGTTCGCCACCCAATCCACAAACTGCAAACCGATTTCGCCATACGTGTCCATATCAACCCCAGGGTCGCCGAGACAAATGAGGATATCCGCCGCTTTCGCGTCGCCGGAGGGCGCACGCTTCGCCTTCGCGCCCCTTGATGACGCCAGTGTAGTTGTAGACCTCCCGGATGAACTCGGAAAGGTGCCTGGGCGACGCCCTCAAGCCCTCCGGAAGACTATCGGGTAGACCAGATCGACCTTTAGCCGAGTTACTACTCATTAATGGTAATGGCGAGGCTGTCCGCGAAGCTGATATGGTTTCGATTGACCGGTTGCGTGATCGGTCAACGGGCGGAAGAGAGCGATTTGGACATGCCAGATGGCGGGGCGAGAACCCCTACCGTTTCATGCGCGTGAGTGCGCTTAGCAGCTAGCTGCCCGAAGGATCTTGAAGTGCGAGCCATTCAGCCGGCGCTGAAGGGGTAGGAGTTCTGTTGTTCGTCGCAAGGATTCGGAAATGCCTAGCCCGACTGACAATCCGATCATGACCCGGCAATTGATGCCGCTCGACGTCAGGGAGATTCTTGATTTCCTTGTCCGGCGCTGGAAGTTTGTCTGTGCGACTGCAGCGATCACCTTTGCTATATTCCTGGTTGCTGCCTATAAGATCCCACCATCGTACACGGCAGCTGCGGAAGTCTTACTCGACGCGCCGAACGATTATGTCACTCCACAGGATTACTCAAAATCCGACTTTTCGGACAATTCAACATTCATCGAAAGCCAGATTGCGGTGCTGAGGTCTACTTCCCTTCTGCAGAAGGTCGTCGATGGCGAAAAGCTGACGGAAGATCCCAACATCGGGCCAGCGGCGTTGGATTGGCTCAAGGGTGCGCTGGGAGTCTCGCGCGTCGGACTTGCCGACGTCATCGAGCTTTCCGTGACCTCCTACGATCCGGACAAATCGGCATCCCTCGCCAATGCAATTGCCCAGGCCTATGTCGTTGACCGGGTAAAGTCCCGTTACGAGGGCGCCAAGAAAGCGTCCACATGGCTCAGTGAGCGGGCCGCGTATCTGCGGGAAGAGCTCAGCCGGTCGGAACAAGCCGTCCAGAAATTCCGGATCGATCACAATCTATTGTCGACACAATCGGGCAGCCTGACCGACCAGCAGCTGTCTGAATTGAATGTCGCCCTGATCAATGCGCGCGCGGAACTGTCGGAGAAAAAAACAAAATATCAGCTGGTTGACAAATTACTGAGTGGTGGCGGCGATATCCAGACCATACCTGACGTATTGCAGTCCGTTGTCGTCAGCGCACTTCGAGCTCAGCAATCCGTGGTGGCGCGGCGGGAAACCGACCTTCTGTTGAAGTATGGCGAACGGCATCCGGACGTGCTGGCTGCCCAGGCGGAGCGCCGGGACATCGAGGGACAGATTTCCGCCGAGGTCCAGCGCCTCATCGGCAATCTAAAGAATGAAGTCGACGCCGCCGAGGCTCGCGAAGCTTCGCTCTCGCGAGCCCTGGCGTCGGTATCCGACAAGTCCGAAGTTGAAGGTCAGGTTGGCGTCCAGTTGCGCGACCTGCAGAGGATTGCCGACGCCAACAAGGAGCTCTTTGGGACGTTCCTGTCTCGCGCCAAGCTCGCCGAGGAAAAATCCACCCTCCTCAACAGCGGCGTACGCGTCATCACGGACGCGGAAATTCCGGATGCGCCAAGTTTCCCGAACAGGCCCCTCTTTGCGGCCTTGGGTCTGGTCCTCGGTGTCTTCTTTGGCGGCTCCGGCGCCGTTCTTCGTGAACTTTTCGCTTCCGGCTTCATGGCAAAGAAACAGATAGAGGAAGAGCTGGCCGTTCCGGTTCTTGCGTCCGTGCCGAGAATGTCGGGCTGGTCGGGAGACGCCAATTCCCAATCTCAACCGGTGGCTTATCTCGAGCGCCGGCCGCTATCCAGATACAGCGAAGCCGTACGACGGCTTCGCCTGGGCATGGAGGCAACGCCTGGGGCGGGGCGTTCGCCGCGCCTCATGCTGGTGACTTCGGCGATGCCCGGCGAAGGAAAGACAACTCTGGTGCTAAGTCTGGCCTGCTCCGCAGCCGCCGACGGCGACCGGGTCCTGGTGATCGATGCAGACTTGCGGCTTTCAGCAGCCACGGCCTTCTTTGGCATGGGGGATAAGGTCGGATTGGTTGACCTTCTGACTTTGCCGATGAAGGCCGCTAACGCAATTCATCGGGACGAACGTTCGGGAATCCATCTGCTGCCTGCCGGCGCCAGGACGCGGAACCCACCTGCCCTTCTGGCTTCGGCGCGAATGCGCTCGCTCCTCGATGAACTCCGCGGAAAGTTCGACACGGTGATAATCGACGCACCGCCTGTAGGCCCCGCGGCCGATGCCTCGATCCTGGCGCCGTACGTCGACAAGGTCGTCTTTGTCGTGAAGTGGCGTGACACCTCACGCGAGGCCGCTGCCGAGGGAATTCGAAGTCTTGGCGGCCGTTCCAAGATCGCCGGCATTGCCCTGACAATGGTGGACGAACCAAAGCTGCCAAGATACGGCCGCTACACGTCGCTCGAAAGCAGTGTCTCGGACAGTTACTACCTCAACTAAGAGAAAAAGAAGAATTCACAATGCTGCAATCCGACTTACATTATGATCCGCTCCTGGAACCGACAAGAGACAGCCGCGACGGCAAGGCTGCGCGTTGGTGCGTGGTCCAGACACATCAGCATTCCGAGAGCCTGGCCGAGCGGCACCTTCTGTCGCAGAACTTCCGAACCTACCTGCCCAAGCGCAAGCGGACTGTGCGGCACGCTCGTAGCGTCAAGACCGTTTGCAGCGCGTACTTTGATTGCTACCTGTTTGTCTCCCTGGCTGTCGATCAGCAAAGTTGGTACCCGATCAACTCCACCGTTGGCGTTCGAAAGCTCGTCATGAGTCATGGCGTGCCGACACCGGCGCCGTATGGCGTCGTTGAGTCCCTGATATCGGCGACCGATGACGACGGAATCTTGCATCCGGATGTGCTGCTGAGGCCGGGGCAAAGAATTCGGATCACCGACGGACCGTTCTCGGACCAGCTCGGCGTGCTTGATTACGTTGGAAGAGCCGGAGCCGTTAGAATTCTTCTCGATATTATGAACCGTTCAATTCCGATTACCATTGATAGAGACAACATATCGATCGTCTCTCAAAATTGAGCTTGTGTTTTTCTAGTTGGTTTTTTCGCAATGTGACGCCGAAACTATGCGGCGAGGGAGTGTTGAGTTGGCGCACAATTCACCCTCAGTGCGGTAGCGTGCAATACGAGTTCCAAGCCCTTGAAACCTTCACGCAAGTCCAAACCAGGAAGCTGTCACCCCGCGGGCCCCGGAGAGCTTAGGGATGGCCTGCAGCCGCAACAATATCGTCGCTGGTCCCCTGAGGCCAAGGCAAGGATGCTGGCAGAAGCGTTGGCGCCGGACGCGCATGTTCCAGCACCTGCCGGGGCGCCTGGCGCGGGGTCGTGGCAAGACTTCGCCTGGCGGCGGAAAGCCGTTGTGGACAGCGAAGCCGATACAGAGCCAACGCAGACTGACGGAAATGCTCCTTTTCGCCCCTTCGAAACGGAACCGGCACTGCCGATCGCCGCCGAACTTTTTCGAGCGCTGAATGCGGCCGGCCTGAAATACGGGATCGTTCAGGATCTCGCATCGGTGCAGGACGCACTTGCTGGCCGGGACGATCTGGATGTCCTTTTGGACAAGCACGACTACCCGGTCTTCTGCTCGATCGTCAGCCGGATGCAGGGTCGCCGCGGCGTGAGCCTCTCCTGCTACGACAATGTCTGTGCCGGCCGGGAGGACTGGTTCATACCCGACTTTTCGCGCGGCCGGTACCTGCATCTCGACACGCATATCGGTGTCCGGGTCGGTCGGGAGTTTCGTAAGCGCTATCTGGCGTTCGACTATGCGACGATCGCACGATGGGAGTCTATTTGTGTGGAGGACGTATCGGTTCCCGTCGTCTCTCCTGAAGACGAGATCCGAATAGCGATTGCCCGTTTCGCCTTCCGGGCTCGGGCCTTCCCGTGGAGCCGGTGGATCACCCTGCCCGATCGCTGGAAGGACCAGCTTGCACGCCTGCCATTGCTGCCCAGCGAGCCACCGCTGCCCGGCGAGCAAAGCTTGCATGTCGTGGAATACACCTTTGGCGGCGGAAGGACGGCGATCTGCAGGTTCCGGAAAAGCGGCGACGATCTGGTCGCTGATTATGGCGATCTTGCCAGACTGCGTCGTTCGATCCGGGCAATGTCTGGTTTCACAGGGCATTATGCAGTCGCCGATGCTGCGGTTCATCTGGTCCGCAAGACCTCATATCTCGCCCTGAGGCTGCTTCAGCGCCTGATGCCCGGCCGCCTTCCACCGAAGAGACGGCCGGTGGCTGGCGGGCTTGTTGTGGCGGTAATCGGTCCTGATGGGGTGGGCAAGAGCACTCAGGTCGATCGGCTGACCCAGACATTTCGATGGAAATTCGGGTGTGCGCAGGCCTATGTCGGAACCGGCGATGGCCGCGGATGGTGGCTTCGCAAGCGGCTGCAGAGCCTGATTTTACCTCATAGACGCAGCCTGAAGTCCCTAGTCCAGGATGGCAACGATTCCATCCGCCGAAGTTGGGCCAAGGGAGGCGTTGTCGCGACCGGGTTGGCATTGTGGGCGGTCCTGATTGCGTTTGAGCGATACGCAGTTGTGAAGCGTGCACATCGATGGGCAACACGCGGCATGATCGTCGTTAGTGACAGGTGGCCGCAGACGCTGCGCAGGGGATATCTGGACGGGCCAACCATCCCCGAGCACCTGTTCTCCATCCCGGGCTTGTCGGCTCTCGCCCGGCTCGAGCAGAAACTCTATCAAAAGATGGAGGAATGCCGGCCGCACCTCATTTTGCACCTGGTTTCCGATTTTGCCGTCTCCGAGCAGCGGAAGCCGGGAGAGATCAGGAAGGAAGCGTTCGATGCGCGGCTGTCGCTGATGGCGGAGCTGCGGACCCGGGACAAAGACATCCGGACCGTTGACGCGAGTGCCAGCCTAGAGACGGTCAACCGGGAACTGTTCAGGCATATCTGGCTGTCTCTGTAAGAGACAGCGCGGGCGGCACAACCGCCGACATCCACCACCACGGCAGACGCAAGCGAGCAGCCTTGCCATGACGAACGCCCTCACGGCCGGGCGATCCCGGCCATGCGCGGGACAGGCGCCGAGAGAAGTCCCCAACGTCCCGACCGCTGCGCCGATCTCCTGCCCGAATGCACCGTCCGCCGGATTTCACGTCCCCAGAGGTATAGGCAAATGAAGATCGTTCATGTGCTCACCCGACTGCTTCGGGCAGGTTCCGAAGAGAACACATTGGCCTGTTGTCTCGCCCAGGCGCGGCACGGCCACGAGGTGATGCTGGTTCACGGTGAGGAATACGACCCGAGTTTGCGGGCGTCCGTAGCCGGAGCCCTTCGGATGGTGACCCTGGAACGGCTCCTGAACCCGATTTCACCATCCCGCGACATCTCTGCATTCAGGCAACTCACGCGCCTCATGCGCGATTGGCGGCCTGACATCGTGCATACGCACCAAAGCAAAGCCGGCATCGTCGGCCGCCTTGCTGCCAGGGAAGCCAATATCCCAGGCATCATCCATGGCGTGCACATTCTGCCTTTCGTGCATGTGGGCAGTGCGCAGAGGTTGATGTTCCTGGCTGCCGAGCGCCTGGCGGCGAACTTCACGCGCGCTTTCATCGATGTCAGCCAGGCGATGCGCGACATCTGCATCGCCAATCATTTGGGCAGCCCCGATCAGCACCATGTCGTCCACTCCGGCTTCGACCTGGCGCGCTTCGCCAACGCGCAATGGCCGCAAGAACCGCATCTGCTCCTGGGAACGGCCATCGGTGAGCCAAAGCCGCCCGTGGTCCTGGTGCTGGCCGCACTGGAACCGAGAAAACGCCACGTCGAGTTCATTGAAGCATTCGGGCAAGTGGTCGACCGAATTCCGAACGTGCGGCTGCTCCTCGCTGGCGAGGGACCGGCGCGATCCGCTGTCGAATCGGCGATCCAACGATCCCCGTTCGCAAACAGGGTTCGCATGATCGGCCATCACCGCGAGCCCGAACGGCTGATCAGCCTGGCCGACGTGTGCGTGCTGACGTCGATGCGAGAAGGATTGCCGCGCGTCATGATGCAATACCTGGCGGGCGGCCGGGCCAGCGTGGTCTCGCATCTGCCCGGAGTGGAAGAGGTCGTGAAGCATGGCGTGAACGGCATCGTGACGCCTGCGGAGGACGTAGGCGCCGCGGCGGCGGCGGTCGCCGATCTTCTCGAGAACGAACACTATCGCGCTCGGCTGGCTGATGGCGCGAAGCTCACCGACCTTTCGTCCTGGGGGCTGGAGTCCATGTGCGAAAGGGTCGAGCTGATCTATCAGTCCGTGCTGGAGTCAGTCCTTTCACCCGCCAGGCCGAACGACGTCCGCATTGGCGACGGGCTGGCCAAGCAGACCTTGGGGCTTCACGGATTTTGATGGACCTTCCGCTCCCCGAACGGAGCCAACGAACTGATTCTGACGGCAGGCAGGACAACCGGAGTACGAACGATGCGTTTGCGTGCTGAGCAACAACTTCCATCCAGGCCTTTGCCAGCGAAGAATTGGAGCCGACGACTATTTCCCAGGCTTGAACCTGCGGTCAGCAGCATGCTCGCGATGATTGGTGGCCTCGCCATAGCCTTTGTACTGCTCGCCGCGGATGCGTCCCGCGCGGACGGATATACGTTCGACAGCGGTGACATCCTGCGCGTTTCGGTTATCGGCGAGGCATCCTATCCGCTCGACGTCGTGGTCGATGATCGGGGCTCCATATCGCTTCCCTTGTTGGGTGATGTCCAGGCGCGCGGCCTCACCACCGTTGCCCTCTCGCAGGCCATTCAGCGCGCATTTCAGCAGCAGAAGCTCATCCTCGAGCCCTTCGTGAAAGTGGAGATCGGCCAGTACCGGCCGTTCTTCATTTCCGGAACGGTGGCCCATCCCGGATCGTACCCTTTTCAACCGGGAATAACGGTTCGCCATGCGCTCGCCATCGCAGGCGGCTTTCGGGCTACCACCGTGGGAAACATGGAACCGGCCCTGCAAATAGCCGATCTGCGCAGCGCGCGCGCAAATCTGGCGATTGAAGAATATCGCCTCAAGGTTCGGCTCGCCCGGCTCGAGGCGGAAACTCGACAGGACAAGTCTTTCGTTGCCCCACCGGATCCGCCGGTCGAGTTCGCCGGACATTTGATTGCCGACATCGTCGCGTCCGAACAAGCCCAGTTGGACGCGCGGCTTGCCGCGTATCGGGACGACGTTTCCTATCTCGAGGCCTCGTTGGATCGGGCGAGGAAGGAAGCGAAAATGATTGCCACCTCGCGAAATGAGCGGGAGAAGACCGCGAACCTTCAACTCGAGGAACTGAAGTCTGCCCGGTCGCTGCGGGAAAAAGGCCTGATAACGAATTCGAATGTCATGACGGCCGAAAGAGCCCACACCAGCTATCGCGCGGAACTTGCGCAGACCGAGCTTCAGCAGGAGCAGGTGCGGCAGGCGATACTGAACTCGGAAAGCGAGCTTCGAAAAAAGCATCAAAGTTATGAAATGGAGTTGATCGCGCAGACCCAGGACACGCAGGTCGAGCTTGGAAAGACTCAAAGCCAGATAAGGTACGTCGCCGACAAGCTTCTCTTTATCTTTACCTATGGCGAACAGCGGACCTTCGACGACCTGCAAGGCTCCGTGAAGATTTCGATCTTCAGGCGCGAGCAGAAAATCGCCCACGACCTCGTCGCCGACGAAAATACCGAAGTAAGAGCAGGCGACGTCATCGAGGTCTCCATCGTGGCCAACAAAGGGTTCTACGCACCCGACGCTTTGACCACCGGGCAGTAGCGGCCTCAAATGCGGAACCCTCGGGCCGGAATTGCGTAAAAACAAAGAGTTAGAGCGCATCGGCGATTCTATCGAAGCTGAACCGCTCTAAGTGGGTACGACTTTCATCTCAGGAACTTTGATCGTGGTCTTCGGCGCAGCACTGACAGTCCTGGGGAGCTATCTCCGCCGGGCGATTGCCCCCGTTGAACCGGCACAAAGGCCGCTCGGCCTTCTCCGGCCGCCGGCGCGCCGAAAGACGACGCTACGTCGCGCGCCGCGTCGCCGCCGTCCCACCGTCCGGTCGCGCATTGCCGGTATAGTCCTCCTCCTCGCTCTTGTGCTCGCCGGAATTGGGTTTCTGCCGCGCCTTGTTGATTTCGAGGGACTGACATCGCCGACGCGGCCTTTGGCCGATCGACTGCCTGACTGGGTCCACTTTGCCGATGGGAGCTCACTGGACGCTCTCCCGGTTTGGCTGACGGCCGCAGTTCTGGGGCTACTGGTGGTGGCTGCCTACAAGGCAGGGCGGAAGCGGAGGGGCGCTTTGCCGATCGTGTTGGCGAACACAGGCGCTCAATCCTCTGCCGGGGGCATCCAGCCGGCGCCCGGTTCGGAACTGGCCTGCGCGCTGCGCTCCTGCAAGGGAGCGCTCGCGGGCGTCGCGGTGTTCAGTGGCGTGAGCAATATCCTCATGCTGACCGGTGCGATATTCATGCTGCAAGTCTATGACCGGGTGCTGCCGAGCCGCAGCGTTCCGACCCTGGTAGGGATGGCGATATTGGCAGGCGCCCTGTTTATCGGGCAGGCGGTCATCGACCTCGTGCGCGGCCGCATCATGACCCGGATCGGCGCCGAAGTGGACGAAGCCGTCGGAGGACGCGTGTTCACCGCCGTGTCCAGGCTGCCCTTGTTCCTTGGCCCGCAGGGCGACGGGCTGCAGCCGCAGCGAGATCTCGACAGCATCCGCACATTTCTGTCGAGCCCCGGGCCCAGCGCGCTGTTCGAATTGCCGTGGCTGCCCTTTTATCTGGCAATCATCTGGAGCTTCCATCCGATCCTCGGGATCACGGCCACTTGCGGCGCAATCGTGCTGGTGACCCTGACGGCCGCAACCGAGATCTTCACGCGCAAACCGATGGGCGCCGCGGTTCTGACCGGCGTGCGGCGCAACAGCTGCGCCGAGGCCAGTCGCCGCAACGCAGAGGTGCTTGCGGCAATGGGCATGGGAAAGCGCCTGCATGACCATTGGAGGGAAGCGAGCCGGGAATATCTGGCACAGCAGCAGCGTGTCAGCGACATCGTGGGCGGCTTCGGCAGCTTCGCCCGCGCCTTGCGGCTGATGCTCCAGTCGGCAATGCTGGGTGTGGGCGCCTGGCTGGTCATCGAGGGCGAGGCAACGGCCGGCATCATCATCGCCGGCTCCATCCTTGCCGGCCGTGCGCTTGCCCCTGTCGATCTTGCCATCGCCCATTGGCGGAACTTCGTCGGCGCGCGCCAGAGCTGGCGCAGGCTGAGCAATCTGCTCGCCCGATTGCCCCTGGACGCCCAGCCGATGGCGCTTCCGGTGCCGAGTTCCAATCTGACGGTGGACCGCATCGCGATCGGCGCGCCGGGCACGCAACGGATCATCGTGCAAAGTGTCGAATTCCGCCTGGATGCCGGCTCGGTGCTCGGCATCATCGGACCAAGCGGTTCCGGCAAATCGAGCCTCGTTCGCGGGTTGGTCGGCGCGTGGCGACCGCTGGCGGGTCGTATCAAGCTGGATGGCGCGGCGCTCGATCAGTGGTCGCCGGAGCGACTTGGCCGCTGCATAGGCTATCTGCCGCAGGACGTCGAACTATTCGCGGGAACGGTTGGCGCCAACATCGCACGTTTCGATCCTGGACCGGACGCGGAAGCCATCGTCGCCGCTGCGCGTGCCGCCGGCGTCCATGACCTGATCGTCGGTCTTCCCAACGGTTACGAGACGCAGATCGGAGAGGGCGGCACCGCGCTTTCAGCCGGGCAGCGTCAGCGCATCGCCCTGGCGCGCGCGCTCTACGGCGACCCCTTTCTGGTAGTCCTCGACGAGCCGAACTCCAACCTCGACATGGAAGGCGAAAGGGCACTTGCCGAGGCCATCCTCAGAATCAAGGCACGCCGCGGCATCGTGGCGATCGTTGCGCATCGACCGAACATTCTCACCACGTTGGATTACATGCTCATGATGAAAGAGGGGCAGATGCACATGTTCGGCACGAGAGAGTGCGTTCTGTCCAAGCTCTTTCCTATGCCGCAGGTCAATGGCGAGGGCCTGCAGCCGGTTTCAAGCTCGCCGCAACTACCGAATTGAAAACGTCCGGATACAGGAAACGGGCAATGAGGGCAGCCATGTTGAGCCGATTGCCTTCCAACCGGCGATCCATTCGCCACAATCTGCTGGGCGGGACGACCGTCGTTGCGCTGCTCGTCGGCGTGATGGGAGTCTGGGCCGGGACAGTGAACATTTCGGGCGCGATCATTTCGCGCGGCGCGGTGATCGTCGACGGCAGCGAAAAGAAGGTGCAGCACCCGACAGGCGGTGTTGTCGGCAAGATCTTCGTGCGCGATGGCGACCGTGTGCGGGCCGGCGATATTCTGGTGCAGCTTAGCGACACCATCCCGCGTGCCAGCCTGGCCTACGTGACAAAGAACCTGGACGAGCTTTACGCGCGAAAGTCCCGGCTCGAGGCGGAACGTGACGGCAGTAAACGGATGACGCTCGCTCCGATCCTTGTCTCACGAATGAACGATCCTGAGATTGCGGCCACGGTGGCCAGCGAACAACGACTGTTCGAACTTCGCCGGGTCGAGCTGTCCGGCAACAAGGCACGCATGCGCGAACGCATCGAGCAGCTTCGCAAACAGATCGAAGGCTATTCGGCCCAGGCGTCGGCAAAGGCCAAGGAGATCGCGCTTATCAGCGACGAACTCGTCGACATCCGCAGCCTTGTGGAAATGAAGCTCATCCTCAAATCGAAGCTGACCGAATATGAACGCGAGGCGACACGCATCGAGGGTGAGCGGGCGCAGCTTGTGTCGAGCGTAGCGCAGGCAAGGGGGGCCATCGCCGAAGTCGAGCTTCAGATCCTGCAGCTGGACAAGCAGTTCTCCAGCGAAACCGGAAGCGAACTGCGCGAAGTCGAGGCCAAGATCGCCGAATTCGAGGAACGCAAAGTCACCGCGGAGGACCAACTTTCGCGCATCGATATTCGCGCTCCCGTCAGCGGCATTGTCCATCAATCGACGATCCACACCGTGGGCGGCGTGATCGGCGCGGGGGAGCCGATCATGCTGGTCGTACCCGACACCGACACCCTCACGGTCGAGGTGAAGGCCGCCCCGCAGGACATCGACCAGCTCTTGATCGGACAGCGTGCGCAACTCCGCTTCACTGCCTTTAATGTGCGCACAACGCCCGAAACGGAAGGTGTGGTGACGATGATCGCAGCGGATGTAACGCGCGACCAGCACACCAATGAAACCTACTACGCAGTACGCATCACGCCCGACCCGAAGGATATGAAGAAGCTCGGCCCTGTCTCGCTCATTCCTGGCATGCCGGTGGAAGCGTTCATAAGGACCGGCGACCGCAAGGTGATCTCCTACCTGATGAAGCCTTTGACCGACCAGATGACGCGTGCGTTCAGGGACCAATGACGTTCGGGGTCGAGCAATCCTGGTTCATTTGCATTGAACGGGTGACTTGTCATGACGGCAACAGAGCTGAAACCTCCGATTTTTCTGATCGGCAACTATCGGTCGGGCACCACGATTGCGCAGAAGCTGATCGGGCTGCATCCGGACATTGTCACCTGGTACGAGCCAAGGACACTATGGCTCTATGCCGATCCGGCGCGGCGCCATGACGAATTCGTCAAGAGTGACGCCACGAAAAAGGTCGTTCGTTACATTCGCGATCGGTTCCTCGAGTACCAGTCGCGTAACGGCGGCCGGCAGGTCATGGAAAATACGCCTTCCAATGTCCTGCGCGTGCCGCTTGTCCACGAGATTTTTCCGGAAGCTATATTTCTATATATTACGAGGAACCCCTTCTCATGCATAAGCTCTATGGAGCTTAAGTGGCAGAAACCAAAGACTTTAAAGGGGCTGCGAAGGACGCTTGCGGTTACTCCGGTGACACATCTTCATTATTACGCAAAAGATTTCATAAAGCAGCTCATCGCCAAGAAGATCTTTAGGAGAAAATACACGCCGATCTATGGGCCCCGCTACAAGGGAATCGATCGGGATTTGCAGGAACAGGAAAAATTGACGGTGATCGCGCGCCAGTGGGCGCGCGGCAACCAAAAGGCCCGGGAAGATCTCGCCAGATTGGGGAACGGCCGCGTGTTGTCGTTTCGCTATGAGGATCTGATGCAGGATCCCGAGCCGGTGTTGCGGCGCATCTATCAGCATTGCGGGCTGGACTGCACCGACGAGATCGTTCGCACGGCCAAGGAGATGATCGATCCCGGCCGACAGCAGAAGTGGCTCCGCCTCGACCGCAAGGAACTGGCGGCGATAATACCGGAGATCCGGGACGAAATGCAGTACTACCGCTACGACATCCCGCAGCCCCTTCAGTAACATGGCACGCCGGGCGGCGGACCGCACCGAGGCCGAACCGCCTCATACGGCGCACCGGTATCCGCCGTTCGGATATCTGTCCTCTGTGAGCGCATCCTGGAAAGATGCAATGGCCGCCCGCCTGGGTTGGCTTGGTGAGTGGAGAGAAGCGTGAGCGATATCCGGCGCGGGCTGGCAAAACACAGTGTCGTGGGCATGTTCTGGACGGCCCTTTCCATGGGCGCGCTTGCGGTCGCGGAGCTTGTCGCCCTCCTCGTCCTGGCCCGGTTGCTCTCGCCCAAGGAGTTCGGCCTTTACTCCGCGGCTCTGATCGTCATCAAGTTTTCAGCCATCTTCCAGGGGCTTGGCATTACCCCCGCGATCGTGCAGCGCCCTGTGCTGGAGGATCGGCATCTTCGGGTCGGGTTCACCTTGTCGTGCCTCCTTGGGCTGGCTGTGTCCGCGCTGGTCTGGGCGATGGCACCCGCCATTGCCGGCCTCCTTCGGCTTGCCGAACTGGCTCCGGTCGTGCGTGCGGTCTGCTTCGTGTTCCTTTTCCAAGGGGTTTCCATGGTGGCACTGGCCTCGGCCCAGCGCGCGCTGCGGTTCCGTTGGCTGGCACTCATCGACGCCTGCGCCTTTGCGGTGGGCTACGTCGTTGCCGGGCCGGTTCTGGCTTGGCTCGGCTTCGGCATCTGGGCGCTTGTAGCGGCCGTGCTGATCCAGCAATTCACACGCATGATGGTGCTGCTCATAGGCCAGCCGCACCCGATGCGGCCTTTGCTGGAACGGCGCGCCATCGCCGAACTGCTCTATTTCGGAAGCGGCTTCACCATTGCCCGGATATTCAACTACCTCGCCACCCAGGCTGACAAGCTTGTCGTGGGCCGCTGGCTCGGCGCCGATGCGCTCGGCCTGTACGGTCTGTCGTCGCAGCTCATGACGACGCCTGCGGTCATCGTCGGTCAGGTTCTCGATCGCGTGCTGTTCCCGACCATGGCACTGGTCCAGGAGCAGCCCGCGCGGCTTGCTCGCGCCTATCGCAGCGCAGTCGCGGGTTGCGCACTGCTCGTCCTGCCGGCCAGCGTGGTCGTGGCGATCGTCGCGCCCGAACTGGTCGCGGTCATTCTCGGACGGGGATGGGAGGGCGTTGTCGGCCCACTGCAGATCCTCGCATTCGGCATGTTGTTCCGCACGAGCTACAAGCTCAGCGATTCCGTTTCTCGGGCAACCGGCACGGTCTACGCCCGGGCCTGGCGCCAGGCTGTTTTCACCATCGGCGTCTTTGTCGGGTCCATCATAGGGCAATTCTGGGGCATAGAGGGGGTGGCGATCGGCGTCGGCGCCGCTTTCGGGGTCAACTTCATCCTCATGGCACAGTTGAGCCTCCGCGTGACCGGGATGCGGTGGTCGGAATTTGCCATGGCGCACCTGCCCGGCCTTGCGCTCGCAGGCGTGCTCGGAACAGGCATCTGGGCATTCGTGGAATGGTTGCGCGAACTCCAACTGCCTGCGCTTGCCCTGCTCATCGATACGGCATTGCTGGCGGCGGCTGGGGGCTTGCTGCTGTGCTGGATCCTGCCGTCGCTGTTCCTTGGACAGGACGGGCGGTCCCTGCTGCGCTTGCTCGCGTCCGTAGCGCCCTCTTGGCGTCCGCTCCGCCGCCCGGGATGAAAAAGAAAACAGACTGATAACGGCGGGACCCGACTTGTAGCTGACCGCCCTGCCATGGATTGCAGCCATGGCTTTCATGGGCACCTCACCGTCGCTGTGGCGATGAAAACAGTGCATCCACGCTCGATCACGGGGGTTGGTACTGGCCATACTCCCTCTTGAACACGCCCCAAGGCCGAGAAGGCAGGGGAAAGGAGATCTGACATGGCAATCATCGAGACAAGGGTGGCGGCCGCAGGCGATGATGTCGAGCAGAAGGCCTCTGGCTCGATCTCAACCAACGTCACCGACCTGGAGCTGGGCTATGACGGCAACACCAGCCAGACGGTCGGCATCCGCTTCACCGGCATCGACATTCCCCAGGGCGCCATCATCACCAGCGCCTACATCCAGTTCCAGACCAACGAGGCGAAGACCGGTGCGACCTCGCTGCTGATCAAAGGGGAAGATGCGGACGACGCCAGCGCCTTCACCAGTGTCAAGTTCAACGTGTCTTCACGCGCGACGACGGACGCGTCCGCGGCCTGGGCGCCCGACCCGTGGACCACGGTGGGCGACCACGGCCTTGCCGAGCGCACGCCTGACCTCACGGCAATTGTCCAGGAGATCGTCAGCCGCTCCGGCTGGGTGGCGCTTAACGACATGGCATTCCTGATCACCGGCACCGGCACGCGCACCGCCGATTCCTACGAATACAATCCGGCCAGCGCGCCGCTGCTGCACATCGAGTACATCCTGCCCAGCGCTCCGGTGGCCTTCAACACGCCGGCCGACGCCGATCCGGTTGCCAACCAGATCACCGAGCTGGCCGCGGCGGGCGCCCCCATCGGGATCACCGCCTCGGCCACCGATCCCGACGCCGGCTCGACCGTCACCTACAGCCTCAACGATGCGCGCTTCGCAATCGACGCCGACACTGGCGTCATTACCCGCTCGGCCAACGGGACGCTCGACTTCGAGACCCAGCCTTCGATCAACCTGACGGTGACGGCGACCTCGTCGGACGGCAGCACCGCCAACCAAAGCTTCACCCTCGCCGTCCTCGACAATCCGGAGCCGGTCGCCTTCAACGCCCAACCGGATACCGACACCGCCCTCAACCGGATCGCCCAGAACGCTGCCGCCGGCACGGCGATCGGGGTCACAGCCTCGGCAACTGACCCCGACGCCAGCTCTACGGTCACCTACAGCATCGATGACGCGCGCTTTGCCATCGACCCGCAGACCGGCGTCATCACGCGCTCGGGCACCGGCACGCTCGATGCAACAACTGAGCCGTCAGTCAACTTCAACGTAACCGCAACCTCCTCCGACGGCAGCACGGATACCCACGCCTTCAGCGTTGGCGTCACCGGGACCACGCCTGTGATCATCGAGACAAGGGTGGCGGCCGCCGGCGACGATGTCGAGCAGAAGGCCTCCGGCGCGATCTCGACCAACGTCACCGACCTGGAGTTGGGCTATGACGGCACAACCAGCCAGACAGTCGGCCTCCGCTTTACCGGCATCGACATTCCGCAGGGCGCCATCATCACCAGCGCCTACATCCAGTTCCAGACCAACGAGGTAAAGACCGGCACAACCTCGCTGCTGATCAAAGGCGAAGATGCGGACGACGCCAGCGCCTTCACCAGCGTCAAGTTCAACGTGTCCTCGCGCGCGACGACGGACGCGTCCGCGGCCTGGGCGCCCGACCCGTGGACCACGGTCGGCGACCACGGCCTTACCGAGCGCACCCCGGACCTCACGGCGATCGTCCAGGAGATCGTCAATCGCTCGGGCTGGGCGGCGCTCAACGACATGGCATTCCTGATCACCGGCACCGGCACGCGCACGGCCGATTCCTACGAGTACTCACCGAGTAGCGCGCCGCTGCTGCACATCGAGTATATCCTGCCCGGCCCAGTCAGCGCTCCCGTGGCCTTCGACACGCCGCCCGACGCGGACGCTACCGCCAACCAGATCACCGAGCTTGCGGCGGCCGGCGCTCCCATCGGGATCACCGCCTCGGCCACCGATCCCGACGCCGGCTCGACCGTCACCTACAGTCTCAACGATGAGCGCTTCGCCATCGACGCCAGCAGCGGTGTCGTCACCCGCTCCGCCAACGGCACGCTCGACTTCGAGACCCAGTCGTCGATCAACCTGACGGTGGCGGCGACCTCCTCCGACGGAAGCACCACCAGCCATAGCTTCACCGTCGCCGTCCTCGACAGTCCGGAGCCGGTCGCCTTCAACGCCTCTCGGGACGCCGACACCGCCGTCAACCAGATTTCCCAGAACGCCGCCGCCGGAACAACGATCGGGATCACCGCCTCGGCCACGGATCCCGACGCCAACTCGACGGTCACATACAGCATCGATGACGCGCGCTTTGCCATCAACGCCAGCACCGGCGTCATCACGCGCTCTGGTTCAGGGACGCTCAATGCCCAGTCCGAGCCGTTAGTCAGCTTCAACGTAACCGCGACCTCCTCCGACGGCAGCACCGATACACACGCCTTCGCTGTCGACGTCACCGGCGGTAGCCAGCTGCCTACATCAGTGACTTTGGCACACACAATCCTGACTTCGCAGTGGTCGCCGCCGAGCCCCGACCCTACGGATATTGTCTACATCTCCCACCTCGGCACGCTGCTGGTTGCCGATAGTGAAGTTGACGAGATGTCCATCTTTACCGGCAAGAATCTTTATCAGATGAGCCTGAGCGGCTCCCTGGTGGGCACGCTCACCACCATCAATTTCTCCGATGAGCCGTCCGGGGTCGCCTACAATCCCGTTAACCGGCATCTCTTCTTCACGGACGACACCGGCACCAGGAGCGTATACGAGCTCAACCCTGGGCAGGACGGACTTTACAACACGTCCGATGACATCGTGACCTCGTTCAAGACGTCCGCATTCGGCAGCACGGATCCGGAGGGGATCGCCTATGACACCAATCGTGGGGTCCTGTATGTCGCGGATGGCACAAATCAGAGGATCTACACGGTCGCCCCGGGTGCGAACGGCATATTCGACGGTGTCGCAAGCACAGGCGGCGACGACATCGTGACGAGTTTTTCTGCGCAGTCGCTGGGAACCCCATCCGACGAGAGCATCGCGTATGACCCGGTCCATGACATCCTTTATATCATTCAGTCACGTGACTCGGTGGCAATGGTAACACCCACAGGGCAATTGCTGGGCACGCTCGATATCTCTGCCGCCGACGCGCACAAGCCGGCGGGACTGGCCCTGGCGCCGAGCAGCGACGATTCGAGCCAGACGAGCCTGTACATCGTCGATCGAGGCACGGACAACGACTCGAATCCGAATGAGAACGATGGCAAGATGTATGAGTTCTCATTCGATCATTGGATGCTCGTCTGATCCGTAGCAAGCGATGTTCCAGGCGCGGGCGCGCGCCTCGCTCAGCCGGAAGGGATGAACCCTCGGATACAAACCAGTGCCGAGGCTAATTCCCTCCATTGACCCAGATACCGCCCCAGACACCGTGATAGGCTGGACCATGTTCGGCCTGCCGCGCCCCCGCGAGTGATCCAGGCAAGTGCTCGCCTGACGTCCTGACTTTGTTTTCTGCGGCGACGCCCTGCCAGCGCGATTGAGCGCAGACAGTCCGGCGAACCATCGCCACCAGTAATGCGGCCCCTCCATTTTGACCGTCGACGCCGTCGATCGCGACTGAGCGGAGCAGGCTGCTATGTCCACCTCCGGCCCTGCCGAGGCCTAGGTTTGAAAAACAGCGGCAAAGGAGATCTGATATGTCTAAACTGCATCGGATTCCGGAGAGCGGCAACGCTCCGGGACCGGTCGTGCTCGACTCCACGGCCTTCCTGAACAGTCTTTCCCCGATCCTCGAATCCCTCGACGATAGCAGCCTCGCTGGTGAGGCCGGCGAGCCCGATTACAGTCAAAGCGCGGATCAGGCCGCGAGCAAGATCGACAGCCTCATCTCCACGCTCGAGATCCCTGCGACCTGGGCGCTCGATGGCGGACTGAAACTCCCCGGCCTCGCCGAAGCGGCCGCCAGGATTGGCATTCATCTCGACGGCACCTTCCTGGACGACGTGGCGGCGAATGCCGGCTCCTGGCATTCCGCGGTGCGCTTCGGGAATGGCGGCATCACCTCGCCCGCTGCCGCATCCGACCGAGTGGCCGACACGATCGCCACGCCGACGGCGGCCACGGTCACCAGCAGCCTCCTCGTCGCCAGTGCGGTCAACCTGACCTTCGAGACAAGGGTTGCAGCCGCCGGCGACGATGTCGAGCAGAAGGCTTCCGGCTCGATATCGAGCAACGTCACCGACCTGGAACTGGGGCTTGATGGCACCACCAGCCAGACGGTCGGCCTGCGCTTCACCGGCATCGACATTCCCAAGGGTGCCATCATCACCAGCGCCTACATCCAGTTCCAGGCCAATGAGGTGAAGACCGGCGCGACGTCGTTGCTGGTCAAAGGCGAAGACAGTGACGACTCCAGTCCCTTCACCGCTGTCAGCTTCAACGTATCCTCGCGCGCGACCACAGACGCATCCTCGGCCTGGACACCGGCCGCCTGGACCACGGAGGGCGCCCACGGCCTTGCCGAGCGCACGCCGGACCTCACGGCGATCGTCCAGGAGATCGTCAACCGCTCCGGCTGGGCGGCGCTCAACGACATGGCATTCCTGATCACCGGCACCGGCACGCGCACAGCCGACTCCTACGAGTACTCGCCGACCGGCGCGCCGCTGCTGCACATCGAGTATCAGCTGCCCAGCCCTCCCGTGGCCTTCAACACGCCGGCCGACGCCGATCCCGTCGCCAACCAGATCGCCGAGCTTGCCGCAGCGGGTGCGCCCATCGGGATCACCGCCTCGGCCGCCGATCCCGACGCCGGCTCGACCGTCACCTACAGTCTCAACGATACGCGCTTCGCAATCGACGCCGGCGCCGGCGTGATCACGCGCTCGGCCAACGGCACCCTCGACTTCGAGACCCAGCCGTCGATCAACCTGACGGTGACGGCAACCTCCTCAGACGGCAGCACCGCCAACCAAAGCTTCACCGTCGCCGTCCTGAACAACCCGGAGCCGGTTGCCTTCAACGCCCAACCGGACGCCGACACCGCGATCAACCGGATCGCCCAGAACGCCGCGGCGGGCACAGCAATCGGGATCACCGCCTCGGCCAAGGATTCCGATGCCGGCTCGACGGTCACCTACAGCATCGATGATGCGCGCTTTGCCATCAACGCCAGCACCGGCGTCATCACGCGCTCAAACACCGGCACGCTCAACGCCCAGTCCGAGCCGTCGGTCAACCTCACCGTCACAGCCACTTCATCCGACGGCAGCACGGATACCCACGCCTTCAGCGTTGGCGTCACCGGGACCACGCCTGTGATCATCGAGACAAGGGTGGCGGCCGCCGGCGATGATGTGGAGCAGAAGGCTTCCGGCTCGATAGCGAGCAACGTCACCGACCTGGAACTGGTCGTTGACGGCACCACCAACCAGACGGTCGGCCTCCGCTTCACCGGCATCGACATCCCCCAGGGCGCCATCATCACCAGCGCCTACATCCAGTTCCAGGCCAATGAGGTGAAGACCGGCGCGACGTCGCTGCTGGTCAAAGGCGAAGATACCGACGACTCCAGTCCCTTCACCACTGTCAGCTTCAATGTGTCCTCGCGTGCCAAAACGGACGCGTCCACGGCCTGGGCGCCGGTCTCCTGGACCACAGAGGGCGCCCACGGCCTTGCCGAGCGCACGCCGGATCTCTCGGCGGTCGTCCAGGAGATCGTCAATCGCTCGGGCTGGGCGGCGCTCAACGACATGGCATTCCTGATCACCGGCACCGGCACGCGCACAGCCGATTCCTACGAGTTTTCGCCGGCTAGCGCGCCGCTGCTGCACATCGAGTATCTCATGCCCGGTCCTGTCAGCCCTCCGGTGGCCTTCAACACGCCGCCCGACGCCGACCCCACGGCCAATCAGTTCGCCGAGCTTGCCGCGGCGGGCGCCCCCATCGGCATCACCGCCTCGGCCACCGATCCCGACACCGGGTCGACCGTCACCTACAGCCTCAACGACTCGCGCTTCGCCATCGACGCCAGCAGCGGCATCATCACGCGCTCGGCCAACGGCACCCTCGACTTCGAGACCCAGCCGTCGATCAACCTGACGGTGACGGCAAGCTCGTCGGACGGCAGCCTGGCCAACCACACCTTCACTCTCGCCGTCCTCGACAACCCGGAGCCGGTCGCCTTCAACACCCCGCCCGACTCCAACACCGCCGTCAACCGGATTGCCCAGAACGACGCCGCGGGCACGACGATCGGGATCACCGCCTCGGCCAAGGATCCCGATGCCGGCTCGGCCGTCACCTACAGCATCGATGATGCACGTTTTGCCATCAACCCCAGCACCGGCGTCATCACGCGCTCCAACACCGGCACGCTCAATGCGACAACTGAGCCGTCAATCAACCTCCACGTCTCCGCAACCTCGTCTGACGGAAGCACCGCCACACAAGATTATACTGTCGGCGTCGTTCCGACGGCGGGGCCGCAGACATTATACCGGTTCGCGATCTTTGGTGATTTTGGCGATACCGATCTCGCCGGTGAGAAGGCGGTGTCGGCGATGGTCCATGCCTGGAACGTCGATTTCATTCTCACAGTAGGCGACAACGTATATGCACCGCAGTCCCTCGATGCCGCCGTCGGCCAGCAGTACCATGACTACATAGGCAATTACCAAGGCGCATACGGCAGCGGCAGCACCATCAACCGTTTCTTTCCCACGCTAGGCAATCACGAATATGGCGATGGCAACGTTGCCGCCTACCTGGACTACTTTACGCTGCCCGACAATGAGAGGTACTACGACTTCCAGATCGGGCCGGTGCATTTCTTCGCTCTCACCAGCAACAAGGAGGACCCGGATGGCCGCAGTTCCACTTCAGTGCAGGGCCAGTGGGCGCAATCCCTTCTCGCGAGTTCCGACGCGAGCTTCAACCTGGCGTACTTCCACCACACGCCATACAATCCGAGCGGCACCACCGCCACCATGCAATGGCCCTTCGAGCAATGGGGCGTGAGCGCGGTCTTTGCCGGCCATCAGCACAATTACTACCGGGAGAATCGAGACGACAATGGCGACGGCGTATTTCTTCCATACACGACTACCGGTCTTGGCGGAGCTGGTCGTAGCGTTCCCAACGTCGGTGCCAATCTGGTTACGGTCACCGACGCAGGCATGCTGATCGAGTTCTACAAGGTCAGCAGCTTCAACGGGACAACGGCAACCAGCGTGCTCACCGATTCCTACTTTGTCCCGACGCCTGCAGGGCGTACGCCGACAATCGTCGACGGGGGTTACGTCCTGAACGGCACCGCCGGCGCGGATTATCTATGGGGTCTGGGCGGGAACGACAAGCTGATCGGCGGGCGCGGCAACGACATGCTGGTAGCCGGCAATCAGAACAATCTGTTCGTCTTCGCTGTCGGCGATGGGCAGGACACCATCGCGAACTTCGTGGCTGGTGCCGGCACCGGCGACGTCCTCGATCTCAGAGCCTTTGGCATCACCAACACCAGCCAGTTCCAGCAGGTGGCCACCAACCAGGGCGCGAATGTCGTGGCGTCCCTGAGCGGCGGGGATCAGATCACGCTGCTTGGCGTCCAAGAGGAACAATTCCACAACGACAACTTCCTGAGCAGTGTGCTTCTCGCATAGGCGCCGCCCGACGGAAATGCGCCCGAGCGACTGAATGTCCGAAGATCCGCGGTGTGCGCGGCTGGTGCCCCATCCCGATCAGGTCGGGATGGGGCTCTTTTCTTTTTGACGTAATGCAAGTGCGGGCCTGGTCTCTGCCGACAAAGAAAAGCCCGGACCGCTCGCGGCACTCTGGTGTCCGGCGAGCGGTCCGGGCTGTTAAATGAAAGACCCGAGCAATTCCAGGAAAAGTGCGTGGCAGTTTCCGTCCGAAATTGCGTCAAAACAAATAGATAGAGCGGTTCTGCGGTTCCGTGAAACGATGAACCGCTCTAATGCCTTACCTCGAAATCCCTATTTTCCGTGACCATGACCACGACGGTTGAAGAGCTTGCGGAGCTGGCCCGGAGGGCCGAGGTGAACGTGGTTCTTGTCCCCCCAGCCATGACCCGGGCGTGATCCACCCGATTTGGCAATCGCTTTGGAGTTCAAGCTTGTGCCGAGCAAAAGTGTTATGGCCGGCGGCGTCACCGCAGCAAAACGCCCTGCCTTCTTGAGAAAGTCTCGGCGCGCTTGAGCTTCTGAGACCAGGCTCTCCTGCGTCCGTTCCGATTGCCCTTTACTTTCGGGTGCCATGTCATAACCCCGTATTTTGACGAATTTACTTTAGGAATTCCAGAATAGAGGCACAAGCTCTCCAAAAGGCTTAGATTTTCGTGCGCGCCTCCAAGAGCGTGCGAGCGATGCGGCGCGCGAGATCGAACGGACCAAGTCGCGCCAGACCGTCGGCACGCGAAAGCCGCCATGCGCCCCACGCCAGATTGCCGGCCAGGCGCAAGGGCGCGCCAATGATGGGGTGTGTCGCCGTGAAGATGCGCCTCCAGTGCTGAAAACGGACCATCGGGCGCTGCGCACACTTTGCCGGAATCCCGGTCCCGAAGAAATGGTGCAAGGCCAGGAGCTGAGTATCGAGCGCATTGCGGGCGCTTTGATCCGACACCGATGCCTGCAGTGCCGTCCAATCCACGTGATCGCTTTCCGCCAATCGTGCCAGATCGTGAAGGTGCCTGAGATCAATCCGTCCGCGCCAGTAGTCCCCCTCCTTGAGAAGATCGTGCACGATCCAGTGCAAGGCCCGCGACTGCGCGGGAGGAATTTCCACCCGAAGACCGTCTCGCTGGACGGGCTTGGGGCGTTCAAGGTGGTTTGGTCGGCTCGGCCGAAGCTCCAGCATTCCAGCATCTTGCTGGCGGGTCGCGCCTCGATCGCCCGGAACTTGGACATATCCTAGCTCTTCAAGGCAGGCTTGCGCGGCTGCCTCTTCGGCCGGCGCCACAGCCAGATCGAGATCACTGGTCATCCTGCTGGGAACCTGTCCTGCCGGGGATAGAAACAGGGGAACCGCTCCCTTGAGCAGGACCGGAACGATGTCACGGCGGTTGAGGGCAGCAACGGCTTCACTCAGTTGGGTTCGCAGGCGCAGGTTCCGTTCCCGATTGCAGTCGTGAACAAACTCCAGGTATTCGCGCACCTCCTGCGGCAGCCGGTGGATCTGGCCGGCACGGGCGAGGGACGAGAACAAGTCGGGTGTGAGCAGAGTGTGATTTGCCAGCGCAATCACTGCCTGCCAGTCGGCCTTGTCGGCCGGACAACCGCGAAGCCCGGCGATCAATGCCTCAAGTGCGTTGCCCCTGCGCATCATCATCGGCAGGCTTTCGTGATCAGCTCGACTGCATCATCGAGCCTCGAATAGGTCAGGCAATAGGTCTGCGCCGATCCGATGATCTGGGTCAGCACGTCGAACGCCGTGCCGCTCAAATCCCCGCCGGGCGAAAAGGCGCCGTTGAGCAAGCCACGCAATGCGCTGGCTGGGTCGATCGGCGCGAGGCAAGCCTTCGAGTCGCGGCCTCGCCGGAGCAGCACCACGCAGCCGATGGGTAGAGGAGAAGCCGGTGCCGGGACGAACTCCCTGGGTACGGCAAAGCGCACACGTCTGCGGTCCGGACGGCGAAAGACTGGAGCAGCGCCGAGATCGGGGCAGTATTCGGCCAGGAGGGGCCAAGCTCCGGCCTTGACCGCGGGAGCAAACGGGAGACCCACGCCATGGCCCTTTGAGTCAAGCAGCGTCACATCGTCAGCGGCGAAGCCGAACCCCGAGTGGACCAAGGCCATGGTCAGCGTTGTCTTGCCCGCGCCCGGATTGCCACAAAGAAGCACGATACGTTCATTTCGGAGAAGCGCAGCCGCATGGACAGCAAGTTCATAGGCGCCGTGATCGAGAACCTCGGTCAGCAGCTGCCCTTTCAGCATAACGGGAAGTTCGTCGGGCGAGCAGGACAGGATCCAGTCGCGATCCCGAAACAGGTGAATCCGCCCCTCGCACTCGACGACCCGGAGCAGAACGTCGGCAGCCTCTCTTTCAACCTCGAGATGGCGAAATGCGGTGATCGCGGGGAAGGCGCGGGCTGCCGGATAGACGATGCGTACATAAAGACCCGCAACGCCGACCACCTGGCTTATATGCTCGCGGGCCGATGGTGGAGACAATGGCGCACAGGGCCGTATCAAGTCCAGCCGCTGCCAATCCTCGAGCGCCGCCTCGACATGCCTGTCTGCCTCACGCCTGTCGACGCCGCTCCGCGCAATCTCGAACGCGATGGCGTGCGGTGGCATGCCTTCTTCCAGAGAGCGCCAGATGTCGGCAGCCGTATCGTTGACGGCGAAAATGGCCTGCCGGCAGGAGCTGAACAGAATGTTTTGCCCACGGATGCGCGTCAGGCGCCCCTGGATCACGAACGCGGCCGCGCTGTAATCGGTGGCGCCTGACGCCACGGTTCTGTCAACCGCCTGGTGCTGATTCATCGGGTGGTCGTCCTCCAGTCAACCAATGCGACGATCTGATCTGTCGCTGGGCAGGCGCATTCAATGGGCGAAGCGCCCTTTCGGCAGGAGTTCATTTCGCTCATTCGATTGCTTTGAAAGCTCAGGTCCATCCGGTCCCGGACCGGAAGGGTTGGCAGCGGCGTGCCGGTCTCGGCCTGACGACGACCGGGAAAACCGGACCAGCAAGTCTGCGATCGTCGATGCCAGGCTCGCCGCCCCGCGCATGCCGGCAGGTGATGGTCTCGCCAATTCGACGAACGCTTCGGAATCACGCGCCAGCCGCCAGCGCAACCAGAGCCCGGTGGCAAGCGAGGTTAGTATCGACGCCAGCACCAGCGCGGTGAACATGCGCTCGTCGATGATGCCGGCGGCGTACGCCACACTCGCCAGCACGATGCCGGGTCCGCCACGCGTGTTCATGGCGACGCCGTAGTCGAAAGCCCTGGCCCAGTCGGTACCCGCTGCTCTGGCGGCAATGGTGCAGCTCACCAGCTTGATGGCCGTGCTGGCAACGATGAAGAAGAGCGTGAGCAGACCGTCGAATTGATGCGCCAGATCGAGCCGCAAGCCGACCAGCGCGAAGTAGATCGGCACGAAAAACCATATCGAGATGTCGGCGATATGTTGTTTCACCGGAGCAAGATGCCGCGAGGGAAAACGCGCCATCACGAGCCCCGCCAGAAGCGCGGCGAAGATGACGTTCACTTTCAAGAGGCTCGCGGCCGCGACGAAGACCAGGCACAGCAGCATGGTGTAGCCGGTGAGAGACGCTTCGCTGAACTTGCCGAAGACGCTTCGACGAATCGCACGTGCCGCTGCCGGAGCGAAGAACAGCGAGACGATCACGAAGGCGAGATTGACGGCGATCACACGCCCGATGCCGCCCGCGTCGGCGGCGTCACCGTTCTGCACCGCCGTGGCGATGGCAAGCATGCTCCAGAGGATGAGATCCTGGATGGTCGCGGCGCCGATGATGTTGCGCGCGAAGGAGCTGTTCATCAGGCCAAGATCGAGGAAGATGCGCGAGATGACCGGGATCGACGTGACGCCCACAGCGATACCCATCACCAGCTTGAACGCAAGGTCATCGCCCGCCTGTGCGTCCGCAAACAGCGGCGCGCCCGCATAGCCACACGCGAACGGAACCACGAGCGCGCCGATCACCAGCGCCGGTATGATGCGGCCCGATCCTTCCATGCCTTCCGCCTGCATCTTGAAGCCGGCGGTGAACATCAGCAGCACCAGGCCCAGCCAGTAGAAGGCGGAGAGCAAGGCACCCTGCGCGGGGAACCCGGCAAACAGCCATTTGTGCGCTTCGGACGAGACAAGCCCCAGCACGGACGGGCCGAGCACAATTCCGCCGGCGATTTCGCCAATCACGCGCGGCAGCTTCAGTCGCTCGAACACAAGGCCACCGCCCAATGCGCCGATGAGCAGCAGAACCAGGGAAAGAAAGAAACGCGCGAGTTCGGAATCGTTCATGCCGCCGCCTCAGTTGCCGACGCGCTCAGAGGATGAAGATGGGATGCCACTGGCCGGCACACCGGGGTCAGTTCCAGACATACGAGGCAACGATCCGCGCTGAGAGCTCATCCACGGAATGCGCCTCGGTATCGAGAACGAGGTCCGGGCTGTCTGGCGGCCGATATTCACTGTTGTAGCCGATGAGGGTATCGATCTCGCCGCTAATTGCCTTGCGATACAGGCCCTTCGGGTCCCGTTGCGCGCAGGTCTCGACGGAGCAGGCGACGTAGCCGATCGTCAGGTTTCTGACATTTTCGCGAACATGCTCGCGAGCATCTTGCCCTGCGGTCAGCGCGGCGACCACGACGTGCAGGCCGGCATCGGCCGCCTTGTTGGCCAGATGCACCAGCACCGAGACCACGCGCAACCGGCTGTCTGTCCCAAACCCAAGGTCGGCTCCGAAGAACCCGCGGACCTCGTCGCCGTCAAAGAGAATGACCGGAACCCCGAGCCGTCGCAAATCCGCAACGACGCGCATCGCCAGCGTCGTCTTGCCGGCGGAGGTTGGTCCGAGCAGCCATAGCACCGTTCCCGGTTCAGGATATTCGCGGTCCGGCCGCGGCAGCCCGAAATGCTTCACTCCGTTGGCCATCGTTCCCATCCTATTCCTGGAACAGCGCGTGTTTCATCATCACCTCGGCGCGCACCACCTCCTGCACCTCGGATCGCATCATCCAGTTCGGCAGCGCTTCTCCCGCCCGCAAGGCGCGTCGAATCTCCGAGCCGCTGATGGGCGTCGCGGCCTTGCAGGCGTTCAGGTCGACATAGCTCTCGGACTGGCTGTCGTAGCCGATGGCATCGAAGAAGATCGGCTCTATGCCTATGTCGCCCAGTTCATCGAACAGCTCCCTGCTCTCGTTGGCGCCGTAGAAACCGCCGACACCCGAGTGATCCCGTCCGATGATGAAATGGCTGCAGCCCATGTTCTTGCGGCAAAGGGCGGTGAAAACCGCCTCGCGAGGACCGGCAAATCGCGGGTAGGTGATGAAGCTTGCGAGCACCACCTTGCCCGGCGGGTAAATGCCGTAGTCGAGCATGGCCTGGTAGCCGTCGAGGACAAGATGCGGCATAAAATCGCCGCGCTTGGCATTTCCGACCACGGGATTGATCAACAGGCCGTCCGCGTAGGTGCGCTCCAGGGCGGCCATCTGGATCACTTCGTGGACACGATGGACCAGGTTGCGGCTGTGGAAGGCCACCACCCGGGTCCAGCCCTTGTGCGCAAAGACCGTGCGCAGCTGGGCCGGCGTCAGGTCGTAGCGCCGGTACGGCGAAGGCAGCGGCTGGATGAGGGTGATGCCGCCGGCGAGGAAATGTCCGCCGCGCGCAAGCACGCGGGCGACACCTGGATGCTCGCGCGAGTCCGTGCCGAACCATTTGCGCGCGAGCAGCTCCGGATCGAACTCGTAGGTTTCGGAGATGTCGAGAACGGAGTGCGACAATCCGCTTTTGCTGCAAAGCAGAACGCGGTCACCATTCGAAAATCGGCTTGCGGTTTCTTTGGGAACAGCCAGCACAACCGGCATCGTCCAGGCCAATCCCGAGGGAAGCCGGTTGTGTTCAAGTACGCTTTCCAGGCACCCTTTGTCCATGAAGCCACACAGCGGCGAGAAGGTGCCGCGGGCGATCTGCTCGACGTCGGTCAAGTCCTCATCTGCGACCGTGACCGTCGGCAAGTCATTGATTTCCAGATCTTCCGCCGGTCCCAGCGTCCGAATGACCAGGCGCCCGCCATGAGGCTCGACACCGGCGTGCAGCGATGACGGACGCACTCGGATGGCGTGGGCGCCGCCGGCCATATTCCGCCGGAATTGCTCGGCGACTTTGACGACCATCCTGGCACAGGCTACCGGATATTGACCGATGGCTGTTTCCGCCGCCAGGACGAGGCCGTCGGCGCCGTCCGCCAATGTATTGTAGACGTCGTTGACCTCGGCGCGGGTCGGCGTTGGCGCGCTCGTCATCGACTCCAGCAGGTTCGTTGCGACATAGACCTTCGCGCCATGCGCCTTCGCATTTCGGATGATCATCTTCTGAACTGCGGGGATCTGCTCGATCGGGACTTCCCGGGACAGGTCGCCGCGGTCAATCAGGATTGCGTCTGACTTCTCGGCTATGGCTGCGAGATTGCGTAAGCCACTCAGGCATTCGATCTTGGAGATGATGATCGCGCCGGGCCCGGCCTTGGCCCGGATCCCATCGACGTCCGAAGCGCGATGCGCAAAGGAAAGCGCGAAATGGCGTATCCCCATCCGGCGGCCGATCGCGATGGCGGCCACATCCTTTTCGGTCAGGGGCGGCATATCGAGCGTGCGCTGCACCGTTACTGCCTTGTTCTGACCGAGCTCCCCACCGTTCAGGACCCTCAGGATCACTGCCTCGTTGTCCTTCTCCACGACCTGGGTCAGGACAGCGTTGAAATCGATGCTGATGAAATCGCCGACTTGAAGTTTGTTGACGATGTATGCCGGGTAGAAGCTGATGCTGAACTGGTCGCCCGCCACCGGCCGCGCACGGGCGGTCAGGAACCGGTTCTCATGCACCATGACCTTGCCTTCGACCAGCGGACCGGTGCGAACCTGCGCGCCTTCGGTATCGAGACAGATCGGAATGCGCGTCCGCTTCTGGATGAAGGTGATGATCCGCTCGAGGTCCTCAATCTTCGTGTGTGATAAATTGACGCGCAAAAGCGAAGTGCCGACCCGGTCCAACCAATGGATGACCTTGTCATTGAGCGACGCCGGACCCAGCGTGCACAGAAGCTCGACTTCCCTGGCTTTCATGGCTCCCCACCTTTGTCTTCACTGTTGCGCGATGCACTTGATGAAACGGTGAACCGGCCCGGACCAGGCACGCGGTTCTGCCGACGGTGCGCACGGTCTCACAGCACTTCGTCGGAAAACCGGGCCACGTCCTGATGCGCCGTGATCCACTGGAGATGAGCCTTGTCCCAGTGTGCGCGGGCGTCGCTGCCCGTCAGCACTCTGAAACCGGACGGCGGCAGCGGCAGCGCGGACGGGATTGGCTCGTCGGGCAGCCACAACAACAAATTGTCGCGGCTTTCGATGGTCTTTTTCCAGGTGCGTTCCAGGCGGCGAAATCCCCGCATGTTTGCCGAAGCCAGCGCAAAAACCGATCCAGCGATCCTCAGGCTGGGCGACATGTCGGAAGCCTTGACCGGTGCCTGATGTGTGATGTCGCCCTTGGCCAGATAGGCGTGCATGCGGATCAGTGTCCCGTCGATCCGCACGATCTCCTGTGTCCCGTCGCGTTCGTTCGATGCGGGATCCAGACTGATCCCCGAGAAGCAACCGTCGAACAGGCAATCGTCGATGGTGCCACTGGAGAGATGGTCGTTTTCGACCGCATCATCCCTGATTTCGCTGAGCCAGCATCCTTTGAGCAGAAAACCGTCGGCCCGCTCGGCGAAGCGAATGCCATCCCAGCAGCGGCGTGCACGGACGCCTTCTATCGTCGCATTGGTGCTTCCGTCCCTGACAAGTAGGGCCGCGCTGTTGCAGTAGGTGTCCTGCCAGTCCGACGTGAGCGGCACCTCGCCGTTGAAGCGCCCGCCAACAAAGTGGACGTCGGGGCAGTTGCGGATGACAAATGGATAGCGATTGACCGGCAGCGCCCCCGCATCGCAGCCCATGATAGCACTTGGGTCGCTGTTTCTGCTGTTGGCGACTGTGAAGGACGCATTCCGCGCGTCGACTGTTGCTCCGGCCTGTAGGTCCCGAACTGACTGTTGTTCGTAGCCGTACTCACCTCTCAGCACGACCTGCGTACCGCTGCCACCCGACTGGAGAGGCGCCTGCCCACCTTCTGCCTTGGACGACCGCGGCAACAGGGCCAATACGGGCGACATGCCGGCAAGGCTCATGAACGAACGGCGGTCCATCCTCCTGCTCATTGGCCAGCCGAACCGCATAGCCGATGCCTGTCGAGGCAGGCCAAAAGCACGACCTCAAGTGCCCTTTCTGCCACGTCTTCGGGCGAGGCCAACCTGTCCACGTCGACTGCCGCCAATACGTGATCTTCCGTCCGCATTCCCGTCTCGAGAACGGCCGCCATCTCGCGGCAGGCACGGTCGGCCGACGACCAGAGATCGAGGTCGCGATCGGGAGACGTCCTCTGCATCCGCGAAGTCCGGTCGCCCCTCGTCAGGAGCCGATCGCGTGCAACGCCGGCCTCGCCGCGCAGATGGACAAAAACCATGTCATGCACGCCAATGGCGGACAGGATATCGAGCCATTTCTCGGATGTTGCCCGATGCTTGCTCTTCAGCAAGATGGACCAGAACCCCTGCAGCAGTCCCTGATCCATGATGATGATGGTATTTTTTCTTGGCCTCTCGTTCTCGACATAGGCAACCAGAACCGAAAAGTTCCAGATGACCTTGACTGCGTCGATGATCGATGATTGCCCGCTTTCGAAGACAAAGCGTGCAATTCGCACAACCAACGAGCGAAACTCACGATTCATGAGTCTTGGAGCGACAATGCCGATCCTGTGGATCTGCCGGCGGATGAATGTTCTTGTCCCCCAGGCTATTTGCACCTCACCTATCAGCGGACCGCACCGTCGCAGGCTGTTTGCCAGCAGGCTGGAGGCGGTTGTCTTTCCAATCCCGGGGAGACCAAAGAATTCCACAAATCGAATGTCTGTCAGAAGCGCGCGTGCCTCAGCGCTTGGCGGGAGGCTTGCCGCCAGGTCACGATGCGAAGTCATTTGGATTCAGCCGGTGAAGTTGACTCTTGGAAGGTCGACGAAACAGGGAAAAAGGCCTCCACTCTTCTGTTCCTCAGCGTTCGAATAGCTGCGGCGCAGTGGTGGCGTAGAGCTTTGTATGCCCGTCAGAGCCGGTCTGCAGCGATCGTTGCATGCCGCGATAGGCCATGAGCAGCGCCAAGGGCAGCCAGAAGAATGGCGCGGTTGATGGGCCGAAGGAATCGCTCATCTGGTTTGCGGCGAGGTAATTCCACACCGAAACCGATGAACCGAGCACCATCACATTCGCTTCCGTCGCGTCCTCACTCCTGTCATTGCCGAACAGTGTGGAAAGAACGGCGGTGACCAGATATCCCGTGACCAGCAGGGCGATGACCGCTACCAGCGCGACGCCGGGCACCCCGAGCGTTCTGAAGTAATCGATGAACAGATTGTGGCTATGGGGAGCAATGTCGCCCACCGGCTGCCCTGCCCCGACCCCGATGAAGGGATGCGTCATGCCGAGATCGATGGACATCGACCACAATCGCTGCCGCGATACGATCGAATGCGCTTCACCTCCGGAGAGTTGAACCGACAGCAGCTTGTAAGCCCGTGGATTGAGGGACTGCAATGTGACCAGACACACCTGGATCAACACGGGAGCCGCAACCACGCCAAGGATAACCGTTATCGGCCTCTGCTTTCGCATCACCAGATAGATACTGTACAGCGCGAAGAAAATTCCGAGACCGACCACGCCGACAACGAAATTTGTCTTTGAACCTGATTTCACCAGGCCCAGCAGCACCGCCGCAAGACAGCCCAGCAGGAGAATCCGGTGCCTGCGAGCAGTGACCAGCCGCGCGGCGATCAGCGGCAGCCCCGCCGACAGCGCAATTCCCAACTGGTTCGAATGCTTGAAATATCCTTCAGCCCGGTCGGCGAACTTGGCGTCGCCCAGGCCGATCGTCACAAGGCACGATGTTGCGACGCTCATGATGATCATCGCCATCACAAGTCTGTCGACCGCCTCGAAACCCTTTGGTCTGGTAGAGATCGCTGCAACCGCCGGGATAGTGGCAAATCCGAATATCTGCGCGAAAACTGCGCGCATTGTCCGGAGCGGACTGTCTGCATAGAGCATCGATAGAAGGGAAAGAACGATGATGAAGGCAGATGTCGTCAGCACGGCAGCCGCCAGGGCAGCTTCGGTCTGATGAAGGCGCCTTGCCGTTTCGCCATAGCAGACGACGCTTACCAGAGCGCAGAACAGAGCCAGCAGGAAGGAAAGCGACCCATCGGTTCCGGCAATCCGCGTGGCGCCAGGAAACCAGATTGACACGATAAGCAACAGAACGGATGCCTGCAGCAAGGGATGTTGGTCTGCGGAATGTCGCACCGAAAGCGCTACTTCCTGCGTTTTTTGGCGGTCCATGAGAGGGGTCGTTCGTGGCTCAGCATTCGCTCGAGTAAAACAATTCAAGGCATGCTGCCGCACTGCGGGTGAATACTCCGCATATCTTCAGCAAGCAGCGTAGGCTCAGCCGACAGCCAAGGAAATGAGCGAAAGGGTGACATTGGTGCAAGGTGACCTACGCCTTTTGTGCAAGGGACGGAGGCGCGGTTTCCCGAGGCCTTTATTGCCACGAGGAGGGTTGCGTAGGGCAGCCCCAGGCGCGCAGACCACAGACGATAGGCGTGCACCGGATTGAATGTTGGTACGGCTTCGCAAAATGTGGGAGACTTTGCGCGGCACATTGGTTCTTCCGCTCATAGGAGATCGCCGTGCTTTGGAGCCTTGTCGCCGTCGGCGTGACTGGCATTTTGCTGGGATTTCGCTTTCGCGCACCTGCACTTATCGTTGTCACGGCCGTGACCGTCGTCATCAGCGCCGTGGCAAGCGGTACCGACGATCCGTTTGATCGGCAGCGCCTGCTTTCGATCCTGCTCCTCGTTGCCACGCTGCAGTGCGCCTATGTGCTCGGCCTCTTGCTCGGCGCCATATGGCGTCGTGGCGTGACCCATGAGCAATGACGGAGCGTGGCATCCGCAAGGCGCCCCACATGAAGCCGTTCAGACGCGACGCGCCTTCAATCAAGACGCATGGTCGAATCTCATCACGGCGAAGATCGTCCGTACGAGAATGACGACATCGGCCCATACCGACCAGTTTCGGATGTAGCGGCTGTCGATGGAGACGCGACTGGCATAGTCTACTGCGTCTCTGCCTGTCACTTGCCACAGGCCGGTCAGTCCTGGGCGGGCTTGCAAATACTCGGCCGCACAGGCGCCGTAGCGTTGCAGCTCGTCAGGAACGACCGGGCGCGGACCGACACAGCTCATTTCCCCGCGCAGCACGTTGATGAGCTGCGGCAGCTCGTCCAGGCTCGACTTCCTGAGGATGCGCCCCAGGAATGTGATGCGCGGGTCGTTCTTGAATTTCCAGTTCTGCTCCCACTCCTTGGCGGCTTCGGGGTTGTTCGCCAGATAGTCGGCCAGAACCTGCTGGGAGTTGGCCACCATGGTCCTGAACTTGTAGCAGGCGAAACGCTTGCCGTTGAAACCGACACGGGTGTGGGAAAATATCGCCGGCCCGCCATCGGTTACCCATATCAGAAGGGCAACGATCAGCATGACCGGAGCGGCCAGGACAAGCGCGACCAGAGCGACCGTTACGTCCATCATCCTCTTGCGTCGGCCTCCGAGTGGACGACGGCTCCGGCCGACGTGCAGGCCGGGTCTGCGGGGATTTATGTCGAATGCACTGATTGTCATGGGTTTCGCCCAGGAACGCTGTTTGAGTGCTGCTGCAGCTTGAGTGCTGTTGCAACGCCCAACTTCACAGCGACGGATCATCCGCGACAAGAGCCGCAAAGGAGGTAGCCAGCTAACGGTTGCCGGTTACCCCCTTAGCCTTATTTCAAGGCAACCGATGTCATGCGGCGGTCAGCCCCGTGGAGGCAGCCAAGCCGTAGAGAGCCGTCTGCCGATGCAACACCCTGGGAGGCGCAGATGAACGTTCAGGAGAGGCCAGAACCGCGTCGCACAGCCGAATACTGACGGTGACCGTCTCAAACTGGGCCTGGACTGTTGCCGCTGCGCGGACGCGGCCAGCGCAATACCGGTAGCCGGCCAGGCGCCGATGGCGCCTCCCTATTCGTTCGGACAGGTCCGTGCGTTGCAGCCATTGCGGCGTTAAGTCTTCCGACCAAACGGCGTATCACCGGCATCCGATTGCCGTGGTAGCGGTTCGGGCAAATTTAGCCTTACTTGCAGGAATGACGCATTGAAACTGGATCCGTCATGAAGCGGCCGAGAGTGCCATCCTGATACAGGCCATCACTTTCCTCCGCAGACAGGAAACCTGGGGGACCGTGCTTGCAAATGCGCAGGCCGGCTAAGGTGGTCAGTGAACGCAATGCGTGAAGGCGTGCGCACCGCGCCCGGACGAAATCCTGTGAAGCAGGGCTTCCTGCGTCAAAGGACGCTACCGGCCGATTTTGACTATGGGGAGCGCGCAACGTGACGGACAGCTTCATGCCCTCATCATTTGAGTTCCCCGCAAGACCGGTCGCCCGCCATGTTCCCGATATCGACCACGCGGAAGCACTTGCCATCGTCCGCGAGCAAATAGCCTTGCTCGATCTCGATCTCTCCGGGCTCACCGTGGTCGTTGGGACCGCGACGGGATACCAGGCGGTAGCCGCGACAGCCGCTGCGCTGGCCGATGCCGGCCGTGTCATAGCGCTCGCCGGCGAATTCCAAAGACATCCGAGCCTGGCGACGGCCGCCGACGCCACCTTGGCATTTGCCAAGTACACCAACGTCTCCAAGCGCGTCGAAGTGCTGAACCGCATCGACAGCCGCGGATGGCATGACGTCGATCTCCTCGTCAACGGTCTCCAGGTTGGGCCGATCTCGAGATCGCTCATCGAGCTCCTGCCCCCTCATGCTGTGGTTTCGCTGATGGCCGAACCATGGGAGCTTCGGCCAGGCATTGTGGACTTCGACAGCTGTGATGACGCCGGCATCAAGGTCGTGGCTCCCAACCTCGGCCATCCGGCCATTAACCTGCTGCCTGAGTTCGCACGGCTATGCTGCATCATGCTCGACGAGGCCGGCGTCGAGCAAGCCGGCGCAAGACTCGCTCTTGTCTGCGATACGCCCTGTGCACCATTCATCGAGCAGGCTCTGCGCGATCGTGGAGCGAGAGTGAGCGTTTTTGCACATCCGTCGCTGCTGACCGACAGCAAATGGGATGTGATCGTTGCCGCGATGCGGCCCTCCGACAGACCGCCAATGGATATCAAAAGCCTGGGCCGCATTTCGGAGACCTCGCGCCACGCCTTGCTGGTGCAGTTCAGCGGCGAGATCGACCGCTCGGCCGCCAGCTACTTCGGCCTGAGGGTGTGGCCGCCGAAGCGACCCGCCCGCGGTCAACTGGGCCTGCCGCTGGACGTGCTCGGAGCGGCGCCGGCAATCCGCAAGCTGACAGGCGGGCTGAAGGCCGCCGAAGCCGCATATCGCGGCGAAGCGCTGGGACGCGATAGCGTCGGATTTATCGTGAAGGCAAGGTCCGGGACGATCGAGCGGGGACGCGCTGGGACACGCGCCAGCGCACATCTGTTGCGCTAAGGCGATTCCAGGAAAAGTGCGTCGCGGTTTTCCGTCCGGAATCGCGTAAAGAGTTGGAGGGCCCGGAGGGAACCTCCGAGCATCAGGTCTGCGATCCGGACCTCAAGGATGACCGCCCCAAAATCGAGGCGACAATGTCCAGCGTCAGATCACCTGGGGCCGGTCTGGCAGGCCGGCCCAGTAGGCCTCAAAGCATCATCTCTCTGAGCTTGTAGGCTACCTCCGTGCGGTTCGTAGCCTTCAGCTTCTTCATGATGTTGCGGATGTGGACCTTGACGGTACTCTCGCAAAGGTTGAGCTCATAGGCGATTATCTTGTTCGCCTTGCCTTTTCTGAGCGCCTCCACGACAGCCGCTTCGCGCGTGGTGAACATGCCGGTGAGTGGACGGGCGCTGCTTGCGGTCGCGTGGATGATCTCCCGAAGCGCCAGCACGCAGCTGGCGGGTACGAAGATTCCTCCGGCGCGAGCGAGACCAGTGGCCTCGGCAGCAACCTTCACTGTCACACTTGTCGGAATGTAGCCTCGAGCACCACTCTCGAGCGCCGCGAGAATCTCGCCTGGCTCATCGGAATCCGCGACCACGATGACGGGCACGGCGCCGACCTCGGAAACGAAGTGCAAGAGCTCCGCCCGAACGCTCTGGTCGGTGACTCTTTTAGCTCCCAGGAGCACGAGGAAAGCTGATGGTTCGGCCGCGTCGGCGATGTTGTGGAATTCGTCGAGCGATCCCACGGCACTGACCCGTAAACTAGGATTGTGTTCGACAAGGCCGCGAGCGAGGCATTCCCGCTCAAGTGCTCGCTTGTCGATGATTACGACAAGACCTTCGTTCCCGCCTTCAAGCCCAATCTTGCCGACACCACTGCTATCCGCCAGATGCCCATTATGTCCATTGTGTATTGCGCCCCCTGTGGCACCATTCGAGAAATCGGGATTTTGAGAGTACACCATAGCCTTACTCCTCCTCTCCGTTGCCGATTTACTTTCTCTATATCCTCTCTTTTTCTTTGCATTGCGCTCCACGCAAAGCTTCTCGTGCGTGTGAACCGATAAGCCTCATCCACGGCATATCAGCCCTGCACGTTCACTGGGAGTAAATCTCAAGGAGTAGGCATAAACGCCGATCCAACGCTCGACGTACGGTGCCACCCGCCACGCTCCGTTTAGGTAGCCCAGCCCGACCTACCTAAATCCATACTAAGGGTGCTGTGGAAAACTCGCATTAATCCCGGTTAACAATTTGGTAATTATATCTTAGGTGACTAATGTAATCCGAAAGGATGACAACCTTACATTGCACCGTCGAGTGCCACACTAGGAAGCTGAACACCCCCGTCGAAAGCCCCGGCCGTGACCACATGCGGCGAGCGGCCCTCCAAAATGGGCGCGACAGCGCCCCTAGCCGGCGCATTGCCTCGCACCGCCGACGGTCGGTCACATGAAACCCGGAGGCAACGCAGACTTGTTCAGCCCTGCGCCCGGACCTGCGGGAGTGCGGCGGCGAGCGACCGCTCGACTGCATCGACCAGCGTATCGACCTGGGCCTCGGTGATGATCAGCGGCGGGCAGAAGGCGATCGCGTCGCCCATGTTGCGCGAGATGACGCCATTCTGCTGCAGCAATCCGTTGACCTGGGCGCCGAGCGCACCGGGCTTCCCCCACGGCGCCTTGCCGGCCTTGTCGGCGACCAGCTCGACGGCGGCGATCAGACCGACGCCGCGCACCTCGCCGACGAGCGGATGCGAAGCGAGCCTGCGCAACCGGGCCTGCAGGTGCGCACCGACCGCACGCGCATTGCCGACAAGGTCGCGCTCCTCGATCAGCTTGAGATTCTCCAGCGCCACGGCGGCGGCCACGGGATGGCCGCCGCCCGTGAAGCCATGCCCGAACGTGCCGATGCGTTCGCTCTCGTCCGCAATCGGCTCGAACACCCCCTCATTGATGAGCAGGGCAGAAATCGGCAGGTATGACGACGAGATCTGCTTGGACAGCACCATGATGTCGGGCCTGATGCCGAAGGTCTGCGAGCCGAACATCTCGCCGGTCCGGCCAAAGCCGCAGATGACCTCGTCGGCCACGAGCAGGATGTCGTATTTCGACAGCACCGACTGGATCTTCTCCCAGTAGCCGACAGGCGGAACGATAACGCCGCCGGCGCCCATGATCGGTTCGCCGAAGAAGGCGGCGATGGTCTCCGGTCCCTCCGCAAGGATCAGCTTCTCGAGATCCCCGGCAAGACGGCTCGCGAACTGTTCTTCGCTTTCGCCCGGCGCGGCCTCGCGCCAGTAATGCGGCGTCGACGTGTGGAGCACGTTGGCGATCGGCAGGTCGAATGACAGATGGTTGTTAGGCAGCCCGGTCAGGCTTGCCGCGGCAATCGTCACGCCGTGATAGCCGCGTTTGCGGCTGATGATCTTCTTGCGTGCCGGCTGGCCGAGCGCATTCGACCGGTACCAGATCATCTTCATGGCCGTGTCGTTGGCCTCGGAACCCGAATTGGTGAAATACGCCTTGCTCATCGGGACCGGCGCCATCTGGACCAGCCTTTCAGCCAGGTCGATCAGCGGCGAATGCGATTTCGAACCGAAGTCGTGATAATAGGGCAGCTTCGACATCTGCCTTGTGGCGGCGTCGACCAGGCGCTTTTCCGAAAAGCCGACGGCTACGCTCCACAGGCCCGCCATCGCTTCGATGTAGCGATTGCCGGCCACATCCTCGACATAGATGCCGTCGCCCTTCTCGATGACGAGCGGGCCCGATTCCTGATGCTTGCGAGCATTGGTATAGCCATGCAGATGATAGCGTATGTCACGGCCTTCAGGGGAATTGCGTCTGGTGTCCATGACGGCTCCTGTCTGCATGCGTACGGGGAACTGTCGCCTGCTCCACTTGGGATTGCGCAGTTTCCTTCTTGCATGTTCACAAACGAAAACGGCCCGCACAAGGCGGGCCGTTTTCGAAACTTGGTTGCGGGGACAGGATTTGACTTTTTCAGTCCCGCGGCGTCGGCTTCGCCTCCTTGCAGGCCCCTGATGAGGGCTAAAATCAACCGGCACCAACAGCCGAATACCAAAACGGCCCGCACGAGGCGGGCCGTTTTGGTATTTGGTTGCGGGGACAGGATTTGGCCTAGACCGAACGTTTGCACGGATCGACATACAATCTTGTTGAGTGCGCCCCTCCGAAGGCAGAGGTCACAGGTTCGAAACCCGCTCTCTCCGCCATTTCAAAACCCATATCTAACACACTGATCTGTAGTGGGCGCGATGTCGCGGCGTTCAATCGTCCGGCTGGATCGTTTTCGCACCACCGATGTGCGCGATTCCGCACTCACCGCCTGACTTCGGCGAACCCATTTTGAGGATCTCGATGAAACCTCACCGTACAGCCAATCAGCGAAAGACAAAAGATTATGAAAGCACTCGAAGGTAAAATCGCAGTCATCACGGGCGGAAGCAGCGGGATCGGGTTAGCGACAGCCAAGCGCTTCGTGGAAGAAGGTGCGCACGTCGTGATCACCGGGCGAAGAGAGAAAGAGCTGAAGGAGGCCGCAGCCTTCATTACGAGAAACGTTACGACGGTCGTCGGCGACGTGTCACGCTTGGAAGATCTGGACCACCTCTATGCCGTCGTGAAAGAGAAACATGGTCACATCGACATTCTCTTCGCGAACGCGGGCGCAGGGACAATCGCACCGCTCGCGGTCGCTACTGAGGCCCATTTTGACCAGACCTTCGATGTGAACGTGAAGGGTCTGTTCTTTACGGTGCAGAAGGCCCTTCCTCTCTTCAAAGACGGCGGTTCGATTATCCTGAACTCTTCAGTGTCGAACGTGTTGGGGGTTCCCGGGTTTAGCACCTACGCCGCGAGTAAGGCTGCTGTGCGCAACTTTGCGCGCGCTTGGACACTGGAGCTGAAAGACCGCAAAATCCGCGTGAACGCGATGAGCCCCGGGCCAATCGAGACCCCCGCCTTAGAGACAACGGCAGGCCTTACCCCCGAGCAAGCCGAGCAAGCGGCCGCCCAGTTTGCGTCACAGATCCCAATGGGTCGCAGGGGAAAGCCAGAGGAAATTGCGGCTGCCGTCACCTTCCTCGCCTCAGATGAAAGTTCTTACATCACCGGCGTGGATCTGGCGGTCGATGGAGGCATGGCGCAGGTCTGACCCGGCGTTAACACAGGATCGGAGAAGCATTATGAGCTACGCAATCATCGGCTTCGGCAATATCGGCCGAGCACTGGCCAAGGCGTTTGCCCGCAAGGGCCTCGACGTGTCCGTTGCAACCACGCGCGACCCGGAAAGCTTTGCAGCCGATGCGGCCGCGATCGGGCCTACGATCATTCCCAAAAAGCTGGCGGACGCGGTCAAGGCGGACATCATCTTTTTGGCTGTCCGTTTCGAGTCGCACCCGGAGGTCGCGAAGGCGCTTGCCACCTGGCAGGGGAAGACTATCATCGATGTGACCAATGCCTACGGCGTGCCCCCTGAGAAACTGGGAGGACAGCCTTCTTCCAAGTTCGTTGCGCAGGCTTTCTCTGGCGCAAGGCTGGTCAAGGGCTTCAACCATTTGATCGCTGCCACCCTTGACCAAGACCCGGCCGTGCATGGTGGCAGGAGAGTCGTGTTCCTGGCGAGCGACGATGACGCTGCCGCAGCGGAGATTGGTACGCTCGCGGAAAATCTAGGTTTTTCGCCTATCAAACTCGGCAGGCTTTCGGAAGGTGGACTGCTAGTTCAGGCGCGCGGAAATAGCTGGGGTCATCTGATCTTCAAGGACCTGGTCAAATTCGACTGATAAACACGAGGTGCCCACCGGCAGCGCCACGATGCCTGGATCGGATCGAGCGCGATCTGATCCAAGCGAAATGGAGAAATTCCCATGAGCATTGAGAAGAACATCCAGACCGTGAAGGACTTCTTCGCCGCAATCGGTTGCGGCGACAGGGAGGCTCTGCTGGCGCTGGTCGCCGAAGACGTCGAGTGGATCATTCCGGGCGAGGACTGGCCGCTGGCCGGAACACGCCACGGACACGCCGGGCTGGCGGATTTGCTTGAGACGGCATCCAGTTCGATAGAAACGTCCACGGAACCCCGGGAGTTCGTGGCGCAGGGAGACCGGGTGCTGGTCGTCGGCGTCGCTACGGGGAGGATCAAGCCACGAACAAGACGTTCGAGGACGACTGGATCTTCGCCATCACGGTCCGGGATGGCAGACTGACCAACATCCGGGAATACGTCGACACGCAAGCGCTGGCCCGGGCCTCGCAGATGGACGCGTCCGGGCCTGCGTAGCGCTGGCCATCTTCGGCCATCGGTTCGGGGTCGACGGTGAACTAGCCGTGGATCCCCCCACCGCAGGCCGCGTTCTCGTCGATGACCAACCTTAACGGAGATTCCGATGTACGACCAATCCAAGCAATCCGAGTTGATCCGGTTCGCACGTATCGATGCGGGCTCCACCGTGATCGATGTGTACCCTGGCGACGGAGACTGGACGCGCCTCTTCTCCGACATCGTCGGACCAGAGGGGCGGGTCTTCAGCTTCGTGCCGGCCGAAGTCGCCCACTTCAAGAACGATCCGGTCGGCCGCATCCAGACGCTCTCGAAGGAGCCGGGCCGAGGGAACGTCGAGGCTGTCTCAGCGGACCTCGTGACGATGCCGGAGGTCACGCAGCCAGCGGATGTGCTGTGGCTGCACCTGTTCTACCACGATCTCCACACCGCGCTGATCCAGGCGAGGGGCGCGACGGCGGCCGACTTCAATCGAGCCGTCTACGATCGGCTGAAGCCTGGTGGGTCCTACGTCATCGTAGACCACGCCGCCGGCGTCGGAGCGGGCACGAGCGACGCCCAGTCGCTGCATCGAATTGAGCCTGCATCCGTTCGCAAGGAGGTGGAGGCGGCCGGCTTCATATTGGACGCGGAAAGCACCATCCTCGCGAACCATGATGATGCGCACTCGATCAAGGTGTTCGATCCCTCGATCAAGGGCGAGACCGATCGCTTCGCCTACCGATTTTTGAAGATCTAACACTGAGCTATTCGCCAACGATGAGGTCGGCACTCGTACGGAAGGCGGCTCTGACAAGTGCGATGACCGATTGTGGGTTGGTTTCGGAACGACAGCTTACCGCAGAAGCTGGTTGAAACCGGATCGTCCGCTGTCGTGAAGAGTTTCGGGCGCCGGCAGGCGTACGAAAGTCCCCGAGGAAGGACTGGCAGCTTCAAGACTCGAATCGTCAGAAGCGGACATTCAGCTTCTTGGGGGCATCGACGTGATCTACTCGAAGCCGACATCGCCCTTGGCTCTTCCCGCATTGCTCTCGATCGCGCAATTGCACCTTGCGCGCCTATCCCGATTGTCGGATCAGAATTGAAGCCAGTTGCTAGTCGGGCAATCCTGCCAAGCGCATGCATTCGATGAGGTCGTCAGCCATCTTGGGGTCAACAAA